>JAAVZU010000052.1 GCA_022791815.1 Lachnospiraceae bacterium
AAGAACAATATACAAAAGCTTATGTTAATGATGAAAGTAGTTTAATGAAGAAAGAACAATATACAAAAGCTTATGTTAATGATGAAAGTACAGGTGAAGAAAGTAGTTTAATGATGAAAGTGCGATATGAATATCAAAGAAACGAAAAGAAACTAATTATAGATTGGGGAATTTATTCTTATTTTTTTAATGAGTTTTTTTGAGATATGATACAATTTTGATACCTTTTAGAAACGAAGTGGATACAGTATTGGGATATCCTTTTCTGAAAGGAGGAGGATGATTTATGAATAGAACAAATTACAAAAGAGTAAAAAAGAGAAGACGTAGGGTTCTAATAGTAAGAATGCAATTAGTGGCAATAATAGTATTTGTTTTTTTTATAATTATTATGGTTTATAATAGATTCCACATGAAAGATAAACAGGCAGTAAAAGAAGAGAATATAAATGAATTACAGCAAACTTCAACAACGGATTTACAACAAGGTTTAACAAATGAGAAAGAAAAAAAGGAGACGGGAATAAAAAAAGGGGGAAACAGTAAAGAAGCTAAAAGAATATGGAAAAGCAACAAAAAGTTGCTGGTTCTTGTAAATAAAGAGAATATTTGCCCAGAAGAGGAGTTGGCTAGAAGAAAAATATGTAATGGAAGAATTGAGGCAGCAGATGTTCTTTATTCTGATTTATGTAAAATGCTTTCTGATGCAGGAGAAAAAGGATATAATTATTGGATTGCATCTGGCTATCGAAGTAAAAAAAGACAACAACAATTAGTGGATGAAGATGTACGAACAGCAATGAGTCAGGGATTAAATTATAATGATGCATTAGAAAAAACTTATGAGGAGACAATGCCAGCAGGTTATAGTGAACATCAAACAGGTTTAGCTTTAGATATTCTTTCTTCCTCTAATTTAAATATGGATGTATCACAGGAAAATACGGAGGAAAATCGATGGCTCACAGAGCATTGTTATGAATATGGTTTTATCCTGCGTTATCCAAAAGATAAAGAAAATGTTACAAAAATATCATACGAGCCATGGCATTTCCGATATGTTGGAAAAGAGGCAGCAAAATATATGAAAGAAAACAAGTTAACATTAGAAGAATTTTATCTTAGTTTATAAATACTTAAAACCTGATATGCATAATGTAAAAATTCAATTTATATTTAATTGCATTTTGTATATTAGGTTTTATTATTTTATTTTCTGTATGAGGATTTTTAACAGCAGTACAATAAAATTATTAGACATATTGTATATTTTGGAAAATGTGAGTAAATGTTTATTAGATATTACATTTTATTATGTGATAGATTAATCTTGTGACAATGAATAATTCGAGTTATAATGAAGGAAGATTAAGAGATGAGGTATGAACTATGGATAGTAAGATAAAAAAATTGGCAAAAATATTAAAAGTGAGTGATAATATTGTATTTTTTGGTGGAGCGGGAGTAAGTACAGCTAGTAATATACCTGATTTTCGTAGTTCAGATGGATTATATAGCAAGAAAATAAACAAACATTTTACACCAGAGCAAGCGGTTTCACATAGTTTTTTAATGCAGTACCCAGAGGAATTTTTTGAATTTTATAAAGAAAATTTGATTTATGAGGATGCAAAACCAAATGATTGCCATATTGCTCTTGCGAAATTAGAAGAAATGGGAAAATTAAAAGCAGTAGTAACCCAAAATATTGATGGGTTGCACCAAATGGCTGGAAGTAAGAATGTATATGAATTACATGGGACAATACATAAAAATTATTGTATAAAGTGTAAGACTAGATATCAGGTAGATTATATTTTAAAATCAAAGGGAATACCTGTTTGTCAAAAGTGTGGAGGGATGGTAAGACCGGAGGTAGTGCTTTATGAAGAGGGTTTGGATGACCAAGTGGTTGCAGGAGCAATTGCTGCAATTGGACAAGCAGATACCTTAATTATTGGAGGAACTTCTCTTATTGTGTATCCAGCAGCAGGATTAATAAACTATTTTCAAGGTAAGAATTTAGTTCAGATTAATAAGACAAAGACTTTGGCAGATAACAGAGCAGATTTATGCATTAATGATGATATTGCTATGGTAATGAGAGAAGCGTTAAAATTTATGTAACTTAGAGAAAGAGGGAAAAAAGATATGAAGATGAAAGCAACTGTTATATGTGCGGGTGCTGCGGCAATAAGCATATTATTAGCAAGTACTTGTTTAGAAAATCCATTCCAAGTAAAAGCAGATGAATTAACTAATATTATAGATCAAGCTTATGTATCAACTGGTGGTGCAGTAACACCAGAACAGACACAAGTTACTTCTACTCCAAATCAAACAACAACAGTAACATTTAAAAAAAAGAATAATACAGTACCATATAGCTGGTATAAAAATATTACAGCGGCTGCCGTATCAAAGGATGGAAAATCAGTAGATGTTACTTATAAATCTAGTAATAAAAATGTAGCAACTGTTGATAAAAATGGTAAAGTAAGAGGATTGCAGGAAGGAACTGTAACGATTACTGCAACAGCAAAAGATGGAAGTAAAGCAAAAGCTACTTGTAAAGTGACTGTGGAAAAGGAAAAGAAAGGGTGGCATAAGGTATCAGATACTAAGAAATATTATGTAAAAAAAGATGGAACAAGAGCTATAGGTTATAGTAAGATTGACGGTGACTATTATTATGGGAAGAATAATTCTTATATGTTAGTGAATCAATGGAAATATGTAAAAGTTGGAAATATAAAATATAAATTGTATTTTGGGAAGAATGGAAAACAATCTCAAAATGTGTCTTCTTTAATCGGAAAGCAAGATTTTTATAAGTTAGAAGTTAATATTTCAAAAAATATGGTAATTGTCTATGCAAAAGATGGAAAAAATGGTTATATAATTCCTGTAAAAGCAATGATATGTTCTTGTGGAATGCCAGGTCATGGTACGAGACAGGGAAATTATAAAAGACTTTCTCAGGCGGGAAAATGGCATCCTTTAAAGTATGGAGTATATGGAAAGTATTGTACCCGTTATTCAGGACCGTATTTGTTCCATTCTGTTACATATACCCGCAATGGGGACAGTTACTCTTTGCAAGGAGAAGAATATGAAAAACTTGGAAAATCTGCATCCCACGGTTGTATACGCTTAACAGTAAAAGATGCAAAGTGGATATATAATAATTATAGTAAATGTGAAGTGAGCATTTTTGAAAGCAATAAAAAAGCTCCTTTAAAGAAACCAGTGCCAAAAGATGTAGAGCAATCAGAAGATGGAGGATATTATGATCCATCGGATAAAGATGTAAAGTAAGAATAAAATTTCCTTACTTGGTTAAAATAGAATAAACCGAGATTATTCATGTTTAATAGGTTTTTGATGTGTAGACAATTGATGATGCTAAGTGACTTTTGGTTGCATTAGCAGTAGTTGTAATACTAGTAAATGAATAATCGAGGATAAAGATAAACATACTTAGAATAAGAGATTTATTTTAAACTTAACCAAGTTGGGAGGATGAACATGGAATTACAATCCAAGGATTTAGATGAAAATATAGCAATCCTGTCGGATATATTACAGGTTAATAAAAACTTTGATATTATATATCGGGTAATTGAAATTGGAGGAAGGCGGACTTGTTTTTATTTATTAGATGGTTTTGCAAAGGATGAAATATTGCAGAAGTTAATGCAGTATTTTTTAAGCATAAAGCCAGAAGATATGCCAGAAGATGCTCATGGAATGTCAAAGAAATTGATGCCTTATGGAGAAGTGGATTTACAGACTGATGTACAAAAAATTGTAAAAACTTTATTATCTGGAATTACAATTTTAATAGTAGATGGATATGATAAAGCAATTACTATAGATTGTCGAACTTATCCAGCAAGAAGTGTGGAGGAACCAGAAAAAGATAAAGTCATGAGAGGTTCCAGAGATGGTTTTGTGGAAACATTGGTATTTAATACAGCTTTAATCCGAAGGAGAATCCGCAGTCCAAAATTAACTATGGAGATGTTTACAGTTGGAGAGAGTTCTCAAACAGATGTGGTAGTAAGTTATGTAAATGACCGGGTGGATAAAGATATGTTAAACGATATTCGCAACCGGATTTCTAATATTAAAATAGATGCTCTGACAATGAATCAGGAAAGTTTGGCAGAGTGTTTGTATCATAAAAAATGGCTAAATCCTTTTCCAAAATTTAAATTTACAGAAAGACCTGATACGGCAGCAGCTTCTTTGTTGGAGGGGAATATTGTAATTTTGGTGGATAATTCGCCTTCTGCTATGATTTTACCAACTTCTATATTTGATATGATAGAAGAAGCAGATGATTATTATTTTCCACCTGTTACAGGAACTTATCTACGTCTTTCCCGATTGATTATCAATCTGGTAGCTTTACTATTAACACCAACTTTTTTAATGCTTATGAATCATCCAGAATGGTTACCAGATTGGCTGTCATTTGTGAATTTTGCAGAGGATGTAAATGTCCCGCCGTTTTTACAATTTCTTATTTTGGAATTTGCCATAGATGGTTTGCGGCTTGCAGCACTTAGCACTCCAAATATGTTAAGTACCCCTCTTAGTGTAGTAGCAGGTATTGTACTTGGAGACTTTACAGTAAGTTCAGGCTGGTTTAATGCAGAATGTATGTTATATATGGCATTTGTTGCAATTGCTAACTATAGCCAGGCAAGTTTTGAATTAGGTTATGCCTTGAAGTTTATGCGTATTATTTTATTGTTCTTAGTACAAATATTTGGTGTATTTGGATATATTGGGGGAATTATTCTTGTGGCTGTTTTGATCGTGACAAACAAAACAATTTCTGGAAAGAGTTATATTTATCCGTTAATTCCATTTAATTGGAGACGGTTTTGCAGAAGTTTTCTAAGAGTAAGTTTACCAACAAGTGAAAAAAGATAGAGAAAAAGACCGATCCCCAGAGTATTCTGGAAGGATCGGTTTTTAAAGTTTGTTTCTTATCCAATTAACACATTTTTTTCTTTAAATTTTCCTTATAGCTGTTTTCTTTTATATTGGCAAAGGACAGACTGATAACAGGATAGGTTCCCAGTACTTTTCTATATTCTTCCTCTTCCCATATAGCAAGTGCTTTAAATAAATCATCTCGGTCTGCATATAGATTGGAGAAAAAGCATTCTACCATGCTTATATTAAGAGTTTTACCAAAACATCTTGGGCGGGTAATTAAAGTCACTTCATCTTTTAAATCCCACCATTTTTTTATAAACCTGGTTTTATCAATGTAAAAACAATCGTAACTCCGTATTTTCTCAAAATCCTGAATTCCTATGGATATAGTTTGTTTTTTTGTATGCATAAATCTCCTCCGCTATCTATCCTGTTTTTAATTCTAAGTAGTAATTGTTTAGAAACGTGAACAGCTACTTTAAGATTTATTTAATGGTTACTTTTTTTGTTTTTCCACTTCCCAAATAAGTTTTACCTTTATAGGTCTTGTATGCTTTTACTGTAAAGAAATAATCCTTACCAGAAGCAAGTTTTGTTTTCGTATAGCTGTTATTTTTTGTATCCTCAAGCTGTATCCATTTGTCAGAAACATTGGTTTTATAGTAAATTTTATAACCAGTAGCACCTTTTACTTTATCCCATTTTAAAGTTGCTTTTTGTTTTCCAGCACTTACAAGAAATGTTACAGTGGAAGGCTTTGTGGCAGTATATAGAGAAGTGTATGCCTTACTGGTGATTTGTTGTTTTTTCTGTATGATATATGCTTTCACTGCAAAACGGTATGTTGAACCTGAACTCAATTTTTTCACAGTATATGAAGGTGTATTAGATGTAATACTTGCAATTTTATTCCATTTCTTTTTGGCATTATCATATTGGTATACTAAATATCCATTTGCTTTAGTAATTTTTTTCCAAGTAAGTTTTACACTGTTTGTCTTGGAATCTGCTTTTAAACTAGAAATATTGGAAATCGTTGTTGTATTGTTTGAAATAGGTTTTTTCTTTATGGTAATTGTCTGTTCAAGGAAAATGGAATTATCCTCTTTCAAAGAAGCTGTAATCACTGTAGAACCCAATCCTTTTAATGTTATTATTCCCTTATCACTAATTGTTGCCACAGAGTTGTTACTGCTTTTAAATGTAAAATTGGATAATAATAGTTTTTGTTTAATGTGGCTATAATTCTCATTTGTGTGATAGATTTCCATAGTTGTAGTTTTATTTAAATCTGTGTCATAAAAAGTTTGATTCGTTCCTGCTTGTATATGAAGGAGCTTTTTTTGTATGGATACAATTCTATTCACTTGTTTGCTACCTGAAATGGATGGTGTTACAGCAATATCATTATCAAATAGCTGTGTCCAGTATAAATTGCCTGTACTATCTTTAAAGCAGCCAATTCCTATACTTTTTACATAAGGGTCAATAATATTTTGATAATGTCCAGGAGAATTGTTCCACGCCTTCATGACTGCCTGCGGAGAACTATAACCTGCAGCAATATTTTCGGAACGGCGGGTGCCACGGTTGGTAACAGTAAAACATTCACTTCCATTTGGTCTGGTATGGCTGTAATACAGAGAATTTTCGGCGGCACGCTGCATGGCAGATTCTAATAAATCTTTGTCAAGAACTAATTCTGGCAATCCTTTTTCCTGGCGTGTCTGATTTACAAGATCTAGTACTTCATTTACATAGGTATAATTTTCTGTACCTGTAATTTCTAAATTGACATTTGTTTTTGTTTCTTCCTCATCTAAAGTTGTAAATGTTTTGATTTCTCTTAAAATAGCATCTGCAGATTGATTCCCTGTTAGTACTTTTTGTACCCTGTTATTTTCGTCAATCAATACAGTAAATGGCAGTGTACCTCCTGCACTTGCATCATAATAGATATCATAATAATTCCACATAGCAGTTGTAATGTTACCATAGTAATTTGTGTCATAGCAAAAAGTAATTGCATCACTTCCATAAGATTGTGCAAATGCCTTTGTCTGTTCGAGAGAGGCATAGTTACATTCTGCAAAGATAACACGAATATTAGAATTGTGTACCCATTCACTGTTAGCAATGTTTTTAATAGTATTTCGTGAATTAGCACAATTTGTATGTCCGAATATAAGTACAGTTGTCTCTTTCGGATTTGTTAATGTAGATATGTTTTCTCCCTCTATGGAGGTAAATGTGTATTCAAAATTTGCTGCATCTTTCTGTGTAATAGAATTTGCTAGTATTTGGGTTTTAAAATTTTGATTTGAATACAAAAGGATGAAAAATAGTAAAAAGAGTGGAAACACTTGTAAAAATTTTTTTTTCATATTATTCATAATATGCTCCTTTCTGGTATGGTTATAAGTTTACCATTTCAACCTCAATTATTTTAATATTTCCTTCTACAGAAACATATTGAAAATTACCTATTTTTAATTTAACCAAGATTACAAACATTGTCAATCACCTATCAATATATTTTATTGTAATATAAAATAATTTTCTTTTCAATGAAAGTAATCCTAATATATAAAATATGCATAATTATATGTAATAGTTCAGATCATTATTTATGAACGATAGGAAGAATGTTATAATTAGCAAAGAAAAAGATTTTTAAGGGTATCTATTGAATATGGTTATAAATATGAATGAAGATTTGACAGAATGGTATGAAAAAAGATAATAGAATATTTTTTCTATAGAATTTGTAGCTGAAATATCCTTTATGAAAATATATTTCCATATTAAAACTATAGTAGAAGTTCTTCAAAAAAGTAGATAATTTTTCAATATATGTAATTTATATTACGAGATTTTGGTTAAATTTGAGAGTGAAACGAATATAATAAGTTTATTACAAATATTTTAGATTAAGTAAACATCTAATAATAGGACTAGAGTACTTCAGCCCTATTTGTTTTTTGAAAATTAAAATGAATATTTTATTTCAATATTTGATATTTTTTTAGCAATGTTTGTGCGTTTTGAACGTATAATTTTATCTCGTGATTTAGAAACATGTAGATTAAAATAATGATCACTAGATTTTTTTATATTGATAGTTATAGATGATTTATTTTTTATTTTTAGATAATCTTCATATCTATAAATTGCAATTTCTCCATTTTTTAATTCTGTTTCACAACATATAAAAAATAAATAAACAGGACATTGCAGATTATGATATTTTTCAATAATATTTTTATCTTTTTCTGTCAAAGGAAAAGCCCAACTTTTATGTATAATATTTGTTGACTTACAATCTTTTGTATATTTCATAAATATGTAAAAATCATTGCTTGTATTTGTAGTCATTTTTACAATTTGTGTAGTCTCATCTGTTTTTTCGATAAGAGAAGGTGTAGTATCTAAATTGTGGTTTAAAAAAGAAAATAAACAAGCTCCTAAATAAAAATCACGTTGTTGAATTTTCATAATAATAACCACCTTTCATAAATATTATTTACATTATACGACAAAATATAACTATTTTCAATAAATAATATATTATAAATCAAAAATAATAATATATAAAGGGTGAAATACTAAAACATAATTAAGTAAATTGTTTAAACATTGAAGATAGAATAAAAGAATAACATGAGGAAAATTAAACAAGATATTTTTAAATATATAATCATTTATCTCAAATTGATTATATAATGATTATGAGGAGCTTAAATAAAAAAATAAAAACAGCCTGTATGTAAAGAATTATAGTAACATACAGGCTATTTTTGTCATTGTTTATCTGACGGGACATATTCTAATAAATCAGAAAGAGAGCAATTAAGTGCATGACATAGTCTTGCAAGTACATCTTTATCAAAACGAGTAATTGTATTATTAAGATAACCATTTAATTGAGAACGTTGTATTTCTGCCTTTTGACAAAGTTTATTTTTACTTAAGCCTGAAGCTTTCAATAAATGATCCAAATGTATTTGTATACTTCCTTTATCACTCAAATTAATACCCCCCTGTCGGATAGTGTCGTTTATTGTCGAGAAAAAACAATTGACATAACTAGTATATATTAGTTAGACTTGGGAAGGTAGATATAAATAATTAATTATAAGAAGTTACACAAGCGAAAGGAGATAAAAATGAACGAAAAAGCAATCAACAATATAATAAGTGAAATTGCAAAAAAAGAGGGAACAGAGGTAAAAGAAGTACGAAAAGAGATGGAGAAAGCTATAATGGCAGGATATTTAAATTCAAATGAGAAATGGAATACGGTATTTAATGAAGATACTATTCCTAGCCCTGAAGAATTTATCATAGAAATTGCAAAAATGATGGTAATAATTTAGGTAAAAACACACATTTGTTGCGTGTTTTGTGATGACAAAAATATATTGCTGATTATTACATACTTTATACAAGTTATACAGTTCGACTAAAAAAATAATGACATTTGTCAACGAAAATATGTTGACAAATGTCATTAACTGTTTTATGATAAATATATGATATCAGGTAGGTAGACGTATCTACAATATATGTGTACACATAGGAGGATGCATCATGAATGAGAAGTTAGAAAGATTACCAGATTCTGAATTAGCTGTTATGCAGGTAATTTGGACGGAAGAGATACCAATAGGATCTGGAAAGGTAGTACAGATTCTGGAACAGGAAAGAGGGTGGACACGTTCCACAGTTCAGGTTTTGTTAAAAAGGTTGGAAGAAAAAGGGTTTCTGGGATGTGAAAGGGAAGGCAGATTAAAGTTTTATTGTCCGTTAGTAGCAAGAGAAGACTATGTTTCTAAAGAAACAAAGACATTTTTAGAGCATTTTTATCAAAATTCTTACCAAGGTTTGATTGCTTCATTAGTAAAGAGTGAGACAATTAGGGAAGAGGACATAGATGAAATTGTTTCCATTATTACAAATAATTCTCGTAAGTAGGAAAGAGATGGTGTAAATGATAGAGATATTTCAGTTAATATTTGCCTTGTCTTTACAGATAGGAATTGTGATTGGTATTGTAATTTTACTGGGATATTTTGTAAAGAAACCTTATATGGCGGTTGGAAGATATTTTTTGTGGTTAGCCTTGGCAATTCGGTTATTGATTCCTATTAATTTGGAATTAGTGAACATAGAAGAATTAGGACAAAGCATACAAAATCTACAAGTTTCACACAAAGAAGAACCAGTTGTTGATGGAATGTCAGATAAGGCTTACAAGAAAAAATTTTCTAAAGAGACTAACAGGAAAGAAAAGTCGGTTCGTTCCCAATTTAAAGAAAAGGTATTAGAGGAGAAAACAATATTAGAACCAGAAGTGAGTTTAGATGATATATCTGTTGGAGGAAAGTTAGAAAGTGAAAGGTCTTCCAACGTAGTATTGTCTGGTATTATTACTGGAATAAAAGAATGGTATCAAATTCATCAAAATACTATATGGAACATTATGAGTATAATTTGGATCATTGGTATAGTTGGTATGATTGGATATGAAGTGATTCTATATCAATCGGTATATAAAAGCATACAACGATGGAGAAGACCAGCATCCAAGGAGTACCAGCAACAATTTAAACTTGTATGCCAGGAGATGCATATATCAAAAAGTATTCCAGTATACCAGTGTTCAAAAATTTCCAGTCCAATGATTGTGGGAATTTACAGACCTTCCATTATTTTGCCAGAGCGGGAATATCAAAAAGAAAGTCTCTATTACATATATAAACATGAACTTACCCATTATAGCTGTGGAGATTTGTATTATAAATTGTTACACACTGTAGTCAAATGTGTATATTGGTTTCATCCGTTGGTACATGCCATGTATCAGCAGGCTGCATTTGATGTAGAATTGGTATGTGATGAGAAAGTAACAAAGAATCAAAGTGAGACTTTTTGCAGAGAATACAGTTTAGTATTATTAGATACCCTAAAAGTACAAAACCAAAGAACATTTCCTTTTTCCACCTGTTTTTTTTATGGAGGAAGAGAGCAAATGAAAGAGAGATTTAGAAGAATTATGGGACCAAATAAGAAAAAATATGGATTTGGATTATTCGGACTATTGATAGTATGTGCTGTTATTTTAGGGAATATTTCCCTTCATCCTAAAAAAGATGCAGATGTAAAAAAAACAGAAGCAGCACAGGGAAGTATAAGTTCTTCCAAGGGAAATAAAACAAAGTTAAGTGATAAAGAACTTACAAAATCAAAAAATTTCTTGATTGTTGGACAAGAAAATTTTGCTGGTGATGATAAAGGAAGAGCTGATATGAACCTTTTAGTAACATTTATTCCTCAGGAGAAAAAATGTTATGTAACAGAAATTGCAAGGGATTTGGCAATTACTTGTGAAAATGAGTATTTGAAGGTTAGTAATGCTTATACAAAGTATGGTATGGATACCTTCAAGAAGGTAATGGAGAAAGAAATGGGAATTACCATTGATAGTACTATAGAAGTGAATTTCCAGCAATTTGAAGATGTCATTGATTGTATAGGCGGTATCCAAATTAATCTTACCAAAAAAGAAGCAGATTATTTAAACCATACAAACTACATTAGAGAAGAAAAATACCGTAATGTTAAGAAAGGCAAACAGTTGCTGAATGGACAGCAAGTGCTTGGTTATGCCAGAGTACGTAGAGTGGAAAGTAGCAATGGGCAGCAGAACATTTTTGGAAGAGGTGAAAGAGCTTTAAATATCGTATCTGCTATGCTTCAGAGAATAAAGGAAATGGATAGTAAGAATTGGATAGCTATGGCATCTAAGATGTATGATATGGTAAAAACCAGCCAGCTTGATCTAGAAACTGTATACCAAATTATGCAGGCAGTATTAATAGATGGTTATACATTTGAAACCCAACAGATTCCTGAAGCAGATGCTTATATTTCAAAGCAAAGCGATGCTATTGGTTCCTATCTCTTTTATGATTTTTCTTCTAGTAAAATATTTCAAAAGTTAAAAGGGGTAAAAGTTGTATCAGAGAATGAGAATGGACAAGAAGTTGTTTTATCGGCAGGGTCAATAGGTAACACACAAGAAGAAGTTAATTTAAATAATGTAGAAGATAGCACTAAAGATAATTTTAATGAGACTGGAAAGGTGGATGAGAAAATCGAGGAAGAGGATCCAAAGCTTGAATCAGGTGTTAATATATCAAATAGTAATTAAAAATTAATGTAACTGTTCATGCTTCTGAACAACTACAAAGTAGTAATAAAAAAGTCTATGCAAAGATTTCAGATTTATTATAACAGATTCTTTGCATAGGCTATTTTTTTCGTTATAATAAAGGTATCAACATGTTAGAGAGTAAGAATTGAATATATATATAACAGTTCAGTACGTTGGTTGAACTATGATATATAGATTGGAGAGTAGTATGAGAATAGCAGTTTGTGAAGATGAAGAAATATTTAGAAAACAGATTGTAAAAGAAATAGAAGAATACTATCATAGTTTAGATGTGGTAGTAGACAGTTTTTCTTCAGGGGAGGAATTGGTAAAAAAATATGAAAGAGGAAAAGAGATGGGAGAAATTCCGCAATATGATATTTTATTTTTGGATATAGAAATGAAACGCCTAGATGGATTTGATACAGCAAAAGCCATCCGATCATATGGAGGGAAAGAAATCCTTATTTATCTTACCAGTCATACAGAGCTTGCCATGCAAGGATATGAAGTGGAAGCATTTCGTTTTCTGGCAAAACCAGTAGAACAGGAAAAACTGTGGGAGGCATTAGGTGAATTAAAGAAGCGTTTAAGGAAAGGAAAAAATATTATTCTACATACTAAAGAGGAGGAAGTGTGTGTAGAAGTTGCTTCTATTATTTATGTAGAATCTATGAAGAATGATGTATTTTATCATATATTGGAACATAGAAATACTAATTGCTTGAAAGTGTATAAGGTGAGGGAAAAGATTGCAAATGTGGAGAAAGAATTATTAGAAGAAGGATTTTTCCGATGTCATAGAAGTTATCTGGTACAATTGGCAGCAGTAGAATCTTACAATAACTTAGAGCTAACCCTTTCAGGAAATGTGCAGGTACCAATTAGCAGGGGGAGGCAAGAGGCTTTCCGAGAGGCATTAATGTATTGGATAACAAAAAAATAAGGTATCTATTCAGGTAGAAACACACATTTTATTATGGACTTAAATATAAAACTGTTGATGATTCTAAACAGTTACAAGTTAGAGGTGGAAATATGAAGTATCTGTTAGATTGTCTGGATGACATTATTGTTACTGTTATTATATGGATGGGATATGTACATATATATGGGATTTCTTTATCACCATATAAAGAAGGAAATAAGAGTGGAAAAATATGGGAGAAGGCAAAGAACTTAAAAATAGGTGTGATATTCTGGGGAATCTGTTTAATTGTAAACAGTATGGTAAGTTCATTTTTAGAGGAACCAGCCAAGAGTATAGAAGTAGGTATTTATTTAGTCTTTTTACATGCCTTTTTTTATTGTGCAGCTGAGGAAAAAAAGATGAGAACAAGCCTTTGGTTGTGGATGGTTTTCTTTACAATAGCTCTGCCTTTAGCTGCCATAGACGCTATTTTCTGGGTTGCAGGAGTAGATCTTTTAAGTGATAACACCCCATATAACTTTTTTGTGGATTTATTTGTATTATTTTTAATGATTGGATTGTATATTTTAGATAAAAAATTTCATTTTGCTAAACGGGTACGGCGTAAAGAAAAATTTCTATTATTTACCATTTCTATATTTATTAGTTTTGTAGGAATTATAGGTTTTTCAGAAGAGTCACAATTAGAAATTGGGGGAAGTAAAATTCTAGCTTTGGTTGCGTATCTGGCTTTGTCTGCATTTGCACTTATTATGGTAATCAGGGTGATTGCAGTAGGAACGGCAGCAGACTATTATGAAGAGTTAAGTGCTATGCATGAAAAAAATGCAAGAGAAACACTGGCAATTTATGAGTCCTATAAGGAGGCACAGTTAGAAACCAGGAAACTTCGTCATGATATGCGTAATCATTTCTTTTGTATCCAGATATTAGCAAAAGAAGGAAAATATATGGAAATGGAAGAATATCTAAAGAATTTTAATGAGGCAGTATCCGATATTTCTATGAAATTTCAAACAGGAAATGATATTGTAGACGCAATTTTAAATGTAAAGCAGGACATAGCAAAAAAGAAGGGTATTCAGATTTTAGTGGACGGAAATATTCCTATAATGCCTTTTGTAGATGCCATGGACTGGTGTAAAATATTTTCTAATGCAGTAGATAATGGAATAGAAGCCTTGGAAAAATGTGAGGAAACTAAGAGGATATTACAAATACAATTGAAGAGTAATGGGCATTTTTTTGTAATTCAGATAAAAAATTCATGTGACAGAAAAGTGCCAATATCGGAAAAAGGAGTTGTAACCAGTAAAAAAGAAGTTTATCAACATGGATTTGGAATAAAAAATATAGAAACTGCTCTGAAGAAATATGGAGGGGAGTTAAAAATGACATGTAAAGAAGAAAGAGAGGGGTATGTATTTATAGTAGATATGATAATGCCAGAGAAACAAAAAAAGTTGGAAAGTGAATAATCTCTATTAATTTTTTATCACAAAATACATACATTTCGTCACAAAATTCCTGCACAATTTATTTTTTTTGTTATACTAAGCCCATAAGATAGTTACTATAAATATCAAAAATGTGAACAGTAACACATAATCTTAGATTATTATACAAACAGGGTAATGAATACTTGTAAAAAAAGAATGGGGGAAAGAAAATGGAAGAACAGAAAAAGAAAAAAATATGGTCTATTGTAAAAGAGATTTCACTATATGCAACAATTATTGTGACTGGAGTATTTTTAATACCCAATTATGTTATTGCAAAAAATGTAGTAAATGGTGAGTCTATGGAGAACACATTATACAATGAGGAACAAATCTTAACAGAAATGGTATCGTATCGGTTTGGTAAACCTAAAAGATTTGATATTATAGTATTTTATCGTTTCTTTGATGAGAAGAATACGAATAAATCTGATAAAAATGCTTATGAATTTTATGTAAAGCGGATTATTGGACTTCCAGGTGAAAGGGTACGAATAGAAGGTGATATCATTTATATTAATGGAAAACCTTTGGAAGAGCATTATGGAAAAGATCCCATTTGTGATAGTGGAAGAGCAGAGGAAGAAATTACTCTTGGAAAAGATGAATATTTTGTATTAGGAGATAACCGTGGAGTAAGTATTGACAGCCGCAGTTCTAGTGTAGGTAATGTAAAGAAAGACTGGATACTTGGAAAAGCCTGTGCAAGGATTTACCCTTTTGACAAAATTGGAAGTATAAAGTAGTAAAGTTAATGATATTATGTAAATAATAACAAGTTAATATTAGGAGGAAACAGAAGATGAATCAGGAACAAGAAAATTGGGCAGATTTTGTATTAAGTAAGAAGGAGATAGAAGGTTGCAGGCATAAGTCAGAAAAGCGATGGTATCGGTTTCTATGTGTTTTAAATTTAATCATTATTATTGGTGTTATTGGATGTATGGTTGCCTTATTGCCTGAAAAAATAGAAAAATTTAAACAAGATGTTTCAGAACGTGTGAAAGAAATAGGAATAACATTGGATAAGGCAAAAGATACTACTAAGGGTAGAGAGTCTGAGAATCAGGATAAATCAAAGAAAAAAGCAGAAAGAAATAAAGATCAAGGAAAAGATGAGGCATCCTTATCAGAAGAAGAGGATGATATTTTTAATGAATGTCTTATTGCAATAATTATTTTTTTAATACTTCCATTAGTACTTAACTTTATGTACCAAAAGTACCGTGCCATGTCAATCCGAATTACACCAAAGAATTTTCCAGAGATATATGAAAGAGTGGAATTGTATGCAAAACGGTTAGGAATGAAGAAAGTTCCAGAAGTTTATATTATTCAGCAGAATGGAATATTAAATGCATTTTCTGCTTTTATTATAAGAAAACAGTACATAGAAATTTTTTCTGATATATTTGAAATTGCTTATCGGGAACATAAGGATTTGGAATCTATTTCCTTCATTATTGCACATGAAATGGCACATATTCATTATAAGCATGCGACGTTTGGATATAATTTTAAGATGTTGTTCTCTAATAGAATTCCTATTTTAAGTTCTACAGCATCTCGTGCTAGAGAGTACAGTTGTGACCGTTTGGCACAAAAACTTACAGGAAATGATGGAATTGAAGCAATGTTTTCTTTGATGGCTGGAAAACATTTGTATAAAATGGTAGATAAAGAGGATTATATGGAATATGCAAAGAGTGTAAAGGGAATATTTATTTGGGTTGCAAACTTAGTAGCTGACCACCCAATTATGACAAAGAGAATTATCGCATTAGAAAAAGGAGAGGGAAGCGGAAAGTTATATTAAAGTATTTCCTTAAAATGAAAAAGAGCCTCACATTAAGATGTTAAAAATCTTGATGTGAGGCTTTTATGTTATTTTGCTTCAAAATGCTGATAATCTTTTAAAGAGTTCCAGTTTCCACCCCATTGAAAACCATATTTTGTAAAAATTTTGTAAGCAACATCATTTTTGTGAATCATGTTACTTTTATATTTTCCTTTGCATTTTGACACATCTCGTTGAATATAAGATTTACCATTTTTTGGTAAAACTATAGACCCCTTTATATAAGGATTAATTTTAGGATTAATGTCGATTGCCAATCCATAAGCATGTTTTGATAAGTTAGAGGAACCACTGACGTTACGGAAATTAAATGCAGAGGTATTGTTCGCCTCCATAGATGTCTCATCGTCAGCTCCATAATCATCAATTAATTTCATACGTTGAATTGGATATTTTTTTTGAAATAATTCGTAGAAAACTTTCACAGTATTATTTGCTATTTTTTTATTAACCACAAGCTCTCCACTTTGAATTTTTCCTTTATAATCATAATGTTGAACCCGTACATACCGCAAATCCGAGAGTTGTACATAATTATTTTTAGTATATGACTTCCCAGTCATACGTTTTTTGGTAGAATTGGAAATTTTCTCACAATAAAAGCCTTCTTTATACAAAAATGTAACATCGGCTGCCGTTGTCATTGAAACAATTTTAGAAAAACCACCATATATTTTTTTCTGTTCTGTTTGATTGTAGGTTCGTATTCTTACATAGTATTTTGTATTTTTCTTTAAATTCTTTATGGTTTTTGAACTTTTAGTATTATTCTTAACCCATGCACTTTTTTTAGACTTGAAATTCTTATTTGTAGCATATTGAATTTCATAGCCAGAATTATTTTTTTCAATTTTCTTCCAACGGAGAATAAGCCCATTTTTTGTGCTGTAAGCAGTAAGTGAAGTGCCTGCAGGCTTTGGTGGAGTTGGAGTAGTTGTTGGCTGAATACTTTCAAAAGGTGTACTTTCAGAACTTGCTTCTACATGATTAAAATTTAACTGACTAGAAATAGCAAAACCACTCAAAGTTATACAAAATAATCCAAGTAGAATTAGCATTTTTCCTTTGTTCTTTCTTAAAAACTTAGAATTCATTTAAAAAT
This sequence comes from Lachnospiraceae bacterium, assembly GCA_022791815.1. Classification (GTDB taxonomy): domain Bacteria; phylum Bacillota; class Clostridia; order Lachnospirales; family Lachnospiraceae; genus CAG-411. The sequence goes on from JAAVZU010000052.1 coordinate 17,560, forward strand.
TCCTCCCATTCCATCCCCAATCTTTTGTACTCATATATGAGACATAAATTTTGTCTCCTGGGATGTCAAGTTCTTCTTTATATATTCTGCAAATTGCTTCCGTCAATTGATTATAGGCATCACTGGAAGCACTTCCAAAAAGTGAGACAGAAACGAATGCACCTTTTTCTAATTCATTTCCTCCCAAATAAAGATCATATTGATCCTGAAAACCAACCATTAGAAATCCTTCAGATTTTCCTAAGATAGAAACAGCTTCTCCTAGACGCTTTTTTATGGTGTCTTTCTTTTCTTTAGTAATAACTCCTGTAATTTTAGAATCAATAAATGGCATATTTATAACCCCTTTCTGATTATAATATCTAAACAAATCTCAATTATCCACTGCTAATTCTATCATAAAAATTATAAATATAGCAATAAAAAATTTAGAGGCAACCAGGGACAGAATATTCATGATTTTTATTTTTAATATATTAAAATTGTAATAAAGCATACAAATAAAAGAAAAATGTATGTTTGGAAGGGCAAAAAACTGTAAATTATGACAAAAGACTATATAGAAAAGTACAAATGACGGCACAAAGCGTTTTTTTGTGTTACAGTTTGAGAGTGAAAGTATAAGAAATGGTGGGGATAAAGATGATAGATAAAACGGAAGGAATGGATAGCAGAACTATTGTTTATATTGAATCAGAACGTGTTTATAGTATATTTTACATGGATAATGGAGAAAAAGTATATGTTCGTAAGCCTTTGAATGATTTGGAAAGAATATTAGAAAGTGAAGGGATTATTCGGATTCATCGCTCTTATATGGTAAATGTACAATGGATTACAAAAATGGAAAAGGAAAATGTAAATGTGGAGTGGTGTGTGAATGGAGAGAAAACAGAAAAAAGGATAATTCCCATTGCACAAAGAAGAAGAAAAATGTGAGGGAGAATATTTTTCAATTTTGTATAAAAATGTAAAAAAATGGAAGAAAATATTGCGTTAGGAACATTTATGATGCATTGGGAACAAAAGGGGTTGTAAATTTTATTAAAGTGAGATATTATGGATAAGTATTGCAATATAAAAAATAAACTATTTCAATCTTTAAAGATAAAATAATTTGTATAATATAAATAATGAAGGAAAAAAATGAAGAACAAAGTTATTAAACTAATTGGTGCATTTATGATAGTCGTGTCTTTAGTTACAATGATGCCAATTGAAAGTGTGGAGGCTGCTTATAATAAGTATAGTACATATACTTATACAACAGGATGGGGTCCATGGAAACACAAATATGACTGTACTGTATACAAGGATAGTATTTCTTATTATACTATTTTTTATGGTACGGGGAAGGTATCAACAGGTTTTGATTATAAACCTAATAAGAAAAATAATATTGTAATATCACAGACAACAAGTTTTAGTATTTCATCACAAACAAAAAATACTCTTAATGTAGGTGTGGATTTTAGTGATTATGGTGTTCCAGTAAATGTTGGTGGCTCTGTTGACAAAACTAAAGCAAATACATGGGGAGTATCAAGTACTATAACAAGAACAGTTGATAAGAGTGATCCGGTTGGATATTATTCATATAATGTTCTCTTAAATACCATGAAATTAAAAATTGAAAAGAAGGAAAATGGAAAAAACAAGGGTACAATTAAATTTAGTGCCCCAAGCAGTGAAGCATATAGATCAATTGTTTATAGTAAAACAGGTAATTATACTGATGCTACAAAGTATTACTAATTTAAGTTATGGTAATTAAGAGTAGAAAGGGGCAAGTATTATTTGTCCCTTTTTATGCAGACAGTAATATGTCAAAATAAACAGAGAGTAAATGACTGATAGGAATATTAGGAATTAAATATATTAATAGAAAGGCTTGAAAAAGAGAATGAGAAAATGTATTGTGGTGTTTTTTTTGTTGTTGTGTGTTATGCTTACTGGATGTGGGAAAAAAAGCACAACAGAGGTACATGAATTTTATGATAACGGAAAGTATATTAGTGTAGATGTGCAGGCAGATGTAATATCATTTAATTTGGCATTACTTACAAAAGATAAGGTAAAAGAGGTTAATTATTTGTCATTAGGGGGAGAAGATGTTTCTCCAACTGATTTTTCTGGTGAAATAGATGCAAATATGGTGGAACAGATTGAAAATTATCATTATAGAGATCTATATTTTTCTTATTGGCTGGTAACGGTGACCCCAAATGAAGAGGTTACTACTGCTGAAATAAACAATATGAATATCAGTGTAGATGGTGAAAAGAGAAAAATTGAATTTTCAACACCAATTAAGTTTTCATCTGGAAGCGGAACAAAGTTCTCAGGTGCATTAGAGGCATCTGTTGTTCCAAATGAGTTTAGCAGCAGTTTTATTGACAATACACAAACATGTATCTATACATGGAATGCCACGGAAAAATTGAAGATAACTGACATAAAGGCAAATGCTTTTATTGAGCCACACATTAAATTTATAAATGAGGAAAAGATAGAATCTGATAAAACCAGTGAAAAAGAATTGTCAGGCTCAGTAACGGCAGAGATAGTTTTTAAACCACTTGTGGAATGTAAATTTCAATCTATATGCACAACTATGACCGTAAAATATGAAACAGAAAAAGGTGAGGATGAATTTCGGACACCTTTGGTATTTGATCCGGTTTATCCAATAAATGAAGAAAAATCAGATAATATAAAATTACTTATGGATGAAATAATAGATCATACATATCAAAAGGAGTAAAAATGAAGGCTAAGTATATTTCAACTTTAGTGATTATAAGCATAATGGTAGTATGTTTGGTAGGAATTGTCTCATTTACAAAGGGTTCTAATACAAATGATGAATTTGAAATGCCAGAAGAAGTTAATAACAATATTACGCAAATAAGATCGCAGGTAATGAGTGATAATATTACAAGTACAGTTACAATGGATGGAGAGGTTTGTTCTGGAATATATGGAGAATCTGATAAATATATAGATGTTACTTTTGATAAAAAAAAATCTTATGATAGTTTCTATTTGAAATATAAAATAGGACAGGATTTAAAAAAAGGGGATACACTATACCATGTTGGAGGAAAAGAATACAAATCTGAATATAATGGGAGAATAGTCTCACAGGAAATAACAAAAGAATATGCACATATAACAATTATGGATTATGATTCTATTGTAATTGCAGCATCGCTTGACTTAGAAAAGCTACAACAGATAAAAATTGGTAAAAAGGTTACTATACAGTTGCAGAGTGAGAAAGGAAAAAATAAGAAAATAAAAAGTAAAATTGTTGGTATTGGATCAACTGTAGAAGATGGTAAGGTAGATATCTACATAAGTAATAAAGGAAAATTATTATTAGGTACAAAGATGAAAGTTAGCTATACAAATAAGAAAAAAGCAAAAAGTTTGTACATCTTAAAAAAGATGCTTATAAACGATGGAGATGTTTATTATGTAAATGTATTAGAAGGTAATAAGACAAAAAGTATAGAAGTAAAAATTGGTGAAGAGTTTCAATTGGAAGAAGAAGGACAAAAAATAGAATACATTGAGATTTTAGAAGGTTTGTCTGGAAATGAGACATTAGTTTTGGAAGAAGTAATGGAGAAATAATACAAGATGTGTAACAAAGCAAGAATAATAAAGTTGGAAGCTATAAGTAAAAGTTATGATGGTAAGACAAATGTAATTGATAATCTAAATCTTGAAATTTATGCGGGAGATATTGTTGTTATTGAAGGTAAATCAGGGTCGGGAAAAAGCACATTATTAAATATTTTAGGAATGTTACATAACTTTGATCAAGGTACTTATAGGTTTAAGAATACTTTGATCAGCAATAAAAATAACAGAAAAAAAGCGTATTTTAGATCAGAAAAAGTGGGTTTTATTTTTCAGTCATATCATTTAATGGAAAATTTGACTGTGATGGATAATATCTTATTACCATACTTATATGGTAATAAGAAGTTAGATAATATTGTAATAAATAGGGCACTAAAATATATGGAACAGTTCAATTTATCAGGTATGGAAAATAAAAAAGTCTCATTATTGTCTGGAGGAGAAAAGCAGCGTGTAGCTATGGTTCGTGCAATTATTAAAGAGCCAAAAGTTGTTATAGCAGATGAACCAACGGGTAGTGTAAAAAAGGTAAAACACTACCCAAAAAAATACTAACGACTTCTCTGTCGCTGTTTATGCGGATTTCTTTAATTACAGACCGCCAGAGAGTACGTTTCTCTTCTCTGGTCAGATTATTATAAATCTCTTTAAAATCTTTATCTAATAATCTGCGGACCTTTGAAAAATTTGGAGGAGTTTCTACATTGTTTTCTGGTAACTCATTTAAGGCAGCAGTATAAATTTCATAATCTTTCTTGTATTCTTCTATGTCAATTAAATCATTTACATAAAGATCCTTCAATTTAGACAGCTTGCTTTTGATGGCTGCTTTATCTTTTGCTACAGAGTTTCTTTTTTTCTTGGCAGCAGATACCGACCAAGCAGTTTCTACTTTTTTTATCTCATTCTCTAAATTGTCAAACAACCATTTTTCAATGGTATCTTCGTTGATTGAACGATTATTATTACACAATTTTCTTTGAAAATGCTGATTACAGCGATAGTATGCGTGTTTTAAACCATCTCGACAAATGGCATATCCAATCAATTTATGACCACATTCATCACAAACCAAAGTAGAGGTGAATATATATACATTACCTGTCTTTGTTTTTCTAGAGTTTCTTTTACGAAGTTCTTGAACTCTTTGAAACTGCTTTTTTGAAATAATCGGCTCACAAAAGTTTTCATTAAATCTATTGTTACGATTATACACACCAGAATACAACTCTTCTTTTAACATTCGCCGAAAAGTAGCATCACACCAATTCACCCCATATTTTTGACGAATATAAGTTATAGTGCCTCGCTGCGTTACATTTTTTTCGTAGTAATCAAAAGCATCCTGAACAATTGCAGCTTTTTCTTCGTCAATTTCAAGACGTTTTTCAGAATTTATCTTGTATCCGAACAAACACTTGCCAGATACAACTGTTCCTCTGGAAATTTTACTATCAAACACAACATCTATCCTTTCCCCGTCAATATCTGCCTCATTTTGAGCGATTGATAGTTTAACGTTGATATATAAACGTCCATTCGCTGTTGTTGTATCATATTCTTCATCTGTAGTTAACCACTCACAATTATGTTGTTCTAAAATCTCCATAACCTTATAATAATCTGCCACAGAGCGAAACCAACGATCGAGCCGACAGAACAGAAGCAAGTCAATTTCATCACGCTTCACGGCTTCGATCATGTTCTGAAATTCTGCTCGCTTATGCATGTTTTTTCTGGCGGTTTTAGCAGCATCTATATAAGTTCCTGCTATAATCCATCCTTTTTCTTTAGCATATTTTTCAAGTCGTTCTTGTTGAGCCTCCAAAGATAGTCCAGAAATTTTCTGTTCTTCTCCAGAAACTCTAATATACAAAGCAACTCTTTTTATGTTCTCGTTTTCTTTTTTTCTCATACTTGACACTTCCTTTTTATTTGAAATACCTGCACAAATATGATATAATTATAGTACAAGTAAGATTTTCATCTTATTTTGTGTAATTTAGTTTGCCATGGCGGTCTGTGACCGCCATGGTTTTTGTTTACTCAAAAATTATTCACAATTTTCAAGCATATCATAAAAAATATTTTCTGAAATAATCTCTATATCACACCCATTTAATTTTAATTTTTCGGCTTTTTTATGTTTGGAACTTTTTCCGTCTTTTACTAAAGAATAATCTTCATAAACTCCAATAACTAAATAATTTACTTTTTTAGAAACAGTATCTACACAAAAACCGCCATAATCTACAACAATTTGTGCTAATTCTTTTCTTGTTCCAACTTTTAATTTTCCAGTAAAAACAAAAGTTTTGTTAAAAAACGGATTATTTTCGTCTATTGTTTGTGTGTTTGGAGAAAGATCTTTCAAACTAGAGCGAGAATAACTACGATTTTTTTTGAACGAATTAATGAAAGCATCTTTGTCATTAACAAGCGTTAAAAGATTAGAATAACATTGATATGAAAGCTCACAACCAGAATTTGCCCTATGATATTTTTCCTTTGCAATTTTGAAATAATCACAGAGATCGGGTATTCTATGATGTGAAAGTTCTGGAAGAAGTTTTCTGGCATATCTTAATGTGTCAATATAGTCGTTAGTAAAAGGTTTATTGAGGTAGCGTATTGAGGAATCATATAAAAAGTTGATATCAAAGTTTACACAATGCCCTACAACAACATCATTTCCGATAAAAGAGAAAAAATCTGTAAAGACCTCTTTTGGAGAAGGAGCATTTAATAACATTTCATTTGTAATACCAGTTAAATCATATAAACATTCATCAATGCAATTGTTGATATTTGGGTTAATTAATGAAGAAAACTCACCAATTTTCTCTTCATTTGAATATTTATGTGCAGCTACCTCAATAATTGAATCGTCAATAAAGGCATAACCTGTAACAACAATATCAATGACAACAAAGCTATCTGGAAATGTAACAATGCTTTTTCCTTTATTTATTCTATTTTTTTTCATAATAAAACCTCCTGCAGTATATTTTTAAAAGCATAAAACACTTAAATTTTTAAAAAAACATATATAAAAAAAGATATAAAGAGACAATCAGAAACTATAAAGATATCTTTATATAAGACAGCACCCAACAAAAAAATGGGAAGGTGATGCCTTATTTTGATACAATACTTACACATTGAAGATAAAACAAATATATATGCTATTTATTACAGAAACGAAAAAGTCTTGATTTACAATACTAGTTTTGCAGGTGATTGTAAATTCTATATTTTAAAATAAAATAATTTTGTTGGGTGCTTTTAAACAATGTTTTTATTTTCGTGCAAATTTTCAACAGATGAATACATTTCTAGTAGTTCTTTTGACGTATCTGGTATATCATCCGCAAGTGATTTCTTTTTAAATTTCTTTTTAAATTTATTAAGAATATCTTTTCTTGTACTTTCATCCAGTTCAAAATATAGTTTAATAAATTCTATTTCTAAATCATCTACATTATATCTACTTAAAAATTCATCTAAACTAAATGTATCAGATTCTATGTACATAGATCCTTCGCCAGTCCTAAGCCATTTTTCGTTTACATTAAATTCTCGGCAAATAGATTTGAACATTTGTTCTGTTACATTTCTATTAGCTTTTTCAATATTTGAAATAGCAACTTTTGTAACACCAAGTCTTTCTCCGAATTTTTCAAGAGTAAGTCCCAAAGACTTTCGCAGCTCCCTAACTCTTTCATTCATTTTTATATCACCTCATTTCATTGTAAAATAAGAATAGCGATTACTCACTATTCTTATTTATTGAATTACGATTTGTCTATTATCATTTCGATTGCAGGCATTAAATCATTGTTATCTTCAATACGTAACATTCTAATATCTTCAACACTTGCTGAAAACCACGGAAACTTTCTGGTCAAATCTTGAACAGCTAAAACACATTTAACAGCATCTACTTTTTCGGGATTTCCAAAATACACAGAGCCTTGCTGTCTTGAAAAACCATAAGATTCTAAAACTTTTTTGATATCGGTATACGCATTTGTGTAAGTTGGCGAACCATAAGTTTTAGATAAAGTATCCTGTTCTAAATCAAATGCAATCGCATACATGTCAAAACCTCCTTTCAAATATTTCTATTATAAGAATATCATGCATAAAAGCAGAAGTCAATAAAAAAGTAAGCAAAGATTACAAAAGAGTGTTGACAAAGTAATCTTTGATTGTTATAATGTAATCAAAGATTACGATAGGAGGTGAGAAAGTGGACGAAGTGACAAAAAGAAGAATCGAACGTTTGGAAAGGCAAGAACTACAAAAAGAAATAGCTAGAAAGATTATGGAATTGTTAGAAGAAAAAAAGCTAACCATATCAGAATCAAAAGATATTCTTGGAATGGTTAGCCGTGAATTAGAAAAAAATTGCAATAATCTTACTGTCGCTCAATTGAGGAGTGACCACAATTTCGATTGTTTCTAAAATCATTTTTTCTGTCTTCGTAAAAGTTCCAAAAATCTTCAATATTTTGAATATTTTTGTTTTCTTTTAAAGCACGAAAAAGTGTGTAAGCAGCAGTCACTTGTATTTCTTCTAATTCTTCATACTTAATGTCACACATGATACAATTCTCCTTTCTTAATATACTCGGTTCGCTACAGCCTGCAAATAAATTACAGGAGAATAAAGGAAGAAAAACAAGAATATTGACTAAAAAAATAATAGAAAGAAGGTGATTGCTATGGCAACAAAAAAGACAAACTTGGTATTAGAAGTAAGACACAAACCAGAAACTATACAAGTAGTCAATTTTTTAAATGAATTGAACGAAGAGCAGGTAAAAGAAATGGTTTATTTTGCTCAAGGTGCTAGATTCGCAATAGAAAAGCAGAAAACAGCTTAGTTGACTAAAAAAATAATTAGAAGGGGGGTGACTGAAAGCATGAATATTGAAAAACTAGACAAAACAATAGAGAAATTGGAAGATGATGTTATTCAGTATGGAATATGTTCGGAGATAATTGGAGCTGACAAGATAATAGCACTTGCAAAGCTAATAGAAGCTAGAACACAAGTGGAATTAGTAGAAAAAAGAATAAATAATACTTTTAAATAGGAGGATATTTCAATGTTAAACATAGTTATTTTTATTATAGGATTGATGACTACGTTTGGTGGTATTACTTTTGAAATGGCAGCAAGAGAATATTACGAAGAACAAAAGAAAGAGTATAAAAGCAAAAATATACACGTCATAGGTCTGATTATTGGAATTGTGTTAATGATATTTGCTTTTAGCTTCACAATTATAGAAACGGGTTATACAGGTGTTCGTACATTATTTGGACAGGTAAGCGAACAAACTGCTTCAAATGGATTCAACTTACATGTGCCTTTTGTAGGGGATATTGAGAAAATCAATAACAAGCAGCAAGACATTACATTTAAAGGCAAAATATGGAGCGAAACTTTAAATAGAACTGCAATTTACTACAACAAGGTAACAGTTACATATCAAATCAATAAAAATAAGTCTGCGTGGATCTACGCAAATATATCAGATTACGAAGAAAATCTAATCACACAATCGTTAGTTGCATCAGCAATTAAAGCAAGCAGCAAAGAATTGACTGACGAAGATGCAACGAATAGAGGTAAAATAGAGCCTTTAGCAACAAAAAATATACAAGAATCACTTGATAGTAAATACGGAAAAGAAACAATTCTTGTAAATAAAGTCATAATCGGGAATGCAGATTTTGAAAAAAGTTATAACAAGGCTATTGCAGAAAAGCAGAAGGCACAATTAGTTTATGAAAAGCAGCAAATTGAGAACCAAAAAGCAATAGAGCAGGCACAGGCAAAGGCAGAAGCAAAGAAAATAACAGCAAAGGCAGAAGCGGAAGCGAATGAGTTATTAAAGAAGTCATTAACAGATGATATTTTCTTACAAATGATGCTTGAAAAATGGAATGGGGAACTGCCAAAAGTTATTGGGGAAAGTAATTCCATATTTGATGTTTCAAAATTTATAGGAAAAGAGAGCGATAAGCATGAGTGAAAACAAAATACTTAAGGAGCTAGATGAAAAGATTCAAGAAAACATAAAAAGGTATATTAAAGATTCAGAAACACATATACGCCTTGCAGGAACAGAAGAGAGAATACAAGCATGTAAAGAATATGTGCTAGGTTTGACTGAAATTTATGAAAAGTACAGTCAAATGCCTGCATATTGTGATTGTGCATCAAGCTCATTAAAATATCTTTCAGAAAAAGAAAATATAGAAAAAGCAAAAGAAGAAGCAGAACAAAAAATGGGCTGCTATGACGGGGTTGCATTTGCTTGTTATGAAATAATGGTAGATGTAATTATTGATTTATTAAAAAAAGTGTAATTATAGTTACAAAGATTCGCTTAGAGTAACAGATAAATTAAGAGAAAAAATAACCAAATTAGCTTATGAAAACTCAACCAATATGAAAGAAGGAAAAAATGAGAGAGAACCTAAAGAATGCCCGCAAAAGAGCGGGCATGACACAACAAGAAGTAGCAGACAAGCTTGAAATAGGTCTTAGACATTATCAAAAAATAGAAGCGGGCGAAACTAAAGGTTCTTTTCGGGTCTGGGACGTCTTGGAGGACATTCTAGGGATACATCAACGGAAACTCCGAGAGATTTCAAAAAATCATCACGTCCCAGAAGAAAATCGATAGGAACATTTAAGAAATCGGATAAAGAAACCAAACCCTCAAAAGTTGGACGAGCATCACCACTTTCGTATTTTTGATAATTCCGCAATCCGATTTCAAGATGATCAGCTAATACTTGAGCAGTATATCCACGAGAAATCCTTGTAGCACGCAATCTGTCTTTAAACATAATAAACCTCCTAAAATTTTTATTGACTTACGTCATATTATGGCATATAATAAAGCTAAAGGATACGCCATATCATGGCGTAAAGGAGGCAAATATCATGAAAATAACAGAACTAGAAAGCAGATTAGAAAATCTGGAGAGTGATTTACAGATTATTCTTGAAACAGTTGATGTAATTGAAATTAGTCTGTCTAGTGGAATATTAAAAGAACATAAAGCAGGGTGGGCATTAACAGGAGTTATAAAAAATATAGATAATGCAATCAAAGAAGTAGAAACACTAGCAGAAGAAACTATCAATATACGCAGTAATTTAGAAAATCTTAAAAAGGAAGGTGAAAGATTATGAGTAATTCAGAAAAGAAAGCAATATTAATAAAGAAGATGCAAGAAGAACTGGACAGAAGAACAGCAATAGAAGAAGCAGCAGCCATTTTGATAGAAAATGGAAAATATGAGACAGCAATAAAATTGTTAAATGGCATAGATGACAGCATTGTAAAAGAAATTACAGAAGAAATTGACAAACTGAAAGAAACAGAAACAGTTGATCAAGAAAACGAAGAAACGGAAATTGTACAAGCAGTTGACGTTTTAAGCGACTTGGAGCAATTACAGAAAAAAGTTATCTACAGTGATACGTTTTTAGAACTTTCAAAAGCAGATCAAGAAAAAATCTATACATATTGCAAGGTACATTATGTCACAAATGAAATCGTAAAGGAAAATCTTGTACAAATCAGATATGCAGTAACGAATGGGTATTTTGGTTTTTAGAAAGGGAAATTAGCATGAAGAATTATAAGCAACAAATCAAAGAAGCAAAAAGCATATTTGAATTAAGCTGTATAGATGAACTCGTAAGAGATGCTTATTTTAACAAAAAAAGCATCAGTAAAGTAGCTTATGAGAAACGAAGTGAAGAAATCTGCCAGCGAATAACAGAATTAAAAGCGGGGTGAGCTTATGCAGATTGAAGGCGTAAGAATAGAAGGACACTTTGATATAGAGCGGTGGTATCAAACTATCGCTCATTTAATATCAGAGCGTGAAGGCGTTACAGTAAGCGTTACAGTAACGCCAAAAGATAAAAACAAAAAAACAGCATAGAAAGGAGCGATACAGTGATAAAAATAGATCTTAACAAAATTGCTGACGGAGACCTACACAAAAAAGTACAAGCTGCTTTTGAAGATGTAGTAAAAAACATGAAAGATCCGAAAACTCCATGGAAAAACACAAGAGAAATAAAGATTAAATTAAGTTTTACGCAAAATGAAGATAGAGATCAATGTGTATGTAATATCTCAGTAGAGAAAAAGTTAGCAAATGAAATAGGAGTACAAACCAGCTTTGAAATTGGAAAATTCAATGGAGAAGTATATGCTCAAGAATATGACAGTAAACAAATGAGTATCACAGAATTTATTCCAAATCCAGAAAGGCAAAATGTAGATAAAGAAACAGGAGAAATTGTTGAGTCTAAAGAAAAAGCATAGTTGCACCAGACAACTGAAAGGAAGTGAGTAGAATGGACAGTGTAAAAATATATGAGGAAGCATGCGACATAGTTGACACACTACTAAGACAAGGCAAAACAATGATAGAGATATATGTAGAATATTCAAACAAACTATCTGGAGAGTACGAGAAAATAGGTACAAGTGAAAGTTCTCGTAAAAATAAGGAATTGTATAGTGTGATAACAGGAATTGTAGCAGACCGTTTAGCGAGAGAAGTGGTTAAAAAAGCAGGATACCAGATGGTAAAAGGTAAAAGATTTACTTTCTGGGAGAAAGAGAGGAAACAATGAGAAACTTAAAAAGACCAACAAGAAAACAGAAAAAAAGAATCCAGAAAGCAAAACTTGACTGGAAAAACTGGCTAGTAGTCAGTGAAACAGAAGAAGAACTAGTGCTTTACAACAAAAAAAGTGAAAGGAGACGGACTGTAAAATGAAAAGGCAAAGAAGAAAATAAGAATATTAAAAGTAAATTTTAGTGATGCGGATTGGTGGTATACCATTAAATATCCAAAAAATAAAAAAGTAGCAGAAGGAGGAAAGCAACAATGAAAGCAGAAGAAAAATTAGAAAAAATAAAAGAGCATGTAAAAGAAGGTAAAGAGCATTTTCAAAGCGAAATGAACAGCGGGAAAAGCAAAGAAGGATCTAGAGAATATATGGAATGGATGTACTGGTGTGCTTGTTTGATAGAAGTATACAACTTCATTGAACAGCTTGAAGAGGAGTGACAGTATGAACACTGAGGAACTTCGTAGAAAAGCGTGGACGTTTCGAGGGCTAACGCCCCCAAATAATGCTAAAAAAGTGGCGGAGGAACGAAGAAACGGACAAGTCTACGAATATTTTGTGGATGATGCAGGAAATGTATATTATGAAACAGAAACAGGGAAAAAATGGAAATTAGAAATACTTAGTTGGCAAAAATCAAAAAAGAAAAGGCACTGACAAAGAAACGGGCTTTCTGTCAGTGCCAAATCATTACAAAACACAAATTACATTTATAGTGTAACATGGAAAGCCCGAATTGTCAAGTAATACGGGCTTTTAAAATGCCCGTATTAGGAACAATCTCAATATATTAAACTTAGGACACATTAAAAAAGGTGATGGCATGGCACATGTAAAAGACATATATCGTTTCAAGAAAAGTAATGAAATAGAAATAAAGTATAAAGGAAAATATGGAGCAAAGGGAGAGAAAAGATTTCCAAAAAGAAAACCAACAAAAGAAGAAATAAAAAAGAATAATCAAACTAACAAAGAAAAAAAGGTAAGAAGATTGTTAAAGGCAAATTTTGGTGATGGGGATTGGTGGTGTACACTCAAATACCCAAAAGGAACTAGAAAAAGTGTAGAAGAAATAAAAAAAGATTTTGAGAAGTTCACAAAAAGCCTAAGAGGAAAATATAAAAGGCGGGGGCATCAATTCAAATTCATATACAGAATGGAAGTAGGGGAGCATGGAGGGATTCACATTCATATTGTGATTAATCGTATAAAAGATTCTGATCTGTTAATAGCATCTTCATGGAGATTTGGAACAGTAAATTTTCAACATATCAAAGAATGGAAAGGTATGAAAAATTTAGCAGAATATATTGTAAAAATGCCAAATGAAGAAGTATACAAACAATTAAGCATGTTTCCAGAAGAAGACAGAAAGACTTTTATTACATATAACACTTCAAGGAATTTGATACATCCAAAACCAGAAAGAAAAATATATGAAAGAAGGACATTACGAAAAGAAATTGAAAAAGGTCCAACACCAACAAAGGGATATTATGTAGATAAAAACTCAATCGTATTTGGAGTAAATCCATATACAGGAATGAGTTATTTACATTATACAGAGTTTAAAATCGGAGAAGGTGAATGGAATGCAAGTGAACATCTACACAATGAGTAATGCCAGAGGAATAAAAAGGCAGAATACAAGAGTGGGCTACATTCTCTCAACACAAACATCAAAAGGCGAAGCTACAAGATCTAATTTTGAATTGCTGGAAAATGTAACAGCGAATCAGTCAGAATTACAAGTTTTGATTCTAGCATTAAAAAGAATGAATCAAAAAAGCATATTGCACATTTATACAGAAAGTGAATACATAAAAAATGCAGTAGAAAATTGGCTTGATAGCTGGAAAAGTAATAACTGGATAAATGCAAAAGGAAAACCAGTTATAAATAAAAAAGAGTGGCAGGAACTGGACAAGCTGTTAGCTGGACATGCATACATGTTTCATGTAAAAGAAGAACATGCGTATAGAAAATGGCTGAAAAGTGAAGTGAATAGAAAGGAATGATACAGAATGAGAATGCAGAAAATACAGAAAACAACGAGATATAGGCTGGGAGTTCCAGAAGAAGAATTATCGGAGGAAGAAAAAGAAAGATACCAGAAAGCAGTAGAACTCTATGAGTACAGAAGAAATAGAATATCTACACAGCTTACAGTAAAAGAAATATTTGATTTCATAGAGGAATGGGACAAAGCCAGAATGAAAATCAAAAACGCTGGTGGTTGGTAATGTGAAAGAAATGTGGATAAGTCCACAAAAAAACGCTGAAACGTTGATAAATACTAAGTGCGACACCGACTTGATAGGAAAAAGTGAAAAATCAAGAGGAAAAAACGTTGCAAAGTGTGATAAATACTAAGTGCGAGAGTGTTTTAGAGAGAAATTGAAAACAATACAGAAAAAAACAGTTCAAAGCATGATAAAGACTAAGTGAGAGGTCAAATGTAACAACAAAAAATAAAAGAAAGAAAATGGCAGCAGTTATTTTTTGAAAGAAAGGCAGAGCAAAATGAAAATTTATATAAGCGGACCAGAAGATCCAAAAAAAAGAAAACAGGTAAGAGAGATATTAGCAAAAAATGGACATGAAGTAATAGGCGAGCAAGAAGAAAAACAAAATTGGATATTGAGTATAAGCAAAAGAGGAATTTGATAAAGCAGTAGAAGAGAAACTCACTATATGTTTTGAAAATGGGAAAGGAGCGTGATATAAGTGGGGAAATCAAAACAGGCGAAACAAAGAGAATTTTCTCTAAAAGCTAGAAAGGAAATAGCTGATAGAGATAACTGTGAATGTATCTTTTGCAAAATAAATTACAAGATGGAAGGTGCTGGATGGCTGGCTCTAGCTACAAAATCAATAATGCACTATATCTCGAGATCCAAAAACGGAAAAGGAATCCCCCAAAACGGTGCTGTAGGTTGTCAGTGGCATCACAACATGCTTGACAACGGCAATTTGGGCAACAGAAAGGAAATGCTAAAAATCTTTAGAGACTACTTAAAAAGTCACTATCCAGATTGGAATGAAAAGGACCTTACATATAGCAAATGGGGCTTTTTAGACAAATTTGAGCATCAAGAAGGAGTAGAACTATGACAATACAAAAAGTAATTGAAATTATAGAAAGAAAAAGCAGCATTCCAGAAGAAGGGGAATCTTTTGACACTATATCAGAGGCATTTGACATAGCTGTAGAAGCACTTAAAGAGGTAGAGCAATATCAAAAACTTGGTACAGTCGAGGAATTAAAAAAAGATAAAGCAATAGCAGATGAATTATCAGCCATAGAAGCCGCACAATGCTATGCAGCGGTTAGCGAATGGAAAAAATATCAAGAAATCGGCACAGTAGAAGAGTGCCGAGAAGCAAGAGAAAAGCAGAGAGAGAAGAAGATTGTGGTAACACATCATAACAATAACAGTGTGAGAGACGCAGGAAAAGCACTATGCCCTAATTGCAAAAAAGATATTCATGCGAAAGGAACAATAGCACATTGCTTTTACTGTGGTCAAAAGCTGAATTGGTCTAAATAGGCGTGGCTGCTTATGAGGTAATTACATGGCAGCAGTTACCAGAACCATGCCCAAAAAGGAGTGAGAATAATTAAAGCAATAATGAAATATCCAGGAAGCAAATGGAGTATCGCAAATTGGATAATCAATTTCTTTCCAGAACACCATAGTTACTTAGAACCGTTTCTTGGGAGTGGGGCGGTTCTCTTTAACAAGCAAAGGTCAAATATAGAAACTATAAATGACTTAGACGGTTGTGTAGTAAATCTGTTTGAATGCATAAAATCAGACCCCGAAAAGCTAGCCAAAATGATTTACCTTACGCCTTATTCTCGAGAGGTATACGAAAGAGCATACAAAGAGAATCCAGAGGACGAATTTGAAAGAGCATTGAATTTCTACATAAGGCTTAATATGGGGCATGGTTTCCGCACTACGGGGGAAAAGGTGGGCTGGAAAAATGATGTGCAGGGAAGAGAAAAAGCCTATGCAGCGAAAAACTGGTGTGACCTTCCAGAAAAGCTAATAGAAGCTGCAGAACGCTTGCGAGGTGTGCAGATTGAAAATAAACCAGCAATAGAATTGATGGAGAGATTTAATTATAAAAATGTATTAGTTTATCTTGACCCGCCATATATGCCAGAAGTAAGATATGGAAAACAGTATAAATGTGAAATGTTTGACCATGAAAGTCATGAAAATCTGCTAGAGACAGCGAAGGCACATAAAGGACCTGTATTAATAAGCGGCTATGATACTGAGTTATACAATGATATGCTTAAAGGCTGGCACAAAGAAGAGACAACAAGCTATTCGCAGGTTTGTTCAAAGAAAAGGGAAATTCTCTGGATGAACTATGAGCCGCCAAAAGAACAGTTAAATTTATTTGATTTTATGAAAGAAGGAACAAGAGTTGTATTTACTACAGAAGAAGAAGCAATAAAAGCGTCAGAGGAGATGAGTAAAGAATGAGTTGTATATATGGAATAGAGCAGTCATGCGGAGAATGCAGGATGTGTCAAAGTAAAAAGGAAGAAGAACAACCAAGCACTAAAACGGTCAAAGAAAGAAAAGATGACTTGATTAGTAGAAAAGCATTAATAAGCCACATTGAAAATGAGTATAGACAATGGGGCGAAGATTATGACGTGGAGCAAATTTTAGGGGATATTGAGGATTTTTCTACTGCTTATGATGTGGACAAGGTTGCAGAGCAGCAGTGAATTACAATTATGTGATTTTAATATCAAGCCTTTCACCCAAAGACTGGCTGAAATTGTAAAGGCAGGTGGAGTAAATGAGTAAAATAGGAACATCATTAGAGAATACAAAAGAACTAAGAGAATTGATACTAAATAATCCAGAATTACCACTTTTGATTTTTGTAGGTGAAGAAGCGTATACTGGTGAATTTCCTTGCAACATGGCGGAAGTGAATTTTGTTGGAATTGAAGAATTAACTGTTTATAAAGATTTTTGTATAGAAAAGGAAGAATATAAAGAACAACTGATAGACGATTTGGGTGACGTAGAAGAGTATAAAGAGCTATCAGACATTGAGTATTCTAGAATGATAGACCAAAAAGTGGAAGAAGCAGAGTATATAAAAGCTATTGTGATGTATGTTGGATAGGAGGAATTTACTATGAAAAATTATGAGTTAATAGCAGAGCTTATGAAACTACCAGCAGGATGCAATATAGAGTTTTATAAAGCGGAAGAAAATGGAAAACAAGCAGTTATCGAAGACATTACAGATTTTGAAATAGATGAAGCTAATGAAACAATAACGCTATTGTGCGAATAAAGGAGTGTGATAAAAATGCTAACACTACCAACAAAAAAGAAATGGTTTGACATGGAACTGTCGGGAGAAAAACCCGAAGAATATCGAGAAATTAAACCTTATTGGACAACAAGATTTTTGAAGTGGCTCGGATTTGAAAAAGGAGAAGAAAATAAAATGCTCACTATGATTAAACATGGGTATTTTACAAAGCCAAGGAAGATTAAATTCCAAAATGGATATTCCGCAAATGCTCCATATTTTATTACAATGTGTACACCTCAAATTGGCACTGGCAAAGAAGAATGGGGAGCAGAAGCGGGCAAAGAATATTATGTATTAAAGATACATGAGATTATAGAGAAGAAAAATTGTTGATTCAGAAAGGAGAAAATCATGGAGAGATTGACGGAACAGAAAAGAAATAGTGATGGAACTGGAATAAGCAAACAGTCTTTAATTGACAGACCAGGAAAAGGATATCCAAGCCTATATTGCAAGAAGATTCTTACTAAACTTGCAGAATATGAGGATTCAGAAGAACAAGGGAAATTACTGAAGCTGACATGTAAAGTGGGAGGTAAAATTTGGAGTATTACATCTACAGAAAATTATAGCTCTGGCGAATACAAAGAAAATTTGCTACCACATCCACAAGAAAAAAAGATTGTTTCAATTACAATATGTAAAAACGGAATAATTTTGTATCATGTAAAAGATAGAGCATTTGCTAGTTTCGAGTTTGGCGAAACAGTTTTTCTCACAAAAGAGGAAGCAGAGCAGGTATTAAATGAGAAGAAAAAAGTGTTAGGAAGTGAACACGAATGAGTTTAACTACATTAATAGCAATGATGACAGAAATGGAAGAGAAAACAAAACAACTTAATAAACAGGAGAGGAAACTACTAGAAAGAACACACAAAATCAACTGATACAGTCCGAAAAATTCAAAGATGGGTAAATATGCGACCTATATTTGAAAAAATAAAAAGATTTGAGGAATATAAGTAAGAGATAAATAAAACATGGCAGCAGAACAAAAGAAAGTTGCACCAACACAACAAACAATAAAAAAGAATGGCAGTGTAGAGTAATAGAATGGCAACTTTAAAGCAAAAAAGAGGGGATTATAAGAG
>JAAVZU010000003.1 GCA_022791815.1 Lachnospiraceae bacterium
GATGTTTTCTATCCCACTTGGAACATTTTTGGGCGGAAGCATTTATATGATTTTACAGCTTTATGAGCTGCTTTGTAATATATTCTTGCAGTTACCTTATAGTATTATAACGGTCGGAAGACCAGATAAAGTTTCCTGTATCTTATATTATGGAGGATTTGTGTTGTTTCTAGTATGTTATTCCTGCTGTCAGAAAAAATGGGCAGTCTTTTTCTGCATTGGTATGTTGGGTATATTTTATTCTCCTAATCCTTCCTGCTTGACAGTAACCATGCTAGATGTAGGGCAAGGAGATGGAATTTTAATTGAAAATGTAACAGGGAAAACTTTTTTTATTGACGGCGGAAGTACATCCATAAAACAATTAGGAAAATATCGGATATCACCTTGTTTAAAATCTAAGGGAATTTCAACCATTGATTATGCATGTGTCACACACATGGATGAGGATCACATTTCTGGATTGGTTGAATTAATGGAAAACTGTGATACTACTGGAAATACCAAAATAAATCATTTAGTACTGCCAGATACTTCGCTAAGAGATGAACCTTATCAAAA
Organism: Lachnospiraceae bacterium; assembly: GCA_022791815.1. Classification (GTDB taxonomy): domain Bacteria; phylum Bacillota; class Clostridia; order Lachnospirales; family Lachnospiraceae; genus CAG-411. Next base: position 562 of record JAAVZU010000003.1, read on the forward strand.
TATGGTGGCTTTGGCAGCATCAAAAAATATTCCTGTTATTTATTTGAAAAAAGGGGATAAACTAAGGGATGGAGACTTAAAATTTACCTGCCTTCATCCTTATCCAGAGTTTGCAACCGATAATAGAAATAATTATTCAACAGTTTTATGGATGCAATATAAGAATATGGATATGTTGTTTACTGGAGATGTATCTGATGAAGGAGAAGAGATTATCATAGACAATGGATTACCAGAATGTGAAGTTTTAAAAGCCGCTCATCATGGTTCTAAATACACAAATTCCGAAAAACTTCTTGAACAGGTTTTACCTAAATATGCCATAATATCTGCTGGAGAAGATAACAGATATGGACATCCTCATAGTGAAGCATTAGAGCGTTTAGAAGCAGTTGGTGCAAAAATATTCTGTACAATAAATTGTGGGGCAATTGAACTGCAGACAGATGGAAAGAAGTTTCGTGTGTCATCATTTAAAAAAAGTAATAAAAAAACACTTGACAAATAAGTATTATAGTGGTAACTTAGGTTATGAAGATATTAGCACTCTAACCAAATGAGTGCTAACAAAAAAATGGAGGTGAGTACTTGGATTTAAGCGAACGTCAGGTAAAGATTTTACAGGCTATTATTTGTAATTATCTGGAAACTGGTGAGCCGGTTGGTTCTCGTACCATTTCTAAATACAGTGATTTGAATTTAAGTTCTGCAACCATTCGGAATGAAATGGCTGATTTGGAAGAACTTGGATATATTGTACAGCCTCATACTTCAGCAGGACGGATTCCCTCTGATAAAGGATACCGGTTCTATGTAGATGGTCTTATGAAAGACCAGGTACAGGAAATTGTTGATATGAAGAAAGATTTAGAGGATAAGTCAGATAAGATAGAAATCTTACTTCAGTATGTGGCAAAGCTGTTAGCGACAAATACCAATTATACCAGTATGGTATCAAAACCACATTATAAATATAAAAAAATAAAGTTTATTCAACTTACAGATGTGGATGTAAATCAGATATTAGCAGTAATAGTGATGGAAGGTAACATCATAAAGAACCGTTTGATTACAGTTGGAGATTTGGTAGATAAAGAAATTGTTCTAAAGCTAAATATTATACTGAATACATTTTTGCAAGGTCTGGATATGACAGAGATAAATATGCAGATTATTACACAAATGAAAGAACAGGCAGGACAATATGCTCCTTTTGTAAATCAAATACTGGATGTCATTGCTGAGGTAGTATCTGAGGTAGATAATGTAGAAATTTACACAAGTGGTGCGACAAATATTTTAAAATATCCAGAACTTAGCGATAGAGAAAAAGCAACTGAATTATTGTATACCTTTGAAGAAAAGAAGCAGCTTACCCAGTTGATAGGGGATAAATTTCAGGAGGAAGAACAAAGAGGAATCCAAGTATATATTGGTGATGAAACACCAGTAGAATCTATGAAGGATTGTGCTTTGGTTACTGCAACTTATGAGATTGAAGAAGGGGTATATGGTAAAATCGGCATTGTTGGTCCAAAGAGAATGGATTACGAAAAAGTAGTCAGTACCTTACAAAATTTGATGATACAACTTGATGAAATATTCAAAAAGAAGAGTTAATAGAAAGGTGGTCTATACGTGGCAAAGATGAAGGAAAAGAAAGAGCAGGAAGTTGAGCAGAATGAAGAGTCAACACAAGAAACTGTAACTGAAGAAGCAGAAACACAGGATATGGAAAATGCTGATTTGGCAGCTAACGAGGGCGAAAAAGACAAAAAAGATTTACAAATTGAGGAATTAAATGACCGCCTGATTCGCAATATGGCAGAATTTGATAATTTCCGCAAGCGTTCCGAAAAAGAGAAATCACAAATGTTTGAAATTGGGGCAAAAGATATTATTGAAAAGATTTTGCCAGTTATTGATAACTTTGAGAGAGGGCTTGGCACTGTTACAGAGGAAGAGAAAGAAAGTTCTTTTGTACAGGGGATTGAACAGATTTACAAACAATTTATAACAGCTCTTGAAGAAGCTGGTGTAACTGCTATCGAAGCAGTAGGGCAGGAATTTAATCCTGATTTCCATAATGCAGTTATGTATGGTGAAGATGAAAATTATGGTGAAAATATTATTTCTGATGAATTTCAGAAAGGATATATGTATAAAGATACTGTAGTAAGACATAGTATGGTTAAAGTTGTAAATTAACCGAAAGGATTAAGAGTTGCTTGAACATAACCTGTATTTTGGAATAGAGTACAGTTAAATATGTTTATATAAATCTAGGTAAGATATTAAGTTTAGGAGGAATATATTATGAGTAAAATTATTGGTATTGACTTAGGAACAACAAATTCATGTGTAGCCGTTATGGAAGGTGGTAAACCAGTTGTTATTGCAAATACAGAAGGTGCAAGAACAACTCCATCTATCGTAGCTTTCACAAAAAATGGAGAGAGATTAGTTGGTGAGCCTGCAAAACGTCAGGCAGTAACAAATGCTGATAAGACCATTTCTTCTATTAAGAGACACATGGGTACAGATTACAAAGTAAGTATTGATGATAAAAAATATACCCCACAAGAGATTTCTGCTATGACTCTTCAAAAATTGAAAGCAGATGCAGAAAGCTATTTAGGAGAATCTGTAACAGAAGCAGTTATTACAGTACCTGCTTACTTTAATGATGCACAAAGACAGGCAACAAAAGATGCTGGTAAAATTGCTGGTCTTGATGTGAAACGTATTATTAATGAGCCTACAGCAGCAGCTTTGGCTTATGGACTTGATAACGAGCATGAGCAAAAAATTATGGTTTATGATTTAGGTGGTGGTACATTTGATGTATCTATTATTGAAATCGGAGATGGTGTTATTGAAGTATTATCCACATCTGGTGATAACCGTTTAGGTGGAGATGACTTTGATGAAAAAATTACCAGATATATGATTGAAGATTTTAAATCTAAAGAAGGTGTAGACTTATCTACTGATAAGATGGCATTACAGAGATTAAAAGAAGCTGCTGAAAAAGCCAAAAAAGAATTATCTTCTGCAACGACTACAAATATCAACCTTCCATTTATTACTGCAACTGCAGAAGGTCCAAAACACTTTGATATGAATCTTACCAGAGCAAAATTTGATGAATTGACTAGTGATTTAGTAGAGAGAACTGCAACACCTGTTCAAAACGCATTAAAAGATGCTGGAATTACTGCATCTGAATTAGGTCAGGTATTATTAGTTGGTGGATCTACCCGTATCCCTGCTGTACAGGATAAGGTTAAACAATTAACAGGTAAAGATGCTTCTAAGTCTTTGAACCCAGATGAGTGTGTAGCATTAGGTGCTTCTATCCAAGGTGGTAAATTAGCAGGAGATTCTGGTGCAGGAGATATCTTATTACTTGATGTAACTCCACTTTCTCTTTCTATTGAAACTATGGGTGGTGTAGCAACAAAATTGATTGAAAGAAATACTACAATCCCTACTAAGAAAAGCCAGATTTTCTCAACTGCAGCAGATAACCAGACCGCTGTTGATATCAACGTCGTACAAGGTGAAAGACAGTTTGCTAAGGATAATAAGTCTCTTGGACAGTTCCGCTTGGATGGTATTCCACCAGCAAGAAGAGGTGTTCCTCAGATTGAAGTTACCTTTGATATTGATGCAAATGGTATTGTAAATGTATCTGCTAAAGATATGGGTACTGGAAGAGAGCAACACATTACTATTACAGCAGGATCAAATATGTCAGATGCAGATATCGAAAAGGCTGTAAAAGAAGCTGCAGAATATGAGGCACAGGATAAAAAACGTAAAGAAGGTATTGATGCCCGTAATGAAGCAGATTCTATGGTATTCCAGACAGAAAAGGCTTTGAACGAAGTTGGTGATAAGATTGATGCAAATGAAAAAGCTGCTGTAGAAGCTGATTTGAATCATTTAAAAGAGTTATTGGAAAAAACCAATCCAGAAGTTATGTCTGATGGCGAAATTGAAGATATCAAGGCTGCCAAAGAAAAATTAATGACTGGAGCACAGGCATTATTTACAAAAATGTATGAAAATATGCAGGCAGATCAAGGCGGCGCAGGTCCTGACATGAGCAACATGGATATGGGCGGAACTGCAAATGATTCTGGAATGAATGATGATGTAGTTGACGGAGATTACAGAGAAGTGTAAAACGGAATAGATTGTAAGTAACATTTGGGACTACAGCTTGATTATATTTAAGCTGTAGTTTCCGATTATCTATTTACTTTCATTCATGGTGTTGCTGCCGAAGGCAGCATGTAAGTTTTATAGGTTAGTTCGTCTAATTCCCTAACGATTCACATTTTTACTTAAATTTGTGAATAACTTAGGGTGAATTCTATGTAACAGTTCAGCCCTTGGCTAAAGTGTTACAGGTCTATCAATTCATAGAAATGAGGAAAATCATGGCAGATAAGAGAGATTATTATGAAGTACTTGGTGTATCAAAAGGTGCTTCCGATAGTGAAATAAAGAAAGCCTATCGTGTATTGGCAAAAAAATATCATCCAGACACAAATCCAGGTGATGCAGAAGCAGAGAAGAAGTTTAAAGAAGCTTCTGAGGCTTATGCTGTACTTAGTGATGCTGAAAAACGTAGTAAATATGACCAGTTTGGTCATTCCGCTTTTGAAGGCGGTGCTGGTGGTGCTGGCGGATTTGATTTTTCAGGAATGGATATGGGAGATATCTTTGGAGACATCTTTGGAGATTTCTTTGGTGGCGGAAGAAGTCGCAATTCCTACAATGGTCCATCTAAGGGTGCTAATTTAAGAACTTCAGTCCGCATTACTTTTGAGGAGGCTTGTTTTGGTGTTGAAAAAGAAATTGAACTAAATTTAAAAGAAGAGTGTGAAACCTGTCATGCCACAGGAGCAAAACCTGGAACTAGTCCAGAGACCTGTCAAAAGTGTGGGGGTAAGGGACAGACTGTGGTTACCCAGCAGTCTTTATTTGGTGTAATCCGAAATGTTACCACATGTCCAGAATGTCGTGGTAAAGGTAAAACAGTGAAAGAAAAATGTCCAGATTGTTATGGTAGTGGTTACATCACAAAAAAGAAAAAGATTCAAGTTTCTATTCCAGCAGGTATTGATGATGGACAGTGTGTGCGTATCCGGGATAAAGGTGAACCTGGTGAAAATGGCGGACCAAGAGGTGATTTACTAGTAGAAGTTGTTGTAAGCAGACATGCGGCTTTTCAAAGAGAGGATTATGACATTTACTCAACAGAACATATAAGCTATGCAAAAGCTGCTTTAGGTGGAGATATCCGTATTAAGACAATAGATGGAGATGTAATCTACACCGTGAAACCCGGAACTCAGACCAATACAAAAGTTCGTCTTCGTAATAAGGGTGTACCTACTTTGAGGAATAAACAAGTTCGTGGAGATCACTATGTTACTTTAGTAGTACAGATTCCAACTAAATTAAATAATGAGCAAAAGGAACTGCTTCGTAAATTTGATTCAGCACTGAATGGAACGGATGAAAATAACACTCCTGTTAAAGAAGAAAAAACTAAGAAAAAAGGATTTAAAGAAAATATAAAAGATGCCATTAATGATTTTTTAGATAATTAATGGATTTAAAACATTGTAATGTGCATATATTGCTTTTTGTATAAACAAAATCATTGATATATTGTTTTGTATAAACAGAGTTTGTAGTTTTCTATAAACTCTGTTTGTATTTTTTTATAGATTTACTTGAAACATAACCAATTTCGTTATAAAATGAAAAGTAATTGTGTAATATGGCTAAGATGTAACGACAGAATATAGTTGTTTAGAACTATAACTGTTAGGTATAAACCCATATTAATTTGCCTTCAGTGAAAGAGTTTAAATATTACAAAATTTACTTTTTCTTACGAAACACACAATAAATGCGTGTTTCTGTCTAAATAGTTACGATAAAATAGCAGATATGTGCAAAATGAAATTTGGAGGAATGTAAGATGAAATACACAAAGATATCTTTAAAGACCACTACCGAAGCTGTAGATCTGGTTAGTAATCTATTTGATGAACTTGGACTGGAGGGTATTCAAATAGAAGATAACATACCTTTAAGTGAAGAAGATAAGAAGGCTATGTATATTGATATATTACCAGAGCTTCCAGAGGATGATGGTACAGCAATTGTAAGTTCCTATTTTGAACCAGGCTCTTTTGATGTAGAAGATTTAGTACAAAAGATCCAATCTGGTCTTGAAGAAATCTCTGTGTTTATAGATATTGGAGAAGGTACTATACAAATTGGAAATACAGATGATAAAGATTGGATTAACAATTGGAAGGAATTTTTTAAACCATTTCGTGTAGCAGATAATATTGTGATTAAACCAACTTGGGAAGAATTAACACTGTCAAATAAAGATGATATCGTGATTGAAATTGATCCAGGAACAGCTTTTGGAACAGGTTCTCATGAAACTACAAAGTTGTGTATCGAGGGCTTACGCAAATATATTACTCCTACTACAGAACTATTAGATGTGGGCTGTGGCAGTGGTATTTTATCTATTATTGGTTTAAAATTAGGTGCAAAACACGCAGTGGGAACAGATATTGATCAAAACGCCCTTACTGCCACATTGGAAAATGTAGAGGTAAATCATATTAAAAAAGAACAATTTTCTGTATTAGCAGGAAATATTATAGAAGATACCATAATGCAGGAAAAAGTTGGAAAGAAAAAATATGATGTTGTAGTGGCAAATATACTTGCAGATGTAATTATTCCGTTGTCAGGGATGATCCAGCAGCACATGAAAGAAGATGGCGTATTTATTTCTTCTGGAATTATTAATATGAAAAAAGAAGAAGTGAAAAAAGCACTTCTTGCAAATGGTTTTCATATTATAGAAACTATTGAAATGGGAGACTGGGTATCCTTTGTATCAAAGATTGCATAATAAAACAAGATTATTATCCATTCTACAATATAAGTCGTGAATAATTAAAGATAAACTTAGCTTTATTTTCAATGTTAGATAATAGTTTTAGGTAACATTATTACAAATATAGAAATGAGGACAAGAATGCATTGGTTTTATGTAGAGCATGGACAGATTAACGGACAAACAATAACCATAACTGGAAGTGATGTAAATCACATAAAAAATGTACTTCGTATGCAAAAGGGAGAAAAACTAGTAATTTGTGATGGACAGGGAACAGACTACTATTGTAGTATTGCCGACTTTTCCCAAAATGAAGTAATAGCAAATATTTTAGAAATGAATGATACAGAAACAGAATTAGATTCCAAAATCTATCTGTTCCAAGGATTGCCCAAAAAGGACAAAATGGAATTAATCATTCAAAAAGCCGTAGAATTAGGTGTGCATGAGGTTATACCAGTGTCCATGAAACGGTGTGTAGCCAAAATTGAAGAGAAAAAAAAGGAACAAAAAAAATTAGAACGCTGGCAAGCCATTGCCACCTCTGCCGCCAAACAATCTGGCAGAGGTATAATTCCTAAAGTACAAGGAGTCATCTCCTATAAAGATGCCTTGCAAAAAGCAAAGGAATTGGAACTTACCATAGTTCCTTATGAACAAGCAGTGGGAATGGCAGAATCAAAGAAAATAGTAACATCCGTATATAAGAAAAAATCCATTGGCATATTTATTGGACCAGAAGGGGGCTTCGATGATGCAGAGATTGAAAAAGCAAAAGAAGCTGGATTTTCTACGATTTCTTTGGGAAAACGCATTTTACGGACAGAAACAGCAGGTCTTGCCATTTTATCTATTCTTATGTTTCAAATAGAAACCGAGAACGAAATAGGAGAATAACAGTTCAGAAACTTTCACCAAGACCTGCCTGAATTGTTATACAGGAGGAACAATATGAAAGCATATTTAGACAATGCAGCAACTACTATACCATTCCCAGAAGTGCGTGAGATTATGATGCAGACTATGGAAAAGGATTATGGAAATCCGTCATCCATGCACCAGCTTGGTATAGATGCTGAAAACTATATAAAAGAAGCCAGACAAATTATTGCAAAAAGTTTAAAAGCAGAAGAGAAGGAAATCATATTTACTTCTGGTGGAACAGAATCCAATAATCAAGCGTTAATTGGGGCTGCATTTGCAAACAAAAGAAAAGGAATGCATCTAATTACCACAAGAATCGAACATGCTTCCGTATATAATCCTATGTTATTTTTGGAAGAGCAAGGTTTTCGGGTGAGTTATATTTCAGTAGATAAAAACGGTCATATAAATATGGAAGAGTTACTGGATGCTATTTGCGAAGAGACTATTTTAGTATCCATTATGTATGTAAATAATGAGATTGGTGCGGTAGAGAATATTGCTGATATTTCTAAAAAAATTAAAGAAAAGAAGAATGACATTATTTTTCATGTAGATGCTATACAGGCTTATGGAAAATACTATATTTATCCCAAAAGAATGGGAATTGATTTGTTATCTGTCAGTGGACATAAGATTCATGGTCCAAAGGGAATTGGATTTTTGTATATCAAAGACAAACTAAAAATTAATCCCTATATTTATGGTGGAGGCCAGCAAAAAGGACTACGTTCTGGAACAGAAAATGTACCAGGTATTGCAGGGCTTGGAATGGCAGCTAAGTTGATTTATGAGAATCAGGAAGAGAAAATTCAAAGACTTTATGAATTAAAGGAATATTTTATACAAAAAATAACTGCTCTGGAAGATGTATATATTAACGGATCAGATGGAATGGAAATAACAGATATGGCTCCCCATGTAGTGAGTGTATGTGTAAAAGGTGTAGGAAGTGAAGTATTACTCCATGCATTAGAGGATAAAGGAGTTTATGTTTCCTCTGGTTCTGCCTGTTCCTCTAACCATCCAGCACTAAGTGGAACTTTACAAGCAATTGGTTTAGAAAAGAAAATTATAGAATCTACCATTCGTTTTAGTTTTTCTATTTTTACAACAAAGGAAGAATTAGACTATGCAGTTACTGCCCTGGAAGAGCTTCTTCCAATACTAAGACGATATGTCCGACGATAAAAACATAATAGATACAAGAAAGAGGTTATAGAAATGGTGAAATATAAAGCATTTTTAATAAAATATGCTGAGATTGGCATTAAAGGAAAGAACCGTTATATATTTGAAAACGCATTAGTCAGCCAGATAAAAAGTGCATTGAAAGCCGTAGATGGTTCTTTTCAAGTTACGAAAGAGCAAGGAAGGCTATATGTAGAGACTTTGTCTGATTATGATTATGAGGATGTAACCGAAGCATTAAAATGTGTATTTGGAATTGTAGCAATCTGCCCTGTAAAAATTATTGAAGATACTGCTTGGGAAACATTAACTAAAGAAGTTGCTGTCTATATGAAAGAGACTTATGCAGATAAGAATTTTACTTTTAAAGTTGCTGCAAAGCGTGCAGACAAGAATTATCCATTTACCTCTCCAGAAGTTTGTATAGAGATGGGTGCGTATTTATTAGAGCAGTTTCCAGAACTGACCGTAGATGTGCATAATCCTGATGTTATTGTAAACATTGAAATCCGCTCCAAAGCATACATTTATTCTATGATTATCCCTGGACTAGGTGGTCTGCCTGTGGGAACTGCTGGAAAAGCTATGGTGCTTTTATCTGGTGGAATTGATAGTCCCGTTTCCAGTTATATGGTTGCTAAACGAGGAGTAGAGGTGGAAGCGGTATATTTCCATGCACCACCATATACCAGTGAACGTGCAAAACAGAAAGTCATTGATCTGGCAAAAAAAGTATCAAAATACACAGGACCAATAAAACTTCATGTAATTAATTTTACAGAAATACAAATGTATATTTATGATCAGTGTCCTCATGACCAGCTTACCATTATTATGAAACGGTATATGGTAAAATTAGCAGAAGCATTAGGAGAGAAAGATGGCTGTCTTGGTCTGGTGACAGGTGAAAGCATTGGACAAGTAGCAAGCCAGACCATGCAAAGTATGGCAGTAATAGAAGATGCTTGCTCTATGCCAATTTACAGACCTGTAATTGCCTTTGATAAACAGGATATTGTAGATATTGCAGAAAGAATTGGAACTTATGAAATCTCCATTCAGCCTTATGAAGACTGTTGTACTACATTCGTAGCAAAACATCCAGTTACAAAACCTACTTTAAAATCCATTTGCAAATCAGAGACGCATCTGGAAGAGAAGATTGAAGAAATGTTCCAAAAGGCATTAGATAATGTAGAAATTATTGAAATTTCATAAAAACAAAACATGCAAGCACACTCTAGTGATACTACAACTTTCCATGTGTTTGCATGTTTTGATAGTAGGGTATATGTAACAAAAATAACTGTTCATAGTTCCAAATAGTTACAAAAAGATGTCCATTAGTGAAAGGAACCACTATATGGACATCAAATATGTAACTTTATTTGTTTTTTGCATTATCCAACAATATATGGCTTTAATGCTTCAAGAATAGTATCTATTTCAGTTTCACTATGGATATTCAAATCAATAGTATTTGATAAGTCCAAACTGAAAATACCCATGATCGACTTAGCATCAATTACATATCTTCCAGATACTAAATCAAAGTCAGAATCAAACTTTGTAATATCATTTACGAAAGATTTTACCTTATCAATTGAGTTTAATGAAATTTTTACTGTTTTCATAATAGTTCCTCCCATATAATTTTTTTAACTGCCGTATCAGGCAGTCCTTTACTCCTAAGCGGAGTTAAGACTTTTAAACGAAATATCCCTTATTAATTTCATTTAATGCCTATAATAATATACTACTGTTTACCAGTAAAAAAGTCAATAAAAAAATGAAATAAATGGAAGTGATCTATAACCGTTCAGCTAGATCTGTGCTATTACAATACTTTTAAAAAAGGGAAAGGTAACATTATTATAGAACAATCATAGAGAATCAAATAGAAAGTTGGTGCATCATTGAATAATACCAAAAATAAAATTGCTTTTTATACATTAGGCTGTAAAGTAAATACTTATGAAACCGAGGCGATGAAAAGATTATTTTTAGAGGCTGAGTATGAGATCGTCGAATTTTCCGATATAGCAGATATTTATATAATAAATACTTGCTCTGTAACAAATATGGCAGACCGCAAGTCTAGACAAATTTTGCATCGGGCAAAAAAAAATAATCCAAATGGAGTTGTAGTAGCAGTAGGATGTTATGTACAAGCTGCTGCTGAAGAACTAAAAAAAGACAATACTATTGATGTAGTAGTAGGGAATAACCTCAAATCTACAATTGTAGAATGCGTAGAATCCTATTTAAAAGAACAAAATAAATGTAAAAATAATTTAGAGGACGTTTCTATTTCAACAGAATATGACCCCCTACATATAAAGGATGCTGGAGAAAGAACCAGAGCTTTTATAAAAATACAAGATGGGTGTAACCAATTTTGCAGTTATTGTATTATCCCCTATACAAGAGGACGTATCCGCAGCCGGAACATGGAGGATATTATCTTGGAAGTACAAGAATTAGTGAAAAAAGGATATAAGGAAATTGTTTTGACGGGGATACATTTGTCTTCTTATGGTGCAGATGTAGTTGGAAAGAATTTTGTAAGTTTAAAGGGAGAACCTTTATTGAAAGTGATAGAAAAACTTCATGATATCGATGAAATCAAAAGGATCCGGTTAGGTTCTTTAGAACCTCGTATAATTACAGAAGAGTTTGTAAATAAACTGGCCTCTTATGAAAAAATATGTCCTCATTTCCATCTCTCCTTACAAAGTGGCTGTGATACTACTTTAAAACGTATGAACCGGCATTATACCACAGAAGAATATAAGGCAGGTTGTCGTATACTTAGAAAATATTTTGATCATCCAGCTTTAACTACAGATGTTATTGTAGGATTTCCTGAAGAAACAGCAGAAGAGTTTGAAGCAACACAAGCATTCTTAAAAGATATTGCATTTTCCCAAATGCATATTTTTAAGTTTTCTCCAAGAAAAGGAACAAAAGCGGCAAATATGACAGAACAGATTCCTGAACAAATAAAAACAAAAAGGAGTAATTTATTACTAGAGTTGGATGAAACTTTACAAAAACAATATGAAGATTCCTTTTATCATAAAAAAGAAAAAGTTCTTTTTGAAGAGATTATTGAATTGGAAGGGGAAAAATATATAGTAGGCCATAATGAAAGATATATAAAAATTGCAGTTTCTTACCAACCCCACATGCAGGAAAATTTAAATGAAATTATGGAAGTTTTTGTAATTGGCCAGTTACAGGAACATCTTTTACTTGGAAAAATGGGTTGATATTTTTAGGTATTTATATTATGATATAATTAAGTGATTTGTGTGCGGAAATAAAAACATTCTAACAGACTGTTTTAGTTAGAAGAGTAAAGGAAAAGAGAGGTATCAATTATGAATGAATTAAGTCATACACAATTTTTTAAAGCACAAAAGGCGCAAGAAATAGAAGTCAAAGATATTATTGCTGAGGTATATCATGCACTTACTGAAAAGGGTTATAATCCAGTAAATCAGATTGTAGGATATGTTATGTCCGGTGATCCTACTTATATTACTAGTCATAAAGGGGCAAGAAGCCTTGTTATGAAGGTAGAGAGAGACGAGATTATTGAAGAAATACTTGCAGATTATATCAATCGGAATTTTGAAAATCAGTAATAAAACATACACATAAAGGGTATTTTAAAAATGAGGATAATGGGATTAGATTATGGTTCTGTAACAGTAGGTGTAGCTATTAGTGATGCATTGTTACTGACCGCACAAGGTATTGAAGTTATCAGAAGAAAAGATGAAAATAAATTGAGACAAACCTATGCAAGAATTGAACAGCTGGTTAAGGAATATGATGTTGAAAAAATCGTTGTGGGTTATCCTAAAAATATGAATAATACCATTGGAGAACGTGCGATGAAATCGGAAGATTTTGCAAAAACCTTAGAAAGAAGAACTGGACTGCCAGTGATACTTTTTGATGAACGATTATCCACGGTTTCTGCACACAATACCCTGATAGAAGGAAATATGCGTAGAGAGAAACGGGCAAAAATAGTTGACAAAGTAGCAGCAGTTTTTATTTTGCAAACATATTTAGATTCTATCCATTAATTATGTTTAAATAGAAAGATAAGGTAAAGAACATGAATAATACAACAATTACATTTGATTTAGATGATGGATCCGAAGCTTTATTTGAGGTATTGGAAGAAACAAAGATAAATGGCATAAATTATCTTCTGGTTGTTTCTGCAGAAGATGAAGACGATGAAGCCTTAATTCTTAGAGAAGATAAATTGGATGAGAACGAAATTGTATATATTCCTGTAGAAAATGAACAGGAATTACAGGCTATTTCTAAAGTTTTTTTAGAATTGGTAGATGATATTTCCTTTGAGTAGAAAGGATAAAAATTTGTATACAATAATAATTGTTTATACAGTTATTTTATAATAAAGAGCTATAAGACATAGTTGAATAAATATTGTTAAAGTACGGTTTGAAATGTAGATATGTGATTTCTATTCATTAAATATGAATTTATCATAAAAATGTTATTATGTTAGAGGAATGATATTCTTTATTAAACATTGTTTATGCAATAGATAAAAGAATAAATATCAAAAGGAATATACGAGATAAAAAGTTTTGATAAGATGCACAAAGAACAGTAAAATTATAGCTGTTAGTTCATAAGTTATGGTATAACACTATTTTTGTGCTTTCTTAAAGTGCGTACATATTTTAAATTATATTAAGATATGTAAATAAGATATTAAAAAATGATACAATGCCTTTATTTAGTATTAACATGAAATTTGTAGTATAAGACAAGTTTTGTAAGGATATTATCTAAATATAAAGGTATGCTTATCGTTCGCAAAAGTATAACTAGATAATTGTGGCTGTGTTATCCTTACAGTTTACATCCAGACATTTTCTGATAGAATTTTCTTTAGTTCAATGTAAACTGTATGGTTGAATTGTCCATTTATATCCATCTATGGGCAAAAACAACTATTTTGACACAACTTATGTATTGCCTCAGCCAGCAGAGTAGAATACCTAGCTGGGGAACCATAACATGATTTCTTTTGGTGAAAAAGTAAGAAAAAACATATTTACAATTGGAGACTGTACATAATTTATGGAGGTGCAGTTTTTTGAAAGAAAAGAAAAAGATAGAATCAGGCGTGAAGATTATTCCGCTAGGCGGTCTTGAGCAGATTGGTATGAATATTACTGCTTTTGAATATGAAGACAGCATTATTGTTGTGGATTGTGGATTATCCTTTCCAGAAGATGAAATGCTTGGAATTGATTTAGTTATTCCAGATGTAACTTATCTCAAAGAAAATCGTGACAAAGTAAAAGGATTTATCATTACTCATGGTCACGAAGATCATATTGGAAGTCTTCCTTATGTTTTAAAAGAAATTAATGTACCAATTTATGCTACAAAATTAACAATTGGTATAATTGAAAATAAATTAAAAGAACACAACCTTATGAAGACAACAAAACGTAAGATTATTAAGTATGGACAATCTATCAATCTTGGTTGTTTCCGTATTGAATTTATCAGAACTAACCATAGTATTGCAGATGCAACAGCATTAGCAATTTATACTCCTGTAGGGATTGTAGTTCACACTGGTGATTTTAAGGTAGACTATTCACCAGTATTTGGAGAGCCAATTGACTTGCAACGCTTTGCAGAGATTGGGAAAAAAGGTGTTTTGGCACTAATGGCAGATAGTACCAATGCTATGCGTCCAGGTTTCACCATGTCAGAAAAAACTGTAGGTAAAACTTTTGATAATATTTTTGCTGATAATACAGGGAGCCGTATTATTGTTGCTACCTTCGCTTCTAATGTGGACCGCGTACAGCAGATTATCAATTCTGCTACAAAATACAAGAGAAAAGTAGTAGTGGAAGGAAGAAGTATGGTGAATATTATTGGAACAGCCAAAGAACTTGGTTACTTAAATGTACCAGATGGTGTTCTCATTGATATTGAAGAAATGAAAAATTATACAAATGAACAATTAGTTTTAATTACCACGGGAAGTCAAGGAGAGGCAATGGCTGCTCTTTCAAGAATGGCTGCATCCATCCATCGAAAAATTACTATTCAACCAGGAGATGTTGTTATTTTCAGTTCTACACCAATTCCTGGAAATGAAAAGTCCGTTTCTAAAGTAATTAATGAACTTTCGATGAAGGGAGCTAAGGTTATTTTCCAGAATACACATGTATCTGGACATGCATGTCAAGAGGAAATTAAGTTAATTTATGCTCTTACAAAACCTAAATTCTCCATTCCCGTTCATGGGGAATACAGCCACTTGATAGCACATAGTGAGCTTGCACAGATTATGGGTATTCCTAAGGATAATGTTAAATTGCTTTCTTCTGGAGATGTATTGGAATTGACAGAAAATACTGCTGAGGTGATAGGCAAAGTTCCTGCACAAGGAATATTGGTAGACGGATTAGGTGTCGGAGATGTTGGAAATATTGTTCTCCGTGACCGTCAGCATTTATCAGAAAATGGATTGATTATAATTGTTGTTACATTAGAAAAATATAGTAATCAAGTACTTTCGGGACCAGATATTGTCTCCCGGGGATTTGTTTATGTAAGAGAATCTGAAAATCTTATGGATGAATGTAGATATGTAGTAAATGATGCATTAGAAAGATGTTTGAATTCTAATGTAACAGATTGGGGAAAAATTAAAATGGAAATTAAAGATACTCTTAGTGAATATTTATGGAAGAAGACAAAACGTAATCCTATGATATTGCCAATTATTATGGAAGTATAAAGTTTTTAAATTAAATATTATAATTTTGCCATGCAGACAAGCATAAATACTTTTGCATGGCTGAATTGTAACAATAATACATGACAGAAGAAATGTATGGGGAGGAACTGATATGAATGTTATACAACAAACAGATGCTTTGATTAAGGCAATTGAAACTAGTAATGAATTTGCACAATATTATCTTCTTCAAAAAACAATTATGAAAGAAGAGGTATATAACCGTTTAAATGAATTTCGTAGAAGAAACTTTGAAATTCAAATGAATTCACAAGTGGATGCCATTGACAGTAGTGCAAATTTATATCAGGAATATGCAGATATTCTAAACCGTACAGAAGTCAAAGAGTTTTTGAATGCAGAACAACGTTACATTAGAATGCTGCGGAAGATTCATCAGGAAATAGATAAACATGCTAATATAAATATTGATTTTCTATAATTTATAGTATTCTACATTAATTAAAAAGAGAAAAGGAGGTGTCCATACAATGAAAAAACAAAATACTAATACTTCATCCCAGTCAAACAGTAATAGGCGAATTACAACGAATATGAATCGGATAAATAGTAATCCGAAAAATATAAATCCTCAAAGAAGTTCTGTGACACAAAAGAAGACTACTGTGTCAAATCCTAAAAGTAGGATTTCAATGAATGAAGGGAGGACATATACGTCCCGAAACAATAGTTCTAGAAACACAACTACTCTGGCAAAACAGAATAATCAAAATTGGGGATTGTGGTTTACAAAATTAATAATTCAAATAGCGTTATGTTTCCTTTTTTATTTTGCTGTTTATGCAATTATTACAGATTATGCTGGGGAGGCGTACGATTTTGCCTATCAAATTTTTGGAGATGTATGTGTGGAGCCTTCTTCTGAAAAAAAAGTAAAGGTAACAATACCAAAAAATGCTTCCCTTAAGGAAGTTGCTTCTTTACTTGCAGATAAAGAATTAATTAAAAATGAATATAGTTTCTATATCCGAAGTAAACTTTCAACAAATAAAAAAAGAGAAATTATTCCAGGAACCTATGTATTATACGCTTCCGATAACTATGAAGAAATTTTAAATATTCTTACACAAAGTGATAATGTTGAATAGGAGTTATGCATATGATAGAACAGGAAAGAATAGGATTATACATACAATCTTTAAATTCTAATTTGCCAGAAAAGTTAAGTAAAATAGAGAAAGAAGCATTGCATGAAGAGGTTCCAATTATTAAGAAATCAACACAGGGATTGCTTCGTTTCCTTGTTAGAAGTAAGAAACCGAAGCATATCCTGGAAGTTGGGTGTGCTGTCGGTTTTTCTGCATTATTGATGTGTGAATATATGCCTGAAAATGGGCATATTACTACAATTGAAAAAGTACCACAACGTATTCAAAAGGCAAGAGAAAATTTTACTTTTGCTGGTAGAAATTCCCAGATTACTTTATTAACTGGTGATGCAACAGATATTTTAAAGGAATTAGTGACACAGAATAAAGAATATGATATGATTTTTATGGATGCAGCAAAAGGACAATATTTAAATTTTTTTGAAAATATTCATAAACTTTTATCTCTGGATGGACTTCTTATTTCTGATAATGTACTGCAAGATGGCGATATTGTAGAGTCCCGTTATGCAATAGAAAAAAGAAATAGAACCATTCATAGAAGAATGCGGGATTATTTATATCTACTGACACATCATGAAGAATTAGATACGGTTATTTTACCAATGGGTGATGGTGTAACATTAAGTACTAAAATCCAAAAGGATATAGCCATAAGAAAGGAATCATAGAGCCATGAGAAGAGAAAAACCAGAATTATTAATTCCAGCAAGTAATTTGGAGGTATTAAAAGTTGCAATAACTTATGGGGCAGATGCTGTATACATTGGTGGTGAAATGTTCAGTCTGCGTGCAAAAGCAAAAAATTTTACTAAAGAAGATATGAAAAAGGGAATTGCATTTGCACACCAAAATGGTAAAAAAGTTTATGTTACCGCCAATATTACTGCACATAACCGTGATTTGGAAGCTGTACATGCATACTTTCAAGAATTAAAAGAAATAAAACCAGATGCACTTATCATTTCCGATCCTGGCGTTTTTATGATTGCCAAAGAGGTATGTCCAGAAATAGATGTTCACATTTCTACTCAGGCAAATAATGTCAATTACGCTACTTATCATTTTTGGCATAAACTTGGTGCAACCAGAGTAGTTTCAGCCAGAGAATTGTCTATTCATGAAATTGGAGAAATAAGAAAAAATATTCCTGATGATTTGGAAATCGAAACTTTTATTCATGGCGCTATGTGTATTTCTTATTCTGGAAGATGTCTGTTAAGTAATTATTTTACAGGTAGAGATGCAAATCTTGGAGCATGTACGCATCCTTGCCGTTGGAAATATTACATTACTGAAGAGAGCAGACCAGGAGAGTACCTGCCAATAGAAGAAAACGAACGTGGCACATATATTTTTAATTCTAAAGATTTATGTATGATTGAACATATTCCTGATATTATAGATGCTGGTATTGACAGCTTAAAAATTGAAGGAAGAATGAAAACAGCACTTTATGTGGCCTGTGTGGCACGCACTTATCGAAAGGCAATTAATGATTTTTTTGCGTCGGAAGAATTATATCGCGAAAATATGGATTGGTACAGAACTGAGATAGCAAAGTGCACTTATCGCCAGTTTACAACGGGTTTTTATTTTGGCAAGCCAGATGAACACACGCAGATTTATGACAGTAATACCTATGTCAATGAGTATGTTTATCTAGGCATTGTGGAGTCAATAGATGAACGCGGATATGCAAGATTTGAACAGAAGAATAAATTCTGTGTAGGGGATACAATTGAGATTATGAAACCAGATGGGCGTAATATCCATACAAAAGTGCTTGCTATGTGTAGTGAAGATGGAGAAGCAGTGGAAAGCTGCCCGCATTCGCGGCAGAAATTGTATGTGTCACTTGCAGACAGACCAGAAATATATGATTTGATGCGTGTTGAGGCTGTGAGAGATAGATAAAGGGATTGATTTTTGCCGCCTTTTGTTTTCATAAATTTCTGAGTAATTTGAATAAGATCTTGCATTTTCAGGAGCAGGATTTTAGATGATAAAAAGTGTGCATATGTATGTGTGCAAAAATCAAACATGATATATAACAAGAATTTTTATGATAATTTTTGAAATAAATTAATATGTTTTTGAAACAATAGCGTACAAGGAAGATGTCTTTCTTGTGCGTTATTTTTTATAGGCAGACCCGTGCAGAGGAAATAAGCCGCTAAGGCGGCGCACGGGTCGCGCA
>JAAVZU010000053.1 GCA_022791815.1 Lachnospiraceae bacterium
CCAAAATGACTTATGATAGTCCTTTGCCTGATTAATTGCCACTCTAATCAACCATCTTTTCTCATGTTCTACGCTTTCAAATTTAGGTTCTTTCACCAATAATTTGTAAAAAACCTCTTGCAAAATATCTTTGCTTTCCTCGCTATCCTTGACATACATCCTTATAATCTTTAACAACAAATTTGAATAATTATAATATGCTTCATTAAATATTTCTTCTTGTTTTTTGTTCATTTTTTACCTCCTCACTATATATACGATACACATACACGAAAAGTCACAAAAGTAACTTTTTATATTTCTTTTTCTTTAGCCAAAATATTTATATTTTCAATCCATCAAAAATACTTCTTCTTAAGATTTTGTTCCCGATTGTGCTATAACAAAAGGAGCTGTCACATTAAACAAAAACTATATAATACAGAATAAAAAATGTCAATTAACATTTTATCTTGTTATTTAAAACTTTTATTGTTATACTAAATGCATAACAAATATTTTAAAATGCTCCTATATTAGGAAAGGATGAATAACTTATGGCAAAAACATTGATTTTTCTAGCAACTGGTTTTGAGGAAATAGAAGGACTTATGGTAGTAGATTTGCTACGTCGGGCAAAAATAGACATACAGATGGTTTCTATTACAGGAGACATTATGGTAACGGGTTCCCATGGTATTACAGTAAAAGCAGATACCTTAATTGAGGATGTGGATTTCTCTAAGGCTGATGCATTGGTACTTCCAGGTGGTATGCCAGGAACCCGTAACCTTCAGGCACACAACTTACTTAACGAAGAATTAAAGAAAGCAAATGAAGCTGGCAAATTATTATGTGCAATCTGTGCTGCACCTCTGGTACTTGGCACTAATCATATTTTAGAAGGTAAAAAAGCCTGTTGTTACCCTGGATTTGAAGATGAACTTCTTGGTGCAATTACCAATGAAAACCCTGTTACACATGATGGCAATACAATAACCAGTCGTGGACTGGGAACTGCTATTGCTTTTGCTGCGGAAATTATTACTACACTTTGTGATAAAGGAACTGCTGATCAAGTATTAGAATCTATTATATATGCTTAAATAAAAGATTGGAATGAGGAAAGGGACTGCCACACTAAGTTACGACAGTCCCTTTTACCCTTTATTTTCTATCTTCTTAAACTTCTTTTCATAGTATCCTGATTGATACAATGATACAAGGCATTCGTTTCATCAATCTTTCCATCTCTATAAAGCTTCAAAAGACTGTCATCCATAGCAATCATTCCATCCTCTTTTGATGTGGCAATTGTGGCTGGAATCTGATGAATCTTTCCATCACGGATCAAAGTACGAATTGCACTGTTTACTTTCAAAATTTCAAAAGCGGGAGTAAGTTTCCCATCCACTGTTGGTATCAGTTGTTGGGAAATAACTGCTTCTAAAACCATGGAAAGCTGAAACCGTATCTGTTGCTGCTGTCCTGGTGGGAAAACATCAACAATACGATCAATGGTATTGGAAGCCCCAACTGTATGTAGCGTAGATAATACCAAATGTCCGGTCTCTGCTGCTGTCATGGCAATTTCTATGGTCTCCAAATCCCGCATTTCTCCAATTAAAATAACATCTGGAGCTTCACGAAGAGCAGCTTTTAATGCTCTGCTGTAATTGGCACTGTCAATACCAATTTCTCTCTGGCTGACAATACTTTTATTATGTGCATGAAGAAATTCAATTGGATCTTCTAAGGTTAAAATATGACAATTACGACTTTGGTTAATTTCATTAATAATGTATGCCAATGTGGTACTTTTTCCACTTCCTGCAGAACCAGTAACAAGTATTAACCCCTTCTGTTTTTTCCCAATTTCCAAAATAGTTTGCGGGATTCCCATAGTCTGTATATCTGGCAAAGTAAAGTTTACCACACGAAGAACAGCTCCCCAAGACCCTCTCTGCTTAAATACATTTATACGAAATCGCCCAACTTTAGGAACGGATATCGAAAAATCATCATCACCAAACTCTCTATTCTGGTTATTCCTTCCTGCAAGAACATAGAAGCGGTCAATCATAACAGATAATTCATCTGGTGTTAATATCTGCTGCTCTTGTTTTTCAATAACCCCACTGATTTTAAAGGAAACTGGCTGTCCAACCACCAAAAAAATATCTGATGCTTTTTTTTCCACTGCCAGTTTTAGCATTTCTTCCATTGTTATCATTCTATACCTCCTGTCAGCAATTTTACTGACAACTCCTTTCCCTTATAATTAGAATAGTTCTATTCCGTCGTTACAAAACCATCCCACAATTCTATATCCGATCCAAGTTCTTCTATTTCTTCTGTCTCTTTAACCATACACCATGTTTCTATTGAAAAACTTCGGTCTCCATACAAACCTAAACTTACTTTCAAATGTTTTTTTTCCTCAATAAAAATGGAATACTCAATTGTTCCAAGTTTATCATTCTTATTTCCAGTAAAAATAACATTATCATTTAAAACAAGTTCTATGTTTTGAAGATTATCCAGTTCCTTTTGACCAGAACCATTAATATTTTGCAAATTCTTTTCTAAATCTTCTATTTTGGAATTTTCTACAATCTGTTGTATATAGCACAAGACATACTCTGCAGTCTTGTCTGCTTCATAATATTCCTGTACACTTTCTCCTGTTCTCTTAGCTAACTGCAATTCGCTATTAGAAGCCCGAATTGACAAAAGGGCAAAAACTGATAAAGCAAATACCAGCAAAATCAGGACAACAGATGAGGTTCCTACATTAATAACCAAACCTTTATTTTCTTTCATAAAACTTTGCTCCCTTCTGATATCCTATTTTTCCTCTGTATCCTGCCGATGAGAAAAATTCATTTGATATAATTCCTCACTACCTTTTTCTCCTCTTATGGACACATATCCCTTTAATCGGTATACACAAACTTTATAGTTTATCATAACTTTATCTTGTATTTGTTCTTCATAGGGAACGACAATAACACTATATGTATCTTCTTCTTTTGTTGTCTTCCAGTTTTCATCAAAATGACCAGTATACACAATCATAGTATCCTTCGTATCATTCGATTTATCAGTTATATTAACCTGAAGACTTCCATCTTTTTGCTGGGCAACTTTCCCAACTGTTTGTTTCAAATCAAGTTCTTTTACTGCCTCTTCAAATGTTTTAGAAGATTTCACAGTTTCTGCAATACTCTCTGCCAAAACGATCGCTTTACTTTTATCCTTTGCCCTGCTTTGCAGAGTATTTGCAGACAAAAACAATTCCAATATAAATACACTTACAACTGCAAAAATCCCTATTGTAATAATAATCTCCAGCATAGGCATCTTTGCAGAACGTGATTTTAATCCTTTCGCCATAATCTACTCCAATCCTTGCTACTGTAAACTTATTTGTGTACTACGCAGCGACAATACAAGATTCTCCTGTTCTTCTCCATTATTTGCCACAAACTGCAAACGGTTATCTTTCAAACGTTTCACCTGAAACTCTGTAAGATCTGTTACTTCTAACCCATCTGCCAGTTTATATTCCATACCATCTTCCTGAAATAATTCCCGAAGTTTTCCTTTATAGCAATAAATCATGGTCCGATAAACTCCACTCTGCAATTCTTCCCGTAAGACAAGGACTGGCACACCTTCTTCTTCTATTATAGAAATACTATCTGCCTTGTCACATTGTCTTACCTTTGTTGCCACATAAGAAAGGGAGGCACGCAAGGAAAAATTCTCTGCATTGTTTTCTACAATATTTTTATATACATGAACACCTACATTCACCAGAACCAGCGAACCAATAACAAAACTACACAATATCGCAAGAATCCCAGCATAGTTGGCAATCCATATACTTTGCTGTTTTTTTTCCAAACCAATCCCCCCTCTTATTCTTTTTCAAATACGTCTATGTTTGGCATAACATTGGATGCAAATAATTCATAGTCAATAAAATATTTCTCATGGTTGTATTCTAATCCATAATTCTTTTCTAAGTATTCTACATTACTAGGATATTCTCCTTCAATGGTATAACACTGTACAACTGCCTTTCTGGCAGATTGCCTAAGCAAATCTATATTCTGCATATTGCTTACATAGTCAAAGTAAAAACCTCCTGCTAGAAGAGCACCAATTACCAGCAGAAATGTAATTCCCGGAAATAAAAATTCCTGTTTCCATCCGGATTGTTTTTTCATATTTAAACTCTTCAAGGTTCCTCCCCTCCTAACCAATTGCTGTAATAATGCTAACCAATGGAAGCATAATGGATATTAGTATAGCACCAACAATCAGGGATAAAGATAGTACCAAAGTAGTTTCAAGTTTCGTACACATACTGCTAAGCTGACCAGTAATTTGCTCATCATACTGTCTGCTGATATCGTCAAGGACTTCCTCTGTTAATCCAGATTTTTCTGCAACGCTAAGCATTCTGCCCTGCATTCCTGTTACCAGCTTACTTTCTCTTAAGGAGTCTGCTAATGACTTTCTCTCCTTTACTCCTTCATAACACTTCTCTACCTTCTTTTGTACTTTGGTCTCTTCCACTACTTCCCTTGCCATATCTAGCGATTCTTCTGGATCCATTCCACTGGATATCATAACTGACATAGAAGATACAAACTTACCTATTGCCATAAGGCGTGCAGTCTTTTTGGTAGCAAAGAAACTGCCGCTCCATCTTTTCAAAACCTTTTCCCCGCCATCTGTATGATACCAAAGAAGTAATCCTGCCACAACCACTAAAATGATAAGTGCTACAATGGCTACCACTTCACCAGTTATCATACCTACTCTCATAACCCGGCTGCTGGAACTTGCCACATCTACATTCAAATTACGAAATACATTCTGGAACATAGGTAGAATTTTTAAGACAAGTACCAGTAAAATAACAGCAATCATAGCAAACATTATCATTGGATAAGCAATTACATTACGGATACTTTCCTTCATACTTGTTTCTCGCTCGTAATATACAACCATAGCCTCCAGCACTTCCTCTAATTTTCCGCTTTTCTCTCCAATATGTACCATACTAAGCAAATACTTCAGAAATGCACCTGTCTCCTTCATTGCATGATGAAAAGTCTCATTATCCTTTAGCATTTCATCCATTTTTTCCAACACTTCTTTTGTCTTCTTATCTTCTACCTCTTCTAAAAGCATATATATTCCTTCATCAAGAGATATACCACTTTTTAGGACCATTGCAACTTGCTTGCAAAATCCCCCTAGTTCTTCTGTCGTAAATTTTCTTTGTTTACTCATAATACGCCTCCTCTTAGATGTCTTTCCTAATCAGACACTTTAAATCCTTATTCAACTTTACTCATCATATAATTGCTTACCCTTTTTTATAGTATAGCACATTTCATATTAAAAGGTATATTTTTTTTCTACAATTTTATAATATTTATTATCTTTATTCAACTATTGATTAATTCTTAGTATAAAAGACAGATGTCCACTATCTCCATACTATCATCAAACTTCTAATAATAAAGGCACAAATCCATGCTATTGCACATTGTCCAAATACCACTACTATTGCCCACTTCCTTCCAAGTTCCCGTTTCACGGAAGCAACGGCTGCAATACATGGTGTGTAAAGCAGGCAAAAGATTAATAAAGACAAAACTGCAGATATTGATAAAGATTCTAACAAAACATTTGTTGAGCCAAATAATACAGTTAATGTAGATACTACACTTTCCTTTGCAATAAATCCTGTAATCAATGCAGTAGAAATTCTCCAATCTCCAAATCCCAGTGGATGAAAAATTGGTGCTATCACTCCTGCAACCATTGCTAAAATGCTGTCTTTTGAATCTGTCACCATTCGGAAATGTAAATCAAAATTCTGTAAAAACCAGATAGCAATTGTAGCTAAAAATATCACGGTAAATGCTCTCTGTAAAAAATCCTTTGCCTTTTCCCATAAAAGTTGCGTTACATTTTTCAATCCTGGCATCCGATAATTAGGAAGCTCCATAACAAATGGTACTGCTTCTCCTTTAAAAACCGTATTTTTTAAAACCATTGCAGTCAACACCCCTGCCAAAATTCCAAAGCAATACAAGCCTACCATAACTAATCCACTATACTTTGGAAAAAATACTGCTGTAAAGAAACCATAAATAGGTAATTTAGCTGAGCAGCTCATAAATGGGGTTAATAATATTGTCATCTTACGGTCACGTTCAGAAGGAAGTGTACGGCTAGCCATTACACCAGGAACTGTACAGCCAAAACCAATCAGCATTGGTACAATACTTCTTCCAGACAACCCAATTTTTCTTAATATCTTATCCATAACAAACGCTACCCTTGCCATATATCCTGTATCTTCCAGTAAAGATAAAAAGAAAAACAAAGTTACAATAATGGGCAGAAAACTTAAGACACTTCCCACACCATTAAATATACCATCAATAATAAGAGAATGTACTGACTTATCAATTCCCCAAATTGTAAAGGAATTATCTACAATCCTAGTTAAACCTGCTATTCCATTTTCTAAAATTTCCTGCATCCATGCTCCAATAACATGAAAAGTAAGCCAGAATACTAATGCCATAATACAGACAAATGCTGGAATTGCAGTATATTTTCCAGTTAGAATCTGGTCTATCCTTCTGCTTCTTGCATGTTCCTTACTTTCTTGAGGTTTTACAACTGTTTGTTCAACCAATTTATGTATAAAAGTGTAACGCATATCTGCAATTGCTGCTGCTCTGTCTAATCCCCGTTCCTGTTCCATTTGATTTATAATATGTTCTATCATTTTTAATTCATTTTCAGAAAGATTTAGTGCATTTTGAATATGGTCGTCTCCTTCTACCAGTTTGGTTGCAGCAAAACGTATTGGTATCCCAGCAGCTTCTGCATGTTGTTGAATCAAATGCATTATACCATGTAAACATCGGTGTACTGCACCTCCATGGTCTTTTTCCCCACAAAAGTCCATTCTTCCAGGTTTCTCCTGGTACTTTGCCACATGTACTGCATGTTGGATTAGTTCATCCACTCCTTCATTTTTTGCAGCAGAGATAGGAACAACTGGTATCCCAAGCATTTCCTCCATCTCATTGATGCGGATGGCTCCTCCATTGCCCCGCACTTCATCCATCATGTTTAATGCCAGTACCATAGGTACTCCTAATTCCATTAACTGTATGGTAAGATACATATTCCTCTCAATATTCGTTGCATCCACAATATTTATTATTCCTGTTGGTTTTTCACCAATAATAAATTGCCGTGTTACAATTTCCTCACTACTATAAGGTGACATAGAATAAATTCCTGGCAAATCGGTAATCTCTGTATTCTTATAATCTTTGATACTTCCACTCTTCCTATCCACAGTCACTCCTGGAAAGTTCCCGACATGTTGGTTCGATCCAGTTAGCTGATTAAATAAAGTAGTTTTTCCACAGTTTTGATTCCCTGCAAGAGCAAAGGTTAATATTTTACCTTCTTCTAACGGATGTTCTGCTGTTTTTACATGATAACGTCCACCTTCCCCTAATCCTGGATGCTCTGTCTTTTTAGATACTCGAATCAACATATCCTTTGTTTCTTTCTCAATATATTTGCCAACACCAATCTCTATTTTGTCTGCATCACTAAGACGCAAGGTTAGCTCATATCCGTGAATACGCAATTCCATTGGGTCACCCATTGGAGCATATTTTACTAAGGTCACCTCTGCTCCAGGAATTAATCCCATATCCAAAAAATGTTGCCGCAGAGCACCTTCTCCACCTACATTAATAAGTTTAGCAGTCTGCCCAATTTCTAAATCTTTCAATGTCATTATTAAATCCCTCCATGATGGGAGAAAGTGAGCCTATCACATTTGTGATAGGCTCTTCTTCTATTTCTATAGTCATGATTATGTTTACTATAATTCTACCTTTACTTTCTCTAAATGCCAGATTTCCTGTGCATATTCTTCAATCGTACGATCAGATGAAAACTTACCACATTTTGCTGTATTTAAAATTGCAGATTTAGCCCATCCTGCTTCATCTCTATAAGCCTTCTCTACTTTCTTCTGTGCTTCCTCATAAGAACGGAAGTCTTTTAATATAAAGTATTGATCTGCTCTTTCTCCTCCATTACGTTCCAATAAGGAGTTATATATTTCACGGAACAATTCTGGATTATCTTTAGAATAAAATCCATTGATTAGTTGTGTTAATACAGCACGAACATCCTGATCCGTGTTATAAATATCTTTTGGATTATACTGTTCATTATGCTCATAGGCAATGACTTCATCTGAACTTAAACCAAAGATAAATGCGTTCTCTTTTCCAACCTCTTCTACAATCTCCACATTAGCTCCATCCATAGTTCCAAGAGTAAGGGCACCATTCAACATGAACTTCATGTTACCAGTACCAGAAGCCTCTTTACTTGCTGTAGAAATCTGCTCTGAAACATCTGCTGCCGCAAAAATCCATTCTGCATTGGATACTCTGTAATCCTCAATAAATACAACTTTAATCTTACCTTCAATTGCTTTATCATTGTTGACTACATCTCCTACACTGTTAATCAATTTAATGATTGCCTTTGCTCTACGATATCCAGCAGAAGCTTTTGCTCCAAAGATAAAGGTTCTTGGATAAAATTCCATAGCAGGATTCTGTTTTAACTGGTTATACAAGTGCATAATGTGTAAAATATTCAATAACTGGCGTTTGTACTCATGTAGTCTCTTTACCTGTACATCAAAAATAGAACGAGGATCTACTTCTATACCATTGTGTTCTTTGATATATTTTGCTAAACGGACTTTATTCTGATATTTAATCTGCATAAATTCTTTCTGGCACTTTTCATCATCTGCATAAATTGCCAATTGATCAATATGAGACAAATCTGTAATCCAGTCTGCACCAATCTTTTCTGTTACCCAGTCCGCTAACAAAGGATTGCCATGTAGTAAGAAACGTCTCTGTGTAATACCATTTGTCTTATTATTAAACTTCTCAGGCATCATTTGATAAAAATCTTTTAATTCCTGATTCTTTAAAATCTCTGTATGAAGTCTTGCTACACCATTTACAGAGAAACTTGCCGCAATAGCAAGATGTGCCATCTTAACCTGGCCATCATAAATAATTGCCATCTTTTTAACTTTTTCAAAGTCGTTTGGATACTTTGCTTGAATCTCCATAATAAAACGTTTGTTAATTTCTTCCACAATCTGATAAATACGAGGCAATAATCTGGAGAATAATTCCAATGGCCACTTTTCAAGAGCCTCTGACATGATAGTGTGGTTGGTATATGCACAAGTCTTATTGGTAACTTCCCAAGCCTCATCCCATGATAAATCATATTCATCTAATAATATTCTCATCAATTCTGCAACAGTAACAGTTGGATGTGTATCATTAAGCTGGAAACAAACTTTTTCATGAATATTACGAATATCTTCATGACTTTGCATATATTTAGCTACTGCACGCTGAATGCTTGCAGATACAAAGAAATACTGCTGTTTTAAACGTAATTCTTTACCAGCATAATGGTTATCATTTGGATACAATACCTCACAAATAGTTCTTGCCAGATTCTGCTGTTCTACTGCTTTCTGATAATCACCTTTATCAAATGAATCCAAGCTAAAAGTATCAATCGCCTCTGCATCCCAGATACGAAGGGTATTGACCACATTATTATTATAACCTACAACTGGCAAATCATAAGGAACTGCACGTACAGACTGATAATTCTCCTGCACATATCTTTCCTTTCCATTTTCATCACGTTGTACGGTTACATAACCGCCAAACTTAACATCTACTGCATATTCTGCTCTTTTCATCTCAAATGGGTTTCCATTCTTTAACCAGTCATCTGGAGTTTCAATCTGAAATCCATTTTCAATCTTCTGTTTAAACATACCATATTTATAACGAATACCACAACCATAAGCAGGATATCCCAATGTTGCTAAGGAATCAAGAAAACAAGCAGCAAGTCTTCCAAGACCACCATTACCAAGAGCCGCATCTGGCTCTTGATCTTCAATTACATCAAGATCAAGCCCTAACTCTTCAATAGCTTCTTTGATTGCCTGATTTCCTTTTAAGTTAATAATAATATTACCCAAAGCTCTACCCATTAAGAACTCCATAGATAAATAATAAACTGTCTTTTTGTCTTCTTTCTCAAACTGTTTGTGAGAAGCCATCCATTGATCTACCACAATATCTTTTGCTGCATAGGCTACAGCTTGAAACAACTGTCCCTGTTCTGCATCTTCTACCGATCTACGGAACAATACTTTTAAATTGTCAATTACATTTTGTTTAAATTCTTCTTTGTTAATTTCAGCCATGTGAAACCCCTCCATATAAACTTTTGTTTTCTTTGCATTCATGTATTCCTATGTTTTTTACTAAATCCCCCACAGAGCCATACATGCATGCAGTACTTCTGATTCTTATCTGTTTATGTAACCATATTATTTATTTGTTTCTTCCCTGCATTTGTTGTTTCATAATGTATTTTGCCAAAAAATCACTAGGGTTGCTTAATTCACATCCATAGATGTATTCTTTCCGTCCTTCACTCACTTGCCGAATCCGAACAATATGACCGGTTAAAGTTGCAATCTTTCCCTCTCCCATATCGAAGCGGATCTCTGCTCTCTTTCCCATGTCAAATTCTTCATTACTTATAAATCCAAATCCTGTCTGACTTATATCTTTTAGCATAACAGAATAATGTTTTGCTCCATCTGCTGTGGTAATACTTACACTTGTCTGCTTTCCCACAAACAAACGGAAAGCATTCCTCCGATTAATAATCTCTCCTTCTTCTTTGCTTAAAGTAATCTTGCAATACAACTCTTTTTTTAGCATAACCTGTTCAGCCTTAATATCAGACCATACATAAAGTTTACCATCTTTGGTATAAAGCAGATTGCCAATCATCTCTGGCGGAAACTTTACATAAGTACCATCACTTTCTGTAATCTTCTCTACCAATACAATATTCTTCTTTATGCCAACTATTGCTGTATCATATTCTTTTTTCTGTCCTCCAGCATAATATTCTATCTGTACTGCTGTGCCAGCTTTTAACTCAATTATATTCATACTATCTCCCCGCTTTCTCCTTTGTATAGTGTAATGGCTATAGAATCTATTATTTCAAAGATTCCTAAAAAATAATTCCTATCTGTCATTTCCCATTGCGAGTATCCTTGATAGTATATGCATCAGCAGGCATATAAGCTTAAATACTACTCTGCTGTCCTTGCATCAGACAAAACACAAAGTGTTGTATGTCACATTCAAACACATATCCCTATGTATTCTGTCTAATATAGTGTCCAACATTTTTGAAACTTACATAACAAGTCAGATAACAAATTGCACTTCTCATTATAACGTTTTTGTAACTTTTTCTCAAGTATTTTCAAAAAATCTCTCTTCATTCACTATTTTTATTCTTATATTCCCCCTTTTTATATGATTCTATGCAATATATGCACCTTATTAATGGCATAATCCTTATTTTTTATTATTTTTACATTTATATTATACTCTTATTTATCCACATTCTTTACTTAATTTGTAATTCTTCAAAGAACATAAAATATCCTAGTTCATGCCGATTTACTTTACACGAACATTACAAACTTGTTTCTTTCCAGCAACATTTACAGTAATTTTCACATTCCCAGCCTTTTTCCCTGTTACTATTCCTTTGCTATTTACCGTTGCTATTGCCTTATTGGATGATTTCCATGTTACTTTTTTCTTTGTTCCAGCCACTTTAAAAGTTGTAGTTTTTCCTACAAGGATTACTGCACTGGTTTTATTTAGATAGGCTCCATTCGTTCCCTTTATTGTGACAGCCGTTTTACTTATGGAAGAAGTTTTTGCTTTAGGATAAATTTTCTGGTTCCATGTATGATTTTTCTTCATAAAAGAATCTTTTACTAATAAATAAGTGACTCCTGCCTTCTTATTTGTATTATCTACTTTTCCATTATTCTTCTTCACTGGGTCATTCAAGGTACAATCCACATGATACCATCTGCCACCTGCACAAACCAGATTCCACGCATGCCCCTGTTGTCCAGAATTACTTTTTACATATCCATTTACTTTCTTACAAGGAATTCCATACATATCCATAATCTTCATAAAAGCATAAGAATATCCTTCACAAACTGCTACACCTTTTTCTAATGCTCCTTTTGCAGTATAACTTTCGTAAGGGAGATATTGAAGTCCTTGATAGTACCTCTTGTCATAGGCTATATTTCGTGCCAGCCATTCATTTGCTGCTACAACTTTCTCATAATCTGACATTATTGAAGTTACATAAACTTGTTTTATTACTTTGCAAACATTATTTTCTGTTCTCTTTAACACCTGAAAAGTATATGTATGCGTAATATTATCAAGTTTTAAAGTTATTTTTGCTTTTCCAGTCTTTTTTGCCTTTAATATTCCGTAAGATGAAACAGATACTACTTTGCTATTGGAACTTTTCATAGAAATATTCGTTCCAGCATAATTATAAATATTTATATTTCGTGACTCTCCCACATACATATAACTGCTTTTTGCATCAATTTTTTGAGTTGTCGTACTACTGGTTAAAATACCCCTTTGATATTTTTCCATATATTCATTCTGCGCATATTGATATGCCACAGATCCTTCTGGGGTTACAAAAGTAAGTATCTTAAAATTACATCCCCTAAAGGATTTTTTTGAAGCAGCAGATGCACCAATTTTATTTACAGATGCAGGTATCACAACCTGATATAACTTACTACAACCTGCAAATGCACTTTTTCCTATGGTTTTTGTACCATCTGGAAGTTTTATACTTTTTAAGCTCGTACAATTTTGAAAAGCAGCATCTCCTATCGTGTTAAGTCCTTTTTGTAAGGTTACTTCTGTTAAACTTGCACAATTCTGGAAAGCCCCTTCTGGAATTCTCCCACAGTTTCCACTTATACTGGCACCAGTCAGGCTTTTACATGATGCAAATGCATATTTTCCCATCTGGGTAACCGTTGCAGGCATAGTAACATATTCTATTTTCGCACCACTAAAGGCATACTCCCCTATTGAAGCCAGACCTTCTGGCAATACTATTTCTGTAGCTGATGTCTGGTAAAATCCATAATCTCCAATTTGTTTAATATTTGCACCAAGTACGATTTTCTTTACTTGAAGAGAGTTGCCAAATGCATTACTGCAAATGCTTGTAACAGCTTTTCCTTGATAAGTATCTGGAATAACCAATTCTTCTTTATCTTTTAAAACTGTCATAACCTCATAAGAGTCTGTTTCTTCTAAATATTTATATGCAAAAATCTCCTCATCTGTTGTTTGCACCACTTCTTCTGCCTGAATCTTAGTTGTATTCATCGTACAACACATAATACCCAAGAAAATAATCATACAAAATCCGTATATTTTCTTATAGCTATATTCCCTCATAAAGTTCACTCCTTGTATTTCTATCTATATATACTTCCTAGACAAATGGCTGTATAGATGCGTGTGGCAACACACTATCATACAGCCATTCCTTTATGGTGTACCTGCGTTGGCAGGCATAAAACTTATTATCGGTTAATTCGTTCTACAGCCATAGTAACAGTTTCACCATTTACATCCCATTCTTTTACATAACCATCTACGTCACCAAGAATAATGCTGTCTGCCAGAACTTTTTCTTTAATGCTATCTGCATTTCTCTTTAAGACTTCCGCAATCTTATCATTGCCATCTGCATAAACAAGAATACGATCCATCACTTCAAAATCTGCCTCTTTACGCATAGTCTGAATCTTACTGATAAGTTCAAGGACATATCCTTCCTCAATCAGTTCTTCATTTAAAGTTGTATCAAGAACTACAGTAATGCCATGATCACTTTCTGATACAAAGCCTTCCATCTGTGCAGCTTCAATTAGTAAATCATCTTTTTCCAGTACTTCATCTTTATCATTAAAGTGAATAGTTAAATTACCCTTTTCATTTAATTCATCCATTGCTTCATTACCATTTAAGTTTGCAAGAAATTCTTTTAGGGCATTGATATCTTTACCAAATCTTCTACCTAAAGTCTTTAACTGTGGCTTAAAGGTGTAAGAAGTAAATTCTCTTACATCCTCAGTAAAGATAACTTCTTTTACATTCAATTCTTCTGCAATAATTTCTTTATAGAAATCAGATAATTCATTTTCTGCTTTTACAAACATCTTGCCAATCGGCTGTCTATTTTTAATATTAGCTGTATTTCTGCAGGCACGCCCCAATACTACTGCCTCCAGAACTTCTTCCATGTCTGCTTCCAGTTGCTTATCAATCCATTCTTCTTTTACTGTTGGGAAGTCACAAAGATGGATACTTTCTGGTGCATTCTCGTCTACACTTCTTACTAAGTTCTGGTAAATATCCTCTGTCATAAATGGAATCATTGGTGCACTTGCTTTACAAATAGTAACTAAAGCAGTATATAAAGTCATATATGCATTTATCTTATCCTGCTCCATTCCCTTTGCCCAGAAGCGCTCACGACCGCGACGTACATACCAGTTGCTCATTTCATCTACAAATTCCTGCAATGCTCTTGCTGTCTCTGGCAACTTGTAGCTTGATAAATTCTCATCTACCATTTTTACTACAGTATTTAGTTTTGAAAGAAGCCATTTGTCCATAACTGGAAGATTCTCATAATCTAAAATATAGTTCTTTGGATTAAATTCATCAATTTCTGCATACAAAATAAAGAATGCATAAGTATTCCAAAGAGTTCCCATAAACTTACGCTGTCCTTCGGTTACTGCTTTTCCATGAAAACGGTTTGGCAGCCACGGAGCACTATTAATATAAAAATACCAACGGATGGCGTCTGCACCATATTCATTTAATGCTTCCATTGGATCAATAGCATTTCCCTTAGACTTAGACATCTTCTGTCCATTCTCATCCTGCACATGTCCAAGAACAATAACGTTCTTATATGGAGCTTTATTAAATAACAAGGTAGAAATTGCAAGTAAAGAGTAAAACCATCCTCTGGTCTGATCTACTGCCTCAGAAATAAAATCTGCTGGAAATTGTTTCTCAAATAAATCTTTATTTTCAAATGGATAATGATGTTGTGCAAATGGCATAGAGCCTGAGTCAAACCAGCAGTCAATTACTTCTGGCACTCTCTTCATCTCTTTGCCGCAATCTGGACACTTGATAGTTACTGCATCAATATATGGACGATGCAATTCAATATCATCTGGACAGTTATCCGACATACTCTTTAATTCTTCGATACTTCCAATTGCATGCTGGCATCCACAACTGCATTCCCAGATATTTAATGGTGTTCCCCAATAGCGGTTACGGCTTACACCCCAATCCTGTACATTCTCCAGCCAGTCACCAAAACGACCTTTCCCAATCGTTGCAGGAATCCAGTTAATGGTATTGTTGTTAGCAATCAAATCATCTTTCACTGCTGTCATTTTGATAAACCATGATTCTCTTGCATAGTAAATCAATGGGGTATCACATCTCCAACAGAATGGATAGCTATGTTCAAACTTCAATGCTTTAAATAGTAACTTCCTTGATGCTAATGATTTGAACACCATTTCATCAGCCTTCTTACAAAATACACCTGCCATATCTGTAACTTCTGGTTTCATCTCACCTTTTTCATCTACCAACTGTACAAATGGTAAGTCATATTTCCGTCCAACTTTTGCATCATCTTCACCAAAGGCAGGAGCAATGTGAACCACCCCAGTACCATCTGTCAAGGTTACATAGGTATCGCAAACAACATAGAAAGCCTTTTTGTTGCCAACCATGGTACGGTCACCAGGGTCTCCTACTGTTCCGTCTGGCTTATTAAAGGCATAATCAAACAATGGCACATACTGTTTGTATTCCAAATCTGTACCTACATAATTCTCCACTACTTCATATTTTCCATCAATAACAGAAGAAAGTAAGGCCTCTGCCATAATATAATATTCTGTTCTAACAGCGGTATCTTCTTCCCCTTCTTTTACCACATCATTTTTTTCATTTACCTGTACTTTTATCTTTACATATTGCTCGTTTGGATTCACACAAAGAGCCACATTAGAAGGCAATGTCCAAGGTGTTGTGGTCCATGCTAAGATATACTCATCCTCTGTGCCTGCTACCTTAAACTTTGCAATGGCAGATTTTTCTTTTACATCTTTGTATCCCTGTGCCACCTCATGAGAAGAAAGAGGTGTTCCACAACGTGGACAATATGGCACAATCTTATGACCTTTATATAGAAGTTTTTTATCCCAAATATTTTTTAATGCCCACCATTCTGATTCTATAAAATCATTATGATAAGTAACATAAGGATTGTCCATATCTGCCCAGAAACCAACCGTTCCTGAGAAGTCTTCCCACATTCCCTTATATTTCCATACAGATTCTTTACATTTTGTAATAAATGGTTCTAAACCATATTCTTCAATCTGTTCTTTTCCATCTAATCCAAGAAGTTTCTCTACTTCTAATTCTACTGGAAGTCCATGAGTATCCCAACCAGCTTTTCTTGGAACCATCTTCCCCTTCATGGTCTGATATCTTGGAATCATATCCTTAATGACACGGGTCAACACATGTCCAATATGAGGCTTGCCATTCGCTGTTGGCGGTCCATCATAAAAAGTATAAGTTTCTCCCTGTTTTCTAGAATCCATACTTTTCTTAAATATGTCATTATCTTTCCAAAATTTTTCTACTACTTTCTCTCTGTCAACAAAATTAAGATTTTTATCAACTTTCTGATACATTCCTAATCCTCCTTTTATATTTCTTGAAACCTTGCCCAATTCTAATCCTATTATAGTCTTTATGGTCTTGTACAGCAGAGTACAGACCTGCCTGAACTGTTATTGCAAGGCAGTCTTGCTAAATATTCTTTGAAACCCAGCCGCTTTCTTGCAGCTGTTCTATTCTACCAAATATCCAATCCAAATAGTCATATTCCCAAAATTCTTTTTTTTCCACCATCTCCATAATAGTCTCTGGTGTTGCCCATTTGGCATCTGTTACCTCTTCTTCCTGCAGAATCAGATCAGATAATTCTGCCTCTGAACGTACCACCCAGACACAACGGTAACGTCCTGGTTTCTGGGTAATGCTTAACAATCGAAAATCTTCTTTGGGAGGTGCAATCCCTAGCTCTTCTTCTAGTTCCCTACAGCATCCTGCAAACATCTCTTCTCCTGCTAACACAGAACCGCCAGTAATAGCCCACATTCCTGGCTTCGTCTTTACGGTATCCGATCTCTTCTGTATGAGGATTTCTCCCTTTTGATTTACTGGATACACATGAACAATCAGGTGAAAGTCTCCTTCTGGCATCTCTTCTCCTCTTATGTGGGTTCTGCCTGTTTTTTGTAGGTATTGGTCATACACATCCCATAATTCCATATTCCTTCCTCCTTTATACATTTGTGAAAATGAAATACATATCTTGTCCACATTGCAAACATATTTGATATCTTATCAAATATACAAAAAGCTTTCGTCCCAAACAGGACGAAAGCTCTCTCTAGCAATCTTAACCACCTATTCGACTGTACTCTGCAAAATACATTCATACATGCTCCATATAACGGTGAACCCCGGCTCAGCTTACTTTCTTCTTTCAGCTTGCAACTTAGGAGTGATATTCCACTGTATCTACTAGTACCGGTTTCCCACTATCACCGACTCACTGAAACACTTCTATACAGTTTACTGTCTCCATCTTTGTTTTTCATTTATATTAATGCTTACATAACAAGCATATTCATGTATTATCATAGTATAAAATAGAAAAAAAGTCAATGTCAGGTCACTTAAGATTTCTTATATTTTTTTGTTAACAGAATACGAATACCACTACTGTCTTTCATTTCCAAGTAAATAGTGTATGTACCCTTTTTCTTTGTATTAATCATTATAGATTGGGTACTGCTAAAGTTTCTTACAACTTTTTTCTTTTTGCCAGGATCCTTTACACTAAATTTGTATTTTACGCTTCCCTTTCCTCCAATAGATTTTACTGTAATCTTTGCTTTTTTATTTCCAGATTTCTTTACTGTAAAACTGCTCAAAGATAACGGCTGATAAACAACTTTAATGTTTTTCCTTGTATATCCTTCAATTTCACCATTACTATTGATTACCTCTGTCTCTACCGTATAAGTACCTGTCTTAGTTGGTGTCCATGAGAAATCTGCTTTGTTATAGGTCTTTATTACTTTACCATTCTTGTCTTTAATTTTTGTTACATACTTACAATTTGAAACAAAGGAAGTCAACACATTCTTAAACTTAATACTCTTATTTACATAATATGTTGATGTACTTGTAAGAATATCTAATGTTTCCATTTCATCAAAACCTGTTGGTGCTGATGTTTTTACTGGTACATGTGTCATCGTTGGTTTATTGGTCGGTTTTGTTGTTGAAGTTGGTTGCTTTGTTGGCACTGTAGTCTTAACTGGTTTGTCATCTTTTCCATCAGAACTACCACTTCCTTGTGTTGGTGCTGGTGTTTTGTCTGGTTCTTTTGTTGGATTAGGTTTTTCTGTTTCTTTCACACTCTCTGTTTGAATTGGTTTTGCAGTCACATTTGTTACAACATCCTTAGTTGGTGTTGGAGATGACGTTTTTATTGGCTTTGTGGTAACATTTGTAGAACCATTGGTATATACATAAGTCACCTCTGATTCTGCTTCAAATTCCCCAGTTGCATTATCTGGTGTTTCTACTAATGTATATCCATCAATAACTGCTGGATAAGTTGTGTATTTCTTTCCTACAACACCTACACGATAAATAGATTTTAACTCTTCACCATTTTGGTCTACATACTTAATAATAACCTTTCCTGGTTCACCAGAAGGCAATTCTGTTAAATCATTTCCTGTCTTATCATATAACATACTGCCCTGTGCTACTAACCCTTTTACTTTATCTGGAGTGGAACGCCAAGTACCACCACTATTTGCTGTAGCCCCAAGAGAAAGAATAATACATGCATCTCCAGCAATATCTTCACTACTAAAGGACCAATATTCCGAATCGTCATCTTGTGTCATTACCCCTCCAGGCCATACTCCATTCAATGCCTTTTCTGCTGTATCATTTGTATATACAAAAATGTTTGGTGCAGTAGGAAAGTCACTCTTCTTTGTCTTTACACAAAATACACCATCAGATACAGTCGGTTCTTTACTCCTCTGGTAAGTAAACTTCTTCTCTAACTCAGAGCCATCATCTTCTGAAATGCCATAAAGTGTAACCTCTGTTTTTTCTTCATAAGCAGTATCCCCACCAATCGTTAATACATCATCTGAGTTAAATGCCACTTTTTCTCCACCATTAATGGAATAATAAGTATCTTTTGCTTTATTTGCTCTTAATGTAATATCAAAAGTATCAGAAGAATAGGTTGTTGCCTTATTCTTTGTTTTAGCATTGACACTTGCTTTTACAATTCCAGAACCTTGTACCAAAATAACACCTTTTGCATCACAAGTAAAGGTTACCGTTCCTCCAGAAACTTCTGCTTTTTCTCCTGTATAGGCATCCGTAACTGTCTCACCATCCTCAAATACATCTCCTACATTCACATCATAAGTTCCTGC
Organism: Lachnospiraceae bacterium; assembly: GCA_022791815.1. Taxonomy (GTDB): domain Bacteria; phylum Bacillota; class Clostridia; order Lachnospirales; family Lachnospiraceae; genus CAG-411. The sequence continues at coordinate 19,718 of JAAVZU010000053.1, forward strand.
TTTGCCTGGAAGACAGCATACTACTTTATCTTCATCCTCTTCTTCTAGGTTGTAGGTTCTGCTAAAGGTGTATGGTTCACTTTCTAACATTTCATGTTGTCCTGCTCCTACGGAAATATGATTATTTCTAAATTGTCCCACTTTTTGCCAATGTGACAGCACCTTTTGATCCATAGAATCCCAGTTCATATCAGTACGGTATCTTTGGTCTGTATAGTCTGATGAGAACCAAGATTCCCAACCGATTGGTCTATTACTTTCATCCCCATAATAAATCTGTGCAGCTCCTGGTGTTAATAATAAATCTGTACCTGCGTCTATCATATTGCCTCTTGTCAAACAATCATCATGAGAGGAAATATAGCTTAATGAGTTAAAAGTTGGATCACTATTAATTGCTTCTGCATAACTGCTATATGTACCTTCCATTGTACTTGGAGATCCACCCTTAGGAAATGTAAAGTTAATCATGGAATCAAATCCATTGTCATAATAAGGGCTTCTTCCCATTCCATGTCCCCATGCTTCTCCTGTCATCCAGAAATCATCTGTCCATTTTGCACCAGGCTTGTCAGTATTATTCTCTCTCCACTCTTTTAATGCTTGTACTGCTTCTGTTTTTAAATCTTTCCATGCATCCATATCCACATGTTTTGCAGTATCACAGCGGAAACCATCTACACCATATTCTCTTACCCAGTCAGTCAGCCATTTAATAATATAGTATCTTGCCTGCTTTTTATTTCCTGTTCGGCTAAAATATGCATCTAATTCGCCTTGTTCCTTGGACAATCTTCCTTCTTTCGTCCATTTATTCACAAGAAGCGGTGGTGTATCTCCTTCTGCAGCAGATTTTGAAGTCATAACATCTGGCAAACCACACAAACTCATTTCAATATCACCGCCGCCTGCGGCTGTATATCCAGGGTAATCTGCTTTCACAAAAGCAGGTCCCCACCATTTTGACCATACAGAAGCAGTTTTATCCCAATAAGTTTCACTTTCTGGATCTCCACCCATTAAAAAAGTAGAATTTCCATAATAGTAAGTCTGCCAATCACCTTTTAGCGCCCCCTCAAAGCCATAATCAACCGCATCCTGCATCGTAACATATCCCACATGGTTCATAACAATATCCATAACCACACGTATTCCATGTTCATGACAGGTATCCACAAATTTTTCAAAATCCTCTTCACTACCCATATTTTCGTCAATATTGGAAAAATCTAATGCCCAATAACCATGATAGGAATAATATGGGAAACCGCCTTTCTCAGGGTCTGGATATGTATTGGCATTATTACTCTTTTTATTACCTGATGTATAACCATGAATCTGCTCATAAGGTGCTGTAATCCAAATAGCATTTACACCTAAATCATTAAAATATCCATCTTCCACCACTTCTGTCATACCTTTTAAGTCACCACCATGGAAAGTTCCAGGATTATTGGCATTATCAAGTCCTTCTACTGGTGTCTTGCCATCTGCCTGCAATCCTCTTCCATAAGAATGATCATTGCTGGTATCACCGTTTTTAAAACGGTCTGTCAATACAAAATATACGGTTGCATTGTCCCATGAAAATTTCTGATTCTCAAGGCTCTCTGCATTATCGGCAGTGATATAGCCGGTATCATCCATAGTTACTTTAAATACTTGTATAAATTCCTCACGTTTCGTATTATCAGTTACTGCTTCTGCTTTTACAGGAGTTACATCTCTTCTTATATTCATTTCTGGTCCAGCAGCTAAAATTAATGCCATACACAAAGCAATGAATGTTCTTATTTTTTTCTTCATTCCATTACCTCCTTAATAATTATGTCAGTTATATTGTGTTAAATCCACTCCTATTACTCATCGTTTCCCAAAAACCAGATATTCCACACTATGTATTTTATAATCATGTTCACAAAAACGTGCATACTTACATAAAATACAACCATTTATCAGAACTTTCATAGTAAATTATAACATAAATTTGAATTTTATTCCAATCCCTTTTGTTACATTTTCTTAATTATTGTACATTTGCACAATTTTTTTATATACTTTTTTCAATATATTCTCTCATATTTACTGGAATATGCATTTCATATTTACAGATACAAGTCTTCTACTCCCTCTTTTTTTTATGCAATTTTTATTTCTTCCAAATTCCTGTCACAAGCACTGTCATATCATCAAAAGCATCCTGTTCACATTGATTTTTTGCAAATTCCAATATATTTTGTGCAAGTTCATTTGGATTTTGACATTTCTGAGATAATATAAACCCCTGAAAAAACTGTTCTTTTTCCACACAAGGAGCTGCATCTAATACGCCATCACTTAAGAGAATAATATAGTCTCCATGATATAGTTTTTTGGAAATATCTTCATACTCCACTTGATTAAATACTCCCATAGGGAGTGTAGAAGAACTGATTGTTTCTACCCAGTTATCCCTTTTAATAAAAGCTGTCGCTGCTCCCATTTTTATAAATTCACAAACACCTGTATACAAATTTATCATAGCCATATCAAGAGTAGAAAAACGTTGTTCTTCTGATTCTAACACTAATATTGAATTGATAAAACGAATTGTTGTCTTCTCTGCTACCCCTGCTTCCAGAAATGTTTCCAGCAATTCAATCACCCATGTGCTTTCCTGACAGGCTGTCTCTCCGCTCCCCATGCCATCTGCTAAAGACATAACCATAACTCCGCTATCCAGTCGTACAAAGGAAAAATTATCACCGGAAATATCCTCTCCCTCTTTATTCACCCTTGCCAACCCTGTTATTGCATAAAATTGGGTATCTTCCAACAATACAATTTTTTCATATTCCCCACCAAGTACATGATGACACTCCATAGAAGGAATAAAATTCTTTTCAAGTAATGCACTGATACAGTTTGACAATTCTTTTGTGGTAACACAAACACCTTTTTTCCCTTTTGCTACAAGATGGACTTCACGGAATCCATTGTTCTTTTTTATCTGTTCAATTTTCTTTACTAATATTTGATTTCTCTTTAATACAGCTATAATTTCCTTTTTTTGTCCCAATGACATAATATCCTCTTGTATAGTGTCTCCTTGGAAATCTCGTAGCAATTGCCCCACATCCCGAAACTGTTCTGCTATAGCCTCTCTACTTTCTGCCAAACGGTTCTGCCACTCTAGCCGTACATGAACCATTCGTAATGCCTGATTTGTTTCTTGAATATAGCTGTCCAGATAATCACACTTGTTTGCAAAATGTACTGGCAAATCTCCGATTTCTATAATTCCACGTTCTCTTGCTGGTTGCAAAAGACAATTAGCAGTGTTATATTTTTCATGTCTAGTATATCCAAGGCATCTATTCGACTTTTCACAGTATATACAAAGAGAGTCTGTCACCTCACTTAACACCTGCTCCATATCTCCTTCTTCCACTTGAAACCGCTTACCTGCCAATTCCATAAATGCTTTGGATAACCGAAAAAAAGGTTCCGATGCCTGACTTAACCGCCTTTTTATCTGTTTTTGCATCTGTTCTATATCCTGCTCTTCTTCTGCACCAAGACTTAAATCTACAGGCATTATCCATTTCCCTGGCAAAAACCAGAACAATACAATTGCAGCTACTACTGCCCTTACCTTTCCTGTATCCCACAAAGTTTCATCAAAATACTTTCCAAGGACAATATACAAAAGTAAAAGGGTTGTCCCGCTCACAAATTTGCCTAGTTCCCGAAACATCCCTGCTCCAATTCCCAATAGCGAAAGAATACCCAGAGTAGCAAAACCTTCTTCTTTAGGCAGTAAAAATAATCCTGCTATGGCACCAGCCAGACTTCCTGCTCCAGCACCATATTTATATCCAAAGAATAGTACCAAAAAAGAAAGCAGCATAGACAACAATACAAATTCTTCACTTTCCCAAAAAGGAATACCATAAATCACGATACTCCCCAAAACAATTCCCGAAATCAATTCTTCATTTTTTATGTATGCCGCAGATTTTCCCACCAACAAACCATGTATTCCCACATATAAAATATGACAAAAAACTACTGCCAGCAATCCCTCCAGCAATATCATAATAATATCTGTACTATAAAGCACACTTTGTCCACGCCAAAATCCTTCTACAAGCAGTACAATACTGCCACCTATCATCCCATAATAAGGAAGACTCAATTTCCATGCTTTTTTCTCAAAATAATATACAACCCATGTACTTAGGCCTAATATAACTCCATATTTTACAACTTCCACAGTTCCATAAATACTGCCTATTCCCAGTAATAAGCTTAACAAATACCATCCTTTGGGAAGTTGCCCCTCATAACATATTGCCATAAAAAAACCAACAGCGAATGGCTGAATCTCAAGTACATTCATCCGTCCAACAAAAAAACTAACCAATAAAAGTAAAATTCCTTTCTCCCCTAATCCTTTGATTCTCATTTGGCTTCCTACCTTTCTATCTTCATTCTTTTGTTATTGTATATAGAACCTAAGATAAAAAAGGTCATAATTTGTCTGTGCCTCAAAAAAATATTTAGACAAAAAGTAATATTTTTCAGCAAAAAATGTATCTCTAATTACCGAAATTATACTTATAGTTTTATAAAGAACAAAGCGGACAAGTACAATTGCAAAACACTTTTCTATGATATAAAAAAACAGGATATAAATTTATATCCTGCTCTCTTATCAAAAAAATTTCAAAAAATCTTCTCAATTTCTTCTTACACATTATGTAATTGTCACTTCTTCTTATTGGTTCGGAAAACTTCTATCACATTTTTGCAAATGGTTATATTAAACCTTAAACTAAAATAGCGGGAACTGGATTTGAACCAGCGACACCACGGGTATGAACCGTGTGCTCTAGCCAACTGAGCTATCCCGCCATAAAATAAATTGCCTGTCTACATCATCTGTATCACACAAACAAAAAATATTATACATAATCTGTATCCTTTTGTCAACCTAAACTTTTTAAAATTTTATCCAACTTTATAACCATTACTTTATTGAATTTATTCCGCACACAGAATATAATAAGTTACAGTTCAACATTTCAGTTAAACTGTAACTTAGCTTTTATTTAATCTTCTGCTTCAAAAATCACTTCATTCTCATATACAAGCCCAAATTTTTCTCTCGCCATATCTTCAATATATTCTTTGCTAGTTACATATTTCTCCAATTCTTTCATGTCCTTTTGTTCCTCTTTCAGGCTCTTTTTCTCTTTTTTATAAGTTGCAAGAATCTCTTTTTTACTCTCCAATTCCCGTTCTAAGTTGACCCTTGCAAAACATACTGCTCCTAAAATAGCAATGGTAAATACCAAAACCAATGCCATATTATTTCTCTTAATATGTATTAATCTACGTCTTCTCTCTCTCATTTTCTTTCCTCTCTTCCTTTTTGGTATTTTTCATTCCACATACTCTTTTATTAAATTCTATTGTAGCCTTTTTCTCTGCCTTTTTCAAGTGCATTATCACTTTTTTACATATTTTCCATATAAAACGAAATGGTTTTTGTAATATTGCCAGTATTTTTTTTATTTGACGGATTATCCAACGCAAAACCCGGCTCATGGTACATACCCACGGGGTGCTAGGTCCCACATGATACCCCCACATTCCAAGAGCAATTCCAAATGCCGAAAAACTTCGTATTGCTCCATTATTAAATTGATATAACATTAGAAATATTACAAAACCACTTCCCAGCCAAAAAAAGTAATCCTCTAAGAAAACTTTAAGTCTGCTGTGATGAATTACGCCACGATATATTCGTAGAAAATCATATAAGAAAAGTAATCCAATCCCGCTTGCAACAGATACCAGAAACAGTCTTACCTGAAGATATAGTGTCTCCACCTAATCACCCCTACTTAAATAATCTATGCCATAGGGATTCCCCATTCTTTAGATAAGTATTTTCTTCTGCATACGCCAAACTGTCTACTTTTCCATCCACATCAACCTCTCCTCGTTCCAATGAGAGGCGGTTAACGTGAAGTTCTTCTCCCCTAAGTAAAAGCATTCCCTGTACTGTATCTAATAGGACTTCATTTGCATCAAAAGACATCACATCATTAACCCCTGTTAAAGAAATCATATTCCGATTTGTCATAATAACTTTATGACTACTGCCATTTTGCGTCAGTTTCTCCTCCATACCTCTACCTCCCCAGTAATTCCTTGAAAAGTAACAGTTCAGCCTATAGGCTAAACTGTTACGGAATTAGGCAAGCTTCGCATTTATAATTGCCCAATTCCGTCCCTGTTCTATGTATTCTTACGGTCAGTGCAGCAAATGCACAGACCTGCCTGAACTGTTACCTTGAAAACACCTTCTGTGTTATCATTTCATACTGCACTCTGCTATATTATATGAAGGTTTTTTATAAATAATAACTATGGAAGATATTTAAACATATCTTTCGCAGCATCTTTTTTCACTGTTTCCTGTACTTCAAGAACCTCCACCTTAACATTCTTGTTTCCAAAGCTAATTTCTATTACATCTCCCACTTTTATATTTACAGATGCTTTAGCAACTTTACCATTAACCATAACACGTCCTGCATCACATGCTTCATTTGCTACAGTTCTTCTTTTTATTAATCGGGAAACCTTTAAAAATTTATCTAATCTCACCTTTATCCATCCTCTCTAATGTGACCTAAGAATATATTTGAACTCATATGTTGGTGTATGAGTCAGCCAAACTGATAAAATGTAATACCATACACCTGCAATTATCTATATTTGAATAAAGCAGGCAAGCCCACACATCAACTCCCCTAACCCCCTCTGTACTATTTGTTTATTATAGGAAATGCAAATCACTTTCCTATGATATAACAAAGGGTTCCCACACACATTATGTGAAAACCCTAGAAATAAAATCTTATTTCTTATTTGTTAATTACTTCTTTTAAAGCCTTTCCTGCTTTGAACTTAGGAGCCTTTGATGCAGGAATTGTCATTGTTTTACCTGTCTGAGGGTTTCTTCCTTCTCTTGCTGCTCTTTCAGCTACTTCAAAAGTACCAAAACCTACTAACTGGATTTTCTCACCTTTTGTCAACTCTTCTGTAACTACATCAACAAAAGCTTTTAATGCTTTCTCAGAGTCTTTCTTAGATAATTCTGTCTTTTCTGCAATTGCTGCAACTAATTCTGCTTTGTTCATGGATTTACTCCTCCTCTTAAAATTGTAATTTTCCTGTGAATGATACATTCACCTTCTTATCTCGTAAATTCGTCCTAAGTTCTTAAAAAGTGCTTTCTTTCTTAACTGAAACGGGTTTAGAACGCCTACATGTCTATTTATAAACTTATCTTCTTCATTTGTCAAGGAATTTTCCACATTTGCCCTTTAAAATTATGGAAAATCACTATTTTTGTGCAACTTTCCTATAAGAATAGGCAAATATTATTCTATATTTTCTGATATCTCAACCATTTTTTAATAAGTTTTCAACTATTATAACTTCCTTTTCAACCAACAAACTTCGCATTATTTCTACACTTTTATTGCTCCATCTGTTTACCCAAAAAATTTGCTGCTGCTACTGCCAATTTTTGCTCTACCTCTGTAAATGCTTCTGTCTTTTCTTTTGCCAATATTGCCACTGCTCCAATAGCATCTCCCTGACAAATAATCGGAGCAATTACCTCTTGCTGATATTCATCTAAATGTGGGGTTACTGCCCGGTAATCCTTACTCTGCTTGTCTGCTACCACCAGGCTTCTCTCTTCAATAGTTTCTTCTAATTTAGGTGAAATCGGCTGGTTCAGAATGTCCTTTCTTCCTCCACCAGAAGCTGCAATAATCTGATCTTTATCCACAATACACACCACATGTCCAGTTGTTTGGGAAAGTGCTTCTGCATATTGTCCCGCAAATGTGCTTAATTCACCAATTGGAGAATATTTTTTCAGAATAATTTCTCCTTTACGGTCCGTGAAAATTTCTAATGGATCTCCCTCTCTGATTCGCAAGGTTCGTCGGATTTCTTTTGGAATGACTACTCTGCCAAGTTCATCTATTCTTCTTACAATTCCTGTTGCTTTCATACATTTCCCTCCATTTTTATATTTACGTTTGTTTTTTCTATTATAGTGTTGTACTGTTAGTATCTGTAAAAAGTGGGGGATTATGCACTTATTTCTATATATTTTTCCTTCGCTTGATCTAAAAGTATCTTAATTATTCATATCCTATAACTAGGGAGCGTTTATAACAGCTCAAATTCCCTCACTGTTACGACTGCTTCCAACAAAACTAGAATGCAAATATTAGAATTGCTTATCTTTTTTCATAAAGGCAGACATCATACATACTCCTTTTGTACCAGCCATAATACACTCCTTTGCATTTTTATCGGTAATACCTCCAATAGCATATACAGGTATAGTTACACTTTGACATACTTTACGCAGGAAATCCAATCCTCTTGGAGACAATCCTGGTTTGCAGGAAGTCTCAAAAATATGCCCAGCAATTAACCTGGTTGCACCTTGCTTTTGTGCCTCCATTGCTTCTTCTACAGAATGTATGGATGCTCCAATTTGTAAAAATAAATCTTTCTCCTTACTAGTCATATTTTGCAAAATCAAAAAAGGTACATGTATGTTAGTTACTCCTAATTTTTTCGCCACATCCACATAATAATGTAGAAAAACAGGGACTTGATATTTTTTTCCAATAGGTATTACTTGTTTTGCCAATTCTTCATATTCGTTTGCTGGCAAATCTTTTTCCCGAAGTATGATAGAATCTGGACGTTGCTTTGCTACTATTTTGATTTGTTCCAGATAGTCACCCTCTACCTGATGTCGGTTTGTAATGGCAATACTAGGAATTTTTTCATTTTTGCACATACACATAATCATTTATAACAGGCTGTAATCCTTCCTCAGATAATTCCTGATACATTTGTCCAAAGCTGCGGCTATCCGCAATTTCAAATTGTTCGTCGCCTGTTTCTCCTTCCTCTTCCCCAATATATTTACTTTCATGGTCTCCAATCCCTGTAGACACACCTGCAGAAACCTTAGTTGCTGCAATTTTTACAATCCCATCCCGAAATTGTTTCGACTCTCTGGAAGACACTGTTATCCCTACAAATGGCAAAAAGATACGATAAGCACATATAATTTGGCATAGCTGGCTTTCATGGACATCCAAAGGGTTAATCTTATCATTATTCACAATTGGTCTTAATCTAGGGCATGATAAAGAATATTCTGCATAAGGATATTTTCTCTGCAAATAGTATGCATGTAGGGCAGTTGCTAAAGCATCCTTCCGAAAATCTGCTAAACCTAACAATGCAGAAAACGCTACACCACGCATTCCTCCCTTTAAGGCACGTTCTTGTGCTTCAAAACGATAGGGAAATACTCTTTTATGTCCCATTAAATGAAGAGATTCATATTTATCTGCATGATATGTTTCTTGAAATACTGTAACATAATCTGCACCACATTCATGAAGATATCTGTATTCATCACTGTTTACTGGATATATTTCCAGTCCAATATTCCGAAAGTATTTTTTTGCAGTCTTACAAGCTTCTCCAATATATTCTATATTACTTTTAACCCGGCTTTCCCCTGTAAGTAAAAGAATTTCCTCCATTCCAGAATCTGCAATAATCTTCATTTCTTTTTCTATTTCTTCTTGTGTTAATTGTTTTCTTATAATATCATTATAGCAATTAAACCCACAATATACGCAATAATTTTCACAATAATTTGCCAGATATAACGGTGTAAACATATATACTGTATTCCCAAAATGCCTGCTGGTTTCCTGTTTTGCCTTCACTGCCATTTGTTCTAAATATGGTTGTGCGGCTGGCGATAATAGTGCTTTCAAATCTTCTATTGTACAAGTTTCTTTAGAAAGTGCTATTTGCACATCACTCTCTGTATATTCCTCATAATGATAATGTTCCATTTCATAAAGAACTTTTGTCATAATATCTGAGTCAATTCTCTCCATTCCTTCTTCATATTCCATGTGATTGGTCCGTGATGCCGGATTTTGTTCTAATTCATGTTTTTTCTTTAAAGCGGAACTGCTTAACTTTTCAGAATCCACATAAAATTGATTTTCTGCCATAATTTTATCAGCCTTTCTTCCTAATCTCTTAAAAAACCAGTTAATGGGTCTGAAGCTGCTGCCCCCCTCTCTAATACTCTTCCAAGTCCTGCCAGATAAGCCTTTCTTCCTGCTGTAATTGCATGTTTAAAGGCTTCTGCCATAGCTGGAATATCCCCTGCAGTTGCCAATGCTGTATTTGCCATAATTGCGGCGGCTCCCATTTCCATTGCAGCACAGGCTTCGGAAGGTTTTCCGATACCTGCATCTACAATAATAGGCAAATCAATTTCATCAACTAAAATTTGTATAAAATCTTTCGTAGCCAGCCCCTTGTTAGAACCAATTGGAGAAGCAAGAGGCATAACTGCTGCCGCTCCAGCATTGACTAAATCCCTTGCTGTATACAAATCGGGATACATATAAGGAAGAACAACGAATCCTTCTTTTACTAACATTTCTGTTGCTTTCACCGTTTCACTATTATCCGGAAGCAAATATTTACTATCTCTCATAATTTCCACTTTCACAAAATTGCCACAACCAATCTCTCTTGCCATTTTTGCTATAAAAACAGCTTCCTTTGCATCTCTTGCTCCTGATGTATTGGGTAACAAAGTTACATTATCTGGGATATAATCCAAAATATTCTCCTGCTGTTTTGTATTCATACGTCTTACTGCAAGAGTAATCATTTCTGCTCCTGCGTTCTTTATTGCTGCTTCAATTAAGTTCATAGAATATTTTCCAGATCCTAATATAAAACGGGAAGAAAATTCTTTCTCCCCTAGTTTAAATGTATCTGTTTTTTTCACAATACTTACCTCCTATGCTGCTCCTCCACCTACAAAACCAACAATCTCAACTATATCTCCATCACAAAAAAACTTGGTTGCATACTCTTCTTTTGGAAGAATTTCTTCATTCCAGCCTATTGCTATATGATCTGGTACATAATCATTTTCTTTTAAATAATCTTCTAACTTCATTCCAGCGACATCTTGTACTTCTCCATTGATCTGAACCATATTTTCTCCTTTTCTCCATAAAGTTGTTTTAGGTAACTATTCTTGATACTCTTTCACTATATTAAGAAATTCCTTTTCTGTAATTCCTAATATTTCTGCTGCATCCTTTGCCAAAATTTTATTAGCTGCATAAAGATTAATAGCCATTTGAATGCGGCCTTCTTCTCGACCTTCAGCACGGCCTTCTTCTCGACCTTCAGCACGGCCTTCCTCTCGACCTTCTTCTCGACCTTCTTCTCGACCTTCAGCACGGCCTTCCTCAAGAATTTCTGAATATTTCATCTCCAATGTCATATAGTCCAACCTCCATTTCTCATTGAATTTTACCTCTTGAACTGCCTGCTCTAATTCTTTTGTATAGGCATCCGTTGGCTCACTTCCATCAATATAAGACAAAAGTGCCTGCATTTTTGGTGAAATATCACGTAAAGTACCCTTCGTATTTAGGATAACAGTCATTGCTTCATCATTTAATGCAAGCTCACTATTTTGTATACAGCGGTTTTCAAACGTATACATATGCCTGCCCTCACCAAAAAAATCAAATGTACATACAAAGATCACATAACTTTTCTTTAAATTACTATAATCCTCACCTTTTTCCAAAATGTTCAGATCAATCATACCATGATAATAACGAATACGCTTTGGCAAATCATTCCGATTTGTTGTCTGCATCTCAATATTATATACCGTTCCTTCATTGTCATCCACATAAACATCCAATCTAATACTCTTTGCTGGGATATTCAGGTTTATAAATGCTTGTGATTCTGGATATTCTATACTTTTAATTTTTATCTCTAATACTGTCTCAAGAAACTGTTTACAGTATTCTGGTTTTCTCATAATAATGCCAAACATAAAATCATCTTGTAACTGCAAATCCTTAAATTTCTTTATTTGCTTTGCCATTTTTATTTCCTCCAATCTAAACAAAAAGAGAGTAAAACTTACACTTTACTATAGTTTATCATAATATTTTTTTGTAAACAAGGTCAATTAACAATGACTACAGATATATGATGCCGCAAACAAAAGCAGTAGGAACTTTACGCCCTACTGCTGACTTCTTTTATAACAAAAATTTTCTCAATGTTCCATTTACACACCCTTTTTTTCACCATGTGCCTTTAAATAAGCAATAAAGTCTTCCAAAGAAACTGGTTTACTAAATAAATAACCCTGATACCGTTTACAACCAAGTTCCAGTAATTTTTCCTTCTGCTGGTTGTTTTCCACATATTCTGCTATCACAGCCACATCTAATTCAGAACCTAATTTTACTATAGAGGAAATTATCTTTTGATTTGTTTCTAAATCCAACATCTTCCCTACCAAAGAACCATCTAATTTAACTACATCAAAATAATTAGACTGCAAATATAAAAGTGATGTATGTCCCATTCCAAAATCATCAATAAGCAAAGTATGCCCTACTTTTTTCAGACGGCTTAATTTATCAATTACAATATTAGAATTAGCAATCATATCCTGCTCTGTAATCTCAATCCAAAGCTTTTCTGTAGGTATCTGGTATTTCTTAAGATTCTCCTCAATACACTTTTCTATATCCCATAAAAGGGATTTTGCAGTAATATTAACAGAAATCTTAAAATCACCATCATACTCCTTACTGGTAATCTGAATCGCCTCACATGCCATTTCAAATAAAAGACTTTCTAATTGGGGCAAAAATCCGCGCTCTTTTGCCAGATAGATAATAAGAGGAGGATATATATATCCAAACATTGGATGCTTCCATCGAATCAGTGCTTCTGCCCCTAAGCAAACATTTTCAGAATTAATCTGTGGTTGATATAATAGAAATAATTCTTTCTTTTTAATTGCCATTTTCAAATCTTGCATAATCATTCTGGCAACTAGACCCATTTTATCTGTACGCACCAAATATTTAGGAACTTCATTCTTTTGTTCTAATTCCTGTAATTCACTAATTAACAGTTTTAAGCAATTCTTTGCTGTTTTTTCCCTTGCTTTCTTATTTATATGTAAAAACGGAAGATAAATAAAAACTCCTAAAATAATACAAAACAACTGCAAAAGACTTCCACGAATAGATCCAGTTGCCATGTATCCACTAATTAGAACGGGAGTAGTCCAGCTAATATCTTGTGTCAAAGGTGGGACCAATCCCCAATATACTCCCCCATAAGATATAATATAACAAATTAATGGTGTTAAAATAAACGGAACAGCAAGTATCGGGTTAAATACAATTGGCAATCCAAAGTTTAATACTTCATTTAAATTAAAGATTACTGTTGGAAATGCCAGTTTTGCTATTCGGTTCATCCTGTCTTTACGAAAAAATATTAATAAAGCAACCAGTACACAAATTGTAGCACCGCAACCGCCTATAACCACATAAATGTCAAACATACTCTTACTAAATATCACACCATCCTGCAATGTAAAAACATTCTGAGCAACTGGCTCCAATACATGGCTTCCATGTATTCCAAAAACCCATAAAACATGCAATACTAATGTATAACCAAGTCCTTGCCAAAATCCCATTTGGCTATTTTCAAATAAGGTACAAAAAGCATTCGATATCAGACTTTGCAAAGAATATACACCAAATAATATAGTTAACCCCTTTGCAAGTAATGCATAGAACCCAATAATCAAAAGCACCGGCAAAAAAGCTTGGATAGCATTTCCACAAATCACTTCCATTCCTACTGTATATTCTTTCATAGAAAGAAAAGTTATCCTTTTTAGCCAACTATAAAGATAACAAGCAGTTATTGGTATCACAATGGCCAAAAAGGAACCTGTTGTTCCAAAACTTTCTGTATCAAAATGTTCTGTTCCAATATTTAGCTGTACCCCGTATGCTCCCAATGCAACAACTACATACAATGCTGCTTTATCTGTTGTTTCATTCTTTTCCATAGCGAAGCTTATTGCCAAAGATACTGCTAATACAATAGAAAAACAGCCAAAAGTTCCATTATAAATAGTATCTAATAGCCAGCCAATCCACCCAAAATCTTCACCTGTAATAAGCCCCTGATATGCTGGAATTGGCAAGTTACGTACTGCACAAGCAATACCACCTGTCAAAATAAATGGCATCATCATAACTAATCCATAACGAATTACTGTCAGTAGGAAGTTCCCTTCTATTCTATATGTAATCTTTTTACATAATTCTCTCATACCCCTTCCTCCTTATATAATTCCATTACTCTAATCCCCTTAAAATATAGGATATACAATTTAAGAATGTAATTATTTTATAATTCTAAAAAAGCTGTCTCACGAATAAATATCATTTTCATAAAACAGCTTTTCATCTTTCTTATTTGTCTTCCTTACATATTTTTTCTAGGGCTTTTTTTATAATCTCCCTTTCAAACGGCTTTGTAAGGAACTCTGAAGCACCGTTCTTGATTGCTTCCATCATTTTATCTTTTTGACCGGCTGCAGTTATCATAACTACCTTTGCATTCTCATCTACATGTTTAATTAACTTTAAACATTCAATACCATCCATTTTTGGCATAGTGATATCCATAGTTACCATATCTGGTTTTAATTCCTTATACTTTAAATATCCTATCTCACCATTTTCTGCTTCAAAAATCACTTCATGTCCACATTCTTCCAAAATACTTCTTAAAATTCTTCTGGATGTTTTAGAATCATCCACTATCATAATCTTTGACATTTGCATCCCCTCCACAAAACTTCTTTTTTATTTGTTACCATTCACACCCCATCATTGTTTCTCAATAGAATTTCATCACCGCTCTGCTAGGTTTAACTAAAATATCAGAAACTTCAACTCTTTATTTTTTATAAAGATTGGAATACAACATATTTTCTCAGATATAACTTCTTTACCATTTTCAATAAACTCTGGCGGTAGCAACTCTAAAGATGTTCCTTTCTGACTTTGTGCAGAAGCATATAATCCATTGATACAATTTAAAAATTCTCCTGCTGCATCTAATGCATCCTCATCCAGCTCTGTAAAATCAGCCTGTCCAAAAATAATAGCAACAGCCAGCAGTCCTTCTTGTACTTCCTCAAAAACAGTCGTTTTACCACATTCACCTTCTACAGTTTGCATAGCTCCCTTAGAAATGGCAGCAGTATTTACAAGTTCTGCTTTTCCAACATAAATATGACGGTCAATACACCGAATCATAGTTCTTACTGCTATACCAATCCATTCTCCAAATTCCAATGTTTCTGGAGACAAATAAAGCGGCACTATCTTATCTGGATCATCACTCTTTAGCATCTCCATATCAGACTTACTAAAGCTATGCTTTATACGGAAAGCTTCTAATACATCATCCATTTCCTCCAAATTCATAACCCCAGCATCAACTAAGGCTTGCGAAAATGCCAAATATGTATTCCCTTGCGTTTTTAACAGATTACCAATCTGTTCATCTGTAAGATATCCTTTTTCCACAGCAATATCACCAAATCTTTTGTCCATAGTTACCTGTAGTCGGTTTACTTCATCTGCCTGCTCTATAGTCATCATTCCCTCTACAACAGCAATAAGGCCAAGTTTCACCCTGACTTTATCCATCTTTTCTACAATCGTCTCCAGTTGGATATCTGTCATTTTACCAGTTTCTACCAAATAATCCCCCAAAATATATTCTACCATGTGTTTTCCCCCTTTTCCTTACAGTATATACACATTATACACAATCCCCTCCAAGAAATCCACTATTTTTTCGTTATTTGTCACAACAAAAAAACAACTCCAGTTTAACTTTATCTACAGTTATCACACATTCCTTCAAAAACCAAGGAATGTCCAGTAATCAAAAATCCACTATCCATACTTTGAACCTCTAATTCCAATTTATCCATATATGGGAAAATCACATCTGATACTTTTCCACATCCGCTGCACTTTACATGATAATGAGGCTTTGTTATACTCTCATAACAATCTGCACCATTTGGTATTGGAATGTGCAAAACCTTTTCCTGTTCCGCCAGCATTTTAAGATTACGAAATACCGTTGCTCTTGAAATAGTTGGATATTTCTTATGTATTTGTTGATAAATCTGATCTGCTGTAGGATGTTCCATCATATATTTTAATTCATCC
This sequence comes from Lachnospiraceae bacterium, assembly GCA_022791815.1. Lineage (GTDB taxonomy): Bacteria > Bacillota > Clostridia > Lachnospirales > Lachnospiraceae > CAG-411. Next base: position 35,974 of record JAAVZU010000053.1, read on the forward strand.
ATTATAACTTTTTTCTGTAAAGTATTACGTTCGTTTTTCATCTTTTTCACCTGCCTAGTTTCATGTAACATATATTTCACAAAATTTATTGTCCAATCCTTGTTATGTCCATGAATAATCTTAGTATAATTATACCATTATTCTTTTTATTCAACCATCCTCTATTTATTGGAAATATATTACAATTCAACTGCATAAATTGACAGTATTAGCCTATAGGAAAATTGATTTCAGATGGGTAATGCTAATACATAATTCTTACCTGCGATAACAGTGGTCTAAAATAAAAGACATAACTAATTATGGTTTTATTGAAATAATTTTTTATAAAAAAACCTGATTACATTTTGCTGTAATCAGGCTGTCATACTATATTACTACTGCCAACTTCTGTTTTTATTCTCACACTCTTGCATCATCTACAAAAGAAAATTCACCAGTTTTTATTACATGAAAAAACTGTTCCTTTGCCATATTAAAACAGTCCAGAACTACAGGAGAAAATACTCCACATTCTCCAGCATTTATCATTCGTGCAGCCTCCTCCGATGCATAAGGTGCTTTGTATACACGTTTACTAACCAGACTGTCAAAAACATCCACAATAGAGACGATTTGTGCCCATATTGGAATATTATCTCCAGATAATCCTTCTGGATATCCGCCTCCGTCATAACGTTCGTGATGATATCTGCAAATGTCATAACAATATTGATAAAACTGATTTTCCTCCTGTGTAAAGTTCTCAAGAATCTTACATCCAAGAGTGGTATGAGTTTTCATAACCTCAAATTCTTCTTTAGTCAATTTACCTGGTTTCATCAAAATACTATCCTGAATAGCCATCTTACCAATATCATGAAGTGCAGAAGCACTCACTATATCTTCAATCTGTTCTAGGCTGATTTCATACTCTGGATACAATTTTCTAAGATGAAGCATTAGAATTCTAGTAAAAAGTTTCACACGTTCTATATGTTCACTGGAATCAAAACTACGAAACTCTGCTACAGAACTCAAAGCATCAATCAAGAATATATTGAATCTCTCAATCTTCTTTTTACTTTCAGAAAGTTCTAATGTTCTTTGTTTTAACTTTTCCTCTAAGCTGATTCTATGTTCATAAAGTTCAATGATATTCTTCGCACGGCGCATCACCACGTTTGGTGCAAATGGTTTATAAATAATATCTGATGCTCCAAGTTCATATACCTTCTCATCAGTCTCGTCTGTTGCTTCTCCTGTAATTACAATAACTGGAATTATCCTATCTATATGAACATCCTCCATATATTGTAAAACCTCAATCCCAGATTTAACTGGCATCATTAAGTCTAAAAACATAAGTGCAATCTCTTCTTTATTTTCTTCCAATAATTTAATTGCCTCTTCCCCATTCTCTGCCTCTAAAATGGAAAATTGTTCTTCAAAGATATTTTTCAATACCTCACGGTTAATCAAGTAGTCATCTACAATTAAAATGGTATTTCTCGTCTTATCCTCCATGTTATAATCCCCCTTTGCTGCCTAAATTTTATCACTCTGTAGATGAGTATAACATATAAAGTTCAAAAAAAAAATTAAATTCCTATGAATTTTTTATTACATTTTTCCATGATCATTTATGTCACCTCACTATGACTTATAGCAAATACTGTTTCCCCATTCTTTTTAACACACCTCTTCACTTTACCATAACTTGACATATTTTTAAGTTGTAAACAAAAGTCTCTTGAATATTGAAGGGACACTTCATATAACGAAGTGTCCCTTCAACCACATTCTTTGATACCATATTCTATCTATTTACACGCCACATCTACTGTGGTCAAACTCTCATTTCCCTCTTCAATATCTACTTTCCCCCATTCCTCTTTGGTTCCAAGAAAAGTAACTTTGGTAATGTTATTACAGTTTAAAAAAGCATCCTTCCCAATTTCTTTGACCGTTATCGGAATAACAACTTCCTCAAGTTTAGCCTCATCTTTAAAAGCTTCTGGTGCAATTCCCATAATAGTACACACCTTAGCTGTGTCATCTCCCAACTTCATTACCTTGGCGGAATCTGGAATTTTGATAACGCTTGGTTCCTGTACTCTGGACCCATCTACATAACATTCCCCTTCATTTTGATGAAAACCTTGTGCATACATAAATCCTTCTTCTCCAGAAGCTATCTTCTTTGGATTCATCTTTGATAGCACGAAAAATGCTAATACAACGATTGCCATGCTAATAACTATGGTTATAAATCTCTTTTTCATACTGTATTCTTTCATTCTTCCTCTCCTGTTTTTTTATCTCATTATTTGCAAAGATAGTATACACAATGCCTAAAAAGATGTCAATATTTATTCCACATTCTTTAACACTTGTTCCATTGGGATCTTTTTAATTTTTATAAATTGCATAAAAACTACAATTAGATAAGCAACTATAATCATCAAGGACATCTTTAAATATAACTCTGTAGAAACCACTAAATTAAACCATCCTCCAAAACCTTTCATAAAGATTCTCAAGATAATATGGAATAACCATGTATTGAATGCCATAGAGAATACGGTAGAGAATAACACAACCCAAATACTAGTAACAATATATAATTTTCCAATTTCTCCATTCTTATATCCCAATACTTTAACCAGAGAAATAGAATTGGTATTCTTTTCTAATATTTGTTTGGTTAATAGATACATAAGAAGCAAGAACATAACCAACGCAAATCCCTGTACCAAATTGAACATTGCTCCCATAGAATCATCCATCTGTCTTGCTAGTTTTGTCAAATCCTCCTCTACCACACATCCTGCAACCAGTTCCTCTGGAAGCTCCTCTTCGGTCAACTCCTGATTAGAAAAATACCCATTAAAATATCCTTCTTCCATGTCAAAAACCTCTCTAAAATCCTTCATGGAAAAAAATATACCAAGACAAGTAGGATATTCCATAATATTACTTACCCGAAAAGCGTACAGTTTATTTCCATACTCTTCTTTCAGGTTTACAATATCTCCTTTTTTTAATTTATATTTATTTGCCAAATCACTAGTAATGGTAACTCCTTCTTTAGGAAGTTTCACATCAAAATATTCACTGTTTTTCTTTATTCCATAAATACTAATATCTTCCTCATCATAATAATCATCCTGCATTTTTAGGCTTGAAATACAATATTTTTCCACATTTTTGGCATCCGTTTCATAAGGTTCATATATGGTATATTGATACTCTGCTGGCTTGTATTTTAGTGCATCCTTACTATACTCATCTATAAGTTCAGGCATTATCATTCCAAACATAAGAATCAGGCAGGAAAATACAATTCCTATAAATAAAGTCAAATATCCCGATAAATTCTGTTGAATGATACGGATACGAAATCTGTTCATAAAACCAATTTTTCCAGATAATCTTAGTACTTTTTTCTTCTTTCTCTTTTCAATATCTCTACGAAGGAAGCGAAGCGGAGACATGGAGAGTTTCCTTCCAAGAGTGATACTGACTACTAAAGCAATTATTAATACTGGTACTACCGTAGTCATTACAAAAGCCTCTCCATTCCACAGTGTTTCATATGTGGTAAAACTATAACTTCTAAGATACATGTCCCTCGCAACAGATTCAAATATGGTATATCCCAGCAGATTTCCAAGAATTGCAGAAACCAATGTAACAAGTACTGGAATAGTAATATAATGTCGGAAAATTTCTCCTTTTTTGTATCCAGAAGCACGTAGGGTACCAATTACTGCTGCTTCCTTTAAAACCATATTATTAATTGTAACTGCAAATACAAATCCCATAATTACAATAAGTACATACAGCAATACAGTCATCATTGGACGGTCTTTTCCTATATCATCCCCAGAAAAATGAATAGCTTGGTTTAAAAATCCTGGTAAAAACAATTCCAATTGATTTTCTTCCATATAGACTGCCTTGGCAAGATGCCCAGAAAAGTCTTCTGCTGCTTCTTTTTCTTTTACTTCTGTTTTTGGTTTTTTATCATATAACCATGCATAATTATAATACTTATGTTTGTCTCCAAAGGATATAAATCCTTCTTTTGATACTACTGCAACAGAGAATAAATTAGCATCAAACATTATATCGTTATTATCCTGGTATAATGCACTATAATCGGAAAGTGCTACAATACCACATATTTTCATATCCCTGTTTCCAACCTTAACCTTATCACCAATTTTCAGTTCATTGTTATTCATGTATAAACGGTCTAGTGCAATTTCATCACTTTTTTCTGGTATATCTCCTTCCATAAGGCACACTTTATTAATTTCCTTCCGTTCTCCAAAAATATGAAAAGTACCATCTTTTGCTCCATCTCCATTGATATCTGCCTCTTCTTCCAAATAAAAATCCTTATAGGCAGTAATCTTATCCCTTTTTTCAATTTCTTCTATAAAGTCAGATCCGGCTTCATTCTTCAAAACAAAATGTCCATGTTCTACATTATAGCGTTCAAAACTCTCATCATAAGTATGCTTCATACTCCCAGATGCAACCAGAAAACCAGAAACAAATCCTACAGTTAATGTCATAAATAAAAAAATTGCAATATATTTTCCGATTTCATGTATAAATTCTCTTAGAATTCTTTTTCGTAGTGGATTTCCTATTCTTTTCATTCTTGTTCCTCCTTACCAATCTAGTTCATCTACTGGAGTTCTTTTTTCGTTGCGGTAATCTTTACGCACCTTTCCATCCCGAAATTTAATTACTCTATCAGCCATTTCCTTCAAGGCATCGTTATGAGTTACCATGAGAATGGTATTTCCATATTTCTCATTTACCTCCTCAATTAGTCTTAAAATATCCTTGGAAGTATTAAAATCCAAAGCACCTGTTGGTTCATCACAAAGAAGAATATCTGGATTCTTTACAATGGCACGTCCTATAGCACATCTTTGCTGTTGTCCGCCAGATAGCTGGTTTGGCATCTTATTTCTATGTTCATAAAGTCCTAAAGTATGTAATAAATCATCAATATCTAAAGGGTTGTCACTAAGATATGCCCCCACTTCAATATTTTCTCTTACTGTCAGATTCGGTATGAGATTGTATAACTGAAAAACATATCCTAAGTGCTTTCTCCGATATTTGGTAAGTGCTTTCTCCTTCATATCTGCTGTCTTTTCATTCTGAATAGAAACATATCCGTCATCAGCTGTATCAATTCCTCCAATAATATTCAATAAAGTAGACTTACCAGATCCAGAAGGTCCAAGCAGAACACAAATTTCTCCTTTCTCTACAGAAAATGAAATTCCTTTTAACACTTCGGTTCGGTTTCCTGTTTCTCCATAACTTTTTTTCAAATCTTTAATTTCTAAAAACATATTTTACTTCCTCCCTTTACTATAGTAGTTATATAATTGCAAATACATAATAATCAGTTACAAAATTACAACTATACTTTATCCAGTGAACACATATTCATATAAATATATTATCATAGATAACATTTTTTTCAAGTTCTTTTTTTAGACCATAAAAATCTTTATTGTAAATCTTCACATATATTTGATAAAATAACTTTCACAGCAGTGTTGTCTATCATACTTATCCAAAACAATTTAGCCAATTTTTAGTTTTTCAATAATATTAATTAAGGATAAATATAAAAAGACAGGCACATTACCTGTCTTTCTTTCATGGTAAACCCACCAAAGGCACCATGATTACTTATTAATTCCTATTCTTCAAAAAGGGGAGTAGAAAAATATCGTTCTGCAGTATCTGGCAAAACGGTAACTACAGTCTTTCCCTTTCCCAACTTTTTAGCAAGTTTCTTAGCTGCTGCCACATTTGTTCCACTAGATATCCCACACATAAGTCCTTCCAGCCTTGCAAGATCTCTGGCTGTCTGAATTGCTTCTTCATCTGTTACCACATAAATATCATCATAAATCTTTTGATTTAAGTTCTCTGGAATAATCCCATCTCCAATTCCCATTTGCAAGTGAGTTCCTATCGTTCCACCTGCAAGAATCGCTGCATGTTCTGGTTCCACAGCCCATATCGTAATATTCGGATTCTGTGCTTTTAACACCTCGCCAATTCCACTAATAGTTCCTCCCGTTCCAATTCCCGAACAAAAGCCATCAATTGGTCCTGCCACCTGTTCCAAAATCTCCAATCCTGTATGGTGATGATGTACCTCTGGATTGGCTGGATTAGAAAATTGTTCTGGAATAAAAACCCTTTCATCTTCCTTTGCCATACGTAATGCTGTATTTAGACAATTCTCTATACACTCTCCAATATTTCCATCATCATGGATAAGAATTACTTCTGCTCCATAATGCTTTACCAGCTTACGCCGTTCTTCACTAACGGAATCAGGCATAATAATTATCGTTTTATACCCTCGGATTGCCCCCACTAATGCAAGACCTATTCCCTGATTTCCACTAGTTGGTTCTACAATTATGGTATCTTTATGTATTTTCCCTTCTCTCTCTGCTGTCTCTATCATATTCAAAGCTGTTCTTGTTTTTATAGATCCTCCAATATTTAACCCTTCATATTTTACTAAAATCTCTGCATTTTCTGGATCGTTCATTCGGTTCAATCGAAACATTGGCGTGTGACCTACTGCCTCTAATACATTATTATAAATCATTTTTTGACCTCTTTTCTTAATTCTATAAATCTTTGCAGCCTAATTATCTTTATCTTATATCACTATAACTGCCGCCTATAGATCTATTATATTACATTCTATGTATTATGGCAAAAAATGTATTCATTCAGATAGTTTTTATTTTGTTTTAATAAATACGACTCTTCCATATTTTAAAAATAGTTACTTCAAAAATAAAAAAATCACTCCCTGCCATTTTAGATTTTCCTCAATGACAGAGTGTGATCTTTCCTTTCTAACTTTTCACTTTAACTATTTCTTAATCTTCTTTACTGTACTATAAGCCCCAGTAACCTTCTTGCCTGTGCTATTTTTCTTGTATGCTCTTACTTTTACATAGTATACCTGACCTTTTTTTAGTCCAGTAATAGTATAGCTGTTTTTGCTCTTTGCAACATTTTTAGTCTTGGCTCCTTTAAAGTTAGACTTAGTAGAATAAGTTACTTGATAACCTGCTACACCAGAAATCTTTTTCCATTTTACAGTTGCCTTTTTAGCACTATTTCTCTTCACAGAAGATACTGTTACTTTCTTTGGTGCCTTTACTGGTGTCTCTGTCTTTGGTGGTACTGTCGGTGTTGCTGGTCTCTCTGTTGCTGGTGCCTCTGTTGCTGGTCTCTCTGTTGCTGGTGCCTCTGTTACTGCTGGTGCTGTTGTCACTCCTGGTATCTCTGTCTTTGGTGGTGCTGTTGGTGTTGCTGGTACTGTTGGTACCTCTGTTACTCCTGGTGCAACTCCACTAGAAACAAATGGAATATTATTTTCCTTTGCATAAGTTTCTGCATAAGAATTAGTGTATCCATATATGGTAATATTTTCTGTAATATTCTTAAATGCATCCTTTTGGATCACTGAAACACTACTTGGAATTATGACCTGTTTTACACTAGATGCCTTACTCAATATGTAGTTAGGAATCATAGTTGTACCATCTTGGAATGTAACTTTTGTCAAATTTTCACAGCCTACAAAAGGACTTTCATCAGCCCAAGTAATTTTTACCGTTGTCAATGTCTTTGGAAGTGTAATTTCTGTTAATTGATTGCAGCCTCTGAAACTATTTGTTCCTATTGCTGATAAACTAACAGGCAGAACAACTGAAGATAAATTTATACAGTCCGCAAATGCATCTCTTCCAATTTCAGTTACTGAATCAGGAATAGAAACTTTCTCTACAAAAGTTACCTTATTTAAAATATATTCTGGAACAATTGTTGCACCTTCTTCAAAGATAACTGTCTTCAAATTTTCACATCCTGCAAAAGGACTTTCATCAAACGCATTAGTTGCTACTGTTGTCAATGTCTTTGGAAGTGTAACCTCCGTTAAACGGTTACATGCCCTAAAACTATTGCTTCCCA
>JAAVZU010000054.1 GCA_022791815.1 Lachnospiraceae bacterium
GTATTTAAGCGGTCTTTTAATACACTAAAGCGGTCAGATAAATCTTGTGTGGTTTGATAAAAAATCATACAAACAAATTCATCATTTTGAATATGACAACATAGTTCATTGTTCTGTTTTGACTCTTCTAAAACTCTAGCAAAATATTTAAGAATTTTATTACCCACCGAAAATCCGTAATTAGCATTAAAAATAGTAAAAGAATTGATATCAAAATAAACAATGGCTACTTTTTGATCAGCAGGCTGCTCTGATAAAATTTGTTCACTTTCAATAATAAATGCTGGGAGTGAGTATAAACCAGTAAGGGTATCATAATAATTTCGTTTTATATCTTTTTCATCTGTTGATGCAACAGAATAGCGTTTTGGGATGTTGCCATATATTTCAACGCCATTACCACCTTTTGATTTTATGGTACGAACTGCAACATTGGCACGAAGCAGCATGATTTCAAAGGTGAAATCTTTTGTTTCTTTTGTGGAGAAACAACCAATACTACAAGATACAGAAAAATCTGGTAAATCTTTTACTTCGATAGCATGTACCATATTACAAATTTCTTGTGCTTTTTTTTCAATATCTTCTTTTGAATGTATTGAAGGTAGAAATACAACAAACTGATCATTATCAATTCTCCCAACCAATTGTGTCGGGAATATATCATTTAGTATAACAGCAGTTTGGGAAAGAATTGTATCTGCAACCAAACGGCCATAATGATCTGCTAGAATTTTAAAATGATCCAAATCTATTAGCAACAAGGCAGATTGATCTTCTGGAGCTTTTTTTCTTAATAAGGCATCTGATTTTTCTGCAATAGCAGAAGGGTTAAAAAGCTGGGTTAAATCATCCCTGTTTGCTTCCTCTTGTAATTTTAAGAATTGCTGTTTACTTGCATCGATATCAATTGTTTTACCTATTACCTGGTAAGGAGTTCCAGTATCATCATACATAACAACACCTTGAAGCCGGTACCAGTTATATATGCCAATATGATTTTTCATGCGGATTTCCAGCTTGATATTTTTCTTTCCCTGCAGTTTGAAATTGAAGGTGTTAAAAAATGTGGTCTGGTCATCGATATGAATAACATTATTGTCAGCAAAGTAATTCATACTATCAGTAATAACAGGTTCTTGACTAAAGGAATGGTCAAGATTACCAGAACGGCGAAAAGTGTTATTGTCGATATCATATTCCCAAAGTCTTTCGTTTGTTAATTCGGCAAGAATCTGTTGTTTCTGTTGAAATATTTCTAATTGCTTCATATATTTTTTTTGTATTGTCATATCTACAATAACACATAAAAATACTGGAATACCATCCTCCGCATCAATTAAGCTGGCATTTAGGTAAGACCAGCGGATTTTACCTGATTTGTGTATAATCCGGTATTCAATAGAGATTTGGTTTCTGTCACGGATTGCTTTTTTTATGGTATCTTGAATCATAGAAACATCTTCATGATAAAGTGGTCCAATACAGATATTATCAAACTTTTCTTCATATTCTAATCTGGAATACCCAGAAATATCAAAGAAAGCATTATTTGCGTAAAGTAATTTGAAATCGCTGCTTCGTATTTTAGCAACTCCGCCAGGAATGCTGTTTGAAATAATATCTAATTCCAATTTGGACTTTGCTAAATCCTGATAAGATACTTTAGTAGCAGTAATATCAATACAGGAACAAAGATAAGCAATACGTTGTTCCGCAGCAGTCATTTGCCCTTTGATAAGTAACCAGGAAATGGTGCCGTCTTTCTTGATAACGCGGTATTCAAAACGAAGGGCAGTTCCCATAGAGAGCTGTCTTGCTACAGAAGCTTTAAAACGCTGGGCATCATCTGGATGAATGCGTGCCAGAGCATTTGTGCCAAAAAGTTCTGTATATTCTTCTTTGGTGTATCCATGTAGTGTGTAGAAATAATTATTTGCGTAGAGAATAGTCATCTCGCTGTTATATGCTAGTTTTATTAATCCACATTCTGCTTTTTCTGCCAAAAGGCTTAGCTGATCATTTTGAACTTCTAAATCTTCCATTAAGTTGTCACCTCTCATTTTATTGTGGTGTCTGCATAGCAGACATAACTGTTTATATAATTATAGTATTTTTTTTGTATTTTTTCAATAAAATATCACACAGAAACCATAGAAAAAATGTGAAGATTGTTTATAGTTTACACACTTGTATTTTACATGGGAATGAAAAGAAAAGGCGTAGTCTTGAATAAAGGGGAAGGATTCGTTATAATGTAAAGTAATGGGTTCTTTTAGAAATGTATAGTAACCATTTAAGAAGGAGGGTTTCACAATGAAGATTTATAATACATTGACCAAAAAAAAGGAAGAATTTATTCCTATAGAGGAGGGAAAGGTCCGTATGTATGTTTGTGGACCAACAGTTTATAATTACATTCATATTGGCAATGCAAGACCGATGATTGTATTTGATACTGTTCGACGTTATATGGAATATAAGGGATATGAAGTAAACTATGTATCAAATTTTACAGATGTAGATGATAAGATTATTAAGAAAGCGATAGAGGAAGGTGTAGAAGCAGAAGAGATATCAGAAAGATATATTCAGGCAGTGAAAGAAGATATGGAAGCTCTGAATATCAAACCTGCAACAAAAAATCCAAAGGCAACAGAAGAAATTGATGGCATGATAGAGATGATTCAAAAATTGATAGAAAAAAAGTATGCCTATGAAAAGAATGGTTCAGTTTATTTTCGTACCAGAAGTTTTCCAGAATATGGAAAATTATCAAAGAAAAACGTTGATGAGTTAGAAGCGGGGCATAGAGATATTAAAGTGGCTGGAGAAGAAGAAAAAGAAGATTCTTTGGACTTTGTACTTTGGAAACCGAAAAAAGAAGGAGAACCTTTTTGGGAATCTCCTTGGAGTGAAGGAAGACCTGGATGGCATATTGAATGCTCTGTAATGAGCCGGAAATATTTAGGAGATCAGATTGATATTCATGCAGGTGGTGAGGACTTAATTTTTCCACACCATGAAAATGAAATTGCCCAGAGTGAAGCTGCAAATGGTATAGAATTTTCAAGATATTGGATGCATAATGGTTTCCTAAATATCAATAACAAGAAGATGTCCAAATCAGAAGGCAATTTTTTTACAGTAAGAGAAATTGGTGAGAAATATCCGTTTGAGGTGCTGCGGTTTTTTATGCTTAGTGGAGCACATTACCGAATGCCTCTTAATTTTAGCCAGGATTTAATGGAATCAGCAAAAAGTAGTTTAGGGCGAATCAAGATAGCTATGGAACGTCTTGAGGATATTGTGGAGAAAGGCAATGTAGGAGAGATATCTAAAGAGGAGCAAGTAACGCTAGAATCCCTTCATAATCATGTGAAGCGGTTTGAGGCTGCTATGGAGGATGATTTTAACACAGCAGATGCTGTATCTGTGATTTTTGAAATGGTAAAATTAGTAAATATTGCATTTAATATGGAAAGCAGTAAAGCAGCAGTAGAAGAAGGAAAAAATATACTAAGCCAGTTATTGGATGTTCTTGGCATAAAGGCAGGAAAAGAAAAAGAGATATTAGATGCCCAGATTGAGAATCTAATAGCCAGAAGGGAAGAAGCAAGAAAGAATAAAGACTTTGCTAAAGCAGATGAAATCAGGGATATTTTGTCTGAGAAGGGAATTATTTTAAAGGATACCAGAGAGGGTGTAAAATGGACGAGAGCGTAAAAAAACAGATAAAAATAGGAGATTTAGCAGAGGATATCCGTAGAGAATATGGGATATCCTCGAAGGATCCTAAACAATATTCACCTCTTACCCTTGCATACATCGGAGATGGAATTTATGATTTGGTAATTCGTACTATTGTGGTAGAACAGGGAAATGCCAGAGTGAACCAACTTCATAATTATGTAAGCAGTATAGTGAAGGCAGGGGCACAGGCACAGGTGGTAAGAGAAATAGAGCCATTGTTATCAGAGGAAGAAATGGGAATTTACAGACGTGGCAGAAATGCGAAGTCTTATACTATGGCAAAGAATGCCAGTGTGGCTGAATATCGTATGGCAACTGGGTTGGAGGCTCTGATGGGATATTTATATCTGCTTGGGCGTATGGACCGGATTTTGGAGTTAATAGAAGCAGGGCTTTCCGATTCTGCTATACTACATAGAAACAAAAAAAGGAGAAAATAAAAATGCATAATGAAGAACTTACTATCGAAGGCAGGAATGCAGTAATTGAGGCATTTCGTTCTGGAAAATCAATTGACCGCCTTTTTATACTAGATGGTTGTCAAGATGGTCCGATTAAAACAATTTTGAGAGAGGCAAAAAAAGGAGATACCATTCTGAATTTTGTGAAGAAGGAAAGATTGGATCAATTATCCAATACAGGAAAGCACCAGGGAGTTATTGCCTATGCAGCTGCATATGAGTATTCAGAAATAGAAGATATGTTTTCATTAGCCGAAGAAAAGGGCGAACCGCCATTTCTTATTCTGCTTGATAATATTGAGGATCCCCACAATCTTGGAGCTATTATCCGTACGGCAAACCAAGCAGGAGCACATGGGGTGATTATCCCCAAAAGGCATGCAGTTGGCTTGACAGCAACAGTTGCCCGAACCTCTGCAGGAGCCTTAAACTATACACCAGTTGCCAAAGTTACTAATATGGCAAATACCATTGAACAACTAAAAGAAAAAGGTGTATGGTTTGTTTGTGCAGATATGGATGGAGAAGTAATGTATGATTTAGATTTGACAGGACCAATTGGTTTGGTAATTGGAAATGAAGGAGAAGGAGTTGGAAGATTAGTTAAAGAAAAGTGTGATTTTGTAGCTAAGATTCCTATGAAGGGAGATATTGACTCACTGAATGCATCTGTGGCTATGGGAGTTCTATCTTATGAAATTGTTAGGCAGAGAATAAACAAAGGTTAATGTATTAAGTTTAAATATAGGAGTTCTATACATTGTGAATAAAAATGAAAACACAATATATGGAACTCTAGTTTTATTATGGAAACCTTTAAAAGGTAATAAAATAAGAAGATTGGATAAATTGAAAAGCCTGATTAAAGAGAAGAATAAGAAAAAGGCATATACGCAATAAAAATCGTATATGCCTTTTGTAATAAGCTGTTAACGAGACTCGAACTCGTGACCTCCACATTACCAATGTGACGCTCTACCACCTGAGCTATAACAGCAGATATGTGTAAAATTTTTCAAAATGAATTTCTATATCTCACAGTTCTGAATTATATCACACGCAATAATACATTGTCAATAGTTTTTTTGTTGGCTGGTTATCTGAAAATGAAAAATGTTAGTAACAGAGAGGGTATCGTATTGTTAAAAATGTTAACAGTTTCTTAATATATTTTCTATACATTTTATTTGGAATTATTCTAAGAATATGCTACAATAAGATATTAGTGGAGAGAGTGTTAATATAGATACTTTTTCCAGTAATTATAGAAGAATAAGTGTATCCGATTTGTTAGATAAGGTATTAGATTTTTAAGATACGAAAGAAAGAAAAAGGGGAAAGTGATATGGCAAACGAGATAAAAGCAGAATTTGAAACCTATGTACAACAGCTTGCAGAGACGATTTGCAAGGAAATCTATTTAGAAGATTTAAAAGCTCTTTGTAATACTTATACAGAACAATTAGAAGGATGTAAGAATTTATATAAGGAGCATATAGAGGGTAATAAAGAATTACAGAACCAGAATGGTGAAAATTTAGAAAAGCTTACATCCGTCAATAAGATGTTAGAAGAGAATTTACAAGCTATTCAGGCTAAGATGGTATCTTTTGAGAATGAATATGAGAATATCTTAAAAGAATATTCTACAAAAGTTTTTGAAATCAATGATGAGATGAGAGAAGCTTTCTTGAGTAAATTCTTAGATGTAATAGAAGTTTCCAAAGATGGGCTGACAAAAGAATTAGATTTATACCATAAGAATATTTCAAAGAGTTTAGAAGCAGCTCTTACAGAGGAAGGCATTCAAAAGTTTATTGTTCAAATGGAGGCTAGTACAGCTAAAATTTCCGAAAGTCTGGAATTTATTCAGGGAGGATATCAGGAGGTTTTTGAACAATATAGTGCTAAAGTTGGTGCATATGGAGATAAGGAACAGGAACGTTTCCGTAATATTGTAGAAAATACTACCAGAGAAGGAATGAAATATTTCAAAGAATGTATAGATAGAGCGGTAGAAGAACAGAAACATATGCTGGAAGATAGGATGGCAAGCAGTGATGTGCAGAAGTTAGAAAAAGATATTGCTATTATGAGTAAGGATATGAAAGAAATGCAAAAATCATACGAGAATAAACTTAGCCTTATGATTAAGATTTTAGAGAAAGATGAGAAAGTAAAATTAAGACTTGAAAAGGAAAGCAAAATAGAAAAGAAATATTTGTTTTGTCTAGTAGTAGTTAATATTGTTTTGTTATTTTTCACTGGAATTACGCTTCTTTCTGCAGAACCCTGGACGGTGTTAGGAATAGTTCCTACAACAATTGCACTAGTATTGCTTATTTGTATTGTTCTATATATGGTATTTTTTAGAAGTAAGAAAGCTCTGTCAACCTCAGCAAAAAAGATAAGCAAGGAGAATAACAAAGAATAAGAAAGCAGGAAAATAACATGGAAGATAGAATCTTAAAAAAGTTGACAGATATGACAGATAATATATATGCTTCCATAAAGGGGCAAGTGTGTAATGGATATTTTGCCATATGGAATCCAAGATTTCAGGAATTGCATAAAGTTATGGAAGTATTGCTTTCGGAGTATGATAGATATACAAAAGGACTGGTTTTACAAAAACAATATGAACAGTTTCAGTCTTTTGAGAAGAATTGTAGTCGTTTAGAGGAAGAAGTTTTTATTCATGGAGATTTTGGTAAGATGGAACAAATTCAAAAAAATCTTACACAATCTTTTCAAGAGATATATGAAGAGTTACAATTTGCAATTTTATGTTATGAATCAATAGAAGAGAAAATACAGAAAATTGTTGTTTTAGAAGGAGAGTTTGAAGAGTTAACCCAGCCTTTGGTAGAAGATTATAAGTTGAAAATCCAAAATCGAATTCAACAAAATATTGCTAAAGTCCAACAATTTGACCAGTTACCTAAAGAAGAAAAATCAGATTTTATTACTCATGTAATATTGTTTGATGAAGGGAAATTAGAAAACCAGCTTTTAGGCTATTTGAATGAGAACGAAAGAAAAGTAGAAGATGCTTTTGTAAATTTGGAGTATACAGTAGCTATTTCTAAAAAAGACATGACAGAAGAGGCATGTAGAGAATATATAGAAAAGTATCGTCTAAAGGCTCAAAAAAAGAATCCCAAGGAGTTTAGTACAAGTCGTCAGCTTATGGATGCAAGTGAATTGGGAGATAAGTTTGAGACATGGTTTAATAGTTTAATTGGAAAGGAATCTTCAGTTGGTAAACTGATAAAAGAAGATAATAAGGTTTTTGACCTGCCAATAGAAGAAAGAATGTTTGAAGCGATTGAGGGAGTGATTGACAGTAATCTTGGAGTTTTGAATATGAAAGATATGATTGCTGCATATCAAGAAGAATGTTTGGAGTTGAAAGAACAATTTTTCCAAGAATTTTATGGTGAATATGAGGAAGTACAAAATTTAATGAAAATTGTAGAAAAGGCAAATCAGATTTTTCCTAAGTGGAGTATCAGAGATGTAAGTATAGCAGATATTATACTGGGCGATTATTGATAATATATATTGAGAAGAGATTGTATCACAAGTCTATTATTTCCAGCCTGTACAGCATCTCTGTGAAATAAAAAAGTATTTCTAAGAAGTAAGGAAGTGATGTGTATGGTAAGGAAAAAAATATGCTGTGGAATACTTTTGATGATGTTGTTGTCATTAACTGCTTGCGGAAAAACAAATAAAACATCTGAGGTATCCATAGAATATCCACAAGGCAGGGCTTGGCGAACTGAGCAGAGAAACAACAGAAGGCATTGGCAGGGACATGACCATCATAGTTTGGGAAGAATGAATCATAATCATTATTGTAATGATTATTGCAGGTCATGATCAATGTAAGTTTTTGAGAAGAAGACAAAAAAAGACAACAATTAGTGAATGAAAGTGTCAATTACGAAGGTGTAAACTGGGCTGTAATTGGCACTTTTGTTTATTATGACGTTCATGTTGCATAGAAATGCAGATATCTGGTAGGTTAAATGTAAGTATGTGTATACTCTTATAAAAAACTTGCACTATTTTAGGAAGAGATTATAATAAAAGGTAAGATTATTAGGTAAGATAAATATAATAAGTTTAACGATTTAACAGTAAACTGTAACAGAAAAATGTACAAGGAGTTTATAGAATATAATATGGAAAAAAAAGGGTTAAGTAAAAAAGAAGTAGAGGAGAGAATTACACATGGAGATGTAAATGGAAATTGCGATATAGCAACAAAAACTTATAAAGAAATTGTAAAAGAACATGTATTTACATATTTTAACTTTTTAAATATTTCTTTGGCAGTATGTGTGGCATTCGTACATTCCTACAGGAATATGTTATTTTTGGGTGTTGTATTTTGGAATGCTTTGATTGGAATTATTCAAGGAGTACGAGCAAAAAAAGTAATTGATAAGATGAATATTTTGATGGAGTCAAAGGTAAAAGTCTGGAGAGATGGGGAGCAGGTTTTGTTATCTACAAAAGAAGTTGTGAAGGATGACTTGGTTATATTTGAAAGTGGAGAACAGGTTTGTGCGGATGTAAAAGTGGTAGAAGGAATGTGTGAAGTAGATGAGAGCATGCTTACAGGGGAGAGTGATCCAGTTGCAAAATATCCAGGGGATACTATGCTATCAGGAAGCCATTTGACTAGTGGAACAGTGGAAGCCAGAGTCTATGCAGTTGGGGAGAATAATTATGCGAATACAATTGTAAAGGCAGCAAAAGCACACAAAAAAACCAAATCAGAAATAAAGGACTCTATTGACAAGATTATAAAAGTAATTTCTATGGTAGTATTACCATTAGGAATACTCATGTTTTTTAAGCAATGGATGGTTCTTGATTTGTCTTTAAAGGATGCAGTAGTAAAAACTGTTGCATCTATGGTTAGCATGATTCCTGACGGATTGGTTTTACTGGCAAGTGGTGTTATGGCAATTAGTATTGTGAAACTTTCTAAAGAAAATGCTATTGTAGAAGAATTATTTAGCATAGAAAGTCTGGCAAGGGTAGATGTATTATGTTTAGATAAGACAGGAACTATTACCGAAGGGAGAATGAATTTAGAAGCAGTTATTTCAGCAGATAATGGTGAATTTGAACAGCCGCTTAGAGAGTATGTGGGAGCTGCAAGAGATGAAAATGCTACCATGCAGGCAATTAAGAAAAAATATGAAGAATCAACAGTATGGGACGTGCAGGAGGTAATTCCATTTTCTTCCAAAAGAAAATGGGGGGCGATAGCTTTTGACAACAATGAAAATTATATTCTTGGAGCACCAGAGATTTTACTTGGCAGAGAATATGAATTATACAAAGAAAGATTGGGAAACTATATAGAGCAGGGCAGGAGAATAGTTGTTTTTGGAAAAGAGGAAGAAAAGATAGACAGAGAATCTCTTCCAGAACATATTATGCCATTAGCCTTTCTAGTATTAGAAGATTGTATTAGAAAAAATGCAAAGGAAACTTTGGAGTATTTTCAAAAACAGGGAGTTTCCTTAAAATTGATATCTGGAGACAATGTGGATACCGTGATGCAGATTGCAAAACGTGCAGGACTTTCTGGGTTTCATAAGGGAATTGATGCCAGAACTATAGATAGTAGGGAAGCATTGGAAGAGGCAGCAGAAAAATACACCATATTTGGAAGAACTTCACCTGAACAGAAAAAGGAACTTGTACAAGCTCTGCAAAGAAAAGGTCATATAGTTGGAATGACAGGAGATGGCGTAAATGATGTACTGGCATTAAAAGAAGCAGATTGTAGTATTGTAATGGATAGTGGCTGTGATGTGGCTAGAAAAACAGCAAAAGTAGTGTTGGTTGGTTCAGATTTTTCTGCAATTCCGAAAGTATTAGAAGAGGGCAGAAGAGCCATAAACAATTTAGAACGTTCTGCTACCTTATTTTTAAATAAGACAACTTTGGCAGTACTTATTTTATTTGTTTTTCTCTTTTTGAATGTGGCATATCCTCTCCAGCCAATACAATTTACATTGATTAATGCCATTACTATAGGTATCCCTGCATTTTTACTGGCATTGGAGCCTAATTATGACTTGGTAACAGGGCAGTTTTTTAAGAAAGTATGTAAAACCGCGGTTCCAGCAGGTTTTTTATCTGTGTTGAATATGGCCATTATTATTGGAGTTTCTAAATATTTTTCTTATAGTGAAACGTTAATCTCTACACTTGCAGTATTAGGAGTTGTAATAGCAAATTTCTTTTTGTTGTTGTATATTTGCAAGCCTTGGAATAGAAAGCGTATGATATTAATTGGAGGATTAATAGGATTATTTTGTTTTTTGGCGTATTGGGGAGCAGAATGGTTTATGTTTACCAGATTATCAATGTCTGCAAAAATATTAATTGCAGCAGTGGCAGGTATGGATATGATTTTGTATACAAAAGTATTAGTTAGAAAGAAGGGGTGTTAGAAATGGAACAGACAAAATATACCTTGGGCAGAAGTGAATTTCGTACATTAGAAGAAGGATTAGAAAAAGAATGGCTTTTAACGAATGGGATTGGCGGACTTGCAAATAGAACTATTGTAGGTGGGGGAAACCGTATGCATGGCTGCTATCTTACTGCTTCTTTGAATCCGCCTGCGGATCGCTGGTTAGTTCTGGCAAATGTGTGGGAGAGGGTAGAAATAGAAGATAAAGTGTATGATATGGCAGCCCAGACCTATATGGGATACAAAAAAGAAGGTCAAAAGTATTTGAACCGGTTTGAACTTGATATATTGCCAAGTTATGATTATCAAGTCAGGGATTTTACTATGAAAAAGACCATTAGTATGGAGTATGGAAAGAATACGGTTGTAGTGTGTTATGAAATTGAAAATGGCATGGATGAAACTACATTGTCAATTACACCATTATTTGATTGCCGTCCTTATGGTATTACTAGTGAAGTAGCAGAACTTTCTTTTAAACAGAATGTGGAAGGACAAGTATTGACTCTTTATCCTGGGAATCAAGAAATGGAAATCTCTTTCTATGCGTCAGAAGGGGAGTTTGTGGACAGAAGTACATTTCCTACCTCTATGGCTGTACCTACTCATGTGATAGAAGGAAATGAATTTTATATTGTGGATAACCGTACTGGATTTCTTGGCGTAGACAACCATTATACACCTTATGATGTAAAAGTTGTTTTAGCACCAATGGAAAAGAAGAAATTTTATTTGACTTGTACAGTAGAAAAACTCTCGAAAAGAGATGGTTTTGAGATTGCAAGAGAATATAAAAGCCGTATGGAAAGTATAATGAAACAGACAGGAGAAGATTGGTTTCAGCAAAGATTGGCTTGGGCAGCAGATGCTTTTATTGTTGAGAGAAAAATATGTCTGCCAGAAGGACAAAAACATAAAATGAAGGACTGTAGTGCGGATAGGGTAGATGAGGAAGAAGGCACAGTATATTTAAAAACAATTCTGGCAGGTTATCCTTGGTTTATGGACTGGGGAAGAGATACCATGATTGCCCTTCAGGGGCTGACACTTCCAACAAAGCGTTTTTTGGATGCCAGACAGATATTAGAGTCTTTTTCCTGGTTTATTAAAGATGGAATGCTGCCAAATGTTTTTCCAAACAGCAGTAAGGATGTGCCAATTTATAATACCATTGATGCTGCTTTATGGTATTTTTATTCGGTTTATAAATATTTAGAATACACGGGGAAAGAAGAGGATTATAAATTTATAGAAGAAAAAATTTATAGTGGCTTAGAAGAGATTATTGCATATTATAAGAAAGGTACAAATTTTGGCATTCACATGGACGAGGATGGACTTATAACTGGCGGAAGTGATATGGATCAGCTTACCTGGATGGATGTAAGGGTAGGAGACTGGGTGGTAACGCCAAGACATGGAAAGCCTGTGGAAATCAATGCACTTTGGTATAATGCCCTTTGTGTTATGGAGAAATTGGCAGTAAAATTTGGAAGGGATCCAGAAGAATATAAGGTGTTGCAGGGAAAGGTAAAACAATCTTTTGTGGATAAATTCTGGAATGAAGAATTACAATGTTTATATGACTGTATTGAGATTCTTCCAGATGGCAGAGAACATTATGATGGGAAAATCCGGCCAAATCAAATTTGGGCAGTATCTTTGCCATTTACCATGTTAGATAATGAAAAAAATAAAAAGATTGTGCAGACTGTGTATAAACATCTCTATACACCTTATGGAATACGCACCTTATCTCCAGATGATCCAGAATATAAGAAGGAATATATTGGTAAACTAATTGACCGGGATGGAGCTTACCACATGGGAACCTCTTGGGGATATATCTCTGGAGGATTTATTACTGCATATTGTAAGGTGCATAATCATAGCAGGGAAGCAGTATTAAAAGCAAAGGAAATGTGTATGTACTTTGCAGACCACATGAAGGATGGATGTTTAAATGGTATTGCAGAAATTTTTGATGGTGATTTTAGTTGTACCAGCAGAGGCTGTTATACGCAGGCTTGGAGTGTAGCAGAAGTTCTTAGGGCTTATAGTGAAGATGTATTACCATATTTAATGGAGAAAGATTAAACGAGAAGGGGGAACTGTGATGAAGGAAAGGAAATGGGGGCTTGTACTGGCTGGAGGCGGTGGAAAAGGAGCCTATCAAATTGGCGTATTAAAAGCAATTTTTGAGTATGGTTTAGAAGAACAAATTGTAGCAGTCTCTGGGAGTTCCATAGGTGCATTGAATGGGGCACTATTTGCTCAGGGTGATTTTAAAGTTATGGAGTCTGTTTGGAAAGAAATTGAGCCAGAGGAAATTCTTGATGTTCAAGCAACAGAAACAGATTTAATGGAAACCCTGCAGGAAAAATTTAATGTAGTTGGGGAATTTTTAGGAAGTATATCACTAAATGAATATCTTCAGAAAGCAAAAGAAGAAGGAATTTGTTCCAGAGAAGGACTTTTAAAAATTTTAGAAGAAGAAATAGAGCTACAAAAAGTGATACACAGTCCTAAAAAAATATTTGCAACTATAGCAAGCATGGAAAATAATATACCAAAGGCAAAGTATTGTCTATTAAATGGTAAGACAGAAGAGGAGATAAAGCAGATTCTTCTTGCTAGTTCTGCATTGCCAGTCGTGTATGATGCAGTGAAGATAGATGGTGTCTTTTATCGTGATGGAGGTCTTGCGGATAATGTACCTGTTGCACCAATTACCAAGGAAGGAATTGAAAATCTTATTGTAGTGCAACTAAAACCAAAGGAAATTCATATTGAAAAGAATGAAGAAGGTTTGGTGAATTATCTGGAGATTTCGCCAAGTCATACATTAGGAGATTTTGTTACTGGAACGATAGATTTTACACATCATAGTATTTTGTACCGTATGTCATTAGGATATTATGATGCTATGCGTATGCTAGAGGAAGTAGAGCTGATAGAGAATGGAATTCCAACGAAAGAACTTGACTTGAAAATGCAGCTTTTGGAGAATCATAACCGTGCTGTCAGTGATAATAAACGGGGACAGCTTTTAGAAACGGTACAGTCCCATTTAGATAAATTCAGAGAATTGGAAGAACGATTTCGATAAAAATTACATTGACACGCACATGGAAAAATGATACAATCGAATCCGACAGTTCGCGTCGAAAGACAATCCATCCTGTCGTTAAACAAAACTAGGGTCTAAGGCAGACTCAGTCTGTCTTTTTTTATTCATGGTGTTGCTACCGAAGGCAGCATGTAAGTTTTATAGTAAGTTCTATTTACTATAAAATGCATTTTTTGTAATAGACCCTCGAAAAAAGAAAAGAGAGGTAAAAATCATGAATGAAGTATTATTTTTTGTATCTGTTGTATTCTATTTAGTGGCAGTCATTGGTATGTATAAACTGTTTGGAAAAACAGGATTATATGTATTTACTGCATTCAGTACTATTCTGGCGAATATCCAAGTATGTAAATGTGTTGATATTTTTGGTGTGTCTACTACTGCGGGAAATGTGTTATACGCAGCAACTTTTTTGATTACAGATATTTTATCAGAAAAGCATGGGAAGAAAAGTGCAAGAAAAGCAGTCTGGCTAGGTCTTTCTGTGACAGTTCTCTGGATTATTGGAACACAGGGAACCTTGCGTCTTACACCAAATGCAAGCGACTGGATTTCACCAGCTTTACAACAAGTATTTGGTCTGGTGCCAAGAGTAGCCATTTCCAGTTTAATTGGTTATGCACTATCCCAATCAATTGATGTGGCAATTTACCATTTTATCTGGGATAAATGTGGGCATACCGAAAAATATTTGTGGCTTCGTAATAATGGTTCTACACTAGTCAGCCAGCTTGTTGATACAGTGGTATTTACCACTTTAGCATTCTGGGGAAGTTATCCGACAAAGGTATTTGTCAGCATTTTACTTACTACATATCTTTTTAAAGCAATTGTTGCATTATTAGATACACCATTTGCTTATATTGCCAGAAAGATAACACCAGTAGAAGAAGGAGAATAAGCTTGAACATTTTTATCGTTTATGAGATAATAAAGGTGGTGCTATAGATGAATTTACATAGAACTAATAAGGAGGACAAAATGAAAAACAGATTTTGGAAAAGTATAGCTATTGGTATTGGAACAACGACTTTTGCTTTGGCATTTACAATGTTGGGGAAAATTGATGTTCATGCGGCAACAGCAGCAACAAATATTACACAAACAGAAGGTACTTCTTCTAGCATTGAGGTGGAATGGACAGGAGGGTTAGATGACAGTAAATACTCTGTTCAGATGTCAGAAGATCAAAAAAACTGGCATGAAATGAGAAGTACTACATCAAAAAATTGTAATATCTATAGTGGAATTTCGGCTGGGAAAACTTATTATTTAAAAGTGATTACAACTGCAAAAGATGGTACTACTGCTGAGAGTATGCCAACTGATGTAGTTTCTGCACCATCCGCACAACCTGAAAATCTTAAGTGGACAGATTCTACCACTTCTAGTGTAACCTTAAAATGGGATACTGTAGAAGGAGCAAATTGTTATGGTTTAAAGCAGGGATCAAAAGATGATAATAGGGAAATTACAGAGGATTTGACTTATACTATAAAAGGATTAAGCAATACATTTTCTGACTATATAAACGTGAGTGCAGGCAGAAAGTCTTCTCAAGGTTATGTTGCTTGGGGACGGAGTAGTACAGTTTATAGTGTAAAGACAGTTCCTGGAAAGATTACAGGAATTAAGAAAAACTATTGGAATGTATATAGTAAAAAGACATCTTCATTGTGGCTGGATTACAACAGTGTTACAAATGCAGGTGGTTATCAGTTTAAGATTTATAATACAAAAAATAAATTATTGGGAACTTATGAGAGTAGTTATAATTGGATTAATATTTGTGATTTGTCTGGCAGAAGCTGTGTAACTGTTATAGCACGTCCCTATATTAAGATAGGAGATAAGAAAAAATATGGTGCATGGACTGCAAAAAAATGGATTGTTCCTAATGTTTATGGAAAGTATACAACAACATCTGGGAAGATTAAGATAAATTGGGAAAAGGTAACAGGGGCAACAGGATATGATATTTATGTAAAGACAGATCGAAATGGTGTATACAAAAAAGTGGCATCTGTGAAAGGATCAAAATCTTCCTACATTTTGAGAAAATTCAAAGGGAAAAAAATAAGCAGATCAAAGACATATTATGTTACGGTAGAAGCTAAGAAGAAAGTTGGAAATAAAACTTATAAGAGTTCTTCCCAATAAATATCATATAATGAAAAGAGGGAGCTTGACAAGTGTTGAGACTCCTTCTTTTATATCAATATAGATACACTGTTTAACGTTTGTAGTAATACATAAATGAAATAGAGAGGATAATAAAAATGAGTGAATATACAAAGGATTTAACTTTATTAGGAAATCAGAAGGTGGCGTATCCTTCTGATTATGCACCAGAGGTGTTAGAAACTTTTGAGAATAAACATCCAGAAAATGATTATTTCGTAAAATTTAATTGTCCAGAATTTACCAGTTTATGTCCCATTACTGGACAACCAGATTTTGCTGCCATATATATTTCATATATACCAGACGAGAAAATGGTAGAGAGCAAATCCCTTAAATTGTATTTATTTAGTTTTCGGAATCATGGGGATTTTCATGAAGATTGTGTGAATATTATTATGAAGGATTTGATTAAGCTGATGAATCCAAAATATATTGAAGTCTGGGGAAAATTTCTTCCAAGAGGAGGTATTTCTATTGATCCATATTGTAATTATGGCAGACCTGGAACAAAATGGGAAGAGATGGCATGGAGACGCTTGTCAGAACATGACTGTTATCCTGATAAAATAGATAATCGGTAATTATTCATGAACTTGAACAGTTACAAATAGTCGGTAAAAGGAGTTAGTTTAATGAAAGTATTAGTATTGTCCAGTGGCGGGGTCGATAGTACAACTTGTCTTGCCATGGCAGTAGAAGAGTATGGCAGGGAAAATGTAGTTTCTTTATCCATTACTTATGGACAAAAGCATAAGAAGGAACTAGAGTCGGCAGAAAAAATAGCCAAGTATTATAAGGTAGAACATGAATGTCTGGATTTGGCAAAGATTTTTTCCTATAGTAACTGTTCTTTGCTGGAACATTCAAGGAAAAAGATTGCTAAAGAAAGTTATGCAGAACAGTTAGAGAAAACAGAGGGAAAACCAGTAGAAACCTATGTACCATTCCGAAATGGGTTATTCTTGTCTTCTGCTGCAAGTATTGCATTAGCAAAAGATTGTCAGGTGATATATTATGGTGCACATAGAGATGATGCAGCAGGAAATGCCTATCCAGATTGTAGTGAAGCTTTTCAAGATGCTATGAAGGCAGCTATTTTTGAAGGAAGTGGCGGACAACTTACTCTGCTTGCACCATTTATTTTGGCAACAAAAGCAGAGGTGGTAAAGAAAGGATTGGAATTAAAAGTACCGTATGAATTAACATGGAGTTGTTATGAAGGAGGAGAAAAACCTTGTGGCTGTTGTGGTACTTGTCTGGATAGAAGGGAAGCATTCCTGGCAAATGGAGTGGAGGACCCCGCAATTTTTTGACAACCACTTAACTGTAACTACCTAAACTACATAAAAAATAAAAGGAAC
Organism: Lachnospiraceae bacterium; assembly: GCA_022791815.1. Taxonomy (GTDB): domain Bacteria; phylum Bacillota; class Clostridia; order Lachnospirales; family Lachnospiraceae; genus CAG-411. The sequence continues at coordinate 17,398 of JAAVZU010000054.1, forward strand.
GAGAGTGAATCTATCGTTCCTTTTATTTTTCTTTATATTCTAGTACTCCAATGAGAGCAGTCAATCACTTTGGTAGCCCAATCTTCATAGAAATCTGGTTCATGGCAGATAAGAAGGATACTTCCTTTGTATGCTTTTAAGGCACGTTTTAATTCTTCCTTTGCATCCACATCTAAATGATTGGTTGGCTCATCAAGAAGTAAAATATTGGTTTCCACATTGATAAGTTTACATAAGCGTACTTTAGCTTGTTCGCCTCCACTAAGCACCCTTACCTGGCTTTCAATGTGTTTGGTAGTAAGGCCGCATTTTGCAAGAGCAGAACGAACCTCATACTGAGTGTAGGATGGAAACTCCTTCCAGATTTCATCAATACAAGTATTATTTTTCATGCCTGACATTTCCTGTTCAAAATATCCAGTATATAAATAATCACCTAAGATAACCCGGCCGGAAATAGGAGGAGTAATCCCAAGAATACTCTTTAATAATGTAGTTTTGCCAATTCCATTAGCACCAGTAAATACAAGTTTTTCTCCGCGTTCCATAATAAGGTTAATTGGCTTAGAGAGAGGTTCATCATAGCCAATTACAAGATTTTCCGCATGAAAAATCGTTTTCCCAGCAGCTCTTGCTTCTTTAAAATGAAATTCTGGTTTTGGTTTTTCTTTTGTAAGTTCTATAATATTCATTTTATCAAGTTTTTTTTGTCGGGACATAGCCATATTCCGTGTGGAAACACGAGCCTTATTTCTTGCAACAAAATCTTTCAGATCTTTAATTTCCTGCTGTTGTCTTTCGTATGCGGCTTCCAGTTGGGCTTTTTTTACTGCATAAACCTCTTGGAATTTATCATAATCACCTACATAGCGGTTTAATTCCTGATTTTCCATGTGATAAATAAGGTTAACTACACTATTTAGAAATGGAATATCATGAGAAATCAAAATAAAGGCATTGTCATATTCCTGCAGGTATCTTTGCAGCCAATGGATATGTTCTATATCTAAATAGTTGGTAGGCTCATCAAGAAGCAGGATATCTGGTTTCTCAAGGAGGAGCTTGGCAAGTAAAATTTTAGTACGCTGTCCCCCGCTAAGTTCAGTTACATCCCGTTCCAAGCCGATATCATTTAAGCCTAATGCTTTTGCAACTTCTTCTATTTTTGAATCAATGTTATAGAAATCATGAGCATCTAATAAATCCTGAATGTTGCCAAATTCATCCATCATTGCACTAAGTTCATTCTCGTCTGCTTCTGCCATTTTTCCGCAAAGAATGTTGGAACGTTCTTCTAATGCAAATAAATATGCAAATGCAGATTTTAAAACATCCCGGATTGTCATGCCTTTTTCCAGAACAGCATGTTGATCTAAATAACCAATCCGGACATTTTTTGCCCATTCTACTTTCCCTTCATCTGGCATAAGTTTACCAGTTACAATGTTTAAGAATGTGGACTTACCTTCTCCATTTGCTCCGATTAGTCCAATGTGTTCTCCTTTTAATAAACGAAATGATACATCATCAAATATTGCCCGGTCACCAAACCCGTGGCTTAAATGTTCAACATTTAAAATCATAAGTTTTCTCCTTTGCTTATCCTTGTTTACTTGGATATTTTATCATTATAACAAAAGATAGAAAAGTTGGAAAGTAAAAAAGAAATTTTGTTACTGTTTTACGTTCTTGGTACATAGCTTGACAATAAGTGTCAAGCTTGTGAGTGAACAGTAATGAAATTTTACTTGCAATTTATAGTTTATTGTATTATAATAGCTTTCAGAACGACGGTGTTCTTAAGAAGGGGTGAATTGCACTCTTTATTAAGAATATCGTTTTTTTGTTTTATAGGAAACTTTAATCCGATTTATTTCTATTTAGAGAAAATCTTCTAAATAGAAAATTTTTTGAAAAAGAAAAACCAAAAATTGGTTTTGACAAAAATTGCAGACGGGTAGTAAAAAGTTAGTTAAATGTGTGTGAATAGTAACTAGCAGACTGCAATATAAGACATGAATCATTGAAAGTTGTCAGAGTCACTTAGATAACAAAGAGAAAAGAAAGGAATGTGTTGCAATGGAAGAATGTAAGAGAAATACACAGGGTTTATATGATCCTAGATGGGAGCATGATAACTGCGGTATTGGTGCAGTGGTAAACCAGAAGGGTATGAAAACACATGAAACAGTGGAGAATGCGTTAAAAATCGTGGAGAATTTAGAGCATCGTGCAGGAAAAGATGCTACAGGAAAAACTGGTGATGGTGTTGGTATTTTATTGCAGATTTCGCACAAGTTCTTTAGCGAAGCTGCAAAGAAGGCAAACATTTCTATTGGAAAAGAAAGAGAATATGGTATTGGTATGTTCTTTCTGCCACAAAATGAATTAAGTAGAAGACGTGCCATGAAGAGATTTGAAATTATTGTAGAAAAAGAAAATTTGGATTTTCTTGGATGGCGTGAAGTGCCAGTACAAAAAGAAGTATTAGGACAGACGGCTCTTGACTGTATGCCATGCATTATGCAGGCATTTATTAAAAAGCCAGGTAATGTAAAGAAAGGGCTGGATTTTGATAGAAAACTATATATTGTAAGGAGACAGTTTGAGAATTCTTCCAATGAAGATACTTATGTAGTTTCTCTATCCAGTAGAACCATTGTATATAAAGGAATGTTTTTGGTTGACCAGCTTCGTTCTTTCTTCCTTGATTTACAAAGTCCTTCTTACGAATCTGCCATTGCATTAGTACATTCCAGATTTAGTACAAATACACAGCCAAGCTGGCGGAGAGCGCATCCAAACCGCTTTATTGTGCATAATGGAGAGATTAATACAATTGCTGGAAATGCAGATAAGATGCATGCCCGTGAAGAGACTATGGAATCGGAATATTTAAAAGGGGAGATGCATAAAGTTCTTCCTGTTATAGATGTAAGTGGTTCTGATTCTGCAAGATTAGATAATTCCTTAGAATTTCTTGTGATGAGTGGAATGGAGCTGCCTCTTGCTGTAATGATTGCAATTCCAGAGCCTTGGGCAAATGATAGAAGCATGAGCCGTGAAAAACAAGAATTTTACCAGTACTACGCAACTATGATGGAACCATGGGATGGACCTGCCTCTATTTTATTCTCAGATGGAGATATTATGGGTGCTGTTCTTGACCGTAATGGATTGCGTCCTTCCAGATACTATATTACAGATGATGGAAATATTATTTTGTCTTCGGAAGTTGGCGTATTAGATATTCCAGAGGAAAAGATTGTAAAGAAAGAACGTCTTCGTCCAGGAAAGATGTTATTAGTAGATACCGTAAAAGGTGAATTGATTGATGATGATACTATTAAAGAAAAATATGCAAGAAGACAGCCTTATGGTGAATGGTTAGATAATAACTTAGTAAATCTAAAAGATTTAAAGATTCCAAATAAAAAGGTGGAAGAATATAGCCAAGAAGAAGGAGACAGACTTAGAAAAGCATTTGGTTATACCTATGAAGAATGTAACAATAGCATTATGAATATGGCTATGAATGGTGCAGAACCAATTGCTGCAATGGGTAGGGATACACCACTGCCACCATTGTCTAAGCGTCCACAGCCATTGTTCAATTATTTTAAACAGTTGTTTGCACAAGTAACAAACCCACCAATTGATGCATTACGTGAAAAAGTGGTTACTGCCACAACAGTATATATTGGAACAGCAGGTAATATCTTAAAGGAGCAGGAAGAAAACTGTAATGTATTAAAGATTGATAATCCAATTTTAACCAATACAGATTTGCTTAAGATTAAGATGATGCATGTAAAAGGCTTTAAAGTAGAAGTGATTCCAATTACTTACTATACAGAAACTTCTCTTGAAAAGGCTATTGACAGAGTTTGTATGGAGGCTGACCGTGCATACAAAGATGGTGCAAATGTGCTTATTTTGTCTGACCGTGGTGTGGATGAATATCATGTTGCAATACCTTCCTTACTTGCTGTATCTGCAGTACAACAGCATTTAGTAAAAACAAAGAAGAGAACACGTTTGTCTTTAATTTTAGAAAGTGCAGAGCCTAGAGAAGTACATCATTTTGCTACATTGCTTGGATTTGGTGCAAGTGCAATTAACCCATATCTTGCATTAGATACTATTGCGGAAATGGTAAACAATGACTTATTGGATAAAGATTATTATGCAGCCGTAGATGATTATACTCATTCCATTACAAAGAGTATTGTAAAGATTGGATCAAAGATGGGAATTTCCACCATCCAATCATATTTAGGTTCAAGAATCTTTGAGGCAATTGGTATTAGTGAAGAGGTAATTAACCGTTATTTTGCTGGTGTTGTAAGCAGGGTCGGCGGAATTGGCATTTCTGAAATTGAAAAACAGATTGAAGCATTGCATACACAAGCGTTTGATCCTCTTGGACTTGGTACAGATATTACACTAGAAAGTAGTGGTAACCATAAATCAAGAAGTGGAAAAGAAGAACATTTGTATAATCCACAGACCATTTATTTATTACAGAAGGCAACAAGAGAAGGAAGTTACGAAATCTTTAAAGAATATTCTGCAAAAATGGACGAAGAAGAAAATGAAACAAACCTTCGTGGGCTTATGGACTTCAATTATCCAGAAGCAGGAGTTCCAATTGAAGAAGTAGAAAGTGTAGATTCTATTGTAAAGCGTTTTAAGACAGGAGCCATGTCTTATGGTTCTATTTCCAAAGAAGCACATGAAACAATGGCAATTGCCATGAACCGTTTAGGTGGTAAATCAAATAGTGGTGAAGGTGGAGAGAGTCTGGAACGTCTTGGTACAAAGGGACAAAAAGAGGATAGATGTTCTGCAATTAAGCAGGTGGCATCGGGACGTTTCGGTGTAACATCCCAATATTTGGTAAGTGCCAATGAGATTCAAATTAAAATGGCACAGGGTGCAAAGCCTGGTGAAGGTGGACATCTGCCAGGTAAGAAAGTATATCCTTGGATTGCTGAGTGTAGAAATTCAACAACAGGTGTAGGACTAATTTCCCCACCACCACACCATGACATCTATTCCATTGAAGACTTGGCACAATTGATTTATGATTTAAAGAATGCCAATAAGGATGCAAGGATTTCTGTAAAATTAGTGTCTGAAGCAGGTGTTGGAACCATTGCAGCGGGTGTGGCAAAAGCAGGTGCAGAAGTTGTTTTAGTATCTGGTTTTGATGGTGGAACTGGTGCAGCACCAGAAAGTTCTATCCACAATGCAGGACTTCCTTGGGAACTTGGTCTTGCAGAGACACATCAGTCACTTATGTTAAATGACCTTCGTTCCAAGGTGGTAATTGAAACAGATGGTAAACTTATGGATGGACGTGATGTTGCAGTAGCTGCTATTCTTGGTGCAGAAGAATTTGGTTTTGCAACAGCACCATTAGTAACTATGGGTTGTGTGATGATGCGTGTATGTAACTTAGATACCTGTCCAGTCGGTATTGCCACACAGAATCCAGAACTTCGTAAACGTTTTACTGGAAAACCAGAATATGTAGAGAATTTCATGCGTTTTGTAGCCGAGGAATTAAGAGAATATATGGCAAAACTTGGTGTTCGTACTGTAAATGAATTGATTGGTAGAACGGATTTATTGAAAAAGAAAGAGAACCTTTCCGAAAAAGGTGCAGCCATTGATTTATCAAAGATTCTGGATACCACTTATGCTCATGCTAAGAACCGTTATTTCAATCCTGCAGATAGATACAACTTTGAATTGGAAAAAACAATGGATGAGAAGGTATTGTTAAAAGATTTGGCTGCTAAGATTACAAAGAATCAGGGAGCGAAAGTAAAAGTACATGTAAACAACTTAAACCGTACATTAGGAACTATATTGGGTTCTGAAATCACCAAAAAGCTCGGAACAACTGTAGAAGAGGATACTTATACCATTGAGTGCGAAGGAAGTGGCGGACAAAGTTTTGGTGCATTTATTCCAAGCGGACTGACCCTTCGTCTTACAGGAGATTGTAATGACTACTGTGGTAAAGGATTATCTGGCGGTAAAATTGTAGTGACAACTCCTAAAAATGCCAAGTTTAAGGCAGATGAAAATATTATTATTGGAAATGTAGCATTTTATGGTGGAACGACAGGAAAGGCTTATATCAATGGTGTGGCAGGAGAACGTTTCTGCGTAAGAAATTCTGGTATTACAGCCGTTGTAGAAGGTGTCGGGGATCATGGATGTGAATACATGACAGGTGGTCGTGTAGCAGTGCTTGGCAATACAGGTAAGAACTTTGCAGCTGGTATGAGTGGCGGAGTTGCTTATGTGTTGGATGAAAAGAATGATTTTTATTTGAAAGTAAATAAAGAATTAGTTTCTGTGGAGGATGTGGAAGAACAGCCGGATGTTCTGGAACTAAAAGCCATGATAGAAGCACATGTGGAGGAAACGAATTCCGAAAAAGGTAAAGATATTTTGGAGCATTTTGATGAATATTTACCAAAATTCAAGAAGATTATTCCTCATGATTATAGACGTGTTATGCATACTATTCACGCTATGGAGGAAAAAGGATATTCAAGGGAACAGGCAGAAATTGAAGCATTTTATGTGAATGTTGGTAAGTAAGGAGGACATGACATGGGAAAAACAGGTGGATTTTTGGAATATGAAAGAAAAGGTAATCCAGCGGAAAAACCATTAGACAGAATCAAACATTACAACGAATTTCATGAGCATATGGATGAGGCATCACGAAAAGAGCAGGCAGCCAGATGTATGGAATGTGGTGTACCATTTTGTCAGGCTGGCATGATGATTGGAGGCATGTCGGCTGGATGTCCTTTAAATAACTTAATACCAGAATGGAATGATTTAGTATATCAGGGAAATTATGAAAAAGCATTGGCAAGATTAAAAAAGACAAATAATTTTCCAGAGTTTACATCCAGAGTATGTCCTGCTTTATGTGAAGCAGCTTGTACTTGTGGATTAAATGGAGATCCGGTTTCAGTAAAGGAAAATGAAAATAGTATTATTGAATATGGATATGAGAATGATTTGATTACTGCAAAGCCTCCTAAAGTACGTACTGGGAAAAAAGTTGCAGTTATTGGATCTGGACCTTCTGGACTGGCAGTTGCAGACCAATTAAACCAAAGAGGGCATAAAGTAACTGTCTTTGAGAGAGAAGACAGGGCTGGCGGACTTTTGATGTATGGTATTCCAAATATGAAATTAGAAAAGCATGTAGTGGAACGCAGAGTGAACCTTATGAAAGAAGAAGGTGTAGAGTTTGCATTTAATCAGGATGTTGGAAATAGTGTGTCAGCAAAAGATATTATGTCAGAATATGACAGTGTAGTTTTGGCATGTGGAGCATCGAATCCTAGAGATATTGGGGTGCCTGGAAGAGATGCAAATGGAATTTATTTTGCCGTTGATTTCTTAAAATCAACAACAAAGAGTTTATTGGCAGAACCATCACTAAAAGAAGGCAGCTATATTGATGCAAAAGGGAAACATGTATTAATTATTGGTGGAGGAGATACTGGTAATGACTGTGTGGGAACTTCTATCCGTCATGGTGCAAAATCTGTAACACAGCTTGAAATGATGCCAAAACTTCCAGACTGCAGAACAGAAAAAAATCCTTGGCCGGAATGGCCTCGTGTCTGTAAGACGGATTACGGTCAGGAGGAAAGCATTGCAGTATTTGGGCAAGATCCAAGAATTTATCAAACTACGGTAAAAGAATTTGTAAAAGATAAAAAGGGCAATGTAACAAAGGCGATCTGCGTAAAGCTAGAGAGTGTATTTGATAAAAAAGCTGGACGTAATGTGATGAAGGAAGTAAAAGACAGTGAATTTGAGGTAAAAGCAGATATTGTTTTAATTGCTGCTGGATTCTTAGGAACACAAGCATATATTGCAGATGCATTTGGTGTAAAATTAAACCAGAGAACAAATGTAGATACAGCAGCAAATTCTCATCTTACCAATGTGCCAAAGGTATTTGTGGCAGGAGATATGCACAGAGGACAGTCTTTGGTTGTATGGGCAATTCGTGAAGGCCGTGATGCAGCAAAAGAAGTAGATGAATATTTAATGGGATATACTAATTTGCAATAATTGAGGATTAGCTATTGGAATAAAAGGGAACACTGCAAAATGCGGGGGTTCCCTTTTGGAATTATATAAAGCAAAAAATCCTTTTCATAATTTGGAAGTTGTTTTATAATAGTGAATGGAATAAAACATCAGAGAATAGAAGGAGAAGATTTATGAAAGGTAAACTAAGGTATCCCGCAATTTTCCAGTATACAGCTATATTATGTATAATCCTATGTTTAAGTGTATTAGGAGGATGTAGCAGGTCTGAAAATAAAGTACAAGAAACCAATATACCAGTAACAAAGACGAAAGCTCCCAAAAAAGGGGAAGTCGTAACGGATTCTACAGAGATTATTGCCATGGCAGGGTCTATAGTGGAAAAGATGACTTTGGAAGAGAAAATAGGGCAGATGTTTATTGTGAATTTGGAACAACTTGATAAAACAGAAGGTAACTATTTTGAATTTCGGCAATTTACAAAGAACATGGCAGACACTTTAGAAAAGTATCCAGTTGGCGGGATTATTTTATTTGCCAGGAATATAGAATCTATAGACCAGACAAAGACTTTGATTGCAGATGCACAAAAGAATACAAAGGTGCCACTATTTGTTTCGGTAGATGAGGAAGGAGGCAGTGTTGCCCGCATTGGAAATAACAGCAATATGCATACAACTTCATTTCCTTCTATGGAAGAAATTGGATCAATGAATGATGAAGATTATGTGTATAATATGGGTGTTACAATTGGAAAAGAGATTAAGGAATTAGGTTTTAATTTGGATTTTGCACCAGTAGCAGATGTGAAAACCAATGAATATAATACAGAGATTGGTGACAGGGCATTTGGAAGTGATGCTAAATTGGTTTCCAATATGGTAAGACAAGTAGTAAATGGGATACAAGATCAAAATGTAAGTGCTACTTTGAAACATTTTCCTGGACATGGAAGTATTTCAGGGGATTCCCATACTAATCCAGTAAATGCAGATACAGACTTATTAGGGCTTCGCAGTACAGAATTTAAACCATTTCAAGCAGGAATTGATGCAGGAGTGGATTTTGTAATGATTTCACATATTTCTATTAGTAAAGTAACAGAAAATACAGTACCAGCAATAATGTCAAAGTTAGTGATTCAAAATATGTTAAGGCAGGAATTGGGATTTTCTGGGATTATAATTACAGATGCTATGGATATGGGGGCTATTACCAAAAAATATAAACCAGGAGATGCAGCAGTAAAGGCTATTCAGGCAGGGATAGATATTGTTCTTATGACACCAGACTTAGATGAGGCATATCAGGCTGTGTATGATGCTGTAGAATCAGGAGAAATAACAGAAAAACAAATAACAGCATCTGTACAAAGAATTATGGAAACTAAGATTCGGAGAGGAGTAATTTTAAGTAATACAGACTTACTATGAAAGTCCGGACAAATGGCTGTATTTTGTGCAAGTTTACTTGCAAAGAAATGTAATCATTTGACCCGCTAACTGTATGAGTATGTAGGGCGATAGCCTAAAATACGAATACAGTTGGTAATTGCGAGTGTGCGTAGCATGTAGCAATTAATTTTCATACATGGTTATGTCTGAATAAATTGATACTTTTATCTGTAGTGACAGTGCAGATTATAAAAAAATAGTTGCGATTCTCTTAAGTATTGATATAATGAATAGTAGAAGAAATTTTACAATATATGCTTTCAAGAAAAGAGGACAAGAAGTCATGCTTTGTTGTCCCCTTTTAAATGTATACGAGCTTGAAAGAAATATTTCTTTTTGTGGCGTGGATTTGATACAAACAAGAAGAGGGTGGTAAAGTTGCCTTCTATTAAATTGTGTATACCTATTAAAAAATGTAAAGGGATGAAAATATGAGTGATTTTGCAGACGAAAGAGTAGATTTAGGATTACATGAAGAATGTGGTGTTTTTGGTGTATATGACTTTGATGGTCAGGATGTTGCATCTTCCGTTTATTATGGATTGTTTTCTCTCCAGCACAGAGGACAGGAGAGCTGTGGTATCGCGGTCAGTGATACAAATGGTCCAAAGGCGCAGGTGGATTCCTGTAAAGGAATGGGACTTGTTAATGAAGTATTTGATGCAGAAAAATTGGAAAAGTTAAAAGGTGATATTGGAGTTGGACATGTACGATATTCTACGGCAGGTGCCAGTAGTAATTTTAATACCCAGCCTTTGGTCTTAAATTATATCAAAGGTACCTTAGCACTTGCCCATAATGGTAATTTGGTAAATGCATTAGAACTTCGTGAAGAGTTAGAATTGACAGGTGCAATTTTTCAAACGACTATTGATTCAGAAGTAATTGCTTATTATATTGCAAGAGAAAGATTGCATACATCAACGGTAGAAGAAGCAGTGAAGAATGCCATGGGCAGGATTAAAGGAGCGTACTCCTTAATCGTCATGAGTCCTAGAAAGTTAATAGGAGCCAGAGATCCATTTGGTTTTCGTCCGTTGTGTATTGGAAAGAGGGATAATGCATATTTCCTTACATCTGAAACTTGTGCATTAGACGCAGTAGGTGCAGAGTTTGTAAGAGATGTAGAGCCAGGGGAGATTGTAACAATTAGTCCTGAATATGGAATTCAGTCAGATAAGTCTTTGTGTCAAAGCAAACATGCAAGATGTATCTTTGAATATATTTATTTTTCCAGAGCAGATAGTTATTTGGATGGTGTTAGCGTATATAATTCAAGAATAATGGCAGGAAAGATTCTGGCAGAACAGCATCCAGTAGAAGCAGATATTGTAGTTGGTGTACCAGAATCTGGAAATGTTGCTGCAATGGGATATTCGCTCCAGTCAGGAATACCTTATGGTACAGCCTTTGTAAAAAATAACTATATTGGAAGAACTTTTATTAAACCTAAGCAGTCTGTCCGGGAATCCGCTGTAAAGATTAAGCTGAATGTTTTACGTGAGGTAGTAGATGGAAAACGTGTGGTTATGGTAGACGATTCTATTGTGAGAGGAACAACCTGTGCAAGAATTATTGGAATGTTAAAACAAGCAGGAGCCACAGAAGTTCATGTGAGGATTAGCTCGCCACCATTTTTATATCCTTGTTATTTTGGCACAGATGTACCTTCCAGTAACCAGTTAATTGCATATAACAAGACAGTAGAAGAGATTCGTGAAATGATAGGAGCGGACAGTTTAGGATATTTAGATAAAGACCGTCTTCATGAGTTACTTGGTGGACAAGAAGGATATTGTGATGCTTGTTTTAGCGGGAACTATCCAGTAGAGCCTCCAAAGCAGGATATTCGTGGAGAGTATGAGCAGTAGGGAAAATGTTTGAATACAACAGAAATAAAAAAAGAATGACAATAGATAGGTAGTCTGTGCATTTATGGCACTATTATAAAAAAACAGGTGAGTGATGAAAGGAGAATAACATGAGTACAGATAGATACACAAGCCCATTATCAGAAAGATATGCAAGTAAGGATATGCAGTATATTTTTTCGCAGGATATGAAATTTAAGACATGGAGAAAGCTTTGGATTGCATTAGCAGAAGCAGAACATGAACTGGGGCTTAATATTACACAAGAACAGATTGATGAGTTAAAAGAACATCAGGATGATATCAATTATGAGGTAGCAAAGGAAAGAGAGAAATTAGTGCGACATGATGTAATGTCTCATGTGTATGCTTATGGAACCCAATGTCCAAAAGCGAAGGGAATTATTCATTTAGGAGCAACTTCTTGTTATGTTGGTGATAATACAGATGTTATTATTATGACAGAAGCTTTGAAGTTAGTAAAAAAGAAATTAGTGAATATTATCAATGAATTGTCTAAATTTGCAATGGAGTATAAAGGTCTGCCTACATTAGCATTTACTCATTTTCAACCAGCACAGCCAACTACAGTTGGAAAAAGAGCTGCTCTTTGGTTAATGGAATTGAAAATGGACTTGGAAGATGTGGATTATGTTCTTGAGAATATGAAATTACTCGGTTGTAAAGGAACTACAGGAACACAGGCGAGCTTTAAAGAATTGTTCGATGGGGATACTGAAAAGATTCAACAGGTAGACAAGCTTATTGCAAAAAAGATGGGATTCAAAGAAACATTCCCTGTTTCTGGACAGACATATTCCAGAAAATTAGATACTAGAGTAGTAAATGTATTAGCAGGAATCGCAGCCAGTGCTCATAAGTTCTCCAATGATATTCGTTTGTTACAACACTTGAAGGAAGTAGAAGAACCATTTGAAAAGAACCAGATAGGTTCTTCAGCCATGGCATATAAAAGAAATCCAATGAGAAGTGAGAGAATTGCATCTCTAGCAAGATTTGTTATGGTGGATGCCATGAATCCTGCTATTACTTCCGCAACACAGTGGTTTGAAAGAACATTAGATGATTCTGCAAATAAAAGATTGAGTGTTCCAGAAGCATTTTTGGCTATTGATGGAATTTTAGATTTATATTTGAATGTGGTGGATGGATTGGTAGTTTATCCAAAAGTAATTGAAAAAAGACTTATGGCAGAGTTACCATTTATGGCAACAGAGAACATTATGATGGATGCAGTAAAGGCAGGAGGAGACCGCCAGGAATTACATGAAAAGATTCGTACCTTGTCTATGCAGGCTGGTAAAAATGTAAAGGAAGAAGGGTTGGATAATAATTTGCTTGAATTGATTGCTGCAGATCCAGCCTTTAATATGACATTAGAAGAGCTGCAAAAAACTATGGAGCCAAAGAAATATACGGGACGTTCAGAAGAACAAGTGGAAGAGTTTATTCATGACGTAATTATGCCGATATTAGAAGAAAATAAAGATTTGCTTGGTTTAACAGCCGAAATTAATGTATAATTAACTGAGATTATTCACGGCTTTAAGCAAGAACTAAGTCTTATGTAAGCCGAAGGCTTAGAAATAAAGACTTAGTTATGCTTAATAGTTCAATTGACGATGATTGCAGACAGGTGACGCTGTCAAGCAGCTCCTAGCTGTGATAGCAGCGGTCTGCAATATAAGCCGTGAATCATTAAGGTTTAGAATAAAGTAATGTGTTTATCAATAATACTTACATAGGAGAAAACTTTATTTTATAAAAAACATAGATTCTGTGTTTTTTGTAAAGTAAAGTTATAGAATGTGTTAGACGTGGAAATGGGGGATACACCATGGAGATAAAACGTATTCAAATTATGCATGCCACAGAAGGTATGATTTTAGCAGAAGATGTATATACAAGCACAGATAAGCTCCTTGTGACTTGTAACACCATTTTAACAAGCACAGTGATTCAAAAGATAAAAAAATATGGTATTTTTCATATCTTAGTATATGAAAAAGAAAGTGAAGAGGCAACAATCGAAGAAGAGATAGAGGCAAAGGATATATATCTGCATAAAGAGAGACTTCAAAGAAGTCAGGATTTTAATGCTTTTAAGCAGGATTTTGAGAAGTCAATCAAAGGATTGAAGAAAACTTTTGGCAGGATTATGGGGGATAATGGTTTAGACGAAACAGAAGAATTATTAGGCAGGATAAATGCAATGGTAAAGCATGGGCATGGGACTTTGCATATTATGGATATGCTAAATTGTATGAGAGAGTATGATGATGTTACTTATGCTCACAGTATTAGTGTTGGTCTGTTGTGCCGGTTAATTGGAGAGTGGTTAAAATATCCAGAAAAAGAATTACAGTCATTGACATTAGCTGGACTGGTACATGATATTGGAAAACTACAGATTTCTTATAGTATTATATCCAAACCAGGAAAACTAACTAGTCAGGAATATAAGATTATCCAGACACATCCCAGACTTGGTTATAATATTTTAATGGATAAAGATTTTGACAAAAGAGTAAAACTAGCAGCACTTATGCATCATGAACGTTGTGATGGGAGTGGATATCCATTTCAATTGCAGGCAGGGGAAATTGATTATTGGAGTAAAATAGTTTCTATCGCAGATGTTTATGATGCTATGACAGCAGATCGTTCTTACCGAAAGGGAATGTGTCCATTTGATGTATTAAATATCTGGGGAAAGGAAGGATATATAAAGCATGATCCAGGACTTCTTATGCTGTTTATGGAGAAAACCGCATATTCTTATATTAATTCTTCTGTTCGTCTTTCAGATGGAAGAATTGGAGAGATTGTCAGTATACAAAAAGATGCATTGGCAAGACCCTTAGTACGGGTTGGGGAAAGTTTTGTTGATTTGAATAGAGAGAATGATATAGTGATTCAACAGATAATATGAGAAGAAGATATAAAAAAGATAGAAAAGGTCTATTAAAATAGATTGTAAAAAGGATAACAAGGAGTAAAGTTGTAACAATTTAAGCTTTTTACAAATCAAACTTTACTTCTTGGGCAAGATGTAGTAGAATAAAAAGTGTTTGTTTGAATATAACAATACATTAGAAGGGAGAAAGTGTTTCTTCTATTCTATCTATAGAATGCAAAGGGTGTTCTTAAATGAAAATCAAAGAATGTCTATAACTAGGTAGGCATACAATTCAGGAGGATAAATACATATGGTAACAGCAATCGTAGGAGCTAACTGGGGCGATGAAGGAAAAGGTAAAATTACAGATATGCTTGGTCAGGAATCGGATATTATTGTTCGTTTTCAAGGCGGTAGTAATGCAGGTCATACAATTGTAAATGACTATGGTAAGTTTGCACTACATCTATTGCCTTCTGGCGTATTTTATAATCATACAACCAGCATTATTGGGAATGGGGTAGCATTAAACATTCCTGATTTGGTAGAAGAAGTGAATAGTCTAGTAGAAAAAGGTGTACCAAGACCAAAAATATATGTATCGGACAGAGCACAGATTGTAATGCCGTATCATATTTTGTTTGATCAATATGAAGAAGAAAGACTTGCAGGCAAATCCTTTGGTTCTACAAAGTCTGGAATTGCACCATTTTATTCTGACAAATATGCAAAGATTGGATTTCAGGTTTCAGAGTTATTTGAGGAAGAATCTGTACTGAAAGAGAAGCTGGAACGTGTATGTGTACAAAAAAATGTTATTTTAGAGCATTTGTATCATAAGCCAGCCATGAATGTAAATGAATTGTATAGTACCTTAATGAAATATAAAGAGATGGTAGCTCCATTTGTGTGTGATACACATCAGTTTTTACATGAAGCATTAAAAGAAGGAAAGAATATTTTATTAGAAGGGCAGTTGGGGTCTTTGAAGGATCCAGACTTTGGAATTTATCCAATGGTTACTTCATCTTCAACATTAGCGGGATATGGAGCAATTGGTGCAGGTATTCCACCTTATGAAATTAAGAATATAGTTGTAGTAGTGAAAGCATATTCCAGTGCGGTAGGAGCCGGAGAATTTGTTAGTGAAATTCATGATAAAGAAGAAGCGGATGAATTAAGAAGACGTGGTGGTGATGGCGGAGAATACGGTGCTACTACTGGACGTCCAAGAAGAATGGGCTGGTTTGACTGTGTGGCTTCCCGCTATGGTTGCCGCGTACAAGGAGCTACAGAAGTTGCATTTACTGTATTAGATGTATTAGGCTATCTGGATGAGATACCAGTTTGTACAGGTTATGAAATAGATGGTAAAGTAGTCAAAGAATTTCCTACTACTAAGGATCTAAAAAAAGCCAAGCCAATATATGAAGTATTACCAGGCTGGAAACAGGAGATTAAAGGAATTCATGATTATGAAGAATTACCAGAGAATTGTAGAAAATATATTGAATTTATAGAAAAAGAAATAGGAATTCCAATTACCATGGTATCCAATGGACCAAACAGAAGTGATATTATTTATCGTGGAACAAGAAAGAAATAAAAAAAGAAAACCATAAATGCAGATTAAAATATCTGATTTATGGTTTTCTTTTTTTATCTAATTTTCTAATAAACTATTTTCCAGTACATTAATGTAATGTTTCCAGATTTCATAATTTACATGGCGGGGGTACTTTTGTATGTATCTCTCAAAGATACTTATGTATTTTTCTAATAGTTTTGGTCTTGTAGCTGCAATATCAAGGTAATCCCCGTTTAGGGTTTCGCATTTGCTGAAATCTACATCTTGCATGTTAATAATTTCGTTTGAAAAAATTTTCATGATAGTTCCTCCTGCTTTTGATAATTCAATAATATCATGGTTTTTCATTATAACATAGATAAGTAACGGATACAAGGGAAAAATAATGGGTAAATTGTAATAGTTTATCTTTCCTCAAAGAAGGATAAAATAACATCAATAAGTGCATTATTTTTATCTGGCATCATAAAGCAGAAACGAAAATATTGGTTGTCGAGAAATGGGAATGTGGAACAGTTTCGGATCATAAGACCCTTTTGTATTGCAGCGTCAAAAATATCATCTGCTGTTACACAATCATCCAATATTTTGACTAAAACAAAATTTGAATTACATGGATATAGTTTTAAGCTGTTACATTGTGATAAAATATTGTAAATCCGATCGCGTTCTTTTGAGATCAAGGTTCTTGTTTCCTGGATATATGCTTCATCAGAAAACATAATTTCCCCAGCAATGGCAGCAAGACTGTTAATTGTCCAAGGGTTTTTCTTGTGGTCAATTTCACGGATTAAATCTTGATTGCCACAAATAGCATAACCTAGACGCAGTCCAGGGGCAGCAAAAAACTTGGAAATACCCCGAAGAATAATTATATTATTATAATACTCTGTTAAAGGAATAGAAGTAACTAATTCAGGTTTTTGGGCAAATTCCACATAGGTTTCATCTACCATAACAAAGATATCTTTTTCTTTGCAAATATCTAATATTTGACGTAAGTCTTTTTGAGGAATATAAGAGGAGGTGGGGTTGTTTGGATTACAGAGAACCAGCAAATCCACATCCTTTGTCAATTCTACCTGCAGGGTTGAAAGTTCCAATTGAAAATCATGTTCTTCCTTTAAGCGGAAGTAATGGCAACGGCCACCATTAATTGTGATTTCTCTTTCATATTCAGAATAAGTAGGTCCTAGAATTAAAGCTTTTTTGGGGTGCTTTATTTGAATTAGGACAGAAATTAGTTCTGTAGAACCATTGCCTACAAGGATATTTTTATAATCTGTGTCTACATAAGTACCAATAGCTTTTCTAAGGTCTGTATATTCTCTATCTGGATAGGATGTAATAGCATCTATATGGGAGGAGAGACTTTCTTTTAGCTTGAAAGAAATTCCAAGAGGGTTTACATTGGAAGAAAAGCTAGTGATATCTTCTTTTTTTATATGGTATTTTTTCTCTATTAATTCTAAATCACTCCCATGAAAGTGTTCTTTATGTTTCATGATAAAATCTCCTTTTTTTGTTGAATAATGTTACTTAATAGTGTTATAATTATGGTATATTGTGTTTTTGGCAAGAGGGTTCTAAACAGTTACCATTAATTATATTAAAAAAAAGCATGGGTGTCAAAAGATTAGATAAGAAATATAGAAACAAAAGTAATAGTTCAGCCATTAGCTGAACTGTTACAAACAAAAGTTTGTAGGTGGATAAATTGAAGGATAAGATTACAAGATTATCAAGAGAACATTTTGAATATGAATTACCAGAGATTATCTGCTCTGAGGAAAAGATCAGCATTGCAGTTGAGATTGGAAAGGTACATAAAGGAGTTTTAAAGTTAAAGAACAAAGAAGGAAGAAGTATGAAGGGGTTAGTATATTCTTCCTCTCATTTGCTGTGTTTGGAAATAGAATCTTTTGATGGACATGAGGTAGAGATTGGTTATGAATTTCGGGCAACAGATATTCGGACTAGGGATGAAATTTATGGGACGGTAAATATTGTCAGTTCTTGTGGAGAAAAGGAGATTCCATTTCAAGTAACAGTGTTGGAAAAATATGTGGAGGCTTCTTTTGGAGAGGTAAAGGATTTATTTCATTTTGCTAATCTGGCAAAGATAAATTGGTTAAAAGCAGTGAGTATATTTAAATCTAAGGAATTTGAAGAAATATTCCTACGTAAAGATTTAGAAAAGAAACTGTTGTATCGTGGATTATGTAAGAGTGATAATTCAGAACAGGCATTAGAGGAGTTTTTGGTAAGTATACAAAAAAAGAATGTTCCAAAGCTTTCTGTATTAAAGGAATTTTATAACTTTCAAGTACGAAAGGAAGATGTTTCTGAGGAAATTGTACTTCAGAAAGATAATTGGGGATATTTGGATATTGATATTTGGGCAAATCAGGAATTTTTAGAGATTGACCAGAAAAAATTAAATCAGGATTCCTTTATTGGGAATGAAGTAAAATTACAATTTCAAGTAAAGAATAAGAATCTGAGACCTGGAAAGAATTTTGCAAAAGTTATAATTAGAAATATGTACCAGACCATAGAAGTACATATTGAGATGGAAAAGCTTGTAAAACATGTGGAGAGAGATTATGATGAAGTGAAAAGGAAACAGTATGAGATTGTTTTAATAAACAATTATATTAACTTCCGAAGTAATCGGATTGACACATTGGATTATATTACTGAAACACGTAATGCTGTTACCAAATTAGAGGCAATAGAGGCAGTAAAGCGAAATTTGGGGGATTTAGGATATTCCAGAAGATTAGATTTATACCAATTTCATTTATATATTGTGGAGGGGGCAGAAGAAAAAGCAAAGGCAATGTATGAATCCCTGAAACAAGAGGAACATTTATTACAAAAGAATACAATAGTAGATTATTGTGGTTATTTATATTTGAAGGCATTATATACTAGAAGAAAAGAAGATTTACAGACAGCATTGCAGGAAATCAGAGAGTGTTATAAACAGCATCCAGATTGTTGGAATTTATTATGGTTTCTTATTTTTTTAGATGAGAAATTAGATCAGAAGCCTGAAGAGAAGTTAAAAGTAATTAAAGAGCAGTATAGCAGAGGCTGTGTCAGCCCTGTCCTTTATTATGAAGTGTGCAGCGTGTATGAACAAGATCCTACTTTGCTTAAAGAATTAGATTCCTGCACAATTCAGAGCTTTAATATGGGAATAAAGCAGGATATGTTTTCTTTACCTGCTGCCATTCAGTATGCATATCTTGCAGAAAAAGAAAAAGGATATCATAGAATTATTTTCTCTAATTTAGTGACCTTATATAAAAAGTTTGAGGATAAACAGATACTAAGTGCTATTTGTAGTCTTTTGATTAAATCGGATATGTCAAGCCATAATTATTTTCAATGGTATGAGATGGGGGTAAAGGAACGGCTGCATATTACCCAGCTTCATGAGTATTATATTTATGCCATTGGTGAGAATGATACAGGTATTTTTCCTAGAGAGATTTATATGTATTTTCTTTATAATGCAAATTTACCAGAAGAGAAGAAGGCATTTTTATATGCTAACATTATTCAGCATAGTGATGAATTGTTTGATATTTTTGCTGAATACAAAGAACAGATTCATAATTTTACTATGGAGCAGCTATTTAAACATCATTTTAACCAGCATCTGGCAGTATTGTATAATATAGTTATAAAGGAAAATCAGATAACAGCAGATATTGCAAAACATTTTCCTTTTGTTTTGTTTAAACGGATGGTTACATGTAACCATAAAGATATTGTAGGTGTATCAGTTGCTCATAAAGAATGTATAGAGGAGATTTATTATCCATTTGATAGAAATGGCAGGACATTTATAGATATTTATACTGAACATGCAAAGGTATTCTTGGTTGACCGTCAGGGCAGAAGGTACGATACCAGTATACCAAAAGAAGAAAAAAAATTTACCAGCAGAAACCGTTATGCAGAAGCGTGTTATGAAAAGAATAAGACGAATGTTATGTTGTCTTTATATATCTATGAGCGAATAGAACGATATCAAAAGAGCAACATCAATGTGGCTGAGCTGCAGAATCATGTAAATAAAGATTTATTACAGCCAGAGTATCAGAAAAAATGGATAATGAATTTAATTCAACATTATTATGATAACTATGAGGGTGAGTCTTTAGAAAAACTTTTGATAGAAGTAGATTTGCAGAGTATGAGTAAGTCGGAACGCAATTTGATAATTGAGTATTGTATTATCCGGGGACTTTATGATTTGGCGTTTGATCAGATTACAGAATATAGTTTTGAAGGAATTACAGTAAAAAGGCTTCGTGCTCTATGCTCAAAAACTATTAAAAAATGTGGTATGGAGAAAGAAGTACCCTTACTTTCTAAGATGGGATTTTATGTATTTAAAGCTGGAAAGTATGATGAAATAATTTTAGAATATCTGGTAAGATATTATCTTGGGACTACGAAAGATATGTTTTTGGTATGGAGAGAAGCCAGAGAATATGATATGAATACAGAAGAACTAGAAGAGAGGCTTTTAGGTCAGATTTTATTTGCTGAGAGTTATGTACAAGATGCTATGGCAGTATTTTTCTCTTTTTATGAAAAGGGAAAGAACAGAACTTTGATTAAGGCATTTATCAGTTATTATTCTTACAAATATTTTGTACGGGACAGAGTAATTGATGAGAGCTTTTTTGAGGTAGTAAAAAGAGAACTGCAGATTGAGCCTAATCGTGCTGCTCTGCTAGCTTTGTTAAAGTATTATAGTACTTTGGATAAATGGACAGAGGAGCAACGTACTTTTATTGAAATCGAAACAGAAAAATTGATTGAGGAGAGAATGGTATTTCCTTTCTTTCAAAAGTTTATACCAGAACTTCAACTGCCAAGGAAAATTGGTAATAAATATTATATAGAATATAAAACAAATCCCAAACATAAAGTTTTACTCCATTATTTTTTGGAGGATGAAGAGATGAAGGAAGACTTTCAGGTAGAACAAATGGAGAATTTATATGAGGGAATTTTTGTTCGGGATTTTACATTATTTCATAATGAAACTCTGCAATACTATGTGGAAGAAGTTCCCATAGAAGGAGAGCCGATTATAACAGAGAGTATTACAATCCGGGGTGATGAATTGCAAAGGGACGAAGAAGAGGATAAATATGGACAAATTAATATGATGCTTGTTGCAAGGGAAATGAAAGATGAGAAGACACTACTCAGTCTGATACGAAACTATGCAAAGACAGAATATGCAATGCGTAAAGTTTTTAAAGGGCTGGAATAGAAGGGAACGAAATAAACATGGCAGAGGAGAGAAGTTTACTGGTTGGTGTGGATTTATGTGAAGATTATTCACAAATTACCTGCTTTAGTATGGTAACTTATGAACCAGAGTCAATATGTCAGAATGGTAATGTAGAAAAGTATCGTATTCCAACAGCATTATTTTACAAATCCGATACAGCCGAGTGGTTTTTTGGAGAGGATGCTATTGAAAGACATACCAACCAAAAAGGATTCCTAATTAAAAATATTATAGAGAAGGTTTCAAGAAAAGATTTAGTGGAAATTGAAGGGCATAAAGTGGAACCAGTGCTTTTATTAGAGAGATATCTAAAAAGACTTCTTGGCATGCTAAAGCCAGAGTACCCAAGTAAAACCATTCGCAAATTGGTTGTTACAGTAAGGGAAAAGAATATGATACTAATTAACCATATCTATCAAGCATTACAAAATCTGGGAATTAGCAAGGTAAGAGCTAGTGTACAAAATCATGAACAATGTTTTGTATCCTATGCACTGAATCAGCCTAAAGAACTTCGTGTGAATGATATTGTATTATTTGACTTTGATAACAGAGGTCTTATGTTTTATCAGATTACAATAAACAGAAGAACTGTACCGCATACAGTGGTTATGAAAAGAAAAAGTTTTCTGGATACCTTAAATTATGAAATTTTATTAGATGATACTACAAAAGAAAATGTATCATATATATTTGAAAATATTGTAAGAAATGTACTTCATAAACAGCTTATTACAGCAATATATGTTACAGGAAGCGGATTTGAAGGAAAATGGTGCAGGGATGTTTTGAAAGAATTTTGTGTGGGTAGAAGAGTATTTCTCGGACAGAATTTATATGCGAAAGGAGCTGGTTATGCAGCAAGGGAATTAGCTGGGGAAGGAAGGAGCGGAGAGTATCTTTATCTAGGTGAAGAAACTGTTACCGTAAATATTTCTATGCCGCTATTCACCAATCAAAGAACAGTGGAGTATCAGCTAATAAAAGCGGGAACAGCATGGTTTAATGCATCAAAGACCATTCAGTTTATTCCAGATGGTGAATTTGAAATTGAATTGATTGTAGAGAATGTGGCAGAGCATCGTGTAGAACGGCATTTAATTTCTATGGATGGATTATATCAGTTATCAAGAAAGACGAGAATTGAATTGTCTGTAGAATTTATGGATATAAAGACTTGCGTTGTTACCTTGCGGGATAAGGGATTTGGAGATTTATTTCCATCTTCAAACCGGATATGGGAAAAGATTTTAAATATCCAGACAAAAATGTGATTGCAGAAGAGGAAGTTGTTGATATGGGGAAATTTATTTTATGTACTGGAATGCCAGCAAAGGAACCTTATTATTTTACATTAACTGGAACTAATGTGTATTCCATAGAAGAATTAGGATATTATCTATATCATAATATTTACACAGTACAGTTGGAAGACTTTAGTGAAAAGCTATTTAACTGGATACAATATGATTTGAACATGGAAGAGTTTGCAGACAAGTGCAGAGATATCAGGGAAAAAAGTGATGATATTAAAGATATTGTGGTAAGTATTCTTTGTGTAACGGATTATTTTACTAAACTAGAACTGGAAGGTTTAATTAAGACTATTGATAAGATAAATGGATTATCTTCCATTGAAAAGCAAAAAATAAAAGCAGATAACTTTTTGAAATATGAAGATTATGAAAGTGCAATTACCGAATATGAATGTATTGTTGCATCTGAGGAATCGTCTGTTTTTCCAGCAGAAAGTTTTGGAAATATTTTACACAATTTGGCAGTAGCACATGTTCAAGTAAAGGCATTTGAACGGGCAAAAGAGGAATTTAAAAGAGCTTATGAGTTGAATCATAATGAAGAGACAAAGAAAGAATTTTTCTTTCTATTAAAGCTACAAAAACAAGAGAAAGAATTTTTAAAGGAGATTCTAAATTTTAACTTATCTCCAGAAGAGGTACAGGAATATTTAGGAGAATTAGAAGGAATCTTGCAGGAGGCAGAACAAGCAGCAGAGTATAAAAAGATTTTAAATCTTCCCAAGTTAAAAGACTCAGGAAAAGTGGGAGAATATTATTATGCTATTGATACAATGATATTTAATTGGAAACAGAAATATAAGAATGGAATGGAGTAAGCATGGGTTTTTTTGATAGAATAAGAAAAAGAAACAGGAATCCCAAAGAAAATGTCTTGACAGAGAAAGAAGAAGAATTATTAGAAGAGGGCATAGAAAGAAGAATTCGGAAACAGCAGGAAAGTAAGGAGCAGACTCAAGAGGATGAAAGCATAGAAGATTATGAGCCGACTATTTCTTATGAGGACAGCCAGGAAGAAGAGTTCCCCATACATGGTACGCAAACAAGGGAAGAATATATACAGGCAATTATAGACAATTGTGAACAGATTATAGAGACAGAGCGGCAAACGAAACATGCAAAAATAGAATATCAGGCAGTTACAGAATATTTATCTGATTTGCAGAAGATTGAGAGAATGGAAGTTGAAGAGAAAAAAAATTTAGAAGATGCCGCAGCTAAAGTAATCCGATTTACAAAAGAACGGGAAAATTATCAACAAAAAGAGATTCATACCTCAAATCCGAGATTTCGTCCCCTACGGAATTATGAAGGAAATATTATGGAAGATTTAAAGCGAATGAGGGAACAAGAGGAATATAGTAAAAAAGTAAAAAATGACCTTCGTCAGCTTACTGCAGAGAGAGATTCCCTAAAGTATGAATATAAAGAAGTCTTTCATAAGCAAGATACTTTGAAAAAGATAGCAATTGCTACCTTTGCTCTTGTTATCAGTTTGTTTGTGTTATTCTGGGTATTATCTGTAGGATTAGAACAAAGTATGGTAATTCCATACAGCATGACAGTTCTAATGGCAGCAGGAATTGCAGGATATGTTTTTTATGAATCCTATCGTAACCGTTACGATCATGCATTAATAGGGAAAAAAATTAACCGTGCAATTGCTTTAACAAATAAAGTTAAAATTAAGTATATTAATAACACAAGTACTCTGGATTATAGTTATAGTAAATATAATGTGGAAAATTCTATGGAACTGGAATATTTGTTAAAAGAATATACAAAAGCGAAAGAGCAGGAAAGAACTTATAGAAGCAATACAGAGAGATTAGATTATTATCGGAATAAAATAGTGAATATTTTAGAACATCACAAGGTAAAAGATTCTGAAATATGGATATATCAGGCTACAGCATTAGTAGACTCTGCAGAATTTGAAGGTATCAAAAAAAATTTAGAGGTAAGAAGAGAGAAACTAAAGGAAAAGATGGATTATAATCTTCAAGTAAAAGATGATTGTTTTTTGAGACTGCATCAGATTCTGGAGCAAAAGGAAGAACTTCGAGGTGAAGTTTTAAAGCAGCTAGAAAAATATCATATTGTACTATGAAGGGCGAAAGCCTGGAATACGAATACAGTTGTTGATTGCGGAAGTGCGAAGCACGAAGCAATCAACTTTCATGTATGGTGTTGCTTGTGTTGACAGCAAGTTCGTTTATTGTAAATAATACGTAACAGACCAGATACTGGCTGAATTGTTACAAGAATGCAGATAAGGAAGAGAAGTGGAATTATGTGGTGGATAAAATTAAGTGCAGCAGGGATAGTTTCTCTGCTCTTTCTTTTTTGGTTTATGAAAAAAAAGAAAGTTACAAGACAGATTCGTGTTACACCAATCCCTTATAAAGAGAATAATATAGAAAAGAATGGGATAAAAGAGAAAAAATATATTCGGATTCAAGTAAAGCGTAATGAGAAGAGACAAATTAATATTCGCTGCATGGATTTAGAAGGAAATAGCATTGGTGAACTTTTGGCAGTGTATTATAAAGAAGGGAGAGAAGGAGGGGAATACCAAAACAGCAATACTTTGCATTTAGAGCAGCTATATGTAAAAAAACAATACCGAAGAAAGGGTATTGGGAAAACCATGTTTCAATATTTGATTCAGGAGATGAAGAAAATAGAGAGCGAGGAAGGCATGGCATTTCGTTATATCTATGGTGAGGTTGGAGAAGGAGGAAGTGATAATCCTAGAATTTCTCTGCCATTTTACCAAAAAATGGCAGAGAACGGTTTTGGAGAAGATGCTGTTTTATGTTATCAGCATACAAAGAAAAAAACATCAGAAGAATTGGACAGATTTACTTATTACATAAACCGGAAATAGTTTTTGCAATTATTTCCGGTTTTTCCTTTGTGCCATTTAATATCCATTGCATAAAAATATTATAGAGTGCGCCAGCATAGTAATAGAGAGAATAGGTAAGTTGAGAGTTTTGTTGTTGAAATCCTGGTTGTTTTTCTATGTAATTATTTAGTGCATCTAAAAGTAAAAAGGATAAATTTGCTTTGTGAAGACACAGAGCAAAATCCCGGTAATTATAGAAGAAATTAAGACTATCTAAAATATGCTGGTAGCTTTGAAATTGAGTAGCATCAACTCTTGACAGATATTCTTTTATTATGTATTTCATATAGAAAGATAAGATTTCCTCTTTAGAGGAGAAATAACGATAATAGGACATACGGGAAACCCCTGCTTTTTTTGCAATATCTTTTATATGAATGGAATCAATAGTTGTGTGCTGCATAAGTGAAATTAAGGCTTCTGCAAGGCAGACCTGGGCAGAAACAGAATAATTTTTTGTATTTTGCATAGCATTCTCCAATCTGGTATATTTGTGACAAAAATAGTTCTTTTGTAAATTGTAACACACTTTGTCAAATGTTACAATATACGTAGTTTTTAAAACTACATAACAAAATAAATGAAACTGTATTTTGGAGAATGTAAAACTTTGAATTTATACATATATGAGAGATTTGTTTGACAGAAGTTTAGAAAAATGGCAAAGCAGAAAGGAAATAATATTTATGAAAGAATTGAGAATCGGCAATAAAGTAGCAAAAGTTCCTATTATACAAGGCGGAATGGGAGTAGGTGTAAGCAGAGGAAAACTTGCAGGTGCTGTTGCAAAAGAGGGCGGTATTGGCATTATATCTACTGCTCAAATTGGATATGATAAACCAGGATTTGAAACAAATGAGGTAAAGTGCAATGAAGAAGCACTCAGGGAACATATCCGAATGGCAAAAAGTGAGGCTTCAGGAGGGCTTGTGGGGGTTAATGTTATGACTGCCCTTAAACATTATAGGGAACATGTAAAAATTGCAGTAGAAGAAGGAATTGATGTAGTAATATGTGGAGCAGGGATTCCTTTTGATTTACCAGAGTTAGTAGTGGGAAGCGAAACAAAAATTGCTCCAATTGTTTCTACTGCCTGTTGTACAGAATTAATTTTAAAAAAATGGGACAGAAAATATAAGAGAACTACAGATTTTATTGTGATAGAAGGTCCAAAAGCAGGAGGACATTTAGGATTTACAAGTGAAGATGCAGAGAATTTGGAGAATATAGACGAAGAAATTCTGGCAATTATCGAGACTGTAAAGAAATACGAGGAAAAATATGAAATAGATATTCCTGTTATTGTAGCAGGAGGAATATTTGATAAAGGGGATATTTGTCATGCTTTGTCTCTTGGAGCAGATGGCGTACAAATTGCCAGCCGTTTTGTGGCTACTTATGAGTGTGATGCTTCGGATGCTTATAAACAGGCATATATCAATGCAAAAGAAGAGGATATTTGTATTATAAAAAGTCCCGTAGGAATGCCAGGACGGGCGCTTAATAATGCATTTCAAAATAAAGTGAGGGCAGGGCTGACAAAAGTAGAACGCTGTTATCAATGTCTTGCAAAGTGTAATCCAGCAGAGATCCCATATTGTATAACTAAAGCATTAGTAAATGCAGTAAAGGGAGATTTGGATAATGGATTGATTTTTTGCGGAGCAAATGTAGGAAAAATCAAAAAAATTGTAAGTGTTCATGAGTTAATGGAGGAACTTGTAGAAGGAATATAGTTACTGTTTATGGAATATAAGAAAAAAGCTGTTATGCACAAATTATTAAGTGTATAGCAGCTTTTTCTTTTGTATAGTTGTTAAAATAATGTACACACTATTATGGAAAATAAAAAATGTATCCGTTTGCGAAACTCAATTTACTCGATGAGTTTTTGTGCAAAGTTCACATATCAACGCAAGGCACATTTGCACTGCTCTCAACCGCAGCAGTTCATTACTAGTAAAGTCTAAGAAACCAAGCCGAAAGGCGAAGGTTGATTAGCTACTTTACTGTATGCACGCGAAGCGTTTTTGCGAAGGTGTTAAAATACAGTACCTAAGAACTGGCGGTTTTGACAGCACCAGCTTTGATATGTAAATCTGCACAAAATAATTTAGAATAATGAGAGTTTGTCAAATGCCTAAAAGGAATAAAGATAAGAAAGGAGTTTATATGAGAGAGGAAATGGAACAGGACAAGATGGAAAAGGAAGAGAAAGAAAATACCAAAAGAGAAAATGAAAAATTGCGGGATGAAAAGATATCAGAATATGGACAGGTTACTTTAGATAACAAAAGGACAAAAACTAAAATCCAATTGTTATCCATTATTGGAGAAGTAGAGGGACATGAAAGCCTTGCATCACCTAATAAGACTACAAAGTATGAACACGTATTGCCTCAGCTTGCAGCAATTGAAGACAGTGAAGAAATAGATGGTGTACTAATTATTTTAAATACAGTTGGGGGAGATGTAGAGGCTGGATTGGCAATTTCCGAGATGATAGCATCTCTTAGCAAGCCCACAGTATCATTGGTATTAGGAGGAAGCCATTCTATTGGTGTACCGCTGGCTGTTTCCGCGGACTACAGTTTTATTGTACCTACAGGAACTATGATTGTACATCCCGTCCGTATGAGTGGAATGGTAATTGGTGTAACCCAGACCTTTGAATATTTAGAGCAGATTCAGGATAGAATCCTTAGTTTTGTAGTGAACCACTCAAAAATTGACTATGAAAGTTTGAAAGGATTAATGCTTGCAACAAAGCAATTGGTAAAGGATGTAGGCTCTATACTAAGTGGAAAAGAAACAGTAGAAAAAGGAATTATTAATGAAGTAGGCGGCATAAAAGAAGCTTTGACAAAATTAAAGGATATGATTGAGAAAGAAAAGACAGAGAGGAGATAAAAAGATGTATCATTGGGAAAAAAATGAAAAGGATTATTTTGAACAGACCCAAAACCGTATGGAACTTTGTGAGCAGGGAATTATTGAAAATTGGCAGAGACAGGGAATGGATCAGGGATTAGGAATGATGTACGGAGGAAGACTTCCTATTGAAATGGAACAGAGAAGAAAACAAATGGATTTAGAAAATAAGTAAATAGATATTCATTAGTTATCATAGTATTTTGATGTTGCAGTTCACACCAAATTTACTGAAATTTTGCTGGGAAATATTGGGTGTGAACTGTAATATTTGAATAAGAAAACAAAAAACAAATATTTTTATTAAGCAAATAATTTTTTAGGTAACACTTCAAGCACAAAGAATACATGGTGGAAATTTTTTAGTGGCTATGGTATGATAAAATTAAGGAATAGCTGGCAGTGTATTAGATAATGTTACAAGAAAAGATTTACATCTGCTAAAAAAAAATGTATTATAGTAAATAACAGTGAAAATGAGTTTGGGGGGACTTTGTGGATTATAAACCTTTACCAATTGGTATAGACAATTTTGAATTGTTAATCACAAGAGGCTATTATTTTATAGACAAGACTCTGTTTATGAAAGATTTAATAGATAAAAAAGGAGCTGTAACTTTATTTACCCGTCCAAGAAGATTTGGAAAGACATAATATAAGTGTGCTTCAATACTTCTTTGAAGATGCTAGAGAAGCAGATGGAACAAAGGTGGATAATGCATACCTGTTTGATGGTTTGAATATTATGCAGGCAGGAGAGGAGTATCTATCATATATGGAGCAGTTTCCAGTTATAAACTTGTCCTTAAAGTCTGGAAAACAGCCAGATTTTGAACTGGCGTATGATATGTTAATCCGTCAGATTGCATACGAATATGGACGTCATAGTTTTATGTTAAAGGATGAACGTTTGGCCGAGCAAAAAGAGAGATATCTTGAGATTATGCGTGAGAAAGCAAAACGCAGCAGTTACAATGATGCGTTGTTATTTCTTTCCCGATGTTTAGAAATGTATTATGGAAAAAAGTTGTTATTTTAATTGATGAATATGATGTACCTTTAGAGAATGCTTTTTTTGAAGGTTTTTACAAAGAAATGCTGGATTTTATCCGTTCCTTGTTTGAATCTGCATTGAAGACAAACAGCAGTCTGGAGTTTGTAGTGATTACTGGATGCCTGCGTATCTCTAAGGAAAGTATATTTACAGGGCTGAATAACTTAAAAATTATTTCTATTACAAATAAGCAATTTAATGAATACTTTGGTTTTACTGATGCGGAAGTGAAGAGGATGTGTGAGGTTTATCATCTTGTACATAAGTATAATTTGATAAAAGAATGATATAATGGTTATATATTCGGAGAGTCAAATGTGTATAACCCATGGAGTGTGGTTCGGTTTGTTGAGGATTTGCATGAAGATGAGAACCAATTTCCTTCTTCTTATTGGGCAAATACCAGCAGTAATAGTATTGTTAAAAAACTGATTGAACGTGCAGATGAGGAAACAAAAGAAGAAATCGGGGCTTTGATTGAAGGGAAAAACATTGAAAAGCCTGTACATCCGTACCAAAATACTTTCCTGGTTTCGTGAAAAAATAGAGAAGAAAGATTTATCCAATTTATATACAGCGTTGGTTAATAAGGATGTTTCCACTTTTGAGGAAGAATTAAATGAAGTGTTGATGGAAACCATTAGGTTTAATGATGCCTATGAGAATTTTTATCATGGTTTTGTGGCAGGAGTGTTATCAAGAATGAAAAATTATAGGGTAAAATCCAACCGTGAAGGGGGAACAGGCAGAAGAAGCACTACAACAGATAGAAGATAGGTGTTATGTAGAAGAGTTAAAAAATGATGGTTACCAGATAGTAATAAAGTATGGGATATCATTTTATAGAAAAGATTGTGCAATAAAGAAAAAAGTAGAATAATTAAATAAATACAAAGTGTGAATTATATTGTTGCACTCAGACCGTTTTTGCAAAATTGCAAAAATCTATTGTGCATCAACCCCCAATTATGATAATTGCTTGTAATTATGATATAATTATAGAAGATAAAATAAAGTTTTGAGACTAAGATAATAAAATTGCTCATCGTGAATGGAAGGTGAGAATATGCAGGAGAAGAAAGAACAGGAAATTATAGAGGTACAAAAGGCAACTTATAATAATGCTAAGTTATGGCAGTTAGCATTTTTTTCTTTAAATAATGCTGCCACCAATCTTTATCTGGCATTAATGGGATATGTAACTTATTATGCTAATGGTATTGTGGGATTGGGAGTATTTTTACTGTCTATGATTTTAACAGCAATGCGTGTATTTGATGGAATTACAGATCCTATTATTGGATTTTTACTGGATAAAACAGAAGGACGTTATGGTAAATTCCGTCCTTTTCTTGTTGCTGGCAATCTGTTGCTGGCAGGAAGCTGTATTGTATTGTTTTTTACAAATCATTTAGTTCCAATGTTTCTTCGATTACCATATTTTGTTTTTGTATATGGGATTTATGTGATTGGATATACATTTCAAACAGTTGTGGCAAAATCAGGACAAACCATTATTACAAATAATCCCAAGCAAAGACCTATGGCAACATATTTTGATTCTATGTTTATTATGGCGGCTTATGGGGGAACAACATTATATGTATCGAACTATCTAGTACCCAAATATGGTGGATTTTTAAATCCCCATTTGTTCCAAGAATTTGTATTGGTTATAGCAGGAATTAGTATGCTATGTACTGGATTTGCAATTGTAGGAATATGGGAAAAAGATCAGAAAAAATTTTATGGATTACCAAATGGAAGAAAACAAAAAATTCAAAAAAAAGACTATGTAGAAATCATAAAACATAACAAGCCTATTCGTATGCTGACTCTGGCATCTTGTGCCAATCAGTTTGTAGCAATTGTATATAGTCATACAACTGTGGGAGTTATGCTTTTTGGAATCCTAATGAAGAATTATGCTATTTCAGGATTAATTGGAATTGTGGTTGCCGTTCCTACCTTGTTTGTTGTGTCAGGAGGAATCAAAATAGCACAATATTATGGACAGAGAAGAGCACTTATGGTTGCAACCTGTTTGGCAGTTGTGTTACAGTTTTTTATGGGATTAGTCTTGTTTTTTGGGGATATTACAAAGATTTCTTTTATTCCTTCTAAAATAAATGGAATTACGGTTCTATTTGTGTTAATATTTACATTGCTGAATGGTTGTAAATCTATTATAAATAATATGGTAGTGCCTATGATTGCAGACTGCTGTGATTATGAGATGACAAGGAGTGGAAAATATGTACCTGGTTTAATGGGAGCATTATTTTCTTTTATTGAGAAAGCAGTATCTGCTTTTGGAACTGCGTTTGTAGGTGTGGTACTTACCTGCATTGGATTTGGCAAAGAATTACCACAAGTTTCTGATGAAGTAACACCAATTTTAGTAGGGGCAACTTTATTTTTATATTGTGGAGTTCCAATATTGGGTTGGATTGTGACTTTGCTTGCCATGCATAATTATGAATTAGACAAAGCAAAAATGCAGGAAATACATCAAAAGAATGTAAAAGGAAGCCTGCAAACAAAGGGTGAGAAGAAAGAAGAGGAAAAATAAAAGAAAGGGAGAGAAAAATGGCAAAATCAAAAAAAGAGGCAAAAGAAACCAAGGTGGAAAAGGAAGAGGTTTCCACATCAGTAATTGCCTTAAGAAAGGAAATTAAAGTTCTTGTAGTGTTTGTAGTTGGCATTATTATTTTGCTAAGTTATGCCAATGCTGCAGGTTTCATTGGAAGGCTGCTTAGCCAGTTTATATTTGGAATGTTAGGACTCATTGCCTATATTGTACCATTTTTTATGATGGGTGCTTATGCATTTTTGCTGGCAAATCCAGGAAATAAAAAATTAAGAAATAAACTTATCTGTTTTGGTATAGTAATATTGCTTTTTGCAGCATTTATGCAGCTTTTTCATTATGGGTATGACCGCAAATTCCAGATTATGAGTTTTTTCCATAATTCAGCAGCAGAAAGAAATGGAGGAGGACTGTTAGGGGGACTGTTATCCAATGTGTTAGCTTTTCTTCTAGGGAAATGGGGTGCATACATAGTATTACTTGCATTATTTGCTGTGGCATTTATGTATTTAACAGAAAAATTTATTTTTGCACATTTAGGAAGAAAAAGCAAGGTTGCTTATGAGAGAGTAAAAGAGAGGGCTGTTCAGGCAGCAGAAGAAAGAACTCTTGTAAGAGAATCTGAGGAAGAACTTGAAGAACTTGAAGATTGGGAGCAAGAAGAACCAAGAAAAGCTAAATTTTTCAGTTTTAAAAAGGACAAAACTGTAAAAGAAAAAGAAGAATTAGTGGATTCTCCAGCCATGATAGAAATTGTAGCTGAAGAAGGTGCAGAGCCAAGTTTGGATTCTGATATATCTGAAATAAAAAAAGAGGACAGCTTAGAGTTTTTGACCATACAGAGAGGAAATGAAGAAACTAGGGAAGAAAAGCCAGAATCAGAGAAACCAGTTTATGATGACATTGAGGAAATTCTGGCAAGAGAAGTGGAACAGGCAATTAAAGAGGATATTCCAATTTATCAGCAGGAGATAAAACGTAAATTTGAAAGTGTTTCACAAAAGCAAACAGAAGAACCAAGAAGAATTCAAGAGCCTTTAGAGTTTGCTTGTGAGATAGAATCAGGGGAACCAAAAGAAGGAATTATTATGGATGCAGTGGAACAGGAGGGAGGACCTCTTCCAGAAGATGTTATGTTACAGACAGAATCAAATGGACAATATGCTATAGAACCTACATTGCCAGATTCTAAGAAAAATATAAAGTCTATTGAAATTGCTAGTACTCCAGTACAGACCATACAGCAAGAATATGAATTTCCAACTGTGGATTTACTTGCAAAACCTGAAAAAACACAAGAGGGCATGTCTGATGATGAGTTAAAAGAAAAAGCAAGAAAATTGCAGGAGACATTAGAAAGTTTTGGAGTCCGTGCTAAAGTTATCAATGTAAGCTGTGGACCAGCAGTAACGCGGTTTGAATTGCAGCCAGAGCAAGGAGTGAAGGTTAGTAAGATTACTGCACTTGCAGATGATATTAAATTGAATATGGCGGCAGAGGAGATTCGTATTGAAGCACCAATACCAGGTAAGGCAGCAGTAGGAATTGAGGTGCCAAACCAGACAACTACAACTGTTCATTTAAGAGATTTAGTAGAAAATACCCAATTTAAAAAGCACCAGTCTAATATTGCATTTGCAGTAGGAAAGGACATTGGGGGACAAGTAGTGGTAACAGATATTGCAAAGATGCCCCATCTTTTAATTGCGGGAGCAACTGGATCTGGTAAATCAGTTTGTATCAATACTTTAATTATGAGTATTTTGTATAAGGCACATCCAGATGATGTAAAATTGATAATGATTGACCCAAAGGTGGTGGAGTTAAGCTGTTATAACGGAATACCTCATCTTTTGATACCTGTTGTGACAGAGGCAAAAAAAGCATCGGCAGCATTACAATGGGCTGTGGACGAAATGACCAAGAGATATAATAAGTTTGCAGAATTAACTGTCCGTGATATGAAAGGTTATAATGAGAAAATCAAAGCAGTAGAATATGCAAATGACGAGCGTTTTCAGAAAATGCCACAAATTGTTATTATTGTTGATGAGTTAGCAGATTTGATGATGGTTGCCTCCAAAGAAGTAGAAGATGCGATATGCCGTCTGGCACAGTTGGCAAGAGCCGCTGGGATTCATCTGGTCATTGCAACCCAGAGACCTTCTGTAAATGTTATTACTGGTCTGATTAAAGCAAATGTACCATCACGAATTGCCTTTGCTGTATCTTCTGCTATTGATTCCAGAACTATTTTGGATGGGGGCGGAGCAGAAAAACTGCTAGGAAAAGGAGACATGTTATTCTATCCATCTGGTTTTCCGAAACCTGTTCGTGTACAGGGGGCTTTTGTATCTGATCAGGAGGTCAATGCAGTAGTAGAATTTATTACACAGCAAAATATTGCACAGTATGATACAGAGATAGATGCCAAAATTACTGAAAATAAATATGCAAAAGAAGAAGAAAAGTCAGGAAATAACAGTGGAAATGATGATTACTTTATAGAGGCAGGAAAATTTATTATTGAAAAAGAAAAAGCATCTATTGGCATGTTACAAAGAGTTTATAAAATTGGTTTTAACCGTGCCGCAAGGATTATGGATCAACTTTGTGCCGCAGGAGTAGTAGGACCAGAGGAAGGAACGAAACCGAGAAAGATTCTTATGACTATGGAAGAATTTGAGGAGTATATATCACAGTAATAGAAAGGGCTGTTACACATAGAATTTAAGAACGCCTTGGCGTTTCTTATTGTCTGTGTGTGGCAGCTTCTTTATGTAATTGAATATAAGAAAGGAATTTATGACAAAATGAAAGCATGGTTAGTAGTAAATGGATTTTTGGAAATGGGAAAATTTCAAGAGATCTACCAGTGGCTTTGTAAGGCAGGTCAGAAATATCATATTGATATTACAATGAAAACAAATCAAGAACTTTTAGTAGATTGTAAGGATCAAAAAGCTGGAATTTTGCAGGAAAAAGAGCAGGTTGATTTTGTTTTGTTTTGGGATAAGGATATTCGCCTGGCAAAAATGTTGGAATCTATAGGATATCGTGTTTTCAATTCCGCACAAGCAATTGAAAACTGTGATGACAAAGGGCTGACTCATGAAATACTGTCAGTGCAGCAGATTCCAACACCAAGAACGATACTTGCTCCTATGACATATCAGAATATTGGTTATACTAATTTGCAATTTCTTGATAATGTTATAAAGGAACTGGGGTTACCATTAGTGATAAAAGAAAACTTTGGTTCTTTTGGGGCTCAGGTCTATTTATGCAGTACAATAGAAGAGGTACATAAAAAAACAAAGGAATTAGAAGGAAAGGCAATTTTATACCAAGAATTTATTAAAGAAACAAATGGAAGGGATGTCAGGCTTCAAGTAGTCGGGGATAAGGTAGTAGCGGCTATGGAACGTAGGGCAAAAGAAGGAGATTTTCGGGCGAATATTACAAATGGTGGGAAAATGACTCCGTATTATCCTACAAAGGCGGAGGAAAAATTAGCAATAGAGGCCTGTAGGTGTCTTTCTGTGGATTTTGCAGGTGTGGATTTATTGTTTTCCAAAGGGGGATTTTCTCTTGTATGTGAAGTAAATTCTAATGCACATTTTAAAAATATCTATGATTGTACTGGAGTAAACGTGGCGGATATTATCATGGAATATATTGTGAAGAAGATGTAAATGAGATAAGGTTATGGGAAGGAGAATAACATGGCAGTAAAAACAGGCTGGCTGATTTATGACAGAGAAGGGGCAAAAAGGAACAAATCTTATATTCAAATGCATATAGAAGAAGGAGCAAAGCTTGGTATTATTATTTTATTGAAGTATGCGGAAGAATTGTCCTTCGGAATTTCGTATAATAAAATGATTTTATTAGAAAAAGGTAAAATGGCAGAGTATCCTGATTTTATTATTTGCCGGACGATTCAGCCTAAATTATCTCTCTATTTGGAACAATGTAAATTAAAAGTATTTAATAACGCAAAAGTTGCAGAGATTTGTAATGATAAGGCAAAGACTTATGCTTATCTAGCAGGGAAAGGTATTCCGCTTGTAGAAAGTGTATTTTTAGAGAATAGAATATTTGTCTCCAGTCTGGACAAAATCCCTTATGGGACAGTAATTAAAAGTGTGGATGGACATGGTGGAGAACAAGTTGTTTTGTGGAAGGAAGGCCTAAAGAAAGAAGAAGTTTTAGGAAAAATTAAGAATTCAGATGTGATAGTCCAGAAGTTTACAGGAAAAGCAAAACAGGATGTACGGGTGTATGTAATAGGAAAACGGATTATTGCAGCAATAAAGCGTACAGCAAAAGAAGATTTTCGTTCTAATTATTCTTTGGGAGGAAAGGTAGAAAAATATTACTTAAATGAAGAAGAGACTCAACTGGTACAGAAAGTGATCAGCGAATTTTCCTTTGGTTTGGTAGGGATTGATTTTTTAATTGACAATTCTGGTGAGTTTATTTTAAATGAGATAGAAGATGTGGTAGGAGCCAGAATGTTGTATGAATGTACCAATATTAACTTAGTAAAAGAATATTTGTTGTTTATTAAGGATAATTGAGGTTTATGATTTTATGTAAAATTATTGTCAAAAGAAAGGTATGGTGAAAGAATGGCAGGAAAGGCAAATTGCGAATTATGTATGAATTATATGTACGATGAGGAGTATGAAGAGTATTGTTGTAGTGTAGATTTAGATCAGGATGAAATGGGGCGTTTTTTAACAGATACTTTTTATGAGTGTCCATATTTCCGTATGGGAGATGAATACAAAATTGTAAGGAAGCAAATGTAATCTCGTATTACTGATACATTTATTCAAAATCTTGGTGTTTACATACTTTGACACACCTTGGATTCTTTGTTATAATAAAAAAGTTACAGATAATAAATTGTTGCAATAATATACTGATAGATATTGTAACAATATGATAAAACGTTCGGAGGTATGGCATAGTGAAAACGGATATCGAAATTGCACAGGAAGCAAAATTATTACCAATTAAAGAAGTTGCAAAAAAACTAGATATTACAGAGGATGATTTGGAACTTTATGGAAAGTATAAAGCAAAGTTGACAGATGAATTGTGGGAGCAGACCAAGAACCGTGAAGATGGAAAACTGATTCTCGTTACTGCAATCAACCCAACTCCTGCAGGAGAAGGAAAAACTACTATTACTGTTGGACTTGGACAAGCACTTGGCAAGATGAATAAAAAGTCCGTAATTGCCCTAAGAGAACCTTCTCTTGGACCATGTTTTGGAATTAAGGGAGGTGCAGCTGGTGGCGGAAATGCACAGGTAGTACCAATGGAAGATTTGAACTTGCATTTTACTGGGGATTTCCATGCAATTACTTCTGCAAATAACTTACTGGCAGCTATGTTAGATAATCATATCCAACAGGGAAATGCATTACAAATTGATACCAATCAAATCATTTGGAAACGTTGTGTGGATATGAATGATAGAGTATTGAGAAATATTGTGGTTGGATTGGGCAGAAAAGCAGATGGTGTAGTAAGGGAGGACCATTTTATTATTACAGTAGCCTCTGAGATTATGGCAATTCTTTGTTTAGCAGAAAATATGAAAGACCTAAAGGAAAGATTAGGAAGAATTATTGTGGCTTATAACTATGACGGACAGCCAGTTACTGCAAAAGAATTAAATGCAGTAGGAGCAATGGCTGCATTGTTAAAAGATGCCATTAAGCCAAATTTGATACAGACTTTAGAAAATACACCTGCAATTGTGCATGGTGGACCATTTGCTAATATTGCGCATGGTTGTAACAGTGTACGTGCTACAAAGACAGCATTAAAGTTAGCAGATTATGTAGTAACAGAAGCAGGTTTCGGAGCAGATCTTGGAGCAGAGAAATTTTTTGATATCAAATGCCGTATGTCAGGATTAAAGCCAGATGCAGTTGTAATTGTAGCTACTGCCCGTGCCTTGAAATACAATGGCGGGGTAGAAAAAGAGAACTTAAATGAGGAAAATATAGATGCCATAAAAGCAGGAATTGTAAATCTGGAAAAGCATATTGAGAATGTGCAGAAGTTTGGTGTACCATGTGTGGTAACATTGAATCAGTTTATTACTGATACAGATGCAGAGCTTGCTTATATCAAAGAATTCTGTGAGAGCAAAGGTTGTGAATTTGCTTTGGCAAAAGTTTGGGAAAAAGGCGGAGAAGGTGGTATAGAATTAGCAGAAAAAGTAATTCATACCATTGAGAACAAAAAAAGTAACTTTACACCATTATATGATAATAAGCTGTCCATTAAAGAAAAGATAGAAACTGTTGCTAAAGAAATCTATGGAGCAAGTGGTGTGACTTATGATACAACAGCAAGTAATGCAATTAAGAAATTAGAGGAATTAGGATTTGGAAGTATGCCAGTTTGTATGGCAAAGAACCAGTATTCTCTTTCTGATGATGCTACATTACTGGGAAGACCAGAGAATTTTACCATTCATATTCGTGAGGTATATGTATCTGCAGGTGCAGGATTTGTAGTTGCAATTACAGGAACTGTAATGACTATGCCTGGACTTCCAAAGAAACCTGCTGCGGAACGTGTAGATGTAAATGAGGATGGAGTAATTACAGGATTGTTTTAGTGTATTGTCTTATTCATTTAGTGAAAATATGTATGTTGATATAAAACTTATATGCCTGCTTCGCTGGCAGCACTATGAATGAAAGCAAATATACGGGTTAGCTTAGCTGACCCGTATATTGCAATAAAGTGTAGAAAATCCAAGACATAATTGAATTGAGGTGAAAGATATAATGAATAGAATACTAAAAAGAGGAATTGCTGGTATATTAGGTTGTACCATGTTATTTAGCAGTAATTTCAATATAAGGAATCATAAAAATGAGGTAAAGGCTGCATCGAAAGAAGATATCCGTTTACACGGAATCGATGTAAGTCACCACCAAAAAGAGATTGATTGGAAAAAAGTAAAAGCCTCTGGCATTGATTATGCCATTATCCGATGTGGATATGGACAAGATGTTACTTTACAAGATGATGTACAATGGAAAGCAAATGCAGATGGATGTACCGAACAGGGAATACCATTTGGTGTATATTTGTATTCTTATGCTACTACAGTGGAAGGAGCAGAAGGAGAAGCAGATCATGTTTTAAGATTAATTGAAGGATATAATTTGCAATATCCAGTATATTATGATATAGAATATAGCAAACAGAAAGAGTTAAGTTCAAAGGAGCTGGGAAAGATAGCCAGTGCATTTGCAAAAAAGATAGAAAACGCGGGATATCAAGTAGGGATTTATGCCAGTTATAGCTGGTTTAATGAGTATCTGACAGACCCTGTGTTTGACCAATGGGAACGCTGGGTTGCCAGATATAATACATATTGTGGATATAGTAAATCTTATAGTATGTGGCAATATAGTTCATCTGGAACTGTTTCTGGAATTGACAGTTCTATTAATGTAGATATGGATTATGTAATAGGTACAGATGTGATTACTAGGGTAAATGAGATATCCTGTGATCAAACAGACTTGGAATTGAAAGCAGGAGAGAGTGCCTGGATATCGGCAGAAGTACTCCCCAAAAATGCACTAAATAAAAATATTACATGGACAAGCAGTAATGAAAAGGTGGCTATAGTATCTGATGAGGGTGAGATAAAGGCGATAGGAGCAGGAAAGGCAAAGTTAGTAGCAGTTTCGGCAGATAATACGGACATAACAGCAAGTTGTAATATTACAGTATCAGATACAGCTAAACCAACAGATTCACCAAGTGTAACAGTAGAGCCAACAGAGCAGCCAGAAAAAACGCAAAAACCAACAGAAACGCCAGACGTGACAGTAGAGCCAACAAATCAGCCAGAAAAAACGTCAAAACCAACAGAAACGCCGAATGTGACAGCGAAACCAACAGAGTTGCCCAAAGTAACAGTAGAACCAACAGTGTCACCAAAAGTGACAGTAAAACCAACGACAAAGGTGACAACAACCCCAAAACCAACAATAAAGGTAACAATGACTCCAAAGCCAACACCAAAGGTAACAGAAACACCAAAACCGGTTATTACAGTTCCTTCTGTGAAGGGATTAGACTATCAAGCAATATCTAAGAATGAAATAAAACTGAATTGGAAAAAGGTTTCTGGTGTAGATGGATATGTGATTTATCGTTATGATAGTGAAACCAAGAAGGATATTTCTCTTACAACCATAAAAAAGAATCAGATTACAAGTTATCAGGTTAAGAAGATAAATGGAGAAAAGGGAAAAGTGCTTAGTCCTGGAACAAAATATACATATAAAGTTGCATCATATAAGGCAATAGATGGTAAGAAATATTATAGCAAGAAAACGAAAGTAGATGCAATTACTAAGCCAGACACAGTAAAAATACAAAAAGTGAAACGTACTAGTGCTACAAAGGCTAAGGCAGAGTGGAAAAATGTCAGTCAGGCAACAGGATATGTAGTTTACATATCTGATAAAAAGAATGGTCCTTATCAGGCATATAAGACTGTTGTTGGAAAGAAGAAAAAGTCAATTATAATTTCCAATTTAAAAAAGAAAAAAACGTATTATTTGCGAATAAGTGCCTATCTAAAACATAGTGAATATACATGGTATGGAAATTATTGTAAGACTACCAAAATTTCTCCAAAATAAATAGGTTGACTTATATCTTTATTTTTTGTTATATTTCTATTGTTAGCTTAAAATTTAGGAGAAACATACTACGACTGGTTCGTAGTGAAAAAATTTGTAACAGGTCAGCCATTGGCTGAACTGCTACAAAAATTGAAAGAATTTACGGAAGGATGTTAGAAAATTATGAAAGAGATAACGAATTTATTAGGGTATAGAGAAAGTATAAAGGTTGTAGATGCAACTTTGAGAGATGGTGGTCTGGTAAATGATTTTTATTTTAAAGATGATTTTGTAAAAGCATTATATCAGGCTAATATAGAGGCTGGTGTTGACTATATGGAGATGGGATACCGGGCTTCCAAAAAAGTATTTGATGAAACTAAATTTGGTAAATGGAAATTCTGTAATGATGATCATATTAGAGAGATTGTAGGTGAAAATGATACAGAACTTAAACTTGCAATTATGGCAGACATTGGAAGACATGATAAAAATGATTTTGACCAAAAAGCAAACTCTCCAGTTGATTTAGTTCGTGTCGCAGCATACATTCATCAGATGCCAGAAGCAATTGATATGGTAGAGGATGCAGCAAAGAAGGGTTATGAAACAAGCTGTAATATTATGGCAATATCAAATTCTCAGGAACAAGATATTAAGGTTGCACTGGATATGCTTGGAAAGACTCCAGTGGATGCTATTTATATTGTAGATAGTTTTGGATCTATATATCCAGAGCAGATGGCTAGAATTGCAGATACATATATGGAGTTTGCAACAAAATATGGTAAAAAAGTAGGAATTCATGCACATGATAACCAGCAGCTTGCTTTTGCAAATACCATAGAGGCCTGTGGTGATGGTGTTGATTGGTTAGATGCAACATATCTTTCTATGGGAAGAGGTGCAGGAAACTGCGCTATGGAATTATTGTTAGGATTCTTGAAGAATCCAAAATATAATGTACGTCCAGTATTTAAGTTTATTCAGGAACACATGATGAAGTTGAAGGAAGAAGGAATTGTATGGGGATATGATTTACAATATCTTATGACAGGAATGTTAAACCAGCATCCAAGATCCGCTATTCAATTTACAAAAGATGGAAGAACAGATTTTGCAGAATTTTACAATGAGGTTCTATCCTTAGAGTAGATAAGCACATAAAATTAAAAAAATTGTTTATTTTCAGGCAGAACTTGTAATAAATGTGCAGGTTCTGCCTGAATAATTATTACAAGTTATGTATAGCTTAAATACGTAATTTATATTTTTCTAGAATATAGAAAATGGTAAAATATCGTATAAATTATTTGGTAAAACTATAGAAAAGAAAGGTTTGATGTAATATGAAGTATCATAAGATAAAACGAGGTTTTTTCATCAGCCGTCCTAATCGTTTTCTGGCAAATGTAATGCTAGATGGGGAGATAGAAGTTTGTCATGTGAAAAATACAGGAAGATGCAAGGAACTGCTTATCGAAGGTGCAATTGTTTTTTTGGAAAAAAGCAAGAATCCAAACCGCAAAACAAAATATGACTTGATAGCAGTATACAAGGGTGACAAATTGGTTAATATAGATAGTCAGGCACCTAATAAGGTGGTGCAGGAATATCTTCCAGAAATATTTAAGGATATAGTATGCATTCGTCCAGAAACGAAATATAAAAACTCCCGTTTTGATTTTTATGTAGAGACCAAACAAAATAAAATATTTATTGAGGTAAAGGGAGTTACACTGGAAGATAATGGAGTGGTACGTTTTCCAGATGCGCCTACAGAAAGAGGATTAAAACATATACAGGAATTGATAGCATGCAAAAAGGAAGGGTATCAGGCATATATTATTTTTGTGGTACAGATGGAGGATGTGACTTACTTTGAACCAAATTTGCAAGCCCAGCCAGAATTTGCCAGAGAATTATATGTTGCAAAAAAATCAGGTGTGGAAATACTTTGTTTTTGTTGTAGGGTAACACCAGATTCGCTTGAGATTTACCAAAAGGTACCATGTAAAATAGAATTGTTAAATTTATAAAAAACAGAAAGAAGTCACAGATTTAGATTGTAACTTCTTTTGTTATGTTGGGGTGTAGGAATTATCAAAGACAACCCTTTTTTTGTTATGATATAGATATACCATTTGATAAAAAAGGCAATACATAAGAAAGGAACAGATAATTATGCAAGAAAAAGTTCTTATTGTAGATGATGAAAGAGAGATTGTAGACATAATAATTCTTTATCTTGAAAATGAACTGACAAATTTCATGGTATCATTAGCCTTAATCAATTCATAAATATATGTTTGCTTAATACATAGCATTATGAATAAAAAAAATCTACAATAATATATAATTTTTTAGGATTTTCTTAATTTTTTCTCAGGAAATTAATTATGGAATATTAAAGTATAAACAGCTTTTATACAGTAGAATAAATATTGTATAAAGGCTGTTTTTTATATACTAGAAAATTAATTTATCATATCCTGTTATTAAAAATGGCATTATTTTATGGTTTTATTTTTTGGCATTAACAGAAAAATGACATATCAATGTTTACATAAGAAATTGTTGCAAATAATGGTGCAAAGTAGGGGAATAGTGAGATTATATAATGATTTATAGATTAAAGAATGTGATAGTTGATACAAATGTGATGTTTTTTAGAAACAAAATAGATACAGTGATAGTTTAGTTTTTATTTGTTTTTAAGATTTACTTTTTATTATACTTGTAGATATACTTAAAGTGTTCTGTTTTGAAGGGGGTGATAGGATTTGGAAGTTTAATAAAATATTTTCATTCCCATATACGTCTAGTCAATATGATAAAAAGTAAACAGGCAAGTTTTTGGTAAATGGTAAGGAAGGTTCAGTAAAATATGGTTTGAAAACTCAGTAAAATAAGGGATAGAGAATCCCAGAAACTAAAATACATAAAAGGAGGAAACTTTTCATGAAAAATTTCAGTAACTATAAGGATTTTGACAGAAAAGAAAATTTACATGATGATTCAAAAGTGGTTCATGGCGCTCTTGGAACAGAACCTTTGACAGGTGCAGTAAGCATGCCTATTTTTCAGACGGCAACATTTCGTCATCCAGAACTTGGTGTATCAACTGGATATGCATACAGCCGTCTTGAAAACCCAACCCGGCAGGAGTTGGAACGTACTATGGCAATCTTAGAGGGGGGTATCAGAGGATTTGCATTTTCTAGTGGACAGGCAGCAAATATGGCAGTTTTTTCTTTGCTTAATCCAGGAGATCATGTGATTTTATCGGATGATATTTATGGAGGAACATTTCGGATAATAGGAGACATTTTTGAAAAATATGGAATTTCACATACCTATGTAGATATGTCAGACTTGGAGGCAGTAAAAAGTGTGATACAAAAAAACACAAAAATGTTTTTTGTGGAAACACCAACCAATCCAATGATGAAAGTAGCAGATATCCATGAAATATCAAAACTTGCAAAAGACGTTGGAGCGATTACAGTTGTTGACAATACCTTTTTATCACCTTATTTTCAGAAACCATTGCAGCTTGGTGCAGATATTGTGACACATAGCTCTACTAAGTACTTGAGTGGGCATAATGATGTGATTTCAGGAATCTTGGTTGTAAAAGATAATGAAAAAATTGCAGAACAAATTCATATACATATAAAATCTCATGGAAGCCAATTGGCTCCTTTTGACAGTTGGCTGGTATTGAGGGGAATCAAGACCTTGTCAGTCCGTATGAACAGACACAATGAAAATGCATATAAAGTGGCAAATTGGCTTTTAGCACATACTAAAGTTAAGAAAGTGTATTATGTCGGTTTTCCAAGCCATAAAAGCTATGAGGTAACTAAAAAACAGACAACAGGATTTGGAGGAATGATTTCATTTACTGTGAATAGCAATGAAACAGCGAAACAGATTTTAAAGAAGATAAATCTGATTATGTTTGCAGAAAGCCTTGGGGGAACAGAGACGTTAATTACTTATCCCAATACCCAAACTCATGAAGATACACCAAAAGCAATAAAAGAAAAACTAGGAATTAATGATTGTTTTCTTAGATTGTCAGTAGGACTTGAGAATGCAGAGGATATTATTGATGACTTGGAACAGGCATTGGATTAGGAGTTAACGATATGAGATTTACAAAGATGCAGGCA
Source organism: Lachnospiraceae bacterium (assembly GCA_022791815.1). Lineage (GTDB taxonomy): Bacteria > Bacillota > Clostridia > Lachnospirales > Lachnospiraceae > CAG-411. The sequence continues at coordinate 62,324 of JAAVZU010000054.1, forward strand.
TTTGGAAATGATTATGTATATATTGACGTGATTCATCAGAAGTTAAATAATCCTTCTGAATTGGCGAGATTTATTAGTAATAGACACTTGGGAGTGGGAGCTGATGGTATGGTTTTAATTTGTCCATCAGACAAAGCAGATTTTCAGATGCGTATATTTAATCCAGATGGTACTGAAGCAGAAATGTGTGGAAATGCATTACGCAGTGTTGGTAAATATGTTTATGATCATGGGTTAACAGGAAAAAGGGAAGTGGTGATTGAAACATTAGGCGGAATTAAATTTTTAAAATTGTTTGTAGACAATGAGAAAGTATCCAATATATGTGCAGATATTGGAGAACCAATCCTATCAGTAAAAGAAATACCAGTCTATACTGATTTAAAAGAATTTATCGAACAGCCAGTAGAGATATTGGGAGATTCTCTTTTCATGACGGCTGTTTCTTGGGGGAATCCACATTGTGTAATTTATGTAGATTCAGTAAAAGAATGGGATGTAGAAAAATATGGATCGGAAATAGAAAATAAGACTTCTTTGTTTCCTAATAAGACAAATGTAACTTTTGCCGAGTTAGTGAACAGGAATTATATTAAAATAAGAGAATGGGAGCGTGGCACAGGGGAGACAATCGGATGTGGTACAGGTTGTGCAACAGCAGTAGTTGCAGGGGTATTAACGAATCGCTGTGAACGTCGTGTAACAGTAGAGCAGATAGGGGGAATTTTGGAGATTGAGTGGGACGAAGTAACAAATCATCTAATAATGGTAGGTCCTTCTTATACTGTATATGAAGGAGAAATTTTCTTACCTTTACAAAATAAATAGGAATTATTTGTATTTAATAGAGCAATTGACAATAGAAAATTTATGAAAGGAGACAAAAGATGAAATTAGAACAAATTTGTACAAACTTATCATATCAATGTATAAAAGGGTCTATGGATGTTGAAGTAGAAGATATTATTTATGATTCACGTAAAATAAAAAAAGGTGTAATGTTTGTCTGTTTGTCAGGAGCAATAACAGATGGGCATAAATATATTTCAGAGGTTGTGGAAAAAGGTGTTTCTGTAATTGTATTAGAAAGGGAAAAAGAAGCATATCAAATTCCAGAAGGAATCACTGTATTAAAAGTATCATCTGCAAGAAAAGCACTTGCTTATATGTCAGCAGCATTTTTTCACCATCCTGCAAGTAAGTTGGTTACGGTTGGTGTAACTGGAACAAATGGAAAAACAACTACAACCTATATGATAAAGGGGATGTTGGAAAGTGTGGGGAAAAAGGCCGGATTGATAGGAACAAATGGAGCAATGATTGGAGAGCAGAAATTACCTTTGAAAAATACAACACCAGAATCGTATGAACTTCATCACCTGTTTGCAACAATGATAGAGCAAGGCTGCCAATATGTTATTATGGAGATTTCTTCCCAAGGATTAAAAATGGATCGGACAGCTGGAATTACATTTGATTATGGAATTTTTACAAACCTTTCTCCAGACCATATTGGACCAAATGAACATGATACTTTTGTTGAATATATGGAATGTAAAAGTATTCTTTTTCGCCAATGTAAATGTGGAATAGTCAATATAGATGATCCTTATTATAAGAAGATTTTACAAAACCATACTTGTCAGGTTAAAACGTTTTCTACAATTTCAGTTAAGAAACCTGATATGAATATAGATTTGATGGCTTCGTATATAGAGACTATAAATGAAAATGGGAAACTTGGAATGCATTTTTATGTAAATGGACTTATAAATGGAGATATGCGGGTATATATTCCAGGAAAGTTTTCAGTATATAATGCATTGGCTGCTATGCTTACCTGTCATTTGATAGGCATTACTGATATTGAGATACAAAAAGGGCTTGAACAGGTACAGGTAAAGGGACGTTTAGAATTCCTTCCAGTATCAAGAGGTTATACTATGTTGATTGATTATGCACATAATCGGGAAAGTACAGAAAATGTATTGTCAGCCTTGTTACAATATCATCCCAGACATTTAATTTGTGTATATGGATGTGGTGGAAACCGTTCTAAGCTGCGACGTTATGACATGGGGGAAATTACTGGTCGGATGGCGGATTTGTGTGTATTGACATGTGATAATCCCCGAAATGAGGAAATTTGTGATATCAATGCAGATATTAAGGTAGGAATCGAAAAGGGCAGAGGAAGTTATGTGGAAATTGATGACAGAAAAAAGGCTATTGCATGGAGTATGTCAAAAGCAAAACAGGGAGATATTATTTTATTATTGGGTAAAGGACATGAGGATTATCAAGAAATCAAAGGTGTCAAATATAATTTTGACGAACGGGAAGTAGTAAGTGAAATATTAAGAAACACAGATGAAAAAAATCAATAAAGGAAGGAATGATAAAAATGTGCGGAATTTGTGGAGCCGTTGGAAATGTAAGAGGAGGAAAACAGGTAATTTCTAATATGATGAAGGTGATAGAGCATCGGGGACCAGATGGTGGAGATTGCTATGTAACGGAAGGTGTAATGATTGGTTTCCAGAGACTTAGCATCATTGATCAGGAGGCAGGAATGCAGCCAATGTTCAATGAAGATAAGAGTAAAGTATTAGTCTTTAACGGAGAAATTTATAATTATAAGCAGCTTAGAGCAATACTTGAGCAAAAAGGACACAATTTTCAGACGGCTTCTGATTCCGAGGTACTTGTTCACGGATATGAGGAATTTAACATAGATATCTTGAATGAACTGTATGGAATGTTTGGTTTTGCAGTTTGGGATGAAGAGAAGAAAGAATTATTTGCTGCAAGGGATTATTTTGGTATTAAGCCTTTCTATTATGCGGTAATAGATAATGCGTTAGTTTTTGCTTCAGAGATTAAGAGCATATTACAATACCCGGGATATTACAAGGAGGTAAATGAAGATGCACTAGAGCAGTATTTGTCTTTTGAATATTCTGCTCTTCCAGAGACATTTTTCAAAGGTATCTATAAATTAATGCCAGGGCATTATCTTATATATAGGGAGCAACAACTGAAGGTAGTTCGTTACTTTGAGCCAACCTTACAGCCATCCCGGCAAAAAAGTCAGTCAAAGATGATTCAAGAGGTGGAAGATAGCATATATCAATCTGTGCAAAGGCACTTGATAAGTGATGTGGAAGTGGGGAGTTTCCTTTCTGGCGGTGTGGATTCCAGTTTACTTGTGGCAATGTCAGGAGTGAAACAGACATTTACAGTAGGATTTGACAAAGAAGGTGAATTATATAATGAAACTGGTCATGCTAAGAAGTTGACAGAGAATCTCAAGGTTAAGAACCATTGCAGGTATATTGGGAAAGATGAATTTAAAAAGGCAGTTCCTAATGTAATGTATCACATGGACGAACCGGCAGGAGATGCTGCTGTTGTGGCATTATATTTTCTAGCAAGAGAGGCTTCAAAGAAAGTAAAGGTTGTATTGTCAGGAGAGGGTTCTGATGAGTTGTTTGGTGGATATAATGTTTATCTGGAACCTAAAATGCGTCAGTGTTTAAATTGGATTCCTAAAGGAATTAGGAAACGAGTAGCAGATATGATGAAAAATTCTTCAGGGAATATGAAGGGGCGAAATTATTTAATGCGTTCTATTAAACCATTAAGCCGATGGTATATAGGAAATGTATATATTTTTCATGAGAAGGAAAAAGATAAGTTGTTAAAGCGGAGAAGTGGGATGGGAGATCCAAAGAAACTTTTGAAGGAGGATTTTCTTAAAGTAAGTGGATTAAAGGATTCTGACCAAATGCAGTCTATTGATTTGAAATACTGGCTTCCTGGGGATATTTTGCAAAAGGCGGACAAGATGAGCATGGCACATTCGCTGGAAGTCAGGGTACCATTTCTGGATAGGGAGGTATTTCAGGTTGCAAGACAGATTCCTCATGGGATGAAAACAAAGCATTATACTACAAAATATGTTTTAAGGAAGGCAACAGCTGGTTACCTTCCTAAGGAGACCGCATATAGAAAGAAACTTGGTTTTCCGATTCCTATTAGAAACTGGTTAAAAGAGGATGACTGGTATGAACAGATTAAGGAAGCCTTTACTGGAGAGACGGCATTTTTATATTTTCATACTAATTATCTTTTAAAATTATTGGAGGAACATCGGGCAGGTGAAGAGGATAACAGCAAAAAGATTTGGACAATCTATGCATTTTTGGTATGGCACCAGGTGTTTTTTGAAGGAATGACAGTTTCAAATGTTTAAATTGTTACTATTTTGAACAAATATATTTTTACAATCTTGACAAATTAGAAAAAAAATATTATAGTTAGACATAAGATTTTGAAAAATGTGATGATGAAGAGGAGTACATGCATAACCTATCCAGAGAGAATCATTAAAGATATTTAACTTTGCTGTAAGATGATTTATAGAAGTATGTGTGGAAGGTAGCTTCGGAACAGTGTTTGTGAAAAGGTTGTTTAGTAGCAGATAACGGGTGGCTTCGTTAAAGGCTATGAGATGACAGCAGTTGCTGTCATAAATTAAGGTGGTACCACGGCTTTTCGTCCTTTTTGGATGAAGAGCCGTTTTTTATATCAATAGGAGAGTGTTCTACAAATTAAAAAACACTCTAGGGAAATCACATTGTGGCGGAATAAAAAGTTACTTTTTATTTCTTTAGAATTATTCCATAAGATAATGGTACACTAATTTTCAATTATAAAAACAGAAAAGGAAAGATGAACATGGCAAAAGAATTAGAAAAAACATATAATCCTCAGGAAATTGAGGGAAGATTATATGAAAAATGGCTTGACAAAAAATATTTTCATGCAGAGGTGGATAGAAGTAAAAAACCTTTTACTATTGTAATTCCGCCTCCAAACATTACAGGTAAATTACACATGGGACATGCACTGGATAATACCATGCAGGATATTTTAATCCGTTTTAAGAGAATGCAGGGATATAATGCATTATGGATGCCAGGAACAGACCATGCCAGCATTTCAACTGAGGTAAAAGTTATTGACCAGTTAAAAAAGGAAGGTATTGATAAAGAGGATATAGGAAGAGAAGGTTTCCTAAAGAGAACATGGGAGTGGAAAGAAGAATATGGTGGAACAATTATCAGCCAGTTAAAGAAAATGGGTTCTTCTTGTGATTGGGACAGAGAGCGTTTTACTTTGGATGAAGGTTGTTCAAAGGCAGTAGAAGAAGTTTTTATTAAACTTCATAAAAAAGGGCTTATCTACAAAGGCTCCAGAATTATTAACTGGTGTCCAGTCTGTCAGACTTCTATTTCAGATGCAGAGGTGGAACATGAAGAGCAGGCAGGGCATTTCTGGCATATCAATTACCCAATTGCAGGAGAAGAGGGAAGATTTGTAGAAATTGCAACCACAAGACCAGAGACCTTACTTGGAGATACAGCAGTAGCAGTACATCCTGACGATGAAAGATATCAGGATTTGATTGGAAAGAATGTAATTCTTCCTCTTGTGAATAAAGAGATACCAGTAGTAGCAGATTCTTATGTAGATAAAGAATTTGGTACAGGCGTGGTTAAAATTACACCAGCACATGACCCTAACGACTTTGAAGTTGGAAAACGGCATAATTTAGAAGAAATAAATATTATGAATGATGATGCCACTATCAATGAAAAGGGTGGTAAATATGCAGGAATGGATCGTTACGAGGCAAGAAAACAAATGGTAAAAGATTTGGATGAGCTGGGATTATTGGTAAAGGTTGAAGACCATACTCATAATGTAGGAACGCATGACAGATGTAAAACAACCGTAGAACCAATGATTAAACAACAGTGGTTTGTAAAAATGGAAGAACTTGCGAAACCTGCAATAGATGCTTTAAAAAACAAAGATTTGAAATTTGTGCCAGAGCGTTTTGATAAGACATATCTGCACTGGCTGGAAAATATCCGTGACTGGTGTATCTCCAGACAATTGTGGTGGGGACACAGAATACCAGCATACTACTGTGATTCTTGTGGTGAAATTGTTATTGCAAGGTCATCTGAGCGTCCATGTACCTGTCCAAAATGTGGACATGATAAATTGACACAAGATCCAGATACTTTAGATACTTGGTTTAGTTCTGCACTTTGGCCATTTTCTACACTTGGCTGGCCAGATAAGACAGAAGAACTTGATTACTTCTATCCAACCAATGTATTGGTAACTGGATATGATATTATTTTCTTCTGGGTAATCCGTATGGTATTCTCAGGACTTGAGCATACTGGCAAGACACCATTTGATACAGTATTGATTCATGGTTTGGTGCGGGATTCCCAAGGACGTAAAATGAGTAAATCCCTTGGTAATGGTATTGACCCGTTGGAAATTATTGAACAGTATGGAGCGGATGCTCTTCGTTTAACTTTAATTACTGGAAATGCACCAGGAAATGATATGCGTTTTTATGTGGAACGTGTAGAGGCAAGCAGAAACTTTGCAAATAAAGTATGGAATGCCTCCCGTTTTATTATGATGAATCTAGAAAAGAGTGAGGGGCTGGATGCTGTCACGCTAGATTCTCTTACACAGGCAGATAAGTGGATTTTATCTAAAGTAAATACTCTTGCGAAGGATGTTACTGAAAACATGGAAAGCTATGAGCTTGGTATTGCAGTACAAAAGATTTATGATTTTATATGGGAAGAATTCTGCGATTGGTATATTGAAATGGTAAAACCAAGATTATACAGTGATACAGATGAAACAAAAGCATCCGCTTTGTGGACTTTAAAGACAGTATTAATTCAGTCATTGAAATTATTACATCCATATATGCCATTTATTACAGAAGAAATCTTCTGTACTCTTCAGGAGGCTTTGGGAGAATGTGAACAGGAGTCTATTATGATATCTGCATGGCCTGTTTGGCAGGAGTTATGGAACTATGGAAGTGATGAGGAGGCTGTGGAAACCATTAAGGCAGCCGTAAAAGGAATCCGTAATGTGCGTGCAGAAATGAATGTACCTCCAAGTAAAAAGGCTATGGTTATTGTTGTTTCGGAAGAGGAAAAAATTCGTACAATATTTGAAACCAGCAAGCTGTTTTTTGCAACTTTAGGATATGCCAGTGAAGTACAAATTAGGGAAAATAAAGATGGTATTGCCGAAGATGCAGTTTCTACAGTAATTCATGGAGCAACTATTTATATGCCATTTGCAGAGCTTGTGGATATTGAAAAAGAAGTGGAACGTTTGGAAAAAGAAGAAAAACGTCTTATCGGGGAATTAAAACGGGTAAATGGTATGTTAAATAATGAAAAATTTATCAGCAAAGCTCCAGAAGCGAAAATAAATGAAGAAAAAGCTAAGTTAGAAAAATATACAGATATGATGAATCAGGTACAGGAACGTTTGGCACAATTGAAAAAATAAAAGAACTAGGGCATCTGGAAAATTTTGGTTTTCCAGATGCCAATTTTGTATACAAAATTGGTAATTGCCAAACTTGTCCAATTCTATTCATGTTTTATGTGTTGTTATGGTCAATACAGTAAATACACAGGCCTATGTGAATTGTTACACATAATCATAGTTAGAATAGAATAAACATTGCATGATATGGAAAATAATGGTATAATATTTTTATATATTATAAGTGATAGAAAAAGAGGTGATTATTATGGAAAAGAAAGAAGAACCCAAAATAGAAGTACGGGTTGCCCCGGATGGATTATCAGCATTTCTAAAGATTGAACCACAAAGAAACGGACAGGATTTAATAGAGCAGATAAAAGAAGAATTGGAAGCAAAACAAGTTACCTATGGAATTGATTGGAATTTGATTGAGAGCATTGTGAAAGAAAAGAGGTATTTTCAGGAATTTCAAATTGCGAAAGGTATGGAACCACAATCTGGCGAGGACGGGTATTATGAATATCTTTTTGATAAAGATATTGATGTGAAACCAAGAATTTTAAAAGATGGTTCTGTAGATTATAGGAGCATGGGAGAGGTACCTATTGTTAAAGAAAATCAAGAATTGGCAAGATATCATCCAGCAACAGAAGGCAAGAATGGAAAAAGTGTACGTGGCGAAGAAATAATTGGAAGAAAGGGAAAAGACTTACAGGCTTTAAAAGGTAAGGGATTTACTGTTTCAGAAGATAAGACTTTGTATCGGGCAGCGATAACAGGAAAAGTAACTGCTCAGGCCAGAATGCTAAAGGTAAGCAGCTTGTTAGAAATTAATGGAGACGTGTCTATTTCTACAGGCGGAGTGAATTTTGCTGGAGATGTTTTAATTAGAGGAAATGTTCTATCTGGAACACAAGTGAGTGTGCAAGGTGACATTGAAGTAAATGGATGTGTAGAGGCTGCTGTTTTAACTGCTGGAAAGAATGTTGTGATAAAGAATGGCATGCAGGGAAATGGAAAAGGTATCATTCGTGCAGGAGGTAATGTATCAGGAAAGTTTTTTGAGCAGGTTTCTATTGAGGCAAAAGGAAACGTTTCTGCAAATGCTATTATGAACTGTGATATTCAGAGTGGCAATGCCATACAGGTAGCTGGAAGGCTTGGAATCATTGTAGGAGGAAAAGTTTCTGCACTAAGTGAAATTGAAGCAACCATAATTGGGAATATGGCAGAGACAAAGACTTCTCTTGAAGTGGGAACCAGTGAAAATTTGTTTTCAGAGATGCAGAAGTTAGAGCAGCAGACGAACGATATTTCAATGGAAATTGTAAAATATAGCAATGCATTGAAAAAATTATCCGAAATCATAGAAAAACAGGGACAGACATCAGAGATGCAAAAGAATAAAATTTCTATTATGCGGAAGAAGATTGAAAGAGAAGCAGTATTATCTGATTTAGAGAATCAAAAAGCCCAATTGGCAGAAAAAATGGGTAAGTGTTCTAATGCAAAAATAATTGTTTTAAAGTCAATTTATCCTGGAACCAGTCTTACTATCAATGGTATCACAGAACGGATTAAGACAGAGAATTATAACAGCACATATCAGAAAAAAGGCTACGAAATTAGTTTTGTTTCTAATATTTAGTCATATAGTGACGAAGAGTATCGTTTGTTTGGGAAAAAACAATATAAAAAATTTTGGAAAACTATTGACTTTTAGGTATAGAAAACATTATCATGTATAAGAGGCCGCACATAAGATTCGGTTTTATGTGTGGCTCTTTTCTACATAACAGATATAAAGGAATGAAATATAGATAGGTGAAGTGATTATGTTAAATTTTGAAGAAGAATTAGAAAAATTTCAGCCTAGTTTGGAGATTGAAAAGGCAGAAGATGCAATTTGTCAGGGGGATTCTGTAGATATTTTGGATTTGCTGCATGAGTTAATGCAGGAAAAAGGCAGTAACAAATGATAATTGAGATTAAGGATTAAAACTAAGTAATATTATATGGCGAAGAGGAAAGATTATGAATTGTCCAAAGTGTGGAACATATTTATTGTTTAAGAACAAACGTTGTGATAAATGTAATGAAGATTTGGTAATTTACAAGAGAGTATTGAGCTTGTCAAATAAATATTATAATGATGGTTTGATGAAAGCACACGTAAGAGATCTATCTGGTGCAGCGGTTTCTCTTAGAAAAAGTCTGCAATTAGATAAGAAAAATACAAATGCCCGGAATCTATTGGGGTTGGTATATTATGAGATGGGAGAAACTATTCAGGCATTAAGTGAATGGGTGCTTAGTAAAAATTATCAAGAGAAAAGTAATGATGCAGATTATTATATAGATTTAATTCAGAATAACCCATCTAAACTGCATAATACAAATCAAACGATTAAGAAATATAATTATGCTTTATCCCAAGCAAAAAGCAGAAATTATGATTTAGCAATTATACAGTTAAAAAAAGTGATTTCTGGTCAGCCTCATTATGTAGCAGCCCATCAATTACTGGCTCTATTATATATGAATCAGGGGGAGAATGAAAAAGCTGCCAAGTGTCTGCGAAAGGCACAAAAAATAGATATTAACAATACTGTAACTCTAAAGTATTTATCAGAACTTGGAGTGAATCCAAGTGCGGTACGTTTAGAAAAAGAGACTATGCGAAAGAACCTTACAAAAGATAATGTGGAAGAGCCACAGTTTTTTTCTCCAGATCCTGTTATACGGGATGGAAAGATTAGCAAATGGTCGTTGATATATCTGGCAATTGGTTTAATAGTGGGTATATTAACTGTTAGTTTTTTGGTTGTACCTAATATGAGAAAATCAATTAGTGCAGAGTATAATGCACAGGCAATTGCTTTAGGAGAAGAGCAGACAAGGATGGCAGCGGAGATTTTAACTTTAGAAGATGATAAGGTTGAATTAGATTCAACTATAAAAAATTTAAAGGCACAAGTGAAAAAAGTAAAAGAAGAAGCTGTAGATGAAAAAATATATGAAAAATTATTTGAGGGGATTCGTAAGTATGTAGATCGGGATGCAGATGGTGCAGCAGAGACATTAATTGAAGTAGATATAAGTAAATTAGAAAGCAAATCTGCAAAGAATTTATATACATTGATAAAGGAAAAGACATTCCCTAATATGTCTAAAAAGAAATATTCTGAAGGTATTGGATATTATAACCGGGGCGTTTATGAGGATGCAGTAAAGACATTGAAGCTTGCATTAAAATACGATAAAGATAATGTAAATGCTATGTATTATCTTGGAAGAAGTTATCAAAGATTGAACGATACTAAGAATGCAAAGAAATACTATACAAAAATTATTAATGATTATCCGAACGGAGCAAGGGTAAGTGAAGCTACCAGAAGATTAGAGGAACTAAAAGAAGAATAACAAAAGAAACAAAGGAAAACAATTGCAAATGTGCAGTTGTTTTCTTTTTGCTATGAACTTAGGTGGTGCAAGCCCTATTTTAGGGCGTAGCAACTCCTTAGTTGAATAGTATGTCTTTGAGCGTATTTTGCGAAAAGACATTACCCGATAGTAAACACGTAAGATTTCAATCATGGTGGAGCAGTGAACAGCATGGGTGTTTGCTATAAAACTTGGGTGGTGCAGTGAGCTGAGTGAGGATTTACTGTGAAAGTGGCAGTCCAGATTGCAATGTTGTGTCTGTTAAAAAATGAAGGAGGGTTCAAAATGCAGAAAAATAAGTATGAATTAAAAGGAAATTGTCTTGTAATACATTTAGAAAGGGAGATTGATCATCACTATGCAGATAGATTAAGGGAAGATACAGATAAAATTATTTCAAAAAACTTTGTAAAAAATATTGTTTTTGATTTTGAGGGTGTTGATTTTATGGATAGTGCAGGAATCGGTATGATAATGGGCAGATATAAAAAGATTCTCCATAATGGAGGACAAGTTTTAGTATCAGGAGTACAAAAGAGTGTAGACCGCATTCTGCGTATGTCAGGACTCTATCAGATTGTAGAGAGATGTGATAATGTAGAAGCTGGTATGAAGCAAATAGAATATAGATAAGGAAGGAAAAAGAAAAATGAAAAATCAAATGAGCATGGAATTTGACAGTAAATCAGAAAATGAAAGTTTTGCAAGAATTGTAGCAGCTTCTTTTGCTACCCAGTTAAACCCGAATTTGGAGGAAATTGATGATATAAAAACTGTAGTTTCTGAGGCAGTAACAAATAGCATAATTCATGGATATCAAATGGGAGAAGGAAAGATTTTTATGGAATGCAGAATAGAAGAAAATGATTTTTATATAACGATTATGGACAAGGGTGTTGGGATTGGTGATGTAGAGCAGGCAATGGAACCTATGTTTACCACAAGACCAGAGCTAGAGAGGTCTGGAATGGGCTTTATATTTATGAAAACTCTTATGGATAATATGGAAGTAATATCAGAACCAGGTATAGGGACAACGGTGAAAATGTCAAAACGTATTTATGGTTAGGGGGGAGAGGTTTGAGCCAGAATGTGGAGGTATTCCAATACATAAAAGCGGCACAAAGAGGAGAAAAAGAAGCACGGGATACCCTTGTAGAGAAAAATACTGGTCTGGTATGGAGTATAGTAAGGCGATTTGTAAACCGGGGATATGAACTGGAAGACCTATTTCAAATTGGTTGTATCGGATTAATAAAAGCGATTGATAGGTTTGATGTGACCTATCAGGTAGAATTTTCTACTTATGCCGTACCAATGATAGCAGGAGAAATTAAACGCCATATTAGGGATAACGGCATGGTTAGGGTAAGCAGGACATTGAAAGAACATGGTTGGAAGATTGGAAAGGCAAAAGAAGAATTGTGCATGGAGCTGGGAAGAATTCCTAATATTAAGGAAATAGAAGAAAGGACAGGGTATACCAGAGAGGAAATAGTTCTTGCTATGGAAGCTAATGCAGAGGTAGAATCTATTGACAAAACCATGTATGGAGTAGATGGAAAAGAGGTAAGTATATCGGAACAGGTAACTGGGACACCAGGTATGGTTGGAAATTTAGAGAAGCAGGGAAACAAGGATATAGAAAAAGAAAAAATATTAGATAAAATGTTGGTGGAAACTTTATTGGGAGAGTTAAACAGCAGAGATGCCCAATTAATTTCACTTCGCTATTTTGGAGAAAAAACACAATCTGAAATTGCAAAAACATTAGGGATTAGTCAAGTGCAGGTAAGCCGTTTAGAGAAAAAAATATTACAAAAAATGAGAGAAAAATTATTGGAAAATTAGTTTTTTGCAATAATTTTTTGAATATTTTTTATAAAAAAGAACAAAATAGAGAGAAAGACAAAAAAGAAATGAGGGAAAAAAATGAAAGCAAAGATCTGTTTCGTAACAGTATTAACAATATGTATTGTAGCTGCACTTGTGTTGTTATTTGAACAATATGGAACGAAGACAGCAGATGTTTTTGATGGAGTACTTGTTTGGAAAGAAAATATCGAGAAGGTATTTATATAGATACAAGGGAGGAGAAGATGCAAGAAAGGGAATTATATATAAAAATAGAACAAAATAACGAAGTTTTAAACAAAAAAGTATATTTAAGTGATATTGCAAAATTGTACAGTACAGATAGCAAAATGGTTCATGACTTAAATAAAACAGAATTTATGACGATTCAAGCAAAAGAAAATACAAAGTATATTGTTTCTATTATGAAAGTCATAGAATTAATTTCAAAAAAATATCCAGGGTGTACAATCAATAATTTAGGAGAACAAGATTTTATTATATCTTATATAGTACCAGAAAAAAAAGGGAAAAAATGGGAGTACGTAAAAGCCGTTTTTGTAGCAGCAATTATATTATTGGGGTCTGCCTTTTCCATTATGACTTTTAATGCTGATGTTAGTGTTGCAGATATTTTTGATAAAACATATAAAATAGTTTTAGGAAAAGAGGCATCCAGCAACGGAGTTGTGGAAATTGCATATTGTATTGGATTACCAATTGGCATTACTGTGTTTTTTAATCATTTTTCAAGAAAGGCAACTTGTAACGATCCTACACCATTACAGGTAGAAATGAGGACATACGAGGAGGATTCTAATAAGGCTTTGATACAAAATGCTTCCAGAGAGGGGAAGACAATAGATGCTCATTAAGTATTTAATATTAATTTTAATTGGGCTTGCAGGTGGATTATCTATTGCAGGGGGGACTTTTGCTTTTATTGTTATGATTGGTGTGTTACCAAGATTAGCAGGAAAAACACATACAGCATGGGCTTCCTGGCAATATGAAAATATGGTGATTGCTGGAGGATTAATCGGGAATATTTTGTATTTATTTCCAATGAAAGTACCTGTAGGTTATGTGGGACTTGGTTTGTTTGGTGTATTTACAGGAATATATGTGGGATGTTTTGCTATGGCATTGGCAGAGGTGTTGAATATTATACCAATTTTCTCCAGAAGAATTAAACTAAAAGCTGGACTTGCGATTATAATTACAGCAATTGCAATTGGAAAAGCCTTAGGGTCATTTTATCAAATGGTACTACCTGTTATAAAATAGAAAGGGTGAATGATTATGGCAAAAGAGCAGATAGAGATAAAGGAAGTATTGCAAGAAAAGAATTCTAATGAAAGAGATAAAAAATATAATCAATATGTAAAGCAGGTTACACCAACACATAATTGTTTGGAAAATATCGGAAAGGCTTTTTTAATCGGCGGGATTATCTGTGTAATTGGGCAGATATTTACTAATTTGTACGGCTTGATGGGTGCAAATGAGAAGGATGCAGGTTTATATACAACCATTACATTGATTACCATTAGTGTTATTCTGACAGGATTAAATATTTACCCAAGACTAACAAAATTTGCAGGTGCAGGGACGGTAGTACCTATCACTGGATTTGCCAATTCTGTTGCATCATCTGCCATAGATTTTAAAGCAGAAGGGCAGGTTTTTGGTATTGGATGTAAGATTTTTACCATTGCAGGACCAGTTATTTTATATGGAATTTTTGCAAGTTGGATTCTTGGCGTGATTTATTGGATATTAAAGATAACTGGAATAATGTAGAGAAAGCCCTTAAAGAGATGTAATCAGTACAAGAAGGAGTTGCTTATGAAAAAGCAATTCCTTTTTGTTTTTTTAGATATATTATATATTAAAAAGTAATAGTGAAAAAATTTTTAGATGTAATAAAAGGTGTGTTTTTTGTGAAATATTAAGATAAATAAAAAGATGTAAAATATAAAACTTTTTCAGATTATGCCATATATAGACAAATTATAGGAATTGGAATATAATAAAAATAATTGTTAAAGGAAATGGGAGGGTTGCTATGTTTTATATAGGAAATCATGTATCTTCATCCAAAGGCTTTTTGGCGATGGGAAAGTTAGAAACAAAACTGGGTGGAAATGTGTTTGCTTTTTTTACAAGAAATCCTAGAGGAGGGAACGCAAAAGAAATAGAAAGTGAAGATGTTTTTGCACTTCTTCAATGGATGGAAGAATATCAATTTGGGAAAATTGTGGCACATGCTCCTTATACCATGAATTTATGTTCTGTAAGGGAAAAGGTAAGAGAGTTTTCTATAGAAATGTTAAAGGAAGATTTAAAAAGAATGGAATATTTACCAGGAAATTATTATAATTTTCATCCCGGATCCCATGTGGGACAAGGCGTAGAAAAAGGTATTCACTTAATTGCAGATGCCCTGAACCAGGCTCTAACACCAGAACAAAATACTATAGTCTTATTAGAAACCATGGCAGGAAAAGGAACAGAGATAGGAGGAAGTTTTGAAGAATTAAAAGCCATTATGGATTTAGTTGAGAGAAAGGATAAACTGGGTGTATGTTTGGATACTTGCCATGTCTGGGATGGAGGTTATGATATTGTCAACGATTTAGATGGGGTATTGCAAGAATTTGACCGAATAATCGGATTGAAACATTTATATGCAATTCATTTTAATGATAGTATGAATGAAAGAGGCAGCCACAAAGACAGACATGAGAAATTGGGAATGGGGAAGATTGGAATAGAGGCATTGAGAAAAATTGCTCTTCATCCCAAACTTGCTGGCAAACCTTTTATTTTAGAGACACCAAATGAAGATGATGGTTATGCGAAAGAGATAGCATGGGTAAAAAGTTTGCAGGATGAATCATAGTGTTTTATCTGTATACAAGGAGGAAATTTATGGAGTACATTATGCCAGATTATTATAAAGATTTTTCTTGTGCAGGGGAAGAGTGTCCAGAAACCTGCTGTGCTGGTTGGCAGATTGTAATAGATGAAAAATCTAAGAAAAGATATAAAAAGGAAAAGGGGATTTTTGGAAACCGGCTGAGAAATGAAATTGATTGGAAGAAAGGCGTTTTTAAACAGTATGAAGGCCGTTGTGCTTTTCTAAATGATCAAAATTTATGTGATATTTATGAAGAGATTGGGAAGGATAAACTCTGCCGTACTTGCAGTTTATACCCAAGACATATAGAAGAATTTGAATCTTTGCGGGAAGTTTCTTTATCTCTATCTTGTCCTATTGTGGCAAAACTTATTTTAGAAAAAAAAGAACCAGTAAAATTCTTCTCAAAAAAGCTAAAAGGAGAAATGGAGGAATATGAAGACTTTGATTATCTACTTTTTACAAAGCTTACCGATACCAGAGAGGTTATGTTTAGTATTGTTCAAAACCGTAAGATTCCAATGAAATGGCGAAATGCAATGCTGCTTGGATTCGGTCATGATGTACAAAGAAGAATACGAAATAAGAAAATATTTTCTATAGATTCACTTGTGGAAAAATATAAAAGCAAAAGAGCTATAGATTTTATTGAAAAAAAAGAGAGAGAATATCAAGGAAATATAATGAAAAGATTGGAGTTTGCACAAAATATCTTTGCATTATTAGGTCAGTTAGAGATACGAAAAAAAGAATGGGGGATATGGATTCAAAAAGCTGAAAGAAAACTTAGAGAGATAAATGTTGAAGATTATAGAAAAGGTGTCCTTGAATTTAGAAGGATACATTGGAAGCTGGAAGAGGAACAGTTAAATTGGGAACGGATAGAAGAACAGATTATAGTATATTTTCTTTTTACTTATTATTGTGGATCGGTATATGATAAGAAGCCTTATTCTAAAGTAAAAATGTCATTTTTTAGTTTATTTGCTATAGAAGAGATGCTATTTTTGGAATGGTTGTTCTGTCATAAGAAGATGGAGCTTTCGGACTGGATAGGTTATGCATATCAATATTCCAGAGAGTTGGAACATTCTGATTTAAATCTCAATAAGATAGATAAAGTATTATCTGGTAAAGAAGAATACCAGTTAAAAAATTTTTTGTATTACATATTTAACTGAGATTATTTATAGTCTTGTCATATTTAATGGGTAAATTGATATCAATTGCAGGTATATGATATGGCAGGTAGACATGGAAGTATTTGATTGCAGGCTGCAAATAGAACATGAATAACTAGGACTTAGTTTTTAACAACAAAGGAGAATATTATGGAAGTGACAGATGGAAAGAAAGTATATTTAATTGATAGTGAAAATGTTGGAGATGTTTGGGTGACTCATATTATGGAATTTGCAAAACCACAAGATGAGATAGTAGTATTTTATACACAAAAATCTCCTTATATGAGTTATGAGAATATACGGAAATTAATGGAGACAGACAGAGAAATTGTTTTTATAAAATGCGTAGAAGGGCAGAATGCTTTGGATTTTCAATTGGTAACGGAACTTGGTTACCGAATTGGAAATAATCATGATGAAACAGAATATGTAGTGGTAACGAATGATACTGGATTTGATGCAGCAGTCCGCTATTGGAAGACACAAGGGAGAATGGTGAAGCGTTATAATGTAAAATTCTGCCAGATGTTATTAACGCAATTTAAAGCAGAGAATAAGAAAAAAGAAAAGGATTTGTCAGAAAAACAGGTAGAGCAGGAAACAAAAGAAGTTGTTGGAGAGACAGAAATAGAGAAGGAAGAACTGTTAGAACCTAATATATTAGTGGCAAATTCAGAAATAGTTAAAGAAGAAGAGAATGATTTAAAAGAAAATATAGAAATAGAAGAAAAAGAAGAGTTTGATAAACTAGAAGAACTAATTTATAATTTGTTATCATGTATTGGAAAGACCAATATACCAGATTTTCATAATGCACTTATTATTTTTTTAGGAGATGAAAAGGGGAAAGAAGTTTATCAACAAATTAAAGAGGATATCTCGGATTATATGATTAAGAAAAATATGAAAGAAAAAGAGAAATTTAAAGTATATTGTCAATTAGTATTTGCACAGGAAACTGTAGAGGAAGAATATCCAAAGAATTTTTCAAATTTTGTATATGATGCGAAAGAAAAAAGAGGAAATTTGAATACATTTCGTGCAACGTTGTTAGAAAAATATGGTAAAGAAAAAGGAATGGTTTATTATAATATTATCAAACCTCATGTAAAAATTTTAAACCGGATACAAAAGATTAAATAACTAAGCCTTAATGTATCCTAATCCTAAGGCTGTGAAAAATTTTTTAATATATAATTTTTGAAAAGGAGGAGCTTATGAGAAATATAAAATTATTGATAGAATATGATGGTTCTCGTTATGCTGGCTGGCAGAAACAAAAAGGAAAAGGTAAAAGTGATACCATAATGGAACGAATAGAAAATGTTTTAGAAAAGATGGAGGGGGAAAAGATAGAAATCATTGGTGCCATCCGTACAGAAGCGGGAGTGCATGCTTATCAGCAGGTTGCTAATTTTAAGACAAACAGTAGGATGAAAACTTATGAAATTAAACATTATCTTAACCGTTTTCTGCCAATGGATATTGCAGTATTGGAAGTAGAAGAAGTGGATGAAAGATTCCACAGCAGTTTTCATGCGAAATCTTTTCAATTTGAGTATAAGATTTCTATGGAGGATGTACCATCTGTGTTTCAAAGAAAATACCAATACTATAGTTTTAAAAAGTTAGATGGATTAAAAATGAGGGATGCAGCAAAAATTCTTCTTGGGAAACATGATTTTAAAGCATTTGCAAACAACAAACGTATGAAAAAATCCACAGAAAGATGGATATGTGAGCTTGATATTTATGTGGGAGTGGATGAAATGAGTATTACTATTCAGGCGGATGATTTCTGGCCATTTTTTGCAAGAACCATTGTGGGAGTGTTGCTGCAGGTGGGAAGAGGTGAACTTGCTTTGGAGCAGGTGAAAGATTTGGTAGAAGGCAGAGAGTGTAAGATAGAGCCAGAAATTGCAGATGCAAAGGGGTTATTTTTGCAGGAAGTGATTTACTAAGTAGTAAAAAGTTCTGGCAAATAGTTGACACAATTCTTTTAGATTGTTATGATTAAAGGTATGGGTAAAACAACGAGGAGGTTGAGAAAATGTCAACAATATATAATCATAAAGAAGTAGAAAAGAAATGGAGAACCTATTGGGAAGAGAATCCAGTTAATGTAGATGATGGCAAGAAAGAGAAATACTATTGTCTGGATATGTTTCCTTATCCATCAGGAAATGGACTGCATGTAGGACACTGGCGGGGATATGTGATTAGTGATGTATGGAGCCGTTATAAAATGCTTCAGGGACACTACATTATTCATCCAATGGGATGGGATGCATTCGGACTTCCAGCAGAGAATTATGCTATTAAAATGGGTGTGCATCCAGAAAAGTCTACGGCAGAAAACGTTGCAAATATTAAGAGACAGATTAAAGAAATTGAAGCGGTTTATGATTGGGATATGGAAGTAAATACTACTGATCCAAATTTCTATAAATGGACGCAATGGATTTTTGTAAAGATGTTTAAGGAAGGTCTGGCTTATGAAAAAGAGATGCCAATTAACTGGTGTCCTTCTTGTAAGACTGGTCTTGCCAATGAAGAAGTAGTGAATGGAAAATGTGAGCGTTGTGGAGCGGATGTAACGAAGAAAAACTTAAAACAGTGGATGCTTCGTATTACTAAATATGCAGATAGATTATTAGCAGATCTGGACAAATTGGATTGGCCGGAAAAAGTTAAGAAAATGCAAGCAGACTGGATTGGTAAAAGTCATGGAGCAGAAGTAGATTTTAAAGTAGAGGGAACAGATAAAGCAATTACTGTTTATACCACAAGACCAGATACTTTATATGGTGCAACTTTTATGGTACTTGCACCAGAACATGCTATGGCAAAGGATTTAGCAACAGAAGAAACAAAGGCAGCAGTAGAAGATTACATTTATCAGTCATCTTTAAAATCTTCCGTTGATCGTTTACAGGATAAAGAAAAGACAGGTGTGTTTACAGGTTCTTATGCAATAAACCCAATAAATGGAGCGAAAGTTCCTATCTGGTTATCCGATTATGTATTGGCAGACTATGGTACAGGAGCAATTATGTGTGTACCTGCTCATGATGAACGTGATTTTGAGTTTGCTACGAAGTTTCATATTCCAATTATCCAGGTAATTTCTCCTGATGGAAAGGAGAATCCAAATCTTACTGAGGCATACACGGAATCAGGTACAGTGATTAACTCTGGAGAGTGGACAGGCTGGGATTCTGCAAAATTAAAACAGGAAGCACCAGAAATGATTGAGAAACAGGGTATTGGAAAGAAGACAACCAATTACAAGTTAAGAGATTGGGTATTTTCAAGACAACGTTACTGGGGAGAACCAATTCCGATTGTACATTGTGAAAAATGTGGTGCAGTACCAGTTCCAGAGGAAGAATTACCATTATTACTTCCAGAAGTAGAAAGTTATCAGCCTACAGGAACAGGAGAATCCCCATTAGCAGACATTACCGACTGGGTAAATACAACTTGCCCATGCTGTAAGGGACCTGCGAAGAGAGAGACTAATACTATGCCACAGTGGGCTGGTTCCTCTTGGTATTTCCTTCGTTATGTGGATAATAAGAATAACGAACAACTGGTTTCTAAAGAAAAAGCCAGCAAATACTTACCAGTGGATATGTACATTGGTGGTGTAGAGCATGCGGTATTGCATTTATTATATTCCCGTTTCTATACCAAGTTCTTATATGATATTGGAGTAGTAGATTTTGAAGAGCCGTTCAAGAAGTTATTTAACCAAGGTATGATAACTGGTAAGAATGGTATTAAGATGAGTAAATCAAAAGGAAATGTAGTTTCACCAGATGATTTAGTAAGAGATTATGGTTGTGATGCATTAAGACTTTATGAATTGTTTGTTGGACCACCAGAATTGGATTCAGAATGGGATGACAGAGGAATAGAAGGTGTATACCGCTTTATCAATCGTTTCTGGAAATTAGTCATGGATAGCAAAGAGACGAATGTAACAGCGACTGATGAAATGATTAAGCTGCGTCATAGAATGATACATGATATTACTGCACGTTTGGAAAGTTTTAGTTTAAATACAGTTATCAGTGGATTTATGGAATACAACAATAAGTTTATCGATCTTGCGAAGAAAGAGGGAGGAATAGACCTAGAAACCCTCAGCAGTGCTATAATACTATTAGCACCTTTTGCTCCTCATGTTTCTGCAGAGTTATGGGAACAGCTTGGCAAGGATGGCGGAGTATTCCAACAGTCATGGCCAGAATATGATGAAGAAGCCATGAAGGATGATACAATTGAAATTGCTATTCAGATAAATGGTAAGACAAAGGGAACGGTTTCTATTGATGTAAATGAAGCAAAAGATTCTGTAATTGCAAAAGCAAAAGAAGTGATTGCGGATAAGCTTACTGGAAACATTGTAAAAGAAATTTATGTTCCAGGAAGAATTGTAAATATTGTTATGAAGTAATTCTAAACTAAAATAAGGTGATATAATGCGGGAAATGGAATTTAAAATGGAACGGCAAAATCTGGTGGAGATTGGGCAGAGAGTAGAAGTAATTGAACGGTCCTGCCCCGCAAATTACCATTATATTATTAAGCCTGCTGTGGCCATGTCTGGTTGTGTAAGTGTAGGAGACCGGTTGACTAACTTAGAAGGCGTGGTAAAGGATATTAAGCATAATGACAGAGGATACTACGTAATAGTAGAGTTTGAGTAATTATTTTGGTAGAAACACGCATTTACTGCGTGTTTCATAAAAATATAAAGTTAATAATTTTAAGCCTCCTAGTCAAAGACGATATATTATGGGCTTAAATGTAGATGTTCATGGTTTTGAACAGTTACGAATTTGAACAATAAAGGGACTGTCGCACTAAAAAATATATACAAGATATAGTAGAATTTAGCTTAAACTTAATACTATATCCTGTATATTCAATATTTAGTGCAATAGTCCCTTTATTAGCTTTTTACAAAATGTCGTAATGTTTCAAAGGTTGCCTTTTCTTTTGGGGAAAGTCCTGAACTAAACACCTGCAAAAGTAAATCTGTTTCCTCTGATGTAAAGGAAAGATTTTTTTCACGCAGACGGCTTTGTGCCTGAAGAAGATGCGGCAGTGCCTGGCTTGGTGGAAGACCTCTAGTTTGTGAAACTAAATTCTGTAGAATTTCTTTTTTTTCCGAGGAAAGAGCATTCCATGCCGGATTGTTTGTCCAATTCAATGTGTTCATGTGGTAATAATCCTTTCTGTACTATTATTTTGATGGGCTTCAAAAAAGTTTTCAATAAGAGGAAGCAGTTTGTTTAATGTGAAAGTACTGCTTTCTCCAGCAGGCAGAAACTCCCGCATACTTTGGTAGGTTTGGTAAATTTTCTGGGTTTTTAAAAAATTTAGCATGGTATTTACCAACTCTAATTCCTTTGATGTACATACTTCTTGTAAACTTTGAAGTAAGGCTTCATAGTCCACTGTTTCATCAGAAATATCACATGCAGATAATTCTGGTGATTGGGTAAATTGGAATGAATCTACAAATTCACTTGCCTTTATGAGCATTTCCATTCTGGCTCTTTGATTTACATTGACATAAGGAATGGCAGCATGCATCAAATCAGCAATATGTTTATAGTTGGAAGTTGTTTCAGAAGACGCCATAGATTCCCTCTTTTCTTTCTTTTTATTGTAATATACTATATGTGCATAGAAAAGAAAAAAGACCACCTTTTCATTTTATGAAAAGGTGATCTGGAAAAATAGTAAGTCAAAATCATATTTCTATAGTATAATCAATTATCACTTGTAAAAAAAATTGATATATCATATTAAAATATTACATCTTTTACAAAGTATACAAAAAATATATGTTTTTAGTTGCATATTTACTCAGGATATTCTAAATGTGTATCATCAATATTAGCTAAAACTTCATCTAAGAATTTACCTGCAAGAAATTTCGCCATAGGGAGATTCATATCCAGATAATTGCCACAATTGAATGGGGCAGCTCCTGGAACTTCACCTTCAAAGTCCCGGATAAAAGTGAATAATTCAATTATTAATGGAACAATATCTCTGGAGGTGTAATCACCAGCTAGCAAAAGGTAAAATCCAGTACGGCAGCCCATTGGTCCAAAGTAAATGGTTTTGTCAGCATATATGGAATGATTACGAAGAAAAGTGGCAGCAAGATGTTCTATGGTATGTATCTCGGCAGTATTCATAACTGGTTCATAATTAGGACGAGTCATGCGGATATCAAAAGTAGTGATGGTTTCAGCACCAATGGTGTCTTTTCTGGATACATAGATTCCAGGAAGAAGTTTTAAATGATTAATTGTAAAGCTAATAATTGGCTTCATGCCATAATGCCTCCTTTTTGTAATTAAAATCTAGTGTAATGATATTGATAATTATACAAGTAGTTTTATCAAATATCAATGTAACTAACGATATACATTATAACATGATAATTTAATTTTGACTATAGGTTGGGAATATGTTAAACTATATTGTAGCAAATAGGCTGGATTCCGTTATTGTTTGCACCGTAGGTGTGAACAGTAACGCAAATGGAATCGTGATTTAGGAGGATAGATATAGATATGATTGGAGATAAAAAAGTATTATATAGTGGTATGCAGGCAACGGGGAATTTAACACTTGGTAACTATTTGGGGGCTTTAAAAAATTGGATTACCTTAAATGAAGAATATGAATGTTTTTATGGAGTTATGGACTTACATTCTTTAACAGTAAGACAGAATCCACCAGAATTCCGTAAGAGAGCACGTTCTTTATATACTTTATATGTAGCAGCAGGATTGAATCCTGAGATGAATTGTATATATTTTCAGTCTCATGTTTCTGCACATGCAGAATTGGCATGGTTATTAAATTGTTTTACTTATATGGGAGAATTAAACCGTATGACACAGTTTAAGGATAAATCAGCAAAACATGCAGATAATATTAATGCAGGGTTATTTACATATCCAGTACTTATGGCGGCCGATATTTTGCTATATCAGGCAGACGTAGTACCAGTTGGAGTGGATCAGATGCAGCATCTTGAGATAACAAGAGATATTGCAGAACGTTTTAATCATATTTATGGAGATGTATTTACTATTCCAGAGGGATATGTAGGCAAAACTGGTGCTAAAATAATGAGTCTGCAAGATCCAGCAAAGAAAATGTCAAAATCTGATGAAAATCCAAATGCAAGTATTTATTTATTAGATGATGCAGATACGATTATCCGTAAATTTAAGCGGGCAGTTACAGATTCCGGAAATGAGATTCGTTATGCAGAGGATAAACCAGGAATCTGCAATCTTATGGATATTTATACAGCAACTACAGGAAAGAAAAAAGAAGAGATTGAAAAAGAGTTTGATGGCAAAGGATATGGGGACTTTAAGATGGCTGTTGGAGAAGCTGTTGTTTCTGTTCTAAAGCCACTACAGGATAGAATGGCAGAGTTAGAGAAGGATAAGTCTTATATCGATCGTATGATAAAGGAAAATGATGAAAAGGCACAATATTTTGCGAACAAGACTTTAAGAAAAGTACAGAAAAAGCTAGGTTTAACAGAAAAAATCCGATAACTGTTTAGGGTTCTGGATAGTTAAAAATCTGTTAAATGTACATCATAAAATCATTGGAAGTAAAAAATCCCTTTATGGCAGATTTGATTATCGAATTGCCATAAAGGGATTTTTACTTATTCAGAAATGCAATATATGAATAATAATGTCTAAATGGGTACATTTTTTTATTTACAATAAAAGTTTGTAAATTTATCCATTCTTGTACACATATTAGCAAAAAGCATATCAAGAAGTGTCATGGCAACCATAGATTCTACAACTACAACAGCCCTTGGGACAATAATAGGATCGTGTCTTCCCTTAACATTAATATCAATGTTTTCACCCTTTATATTAAATGTGTGCTGTGTATAGTTAATAGATGGAGTTGGTTTAAAGGCTGCACGAAGAATGATTTCGGAACCATCACTTAAACCGCCAAGAATACCACCAGCATGATTCGTTTGTTTTTGCACATGGGAATCAGCTATAAAGAAATTGTCATTATTTTGGGAACCAGTCATAGAAGCTGCTTGGAATCCTGCACCAATTTCCACACCTTTTACTGCACCAATAGACATAACACCTTTTGCAAGATTTGCATCTAATTTTTCAAAAACGGTTTCGCCTATTCCTGCAGGCATACCGCTTACAATACATTCTACAATACCACCAGCAGAATCTTTATTTTGCATGGTACTAGTAAGAAAGTTTTCTGCCTGAAGCGAGGCATCTAAATCGGGCATATAAAGAGGACTTTTCATAACATTTTCTTTCGTGCATTTTCCATAGTCTATGGTAATTGGTCCTATGGATTTGGTATATGCATTAACTTCAATTCCAATTGTTTTTAAGATTAGAGATGCAATGGCACCACCAGCAACCCGGGCAATGGTTTCCCTTCCAGAAGAACGTCCGCCGCCACGATAATCACGGAATCCATACTTTTGATCGAAAGTATAATCAGCATGTCCAGGACGATAGTAGCTTGCAATTTCACTATAGTCTTTGGAACGCTGTGTTTTATTATAAACAATCATAGAGATTGGAGTTCCAGTAGTCCTTCCATCAAAGACACCAGAAAGAATCTCTACTGTATCGCTTTCTTTTCTTGGAGTAGAATATTTGGTTTCTCCAGGTTTTCTTCTATCTAAATATGGCTGAATTAATTCTTCAGATAAATATAAACCAGCAGGACAGCCATCTACTACAACCCCAATTCCTTTGCCGTGAGATTCTCCCCAAGTAGAAATTCGGAATAAATTTCCATAAATTGAGCCTGACATTATTTTACACAACCTTTCTTTTGTTATGTTACTGTTCACACCTATAGTGCAAACAGTAACTTTGTTATCTATTAATCATTATATCGAAAACAAAAACAGGTTGCAAGTAAAGATGGACACTTATCAAGAAAAAACATAAGATATATAGAAAGGGGGTGTTTCCATGAAAGAGAAAGAAGATGGTATTGTTATTATAGATGAAAATACCATTTATGAGATTGATACAGAATGTATGGAGTGCAGAAATTATTACCAAGGACGGAAAAGAGAATGGGAGCAAATAAAAAAGGAGGAGTGGAATGCAATAAAACACAAGAAATAATAAAATAAAGCATGCTTATAAAAAAGACTACTGCACAGTCTGTAGCAATCCATGCAGTAGTCTTATACAGTCTTTCTGGTAAATCGCAGGCAGTATTTTTACTGCCTGTTAAAAAGATTGTATTTGCTTATATGGTGGCAATTTTAGAAGAAGGAATTGCCATTACCACAACAGCAAAGGATAAGTAAAATTAAGATGATGCAACTGCAGTCGCTTCCGCCTCCGCATCCATTTCCGCATCCGCCGCCAAAAGAACCATTTCCATTGCAGCAGGTTAAAAGAAGTAAAATAATGATAATCCAGCTACATCCACCTTCACTTCCACATCCGCATCCTGTGTTACAATTTGTTGCTGCTAAATCACTCATATTGAGCCTCCAAAATTTTTTTTACACTGCTATTCTATGTGGAGAGGCTTGACTGCTTTCCAACTTTTTTATTTTTTTATAAAAATTTTTGTAACTGCTTAGGTAGAAACATGTATTTACTATGAGTTTTGTAAGAATAAAGTGAATTATTATGGGCTTAAACACAATTGTACATGTTTACGAACTGTTAAGAATTTTTGTCTAAGTGTATTGTACCATTATTTTTAGACTGAATATAATAAGATAAAATACAGCAATTGTTTCTGGGAGTGAGAGTGATGGAACGGGCAGGAAATATTATTGAACAGAGCTGGGCACACCAAAGGGGCATGCGGGGAAAATCAGTAGGGATTGTATGCTTTGATACAGGGCTTGTTGCAGAACATCCCGATTTTAAATATGTGGGCAAAATTACAGCGTTTTATGATTGTGTGAATGACCGTATAGCGTGTTATGATGATAATGGGCATGGAACCCATGTAGCTGGAATAGCCAGTGGAAATGGAACAGCATCTTATGGAAAATATTGCGGTGTAGCTCCAGAGAGCAGATTGATTATTGTAAAAATATTGAATCATAAAGGTAATGGGAATATAGAAGATGTATTAAAAGGGATTGACTGGGTGTTGAAAAACCAGTATCGCTATGGAATACGGGTGGCAAATATTTCCATTGGTACAGGAAGAGAGGAACAAAATAGGGAAGATTCTGAGCTGGTACAAGGGGTAAATGCTTTATGGGACAGAGGTATTGTAGTATGTGTAGCTGCTGGAAATAATGGACCTGCGCCAGGAAGTATTGGAGCACCAGGAAATAGCAGAAAAGTAATTACAGTTGGAGCTTGCGATGATGATCAGGAAATATGGTTAAATGGAAAAAGTACCAAAGATTATTCTGGAAGAGGACCTACAAGTTTATGCATTAAAAAGCCAGATTTTGTAGCACCTGGCAGTAATATTATAAGTTGTAATGCATTTTGGAATCATAACACAATGTTTGGGGGAAAAAAGAATCTGGTAGGAAATAAATATTATACGATAAAAAGTGGGACTTCCATGTCAACGCCTATGGTTACAGGAGCAGTGGCACTTCTTCTCGGAAAATATCCTGAGATGACAAACAGGGAAGTAAAGATCCGGTTAAAACAAACGGTTGTTGACCTTGGATATCCACATCAGGTACAAGGGTGGGGGCAGTTAAATATTCGGCAATTATTGGAGATTTAGTGAACAACTTGATATTTTTAACAGTGCTTTACATTGCATAGAAACTCATTTATAATATTTTCGTTGGCTTTTGGCGAAATTATAAGATGGATGGGTTTAAAGTCAATAGAAAAAAGAAAAGAGGATTGCATAAAATGCAGACAAAAGATTTTTATTTTGATTTACCACAGGAGTTAATTGCACAGGATCCATTAGAGGATCGTTCCAGTTCCAGACTTCTGGTTTTGGATAAAATAACAGGAAAGACGGAACATAGACATTTTTTTGATATTAAGAATTATCTTCGGCAGGGGGATTGTTTAGTATTAAACAATACAAAGGTAATCCCAGCACGATTGATTGGAGAAAAGGAAGAAACAGGTGCAAAGATAGAACTTTTGCTATTAAAAAGAGGCGAAAATGATGTTTGGGAGACTTTGGTAAAACCAGGGAAAAAGGCAAAACCTGGAACCATAGTTTCTTTTGGTAATGGATTATTAAAGTGTAAGGTGCTTTCTGTAGGAGAGGAAGGAAATCGGTATGTCCAGTTTATGTATGATGGGATATTTGAGGAGATACTTGACCAGTTAGGACAAATGCCATTGCCACCATATATTACTCATCAATTACAGGATAAGAACCGTTATCAGACGGTATATGCTAAGTATGAAGGTTCTGCGGCTGCACCTACTGCAGGATTGCATTTTACGAAAGAGTTGTTAAAAGAAATTGAAGATATGGGAGTGTCCATTGCTTATGTTACTTTACATGTTGGGCTGGGAACTTTCCGTCCAGTAAAGGTGGAAAATGTGTTGGAACATCACATGCATTCAGAATTTTATCAAGTTAATAAGGAAGCCGCGGACATAATTAATGCTACTAAAAAGGCGGGAGGACGTGTTATTTGTGTAGGAACCACAAGTTGTAGAACGATTGAATCGGCGGCAGATGAGAGGGGATTTTTATCTCCTTGTAGTGGTGATACCGACATTTTTATATATCCAGGATATCAATTCAAAGTCCTAGATGGACTAATTACCAATTTTCATTTGCCTGAATCTACTTTACTTATGTTAGTTTCTGCATTGGCAGGAAAAGAACATATTTTGGAAGCATACAAAGAGGCAGTGGAAGAAAGATACCGTTTTTTTTCTTTTGGAGATGCAATGTTTATAAATCCAAGTAAATGATCATGCTATATTAGGCAGCATGTAACTGTTCAGAACCATGAACAGTTACGGCAACATTACTATAAATGAAAGTTGATTGATATATGAAGTATGGGGACTGTTGCATTAAAAAGTCAACAGCCCCCATATTTAAGATTAGCTTGAATGTTATGAATAATCTCTAGTTATCTATTAAATTATCTAAATCCTGATAGAAAGATGGGAAAGAAATATTCACACAATCTGCACCTATAATCTTTGTTTTACCCTCAGAACATAGCCCCGCAATAGCAAAAGACATAGCAATACGATGATCTAGTTTACTGTCAATTTCGGCACCATGTAATGGTTTGCCTCCATGAATAACCATACCATCATCGGTAGCAGTAATATCAGCTCCCATTTTCTTTAAATTTTCTACCATTACATCGATTCGGTTGGATTCTTTTACTTTCAATTCCTGAGCATCTTTGATAACTGTAGTTCCCTCTGCAAAACATGCTAAGATGGCAATAATAGGTATCTCATCAATTAGAGTAGGAATAATACTTCCACCAATGGTTGTTCCCTTTAGACAGCTTGTTTTTACAACTAAATCGGCTGTTGGTTCTCCGCTGATTTCTTGCTTGTTTTCATAAGAAATGGAGGCTCCCATAGCTTCACACACTTTTAAAATACCATCACGGGTTGGATTTGTACCAACATTTTTAATTACCAATTCTGAATTAGGAATTAGAAGTCCAGCAGCAATAAAATATGCAGCAGAAGAAATGTCTCCTGGTACTACAATTTTTTGGCCTGTTAGTTTGGCTGCAGGAGAAATAGTAGCAGTAGTCTTTTTGGTGGATATATCTACTCCAAAGTAACGGAACATAAGCTCTGTGTGGTTTCTGGAAACATAAGGTTCTGTAACAGAGGTGTCTCCATCTGCAAATAGTCCAGCTAATAAGATCGAGGATTTTACCTGTGCAGAAGCAACTGGGGAATTATAGTGAATACCATGAAGTGGTTTTCCTGTTATCTTTAAAGGTGCACATCCATTGTCCTTTATGCTAATAATATCTGCTCCCATTTGTGATAAAGGAGTGATAATACGTCCCATAGGGCGTTTTTGGATAGAAGCATCACCATTTAGGGTGCAGGTAAAATTCTGGGCAGCTAATATACCAGACATAAGTCTGGTAGTAGTACCACTATTTCCCACATCTAAAGTGTCTTTTGGCTGTTTTAAACCATGAAGACCATTGCCATGAATGGTAATGGTGCCATTTTTATTTTCTATATGGATGCCCATATTTTGGAAACATTCCATAGTGGAAAGGCAATCTGCACCTTGTAAAAAGTTGGAAATTTCGGTGGTTCCTTCTGCAAGTGAACCAAGCATAATTGCACGATGAGATATAGATTTATCTCCTGGAATTGTGATTTCGCCTTTTAAGGCATTAACTTTTTGAAATATCATAAGTATAAGTTCCTTTCTATATATGGTTGTGTCGCCAGAGGCAGTCTTTAGGCTGAACGGTTACACATATTAGATGTTTATGAGAGTACATAGTTGAAATAGTTTTGAAATTTCATATATTATGAGAGAATTACAACTGCTTATGGTTCTGAGCAGTTATATATTTCATAATTATAATCTTTTAGTACAGATATGGCATTTATACATGCCTCTTCCCCATAAAATTCTATATGGAGTACACCTTGTGTAAATTCCCGATTATGAATGATGCCAATATTTTTAATGCTTATGTCATGGCTGGCGAGAATAGTTGAAACAGTAGCAATAGTTCCCTTTTCATCTAAAACATCTACAAGAATTTGATAAACAGGTTCAAGGATACCTACCGATTTATTTGGAATACTGTCCCGGTAATTTTTAGACCGATTAAAATAATCCAGCAAATATTTACTGTTATTTTGCTCAATTGCGGTAATTGTTTGCTGAATATAATCATTGAATATACGCAGAAAGGAGATAATGCTTTCCGGATTTGTGAGACAAATGTTTTCCCACATAACCGGTGAGGAAGAAGCAATACGTGTAATGTCTTTAAAACCTCCTGCTGCCAAAGCACGCATATGTTCCTTTGAATCATCATGATCTTGTACCATATTCACTAATGTAGCTGCAATAATGTGAGGTACATGACTGATTGCAGCAGTTACATTATCATGGTCTTTTGCTGGTAAAATGATTGGTATGGCTCCAATGTTTTTAACTAGTTTTTGCATAGTATCTATATGTGTATCTGGTGTATGGACAGTAGGAGTTAAAACATAGAAAGCATTTTCCAAAAGTGATAAGGTGGAGTTTCCGTAGCCAGTCTTTTCAGAACCTGCCATAGGATGACCGCCAATAAAAAAGGCTTCCATATTTTCTTTTTTGACAGCATCATGAATATTTCCCTTGACACTTCCTACATCCGTTAAAATACAGTCGGATTTCATGATTTTTTTTAATTCAGGAAGATAGTATATATTCTTTAAAACAGGGGCACACAAGAAAATGATATCACATTGGGAGAAACCTTCTGTAAAATTGGTTACAATATCATCAATAACACCTTCTTCTTTTGCCAGTAAAAGTTCTGGGTTAATTTTTTCTTTGTTGTAATAATAAGCAAGAATTGTAGAATCTGGATATAATTTTCGGAGGTTCCTTGCGATGGAACCTCCGATTAATCCAAGACCTACAAAACCAAAATATTTTGTATTTTTCATGTTAGAAATCTCCTCTTATGGTTGTGGTTTGGTATAGGCTGATGGTTCAACAGTTGTAGTTGTACTAATATTTGGATTTTGTTTATTAGGTTTTGAAGGAGCAGAAGTTTTTTGCGTATTTGCAGGCTTACTGCTGTTTTTAGGTTCTTTTTCTGAATTAGGTTCTATTGCTGTAGAACTATTGTGAGTGGTACATTTTGTTGTACTTCCTTTCTTAGAAATTACATAAGGAGTATCAGCAGTAGTGCCTGTTTCGTCTTTCAGTAAGAAAGATTTGGTGACAATACAATTAGCAGGGCAATAAGGACCTGCTAATTGTCCAGATATACTACAAATCTGTACACTTATATGACGGTCACAATGTTTCGTTGGAGCAGAACCAGCAAAATATTCGGTTCGCACTGTAGAGCCTCCTGCTGCTTGGGAGCATTCCGAGGAAGCAAGTAATCCAGATTTTGTACATATACTTGCAGACACAATAGAGGAAGGTCCATGAAACTCTTTTACTTTTAATCCACTATGAATTTGTTCCATAATCTTCCGCCAAATTACTTTGTGATAAGAAGTATTGCTTTGGGATTTGTTATTATCATAACCACCCCAGATACCAGCAGTATAATAAGGTGTATATCCAATAAACCATGCATCTACGTTTTTAGTAGTAGTTCCAGTTTTTCCGGCTACAGGCATAGAGGTTGTGGTTAATTTGGCGAGTGTACCAGTACCTGATGTAACAACATCCTTCATTGCACTGGTTAATAAGAATGCTGTAGATTCTTTCATAACCTGTTTTGGCTTAGGTGTTTTGTCTAATAATAAATTTCCATCGTGGTCTAAAATTTTTGTATACAAAATTGGTTTGTTGTATTTGCCTGCATTAGCAATAGATGCATAAGCAGCCGTAGCTTCTAAATTCGTTACACCATGTGTCAAACCTCCTAATGCAGTGGATAAGTTTACATCATTTGCTGGAAGGGAGGTATCACCAATTAAAGTAGTAAATCCTAATTTTTTTAGATATTTAAAACCAACTTGTGGTGTGACATCTGCTAAAGTTTTTACAGTTACTACATTCATGGATTCCCGGATTCCTTCGCGAAGAGTAGAAAGACCACGATATCCGCTGCTATACCAGTTTTTTACTTTTTTCCCAGTTCCTGGATAATAGTATTCTGCATCGTCTTGAACAGTAGCAAGGGTCATACCACCAGCATCAATAGCAGGCAGGTATGCAGAAAGTACCTTAAATGTAGATCCGGGCTGGCGTACTGTAGAAGTGGCACGATTTAATGTTCTGCTGGCAATTTTCTGACCTCGTCCACCTACTAATGCTTTTACTTCGCCAGTAGATTGATCCATTAAAACAAAGGATATCTGTGGCTGGATAGAAGTATTGATTACTTCACCATCTATGGTGTCACCTTTTTTAACAATATGTTTTTGATATTGTTTTGCATAATTTTCAGCTTCTTTTTCTGTAGAAAACAATAAGTCAAAAGAAGAATTGGATTTTTTAAAATATGCTTCTAAGGTCTGCTCATCATAATTTGTTGTTTTTCCATTTTTATTTGTTACAGTGAGACGATAAGTCAGGGCATATTCTGCTGAGAAAGGATATAGGGAAGTATCTGCAATAACAGAATCACAAATTTTCTGCATTTTTTTGTCCTGAGTAGTATAGATACTAAGACCTCCACGGTACAATAGGTTTGTTGCCTGGGATTTAGTATATCCTAATTCCTTTTGTAAATCAGATAAGACTTCCTCAATTACTGCATCTGTAAAATAGGAGGTGACAACATTGCTGACTTTTGTTTTCTTTTTATTTACTTTTTGAATTCTGGTGTATACATCATCTGCAAGTGCTTCATCATATTGATCTTTTGTAATCATATCAAGAGAGAGCATCTTGTCTAGTACATCTTCTCTACGATGGGAATTATCTTCTGGATAACTGATGGGGTTAAGTGCAGAAGGATTCTTGGTAATTCCAGCTATTACAGCACATTCTGACAGAGTAAGTTTACTTACATCTTTGTCGAAATAGCGTTTGGAAGCAGCTTGTACACCAAGAGTATTCTGACCTAGGTTAATAGTGTTTAAGTAGTTTTCTAAAATAGTTTCTTTGGATACATTTTTTTCTAACTGTATTGCTAGATATTGTTCCTGAATCTTACGTTGGATCTTATCTGCCATCGTAGATTCATTACCACCTGAGAATATGATATTTTTTAAAAGCTGTTGTGTAATTGTACTAGCACCTTGGTTTAAGGAACCACTTGCTACACCTGCAATAGATACACGGACAATACCTTTAATATCAATACCTTCATGACTATAGAAACGCTCGTCCTCAATTGCAATAAATGCATTTTTTAAGTTTTCTGGAATCTTGGACAAGGAAACAGATATACGGTTGGCATTGGAACCTACTAATTTGTAGATTTCTTTGCCTTTATTGTCATACACAGTAGAGGCAAAGGCTTCTGGCTCAATATTGTCAAAATCAATTTCAGGGGTATTATCAATTATACCAAGAACAAGACCATACCCTCCATATCCAGCAATAATAGCAATTGCCAATGTACCTATAATCACGATTCGCAACATCCATACATTGAATTTTGAACGCATCTTAGGAGATGCAGAGCGTAATTGTTTTTGTTTTTTTTGTATATTTTTTTTGGAATAATTCATATAAACATCCTTTCCCAAACACCTGTTATAAGATATTGTGAATAATTGAGGATAGGTTATAAGCTCAGTTATATAAAGTATTTTACCAAATTTATTGTGGAAATTCAAGAAATCCAGCCTATTTTAAATTCGCCTTAGGCGAAAGGCTGGATTATTCGCTGTAGCAAATTGTTTTTGTTTTAAATTGTTTACATATTTTTATTTCTTTAATTGGTAATTTTGTACCCAGCATCATGACATTGGTTCAGTTGGGCTTGTTTTAATTGTTGGTAATATAGAATTATTTTGATCAGTATGATATAATGTTTATGTTGTTAAAAATAACAAATTGGGATTTGAGGAGATAAAAAATGCTTGTCAGAGAATATCAGATATCCGGCTGCAAAGAAATTACAGAGCTATTTTATAATACAGTCCACACAGTAATTGCGAAAGATTATACAAAAGAACAACTAGATGTATGGGCAACAGGACAAGTGGATTTAGAAAAATGGAACCAGTCGCTTCAAGAACATTACAGCATAGTTGTTATTGAAAGTGAAGTTATTGTAGGCTTTGGGGATATAGATAAAACTGGTTACCTTGGCTGTCTGTTTGTTCACACCGGTTATCAGGGAAAAGGTATTGCAACTGCTATTTGTAATCAACTGGAGCAAGCTGTTCAAGGAGATATTACTACTCACGTTTCTATTACGGCGAAGCCTTTTTGGAAAAAAGAGGTTATAAGGTTGTTAAGGAACAGCAGGTAGAACGACAAGGAATTTTTCTTAAAAACTTCTGTATGGAAAAAAACAGATGATTTTCTGTTTAGAATGGAGAAAATGATGATTATTTTAATAAC
>JAAVZU010000055.1 GCA_022791815.1 Lachnospiraceae bacterium
AATATGAATGACATGGCTGAACGGTTACAATCTGGATAGTAGAAGAGAATCACATAGTTGATTCTCTTTTTTTAACTTTTATTCATAGTGGTGTCTGTGTCAGAGGCATACATGTTTTAGTTTTTCTTACGGTCTTGTACACCGGATCTTTTGCCAAGTGATATTATTGGTACACAGATTTTTAATATGTCCACAAATACCTTTGAAGATAAAAAATAGGTCGCATAAATGCAAATTTTGTGTTATTGGATGAGGTGAACCGTTCCAGTGCCAAAACACAAAGCGCCATGCTTGAGGCAATGCAGGAGAGAGAAGTAAGTATTGGAGGTCATACCTATCAGCTTCCTAACCCTTTTGTAGTAATTGCTACGCAAAACCCTATTGAGGAAGAAGGAACCTATGTACTAGACATTGTACAAGTATCCAGAATGACATAACAATTTCTTCCTCCAACAATTATTTCAATATGTGGAAATGGGGGCAAGTACAAGAGCAGCTATTGCTGACGGAGTGAAAGAAGAAACGATTATTGATGGAATTGTGGGGGCGATAAAAACACCATGAGATGATAATTGGGGAAGGTCATTTTGTTTTAATGTATGTGGCAGACTTTACAGACAATAAAATGATTTAGCAAAATAGGGGTGCTTTGGCATCCTTTTTTTGAAATTGTATTAAATTGCTAACTATTATTTTTTTATGTATTTAAAGTGTTAAACCTATCTATTTACAAAAGTCAGAAAAGTTGGTATGATTAACTGAGGTAAAAAAACTTTAGTAAAGTTTATCAGATAGGATGATATCATGCAGAATAGACATAGAATAAAAGAGGTATTACCTGGAAGTATTGCCGAAGAATTAGAGATTGAGCCGGGAGACATTTTGCTGGCGATTAATGATATAGAGATAAAAGATATTTTTGATTATCATTATTATGTAGAAGATGACTATTTGGTGGTTTTAATTGAAAAACAAGATGGAGAACAGTGGGAATTAGAAATAGAGAAGGATGATGATGAAGACTTGGGAATTGTATTTGACCAGAATCTTATGGATGAGTACCGTTCCTGCAGAAATAAGTGTATGTTTTGTTTTATTGATCAAATGCCCCCTGGAATGAGGGATACTTTATATTTTAAGGATGATGATGCTCGATTATCCTTTTTGCAGGGGAATTATATTACACTTACTAATATGAGTGAAGAGGACTTGGAGCGTATTATTTTATATAAACTATCTCCAGTGAATATATCCGTTCATACTATGAATCCAGAGCTTCGTTGTAAGATGTTGTCAAACCGGTTTGCAGGAGATGCATTGTCAAAATTACAAAAACTTGCAAAGAATCATATTGAAATGAACAGCCAGATTGTTCTTTGTAAAGGAATTAATGATGGAAAGGAACTAGATCGTTCGATATCTGAATTATCAAAATTGTATCCAGCAATGTTTTCTTTGTCGGTAGTTCCTGTAGGATTAACAAAATACCGTGATAAACTTGCACCTTTAGACAAGTTTGGACAGGAAGATGCAAGAAAAGTATTAGAGCAGATTCACACATGGCAGAATAGGTTATTAAAAGAACTTGGGACAAGATTTGTATTTGCCAGTGATGAGTGGTATATTACAGCAGGATATCCAATTCCAGAAGAAGATTATTATGAAGGATATGGTCAAATTGAGAATGGTGTGGGAATGGTAAGATCTCTTGAAGATGAAGTGGCAATTGCCCTAGAAAACCGCAAAGGGGATAATCGTCAGATAGTTTATTCTCTTGCCACTGGAGTACTTGCGGGACCAATTATGGAAAAGATTACAAGTTTGATTCAAGAGAAATATCCTAATGTTTGTGGAAAAGTCTATGTAATACGAAATGATTTTTTTGGAGAAGATATCACCGTAGCAGGATTGATTACAGGACAGGATTTGAAGAAACAGCTAAAAGGGCAGGAATTAGGGAAATACTTGATTTTACCAGATGTGATGTTTAGAAGTGGTGAAGAGGTATTCTTAGATGATATGACAGCTACAGAGTTGGAAATAGCTTTACAAAAAGAAATTCGTATAGTAGAATCAAATGGGCAGTCTCTTGTAGACACCATACTTGGTGAAGGAATTGATACAAATAACAGACACCAGAATAAGAGATAAGTGAGGAAAAATCATGAGTAAACCAATCGTTGCTATTGTGGGCAGACCAAATGTAGGAAAGTCAACTATGTTTAATATGCTGGCAGGAGAGCAGATTTCAATTGTAAAAGATACACCTGGAGTAACCAGAGACAGGATTTATGCAGAGGTAGAGTGGCTGAATTGGCAGTTTACCTTAATTGATACTGGTGGAATTGAACCAGATACAAAGAATCTTATGTTAAAACACATGCGGGAACAGGCAGAAATTGCAATTAGCACAGCAGACGTAATTATGTTTGTGGTAGATGTGAGGCAAGGACTAGTAGATGCAGATTTTAAGGTGGCGGACATGCTTAGAAAGTCTCACAAACCTGTAGTTTTAGTAGTAAATAAAGTAGACAGCTTTGAAAAACTTATGCCAGATGTATATGAATTCTATAATCTTGGTATTGGAGATCCACATCCAATCTCTGGTTTGTCAAAATTAGGTCTTGGTGATATGCTGGATGAGGTAGTATCCCATTTTAACCAGAACAATTTAGAAGAAGAGGAAGATGAGCGTCCAAGAGTTGCTATTATTGGAAAACCCAATGTTGGAAAGTCTTCCATTATTAATAAAATTGTGGGAGAAGACAGAGTGATTGTATCAGATATTGCAGGAACCACGAGAGATGCCATTGATACATCAGTTACTTATAATGATAAGGAATATGTATTTATAGATACAGCAGGATTACGCCGTAAGAGCAGAATTAAAGAAGAGATCGAGCGTTATAGCATTATTCGTACGGTTACAGCTGTGGAGCGTTGTGATGTGGCTGTACTTATGATTGATGCCGAGGAAGGTGTCACAGAGCAGGATGCAAAGATTGCTGGAATTGCCCATGATAGAGGAAAGGGTGTTATTATTGCTGTAAATAAATGGGATGCTATTGAAAAAGACGATAAAACTATTTATAAATATAGTAATAAAGTAAGAGAAATTCTATCTTTTATGCCTTATGCAGAAATTCTATTTATTTCTGCAAAAACTGGGCAACGTATACCAAAGTTGTTTGAGACGCTGGATGTGGTGATTGAGAATCATGCACTCCGTGTGGCAACTGGTGTATTAAATGAGATTCTTGCAGAAGCTGTAGCAATGCAGCAACCGCCATCTGACAAAGGAAAACGTTTGAAAATCTTCTATATGACCCAGGTATCTGTAAAACCGCCTACTTTTGTTATATTTGTAAATGATAAAAAGCTGATGCATTTTTCTTATAC
>JAAVZU010000056.1 GCA_022791815.1 Lachnospiraceae bacterium
GATAACAATGCATGTTTACATGCAAATTGTTATCTACTGGCTTGACCCGCCAAACACCGACAAGAAGCAGATTTGCTTGCAAATATGCGGGATTGGAGGTGTTTGTAGGAGTGCGGGAATTGCATAGCAATGTAGCAATCCGTAGCATCAGTTGGGGGCAAAATACCTTTTGTCCCCAACATCATAGTATTACTATAACACAGTTTTTTCCATTTGTCATCATACTCATAGTATAATTTATAAACGGTTCGTAGCAGTTCAGCTAATGGCTGCCCTGTTACGGAATCTGGCAAGCTACACATACAAATTGCAACTTATGGTTATTTTCTCTTTCCCACAATCAAATCATAAGATTCTGCAATCATTCGTTTTATCTCTTCATCAGGAATTGTTCCATCCAGAATTACTGTATTCCAGTGTTGTTTGTTCTGATGATACCCAGGAATTACAGCTTCATAAGTCTGTCTCCAGAAGTCTCTCCACTCTGGATCTACTTTAAGGTTAATTCGGATTTGTCCTTCATATTCATAAGTCCAAAGGAATGCTTTTTTATTTTTCCTATATCGTACTAACACCCAATTTGTATCCCGAAAAGGCGTATCCTCATAAACATCTGTAAATGTCATTCCATAGGATAAAACTTCCTCTCTTGTGGTCATCCTTTATCACCTGCACTTTCATACATCCATCTATCTTGTAAAAACTTGTTTACCATATATTCGTGTTCATAAATACAAATTCAGATTTCCATATTATTGTATAAAAGCTCTGTTTCTGTAACACTAGACAATTCCAGTTTATTCTCTAGGATAATTGGTTTTCCTCATTTTGTATCACTTTTTCTTTTTTGTTCTTACTTGTTGATAAATAGAAAATAAATGCCACAAAAAGAACCGCAATTATCATCCAAGTGATAAAAACAGGAAGTTCCCGTTCTTTAAACATATCATAGTATCCCTTAAAATAAACAACTAAAATAATAGCAGGCAGTACATATTGCATATACGCTTTTAATCCCCGAGGAAATGATTTTCCTGTTCCCTTATCTACCTCATCAGCAAAATTTGAGAATCCCCAGCCATTTTTTTTCGTACAAAATAACACAAATAGTAATGCACCTAATGGTAAAATATTGTAAGATACTAAAAAGTCCTCTACATCCATAATCGTACTTCCTTTACCTAAAAGTTGTACACCTGACCACATATTATATCCAAGGACTGCCGGCATGGAACAAATTGCAATTCCAAACATATTCACACATAATGCCTTTTTTCTATTCCACCCAAATAAATCCATACTAATAGATATAATATTTTCATACACTGCAATTACTGTAGATAGGGCAGCAAACGACATAAATACAAAAAACAAGCTTCCCCAAATCCTTCCACCTGCCATGTGATTAAATACATTAGGTAATGTAATAAATAATAAAGATGGTCCTGCATCAGGATTTACACCAAACGCGAAACAGGATGGAATAATAATAATACCAGCCGCAAGTGCAATCAAAGTATCTAATGTCATCACATTTAATGCTTCTCCTGTAAGTTTTCGATCTGTTTTTAAATAACTTCCAAAAATTTCCATAGAACCCATACCTACACTTAATGTAAAGAATGCATGTGTCATTGCATCAAAAATAATATTTCCAAGTCCCCGTTCTTTCACCCTTTCCCAATCTGGAATTAAATAAAAGGAAAGTCCCTTCTCACTTCCTTCAAGAGTAACTGCATGTATTGCCATAATGACCATTAACACAATTAGTGCCATCATCATCACTTTTGTAATTTTTTCTACTCCATTATTCAACCCCAAAGCACATATACCAATACAAAGTAATACTACGACCAATGTCCAAAATATAAGAAGCCCTACATCTCCTTGCATCCCTTCAAATGCTGCTTTCACTTTTATGGTATCTGCTCCTAAAATTTTACCACTAGACATAACATAGACATAATATAACATCCAGCCAGCTACCATGCTATAAAATGCCATTAGCAAATAATTTCCTATATATCCAAAAAAACGGAATTGGTGCCATCGGCTTCCCTTTGGTCCTAATGTACGAAATGCCCCTCCAATGCTTAAACCACTTCCACGTCCAACTGCAAATTCACAAATCAATATTGGTAATCCCAATGCACAAAGACAAAGCAAATATATTAAAATAAAAAATGCTCCACCATTTATTCCACAAATATATGGAAATTTCCATACATTTCCCAGCCCAACCGCACATCCTGCTGATACCAAAATAAACCCAAGCCGTGAACCAAACTTTTCTCTTTGTTTGTTATTATTCATCTTTTCTTCCTCCAAATTTTATTTTTCGATACATTTCTCACATCAAATTATGTGTTAGTCCATACTATTGTCTGTTATTTTGTTTCTAAAATCTTTTGCAATCTTATTTTGTCAATTAAAAGCTAATTCTCTCCGTCAAAATATATTTGTTATTTTTATTTACTTCAGTAATATCTTTATCTTTCGTTAATTCTGGTTTTATCGGACAAAATATGATAAATCATAAAAGCAATCATTCCTTTTCCCAGTGTATTTCCTATAATAATTTCACCTAAATCTTTAATTGCGGCTTCCTCTCACTCTTTCTAAAAATTATCATATCCATAGTGATAAGACACAAAAATAACCGCCTCAGCCTAGGAAACTGAGCGGTTATTTCGACCAATTATTTATTCAGGCTAATCATTTATTGGCAACACCTTTATAAATATATACTAGCATTTCACCACTCTTATGTCAAACCATATTTCTTTTTTCTAAATGATCTGCTTTTTCTTTCTTCTTATCCTCTTTTTACAGACTTAATATACTTCTGAAAAAGGAGGAATTGTGTATACACGCCTGATATATCTTGTTCTATGATATGTGCTACGAAAGTTGGGTTACTAATAAAAACGGGTATATTATAGACAATATATTAAACTATCAAAAAAACATACAAACCAAATTTATAACCAATGCCGTAACACAAGCAAAAATAGCCACAGTTAAAAGGCTTTTCTCTTTAAATGCAACCAAGCATGCGACGATAAGTCCTGCCACTGAGGAAATATAGTTACCTGTTGAAAACAGAATTGCAGGAAATGTCATTGCACCCAAAACTGCATAAGGCATATAATACAAAAAACTTTTGATAAATGTATTTTCAATTCTGCCTTTAAATATCACAAATGGTAATGCCCTTACAAGATAGGTAACCCCTGCCATGATAAAAAGATACATAAAAAATTCGCTTATAATCATTCTGTCTCCTCCTTAACAGGGAAAAAAACTGCACCAATTGAGGCAGAAATAATGGTACATACAATAATCACAAAACCACTGGAAACCTGATTTAGTACAGGCATCCATTTGAATATACAGCTAAGCAGTATAGAAATTACTACTACTTTAAATATAGCTGGATTTTTCTTAGCAGGAGGAACGATTATCGCTATAAACATACCATATATAGCTATACACAAAGAATCTCTAACCACAGACGGCAGGATATTTCCAGCCGCCGCTCCTAAAAGAGTACCTCCTGTCCACCCTAACACTGGAAGTAAAATAATTCCATAAAGATATTTCTTACTAACCTCGCCATCGTTACCTATTGAAACAGCAAAAATTTCATCAGTAATACCAAAACTTATAAACCACCTATGCATTCCTTTTACACTCTTGTCTGCTTTTTGTGAAAGGGAGAGCGACATCAATGCATACCGTAGGTTTATTATAAACTGTGTACATGCCATTTCTATCCAAAAGCCCCCACCTCTTAACATTATATCAAGCCCGGCAAATTGCCCAGCAGAGGTAAGATTCGTAAATGAAATCATTGCTGCCTCCCACCAT
The DNA here is from genome assembly GCA_022791815.1 of Lachnospiraceae bacterium. Classification (GTDB taxonomy): domain Bacteria; phylum Bacillota; class Clostridia; order Lachnospirales; family Lachnospiraceae; genus CAG-411. The sequence continues at coordinate 3,871 of JAAVZU010000056.1, forward strand.
GTTAGGCCTGTACTTACAGCTTGAAGACCAAATGTAAATGAAACCGATATATACCCCAGTGCTATTGGTATTCCATCAATTAAACCTTTCTTAAAATCTTTCATTTTTTTCCTCTATCTATATTATTGTCAATATTCCTATTGATTTCAAAAACAATATCACAAGCAAAACTGGCACAATATATCGAATCATTATATTGTATAACCTTTTTCTGCCCATTTTTGTGCCATTTTTTTCGACCTCATCAATAATAGTTTGGGGCTTAACAACCCAGCCAATAAGAATACATGTTCCTATTGCCACCAATGGCATAAAGAAGTTATTGCTGATATAGTCCATAACATCAAGAACTTGTGCAACTGTTCCGTTTGGCAATTTTAGTTCAAAATAAAAAATATTATACCCCAAACACACAACTACACCTGCTGTAAGTGCAATTATAGTTTCAATTGATGCAGCTTTTACTCTTGATATTTTAAATTTGTCCATAAAACTTGATACAATCGCCTCCATAACCGATATGGAGCTTGTCAATGATGCAAACAAAACCATTGCAAAAAAAAGGCATCCCACTACATTTCCTATAGATCCCATTGCTGCAAAAACCTTTGGCAGTGAAACAAACATAAGGCTTGGACCAGATGCTTCCATTCCCTCTGTTCCTGCAAATGTAAATACAGCAGGAATAATCATAACTCCAGCAAGGAATGCAATGGCTGTATCGAAGATTTCTATCTGATTTATTGATTTTTTGAGGTCTGCACTGTCACTAACATAAGAACCATAGGCAATCATGATTCCCATTGCAACGCTCAAGCTGAAAAATAACTGTCCCATAGCATCAAGCAAAACCGTAAAAAAGCTCTTTACCGTCATTCCATTAAAATTTGGAACAACATAAACCATTAGTCCCTGCATACCAGTTCTTGTAACACCATTTTCGTCTGTATAGCTGATTGTCAGTGAAAAAACAGCAATGATAAATACAAACAAAATCAAAATCGGCATAAGTATTTTTGAAAAAGACTCAATTCCTTTGTTTACTCCTCTGAATATAACAAAGGCAGTTGCAAAAAGAAACAAAACAAGAAATATAATCGGTTCATAATTTCCTGTAATAAAGGAAGTAAAAAATCCATCTTGTGCAGCACTTGAACCATTTCCTGTTAAATATGCAAGAAAATATTTAAATACCCAGCCGCCAATAACACAGTAGTATGGCAAGATAATAATTGGCACAAGGCAGCTAATCACTCCCAGGTTTTTCCATTTTTTATGAATCTTTCCATACGCCATTAGGGGGCTTTGTTTGGTTTTCCGCCCGATTGCAACTTCAGTTATAAGCAGTGTAAAACCAAATGTAAGAGCCAGAGCGATATATACTACAAGAAATATTCCGCCACCGTCTTTTGCCGCTAAATATGGGAATCTCCAAATGTTTCCTAAACCAACCGCACTACCTGCTGCAGCAAGTACAAAACCAATTGACCCTTTAAAAGAATTTCTTTTTGCCTGTTTTTTCATAATTAATATAATCCTCCACTCATTTTACGCAGGAATACTTCTTTGTATTTAAATTTGTGTCATTCCATATACTCTGCATAAATCAAATTTAATAGGTTTTTATGTAAAACCTCAATTATCTATTAGGATAATTTCATACTGGGTAATTATATCATAAATCTTTAAAATTCTCAATCAAACAGGAAAAAGGTTACATTATTTACCTGTTTTTTCAATCACTTAAATATACAAAAATCCCGCCATTCACCAGTTATGACGGGATTATACACAACAAAATATATTTTACTCATTTTCTAATTGCTTTTCGAGAAATTCAACAGCATCTCTAACACAGTCGTTACATTCCCGCAAAACAACACCACTGTCAATTCCTTTTAATACTTTACATGTGACAGATCCATTCCGTTTCTTAAATTCGGTCATAATGGCACGGATATCTTGAACTGTTTTTCGCTGTTCTTTATTCAACATTCCAAGCACAATTCCAGCCCCTGTAATTGCACCGCAATTTCCTTCTAATGTACCCATACCAACTCCAAATGCCTGGGAAATATGTTTCATGGTTTCCTCATCAACACCTAACTTATCACAATAAGTACAAGCAACTGCCTGTGCACAATTATAACCTTTTTGTTTTCTTTTTACTGCTTCTTCTATCCTTTGTTCCATGCTATCACCTCAATTATTATTTTCTGGTAACTGTTTCAAACCGCAAACAGTTATGTATAAATTTCCTGATATATCAATTCTTCTTATGGGATTTCAACTTACAAATACCTTGTGTCATAGTTCCCATCGGGCAAAAAGTACACCATGTTCTTGGTTTATATAGTATCATCACAATCAACCCAATTAAAAGTGATGTCAACATTAAACTATAGAACCCAAAACTGAACTGTGCTATCCAATCTGGCACTATTCCCTTAGTGTAAGTCCAGCCCCACGGAATACGAAAAGTCCAAAACATCTTAATTGCCTCCCGTAATGATGCTGCTCCTGCTCCTACAAGGTATGTCTGAAAAACCATATTTCCAAACATAGTCAGAAAAAACACAAGAAATCCATATCGAAACCATTTAGAATACATCCACTTTGGTGTTGCTTTATTTCGGGAACATTTCATATCAGCTCCCAATTTCATATACAATTGCCCACGTCCACAAAGATGATTACAAAACCATTTGTTGCTGCCAAATATAGCAAATCCTAATGGCAAGAAGAAATCAATCATTCCTAACCATGCAAAGAGAATATTAAAAAACCCTAGAGAGAAATAAATAATTGCCCATATCCATAGATAATCATACCAATGCTTTTTCATTTTTCATTCATCCTTTCCATCACATCAATGCAATTAGCAGGACAACTCTTTGCACATTTGCCGCAACCAACACAATTATCTGTATCTACCTCTGCAAAACATCCCTTTTTGACCTTAATTACTTTTTTAGGACAAACCAGTTCACAAGTACCACAGGCTACACAAATGATCTGATTTACTTTCGCATATCTTTTTGATACCATCCTTGAGACCTCCCCATTCACTTAATTCCATTGTTCAAACATCATTACCAATAAAATCAGCCTAAATACTTTGCTGCCTTTCATAGCTTTATTCTACCAAAAAGAACGGGCGGCGTATGTGATTTGGTTACACAAAATTCTAGCTATAAGTATTTTCTTAATTTTTCTTTCTCTAATATTTCTACCTTTCCCCTTCCAAGAGAAACAACACCTTCTTTGGAAAAATACTTCAAAACCTTTGTTACAACTTCTCTGGCACTTCCAATATTCTTAGCAATCTCTTCATGGGTAATTTTTAGTGTCAACTGCTTTTGATGTGCGATTTCATCCCAAAGGAAAATTGCCACACGCTTATCTGCACTCATAAACAAAATTTGCTGCATTGTCCACATCACATCCGAAAAACGTTCTGTTGCCTGTTTATACATATACAATCCCACATAAGGATTATGTTCCATAATGGGATGAAGTATATGAGTTGGAATTACAATTGCTTCTGCTTTCTCTGTTGCCTCAATTAAAATATCAAACTGAATAGATTCCAACAAACAAGATGCGGACAATACACAATTTTCACCTTTATGTATTCTAAAAAGAGTTACTTCACGTCCTTCCTCTGAGATAATGTAAATTCGTAACACACCAGAAAGCAAAAGAATAGCACCCCTGCATTCCATTTCCGAACGATACACATTCATACCTTTCTCATAGGTTACTTCTACACATTCTTTTATGATTTCATTTTTTTCTTTTTCACTTAAACGATTCCAAAAAGGATAGGCATTCGATAAAATTTTGCTATTCATCGTTTTCATCTCCGTGACAGTTTTTTTATTATTTATCTCCATATCATATTCAAAAGCATCCCATATTTATACCAGATAAGAGAGCCTCCATCTGATACATCCTAAAGCAGAATTGCTGGCAGCAGAATAATATCTATTCTGAAACTATTTGATTCTTTCCATGTTTTTTCCCATAATACAACCGTTTATCTGCTAATGTAATAAGATTCTCCCTATTGGATTTTTCTCCTTTTGATGCCACACCAAATGTCATCGTTATTTGTATACATTGTTCTTTATAGACTAATTCCATATCTTGGATTTTATTACGGATTACATCTAATCTCTTTACAACTTGTGCTTTTTCTCCATAAGCTAATAACAGAAATTCTTCTCCGCCCCAACGGCAAGGAACACTTTTATCACTCAAATTTTCTTTTAAAATATCTGCCACTTTACATAGAACCATATCTCCATAGTCGTGACCATAAGTATCATTTACATTTTTGAAGTAGTCAATATCCCCAATAATGATACAATACTGATTGCCTGACTTTTCATATTGCTGAAAATATTTCTGTATATGGTGGCGATTACTAAGTCCCGTAAGTTTATCATGATTTGCCATATAATCTAATTCTATATTTTTCTTTTTTAACATATCATTGCCTTTATCTAACATATATTTGTTATAGGCAATATTTGACAAAATATTCGCTGTGATATATAAAAAATTCGCTGCACTGTCAATTTTATCTTTTTCTACCACATTAACTCTGGAGACAGCATCAATATATGCCTCCTCATCTATGCCTAATTCCTTAGCAATCCTTATATATTTTTCAATATCTGCTTTTTCGGACAATATCTGCCCGCCAATAAAACAGCCTATCATTTCTCCATTTGCCATAATTGGTGCTGCATAATCAATTAAACCTGCATGACATTGGTAAGCACAGCTTTTTCCTTCAAGTAATGCCTGTTTTGCCCCCTGCCTGTCACATATTTCACACCTTTTTTCTCCAAGTACTGTGTTTCTCGTATACTTCATACAAAAATCAGTAAAATTGGAACCTTTTGTTACAGCAATACCATTTCGATCTGTCATCAACGCTGCCATTCCTGTCATATCAGAAAAAGCATCCTGAAACTTCTGTAAAACATCTAAACCAATTAATTCTGTTATAGATAGTTCTTTTTTTTCGGTTAATGTAATTTCCTTATGCAGATTTATATCCAGAAAATGAGCAAACTGTTCTTGTGTAAGAGGTTTTGAAAAATAGTATCCCTGTATATAGTCACAGCCATGCTGGCTTAAGAAGTCTAGCTGATTCTTCGTTTCCACACCTTCTGCAATCACTTTCACATCCATTTGGTGAAACAAATCTATCATGGAATAAATAATACCTTTCACCTTATTCTCACTACTTGTTCCTATTTTTCTAACAAATCCCATATCCAGTTTAATAACATCAAAATCATAATCCCTCACTGTACTAAATGAAGAATATCCACTTCCAAAATCATCCAAATATAGCTGGGTTCCTGCACCACTTATAGTATCCAGCAAATCATCTTCCCTTTCCAAAAGTGCTGCATGGGAAGTTTCTGTTACTTCCACATGAATATCAATATTTTGTTCTTTATTATCCTGTAATTCTTTTCGGAGAAATTTCATAAATCTATCATCATAAAAATCAATTCCTGATATATTAACAGATATTGGAACAATTAGTTTCCCTTGTTGTTTTCTGCTCTTTAAAAAATCCTTTACCTTACGAAATACATAATCATCTACACTAGTGATTTGTCCACTTTCTTCCAAGATTGGAATAAACACTTGTGGCATAACGATTCCATTTTGGGGATGATTCCATCTTACAAGCGCCTCTGCAGAAACCACTTCTTTTGTTTTTGCATCAAATATAGGTTGATAATACAGTTGAAATTCGTTATTTTCTAATGCCTTTTGAATACTTTCCTGTACTTCTGACTGTATCAAATATTTTGTTCTCATAGATTCCTGAAAAACTGCATAGGGACTTATATATTCATCTACAATATAGTGTATTGCAATTTTTGCATAATCACACATAGTGTTTAAAGTCATATCTCTATCTTCTATCAAGTATATTCCACATCTTGCATACACATGAATACTTTTCTCTTCTTTTGTAAATACCGTTTCACACAAATCTGCCAAACAGGAGTAATCCAAATATTCACAATCTACCAGACAGGCAAAAATATCTTGTTCTATTCTTGCGGTCAGCAAAGGCTTTAATGATGATTGACGAAAATAATGATACATTTCCCGAAGTAATTCATCACCTCCGCTTGTTCCGAAAAATTCATTGATTGTCCGAAATCCTTTCAAATTGAATACCACAATTGCAAATCTTTGTTCTGGTTTACTTTCCTCTAAAATCTGCTTTCCATATCTGAAAAAACCTGTACGGTTCAATCCCTGTGTTAGCACATCTCTTTCTCTACTTTCATCAGTAAACCTATCCTGAATAGGAGAAAGCATTTTTAAAGTATCATCTTCTAAACCTCTTGATTTCATAATATGTCTCCTCTATTCTTGTAACAGTTCAGCCAGGGGCTGTCCTGTTACGGAATTGGGCAAGCTTCGCATGCAAATTGCCCAATTCCTTTCCTGTTTTAGTCTTTTATACGGTCTGCACAGCGGAGTGTGCAGACCTACCTGAACTGTTACGTTTACTACATATTTTTCCCGCAACATTGTTTATATTTCTTTCCACTTCCGCATGGACACAAATCATTCCTGCCAATTTTGTCTGTATTCCTATGGTAAGTTCCCTTACCACCATACACTTTATGTGGCTTGTCTGCTTGTTTTAGCAAGTCTTCATAACTCTTTTTCATAACTTCTTGTAACTTTTCTTTTGTAGTACCTTCTGCTACATACTCCATAAGTACATCTAAGATTTGGTCTGCTTTCTTTTCTTGGTCTTTCTTTATATCCTCAATCAATTCTTCTAATAACTTGTAACTATGTGGATACTCTTTGGCAAGATATTGAAATTCCTCTTCATGCTCCTTATAATACTGGCATAGAAACCAATCGTTTGTAAATGCATCGATTTTCATGGTATTCTTCGTACTGTCCATCTTTTCGTCCTGCATGGTATAGGCCTTGTCATAGCTAGCTTTTAGAGCATTCTTTACAAGCAGGCTTACCTTACTGTCTCCATAATAAGCATAAGATTCCATAGATCCATAGGCAGATTCCAATGTTTTTTGGTACATCTCTTCTGTAAGATAACCTTTCTGCTCTATATGCTCTACAAACTCCTTAAATAACGGACGATACCATGGATTTTCCATTAACTCGCAAAGACGCACTAATGTCTCTACCAAATATTCCTGCATCAAAGTATTCATTTGTATGCTGTCCAAAAAAACATAGTAGGATGCTAAATCTTTTTGATATTTCTGATTGCTGTTATTCACATCCATCCGAAGCAGACGGGGATAGATTCTTGCAAGAATAATTTTCACCTGTTCCACATCCCTGGCATCTTCTTCTTTTAAAATCCCCTGACAAATAGCTTCTACTTTATCGTATTCTTCCTCTTCTTCATAATCCAATGCTTGTATAACCTGCTGATGATAGTTCTCTGGAACATATTGTAATACTTCTTCACGCTTTTTTTCTTTAAATCTTTGATTCATTTCCTGTATATTCTGATTCATATAGATCCTCCTGATTTACATATCTTATCCAATCATAGTTTTTTATAACATCTGTATGGTTGTTGATTTCTATATGTATTATACACTATTCTGTGTGATTTGTAAGTATTACTATTAAAATAGATGCAGAAAAATGTAACAGTTCAAATATATCATTCATATTTTGCCAGAATTTATATTATGACTCGGACTGTGAATACTTTTGAATAATACTATGTTTCTATCTTATAATTCATAGTATCATAAGATTTCCCCTCTTCCATTTTTACACAAATTCCTGCTTTATATTCAAATAATCAACCATAATACTAATTTTTTATATACTGTTCTCTAAAAAACAATGTATCTTTCTTAAATAGCGTAACATCATTTTTGTAATTGATGTTATTCTATTTGTAAGTCATGTTATCCTATCTTTTATTTAGAACAATTTATGTTAAAATGAACTTAAGGAGGAAGATAATGAGACTAATAACAAAACAAGTAGATAATAAACCATTAACAGTAACAATTGAATACCCAAAATTAGATACGAAAATAGAAAATTTGATTAAAAAAATCAAATCTCTTGATTTCATAATTAGTGGAAATTATAATGGTAAAACTTTTGCAGTAAATATTTCAGACATATATTATATGGAATCCGTAGAACGAAAAACTTTTCTGTATACAAAAGATGACATTTACATGACAGATAGAAAATTGTATGAGTTTGAAGAACAATTGAAAGAAACAACAATAATACGGATTAGCAAATCTTGTTTGATGAATATGGATATGCTCTACAGTGTAAAGCAGTTAAGAAACAGTCAGCTGGAAGCAACCTTAATCAATGGTGAAAAGTTGATTGTGGCAAGAACTTATTTAAAAGATATGAAAAACATTTTAAAGGAGACGGTACGATGATAAAAGAAATTATCCAGAAGACACTTTTGCTTGCAGCAATAATGATTTTAACAGTATTTTTTGTGTCGTATCTGACAATAGGGACAACACAGGAAATTGTGCTTGTATTTGAAATTTTTCTTTTGTCTTTCTTTATTAGTATAATACAACAACTCTTGAAAAAGATTGTTTTTAGTCATTATTTACTAAGTATAGTTATTGAATATTTTTCTATTTCTACTTTTGTTCTCTTGTATGGATATTTTGTTCAATGGTTCGCAAAGTCAAATTGGTGGATAGTTTTTCTATATGTAGCAATTGTTTATTTACCAGCGTATTTTCTTGATATGGCAATAGTAAAAAATGATATTAATTATATAAACGCCAAATTAGAAAGGAGACGTAAGAATGAAGACAATATCTAAAAGTAACAAAAATTTAATCTTATTTTTTGTAATTACTCTTGCATGGACATGGGGATTTGGTTTTACACCAGTTATTATGGGAATAGAGGGTACACCATTAGGAACTTTCCTATTTTATTTTGGTGGTGGTGCACCATCAGTTACGGCATTGTTTTTGGTGTTTTTTACCTACTCAAAGGAGGATAAGAAAGACTATTTTAAACGATGCTTCAGTTTCCGCTATATGGGAATTAAATGGTTAATTTTATCAATACTGTTTTTTTCGGTAATTACAATTACGGCTCTCACAATAGGTGTGGGTATTCTTGGATATGAAATGCCAGGCATGAACTTTATCCATGCAATTATCCAAAACCCATTTTATATTTTTTTGGTTCTATTTTTCTCTGTTATTTCTGGACCATTGAATGAGGAATTTGGCTGGAGAGGTTATGCACTGGATAGATTATTTGACAGATATGGATTCATGGGTGCTACATTATTATTGGGCTTTATTTGGGGAATTTGGCATATGGCATGGTATTTTACTCCTGGACAAGCACAATATGATATGTTACAGTATTCTCCATTTCATGCAGTTATGTGGATTCCCGAAACTATGATTTTTAACTTTTCTGTTTCCTATGTCTACGTAAAAACAAAAAGAAGTATTTTAGCAGGTGCAATGGTACATATGTTTTCAAATTTAATAGGAAGTCAACTTCTTTCTCCTTATTCTCCAGAAATAAGTATGACTCTTCGTTATTCAACAATGTTCTTTTGTGGTTGCCTTGCCTTGTATTGTATCTTTTCGCCAAAGTTTAAAAAAGAATTTAATAACTTATTATAAAAATAGCTTCATGAAAGGCAGATAGCGTATACTTCTCTATCTGCCTTTTCACAATTTATAATTTTTATTCAATTATATATAATACAAGATATCAATACACTTATGAAATTCTGAATAACTTTTATTATATATCAAGATAAATACAAGTCCCCTTAACTCATTTATATAATTACAGTTATACCCATAATCTCATAAATCCGTTTCATATCTATATTTTCTCTTAATACATCTGCCAGCTTATCATACTGGCTTTCTTTATATTCCTGATAGGACATCTGCTCTTCTATTTCAAATGCAATCCCCTTTCTCTTACAAAGAATCTCCAGCAATCCTCTTCGGAATTCTTCTTCGTCAAATATCCCATGCAGATAACATCCTATTACATTTCCTTTTTGATATCCTTCCAAATTTCCGTCAATACAAAGAAAATCCTTTTCTTGCAAATCTGACTCTTTATTTTTCTCACTTCTAGTTCTCTTTGATTTTCCCATATGAATTTCATACCCTGATACTTTTACTCCTGAAAGATTTCGAAACTCTCCTTCCAGTTCCATAACAATCCCCTCTGTTCTTGTTCTTGTTTTTTCTGGTTCAAAAGTCGTTATAATTGGTAAAAGTCCCATACCTCTAATCTTTCCATAATCCTCTGTACCATAAGTATCTGCAATCTCTTCTCCTAACATTTGATATCCACCACATATACCAAAAATTAAAGTATTCTCTAATCTAAGAATAGCCGTCTCCATACCAGATTCCCGTAACCATTTCATATCTTTTATGGTATTTTTTGTTCCTGGCAAAATTACCATATCTGGCTGTCCCAATTCCGATGCCTTTTCCACATATCGTATGGACACCATAGATTCCATTTCCAAAGCACGAAAATCTGTAAAATTAGAAATCTTGGGAAGTCGTACCACTGCAATATCTAAAAGATTATTGGCTTTTTTCTGATGCAAAGTTTCTGCCAGTGAATCTTCCTCATCTATATCCAGATTTATATAAGGCACAACACCAAGCACTTCTTTTTTACAACGTTCATAAATCATACGAAGTCCTGGCTCTAAAATACTTTTATCTCCACGAAATTTATTAATAAGAAGTCCCTTAATGCGGTTCTGTTCCTCTGGCTCTAGTAAATCCACTGTTCCAATTAGCTGTGCAAATACGCCTCCCCTGTCAATATCCCCAACTAATAACACAGGAGCATCTACCAGATCTGCCATTCCCATATTTACAATATCATCTTGTTTTAAATTGATTTCTGCAGGGCTTCCTGCACCTTCTATTACAATAATGTCATATTCCTGTGATAGGGTATTGTATGCTTCTTTTATAATAGGAATATATTCTTTTTTTCGCTTAAAATAATCCATAGCCCTCATATTTCCTACTACTTCTCCCATCACAATTACCTGGGAACCCATATCTGTCACAGGCTTTAATAAAATGGGATTCATATATACAGAAGGCTCAATTTTACAGGCTTCGGCTTGTACCACCTGTGCCCTTCCCATTTCCAGATTTTCCTTTGTAATATAAGAATTTAATGCCATGTTTTGTGATTTAAATGGTGCTACCTTGTATCCATCTTGTTGGAATATTCTGCACAAACCTGCTGCAATAATACTTTTTCCCACATTAGACATAGTTCCTTGTATCATAATTGATTTTGCCATACTCTTCCTCCTACTGTCTTATTCCTGCAACAGTTCAGCCAGAGTCTACACTGTTACCTTCTTCCTACAATCTCCTGCCATCTTTTTATAAACTCCACGTTTTCTTTATGACTATTCACACAAATACGAAAATATCCTCTAGGTAGATTGGGAAAATTACTGCAATCGCGAATTAAAATTTTCTTTTTTAATAACCGTTCTGCCAAATCTTCTTCTGCCTGAAACAATAAAAAATTCCCATAAGAATCATATACCTTCTCTGCCAATCCCTTTTCCATTTCTTCTTTTAGATAATTTCGTTCTTTTTGAATCAGTCTATGAGTTTCTTTTAAATATGCTTTATCCTCTAACGCAGCAATTCCTGCCATCTGTGCTGGAATTGACACATTCCACGGTTGCAATACTGCTCTTATTCTATATAGAAGTTCCTTATCTTCACAGACTGCATAACCCAGACGTAATCCCGGCATTCCATATATTTTCGTAAATGCCCTTAAAATAATGACATGAGAATATTTACTGCCAAGTAAAGTATATGCTTCCTCATTAGGAAGAAAAGGAAGAAAACATTCATCCACACATAAATAAGTGTTAGTTTCTTTGCATTTACTTATAATGGCTCTCATAATCTCTTTCGGAACCAGCTTTCCTGTCGGATTATTGGGATTGCAGACAAAAACCATATCTATCTCATCAGTAATCATGGATACAAAATCTTCTTGTATTTCAAAATCTTCTTTCTTGCTAAGAGGAACATATTTCATATATCCCCCCACACTTTGTACTGCCCTCTCATATTCCATAAAACAAGGTGCCACAGCAAGGGCAGTTTGGGGACGAATACTTTGACAGATTGCAAATATCAATTCTGCTGCACCATTTCCAACAACTATCTTTTCTTTCTTTATCTTTTTCTTTTCTGCTATTTTTTCCTTTAATTTGGTGCAATTATAATCCGGATACCGACTGGCGTAACGTATTCCCTCCATAGCTGCCTCTACACTTTTTTGTGGCATTCCTAATGGGTTTATATTTATGGAGAAATCTAAGTCAATTTCTTTTCCGTAAATATCTCCTCCATGTATATATTCCATATCATTGCTCCTTTATTTCTATATATTCACTTTTTTGAGGTAGAACCTTGCACTCGCTGCAAGGTTCGTAGGGCACCAAGTGTTGCTTTTGCACTTGTGTGCATCCTCGTTTACGAAACACCCATGTGAATATATTTATGGTATTGCCGTTGTTTACACGACATGGGTGTTTTGTATCTGTTCAGAACCATGAACAATTACGTTTATTTTAATATTTCCCCTTTAAAAATTTTTTCAATAAAATCACTGAACGAATCAGCAATTACTTTATATTCTTCAAAGATGGTTCCATTCCATATACAATGGAACCATCTTTCATGGACATTGCATAATAGGAATAACCATCTTTTACAAACATTACAATTGGGAAATAATTGTCCCTATAACCATAAGTATAACTAATCCCAAAAGCAAAGTCAGAAAAGAAGTTCCATACATAAGCCGATTTATTCTGTATATATCCTTTGATTCGATTTCTCTATTGTGATCTCCAATAGTCGGTTTCTCACAAAGCTTTCCAAAGTACCACGCATTTCCAGCTAATTCCACATTTAATACCCCTGCACATACCGCCTCCGTTTGGGCAGAGTTTGGACTTTTATGATTATAACGGTCTCTTAAAAAAATCTTAATTCCATTCTGAAAATCCAACCCTTGAAAAAAAGCGGCTATCAACATAAATATTGCCGAAACTCTTGCTGGAATATAGTTTAAAATATCATCTAATCTTGCGGCTGCTGTTCCCAAATACTGGTAAGCATCATTACGGTAACCAACCATAGAATCCATAGTATTCACAGTTTTATAAAATAATCCTCCCTGTACACCAAAACAAAGCATAAAAAGAAGAGGTGCAATCACACCATCCGAGGTATTTTCTGCTACCGTTTCTACTGCTGCCTTAGTAATCCCCTTTTTATCCAGTTCCTTGGTATCCCTGCCTACAATCATGGAAACGGCATATCTGGCAGCTTCTATATCATCTTTTTCCAATGCCTGATATACTTTCATGCTTTCTGTTTTTAAAGACTTCATTGCCAAAAACTGATAGCACCAAAAACATTCTAAGGCTATCTGGCAATATTTATGTATTTTCCCTGTCAAAAAAAGAAGTCCCCATTGCACAAACATAGTACCTGAAATTACAATAATTACCAAAAGAACTCCTGCAAATCTTTTCTTTTGTTTGTCTAACTCTTTCTCTTCTCTGATTCGGAAACCTTTTCTAAGAAACCTTTCTGTCCATGTTATGAACTTCCCAATAAAACGTACAGGATGCCATAACCAGTATGGGTCTCCAAACAAGAAATCCAATATAAATCCCACACAAATAATTAATATTCTTTCCTGCATATTTTCTCCGTTTACATATTATCAAAATCCAGCTTATTTACATTTTTCAATGCTATCTTTTCATTTTCCTTCCACACAACCTCTACCTCATAACCTTGTCCATTTCCGATCTGCCAGCTATAATAGTCTTTGTGAGAGATTGCAAATTTTTCCATAATGGACATAATTGTTCCACCATGTACTACAAATGCCACCTTCCCTTCTGGTTGACACTGGTTTATCACATTATAGAAAGCAATTTGGCATCTTTCTTTAAAATCCCTTATATCTTCTCCTTGTGGAAATCCACTTTCACCCATAGTATCTATAAAAGTTTGATAAGCAGCATTTTCCTTTAAATCCCCATAATTTTTATATTCAAATTCGCCAAAATCACATTCCCGAAAATCCTCCACTATTTCTATAGACTGGTTAGGATATAGGATTTGAGCTGTTTCTTTACATCGCTTCATAGGACTTGTGTATATCTTATTTACTTTGGGCATAGTATATTTTTTTAATTCTTCTGCTGCCTTCCTGCACAATACCTCATCCGTTCTACCCACATACCTTTTTTCTAAATTCCCTTTGGTCTGCCCATGCCGTATTAAATATGCCTTCATACTTGTTTATCTCCTACTTAATCTGAGTGCCTATGCCGCAAATTACACGAATCACTTTCTCTGCCTGTTCTGCCAGATAACAATTTACCCGTCCATTTATTTCTCTATATTCTCTTTCAAATTTATCAATGGGAACAAGACCATAACCAAGTTCATTACTGATAATCACCAGTTTTCCTGTTGATTGCAATAATTTTTCTGCTTCTTTTAAGGGACTTTTCCCATCTTTCCATTCTCTTTCTACCTGCTTATGATAATTTTCTATTATTTTGTAATCTTTCCCAAAGTTCTTCTCAACATAAGCTTTTTTCCCCTGATTGGCACCTCCTACAACAAATATCATTCTTCCACCTTCTTTCTGATAACAATTCCGTCCTCTAGCTAAATAATTACAGAGCCAGACAAGTTTCGCATACAAATTGCTGGATTACAATTTTTTACTACTGGGCGATGCCTTTTCCAAAAATGTTCAAAAACCTACTTTCCCAAACAGTACCACCACCAATAATATCATTAACTCACAGCATTGCAAAAAATATCCTGCCAAATCACCAGTTACTCCACCAAACAATTTATATGCCATATTTTTATAATGCCAGAATACCAGAATACCAGAAAGCATACATAGACTTCCCATAATGGGCTGTAATAATAAAAAAAGTATTCCAGAAAGACAAATCTCCAAAAATAATATCCCTTTTACCTTTTTATTGGCAGACTCTGCTGTGGATGCTGCCATTCCTTCTTTTTTTGCCTTCTTAAAAGTTACCACAGAAAATCCACTTAAAGCTCTGGAATACACATATCCTACTGCCACAAAAATAATTCCTTTTTCTGTAATTTCACTAAACAATCCAAAAGTAAGCAACATATAAATTATTCCATAAATTACAGCAAAAGCTCCTGTATTTGGATCTTTTAATATGCGAAGTCTCTCTTCCTTTGATTTATAAGAACTTTTCGCATCTATGGTATCTAAGAAACCATCCATATGAATGCCACCATTTACCAAGAAAGGAAGAATCGTAAGAAGTGCTGATGTAAAAAGTGTACCCATTCCCATTTTTTTACAAATCCATAAACAAACCATACTAAGGATTCCTGTTACTGCACCAACAAAAGGAAAGAAACATAATATATATTTCATGCTCTTTTCATTCCAATCTACTTTTGGCATGGGAATTCGGGAATACATGGAAAATGCCATTATCATTGACCGAAACATATCACTACTCCTTTTTCTTTATCCAAATTGGTATGCCACATACTACCTCTATCAACTGGTCCGCTGCCTGTCCAAGCTGCTGGTTCAGATATCCCAAACCTTCTATATAGGTAAGACTCTCCTCGCTATAATCCAAACCATCCGAAAATACTTCATTGGTTACGACTACCACGCTGCCTGCCTGTTCTTCTAGTGAAAAAATTGGATGAACAATTGTATTCTTTATCTGTTCTAAAAAGAAGGACTCCTTGTTTTGGCTTTGGATACTGCCTTCCTTGGCATACATTTCATTTGCCAAGAGATTGGACATACATTCTACAAGCACCACATCTTTCTTAGAAAATTTCAAATCTCTAAGTCCTACAGGACACTCTATGGTTTCAAATCCTTTTCCTTTTCTCATTTTCTGGTGTCTGGCAATCTTTTTGTCTGTTTCTTTATCAAAAGATTGCATAGTGGCAATATAATACAGTCTTCCAGATTGAAACCTTGTATTATGAAAAGTTACTGCCGTTTCTTCTGCATATTGGGATTTTCCACTGCCACTTCCTCCCGTAATTACTACTAACATTATCTTCTCCTTATGAATCTTATTTTGCAAACCTTTGATATGGCTCAATGGCATAATCCTGAAAACTTCCCATTTTTTCATAAATATCTATAGCAATATCCAGCAGAGGTAACAATGATAATGCCCCAGTTCCCTCGCCAAGACACATTTCCCCATGAATCATAGCTGGAAGTCCCATATAGGTAAGAGCAGCTTTTGCTGCACCTTCATGAGAAACATGGCTTGCCAGCATAAATTCTATTGCTTTAGGTGAAATTTTCATTGCAGTTAAAGCGGCTGCAGTAGAAATTACTCCATCTATTACAATTGGAATCTGATATTTCATGCCCCCTAAAAACACTCCAACCAACCCAGCAATCTCCAATCCTCCTGCTTCTGCAAGAATTTTCACAGGGTCTTTGATTTCCTTCTTCTCTACTCTCTGTAAAACCTGCTCAACCACTTTGTATTTTTTCTCCAATCCTTCCTCAGACAATCCGGCTCCCCGCCCAGTGACTGCCTTTACCTTTTCACCAGTAAATATAGCAATCAATGCACTGGAAGGAGTTGTATTTCCTATTCCCATTTCACCTGTGGCTATAATTTCATATCCTTTCTTCTTTAATTCCTCCACCAAAGAAATTCCAACTTGTATTGCCCTTTCACATTCTTCAACAGTCATAGCAGAATCTTTTGCTATATTTCCTGTCCCTCTTCTTATCTTCCTGTTCACTATCTCTCCTATAACCAATTTATCTTGCTCATAAGAAGAAGTATCCATTCCAATATCTGCAACATATACATCTGTTTTTGTATATCTTGCAATATGATTTACGGTAGAAATTCCTTTTGCAAAATTTTCACTCACTATTTTTGTAACAGAGGCATCTGTCTGGGTGACTCCTTCTGCCACTACACCATGATCCCCGCAGAGAATCATCAATGCCCGTTTTTTAATACTTGGGGGATTGTATGTATTTTGCATACCACATAACTTTACCACATAATCTTCCATAAGTCCCAGACTATCAATGGGCTTTGCAATTCTATCCCAATGTTTCTTTGCTTCCCTTTTTACATAAACTCTTTCACAGCTTTCTAAAAATCCTTTTATTATAGAAAGATTGCTATAATAATATAAGTGAGGAAATCCTGCTAATAAATTAGAGGTATTTATCATACAACGGTAACTATTTTTTCCTAATGGTTTTTTCGCCAGAAATGCTTCTCCATTATCTGTACAATCCCAATAATGGAACTCATGTCCCTTTATCTTTTCTCCCTTTTCTACTACGCCATTTTCTTCATTTACTGCCTCCATATAACCAAAACGGCTTAATTTCTGGGTTCGGTAACCTTCTCCTTTTAATACCCCTGCCATTTGATACTTTTTCCCATCTTCGCCTTCCAAAGTCTGCTGCAAATATAAAAATCCTCCACATTCAGCAATACAAGGAAGTCCATTTCTACATACATCGGAAATTTCTTTACGCATCTCTTTATTTTCTTCCAGTTCTTTGGCATATTTTTCCGGATAGCCCCCCCACAAAATTATACCATCTATTTCCTGTGGCAGTTCCTTGTCATGTAATGGAGAAAAATAAATCAGCTTAGCCCCCATCTTTTCTAATACTTCTACATTTTCCTGATAATAAAAGGAAAACGCTTCATCTCTTGCAACTGCCAATCTTACTTTATGTTCTAAAACAGGGATATGGGGTGATCTTTCGTTTCCTTCTATTTCTTCTGCTGATGCTGCAATTTTCAGCAATGCCTCCATATCTATATTTTTTTCTAATTCCTTTGCAACTTGATCTGCCCATTCTCCAAAAGCTGTAATTTCCTCTGGAGAAACCAGCCCCAAATGTCTGGAAGGTACTTCCAAATCCTTCAACTGGGGCAGATATCCAAGTACCTTTACCTTACATTCTTTCTCTATGACTTCCCGTATTCTGTCATAATACCCAGCAGATACTTGGTTTAACAATATCCCCTGAATATTGCTGTCTTTCTGATATTCTATCATACCTTTGATTACTGCTGCAAGAGATACACTGGCACCTTTTCCATCTACAATCAGTATCACTGGTGTCTTTGTTGCTTTTCCCACATCATAAGTACTTCCAGACAGACTTTGTCCTCCAAGTCCATCATAATATCCCATAACTCCTTCTAAAATTGCAATGTCTACCTCTTGTGCCTCTTGACAAAATAGATATCTGGTGATTTCTCCCTCTGTAAAATAAGTATCTAAATTCCCAGATGCTACCCCCAATACTTTTCGGTGAAACATAGGATCAATATAATCTGGTCCGCATTTAAAAGCAGCAACTTTTTTTCCTCTTGCTTTCATGGCGGCAATCATACCACATACCACCATAGTTTTTCCGCTTCCACTTTTTGGTGCTGCAAATAGTATTCGCGGATTTTTTTTATTTTCTTTCATTTTTTTGTCCTTTCTGTAACAAGTCAACTCTCCAATGAACTGCTACTTCTTTCCACCAAAGGAAAACAGATACACTGGATTCTGCCCTTTCATCAAATGATATCTTCCAAGTTTTTGAGCTTTGGAAATTTGAATCTGTACTATTTCCATATCTGGATATTCCTCTTTTAGCTTTTGGGCTTCTGCAATGGTTTCTATAGCAATGGCACTGATTACCACCCTTATCTTTGGATTCTTTCTCTGAATTTCTTTTAAAATCTCCTTTATTCTTCCATTGCTTCCTCCAATAAATGCATGGGTAGGAGACTCTAAATTCTCTAAGACATCTGGTGCCTCTCCTTTTACTATCTCCATATTACAAGCCTGAAATTGGTGTTTGTTTTTTTCTAATAGTTCTACTGCCTCATCTTTTTGCTCGATAGCATATACTTTTCCTTCTGTACAAATTTGTGCTGCTTCTATTGATATAGAGCCAGTTCCAGCCCCAATATCATATACAATAGAATCCTTTTCTAACTGTAGCTTTCTTATAGCAATGGCCCGAACCTCTCCTTTTGTCATAGGAACTTGACCCCGAAAAAATTCCTCATCTAAAATACCGCTTTGTATCTCTTTGTGATAGTCCTTATTTTCAAATAATGCAACAGAAAGAGCATCTATGGTTTCCTCTGCAAAATCTTTCGGATATCCCATAATTATCCGTTCTGTAGGATATGATAATTTTTCGCCAACTGTAATTTTCACTTGGTCCATGCCAAATTTTAAAAGTTCCCTGCTGATATTTTTTATGTCATCTTCCTTTCCAAGAAGTGTACAGACTTTTGCATGTCCCTTAATTTCCTGTAGCAGATTTCCATTTTGTCCATGACAGCTTATAAGCCTTACTTGCTCCCAAGGGATATTTAACTGGTTTAAAAAAAAGACTGGGGAAGATATTCCTGTCACTTGATGTACCTCATATTCTTTTAGCAGCCCAGTCATTCCTTTTGCTCCTGAATAAAATCCCACATCACCTGAATATACAATACATGCTTTTTTATATTCCTGATGAGCATCTAAAAAGTGTACAATCTCTTCTTTTTTATAACTTTCAAATTGCGGCTTTTTTCCTTGAAAATTACATGCTGCAAGCATTCTTTTTGCACCTATTATAACATCACATTCCTCCAAAATTTCCCTTGCCTGTTTTGTCATATATCTGGTGTCGCCTACACCAATTCCTACCATATATACATATCTCTTATACTTAATGTGATATCTTTCTTGTATCAATGTTACTGCATCAGAAAGTGTCATTTGGTTTTTGCTTTTCTCTGCCTTCCTTCCAATTACCAAAACCTTTGCACCAACCTCTTTTGCTGCCTCACATTTTTCCAAAAATCCTCCCGCCCTGCCTGAGTTTTTTGTTACCAGCCATGCAGCATTTGATTCTCTTAGCATAAGAACATTCATTTCTTTTGTAAAAGGTCCTTGCATTCCAATCAGGTTTTTGCCCTCAAATCCCAATTCTTTACACTTTTTCATTACTTCTAAAGTAGGGAGTACTCTGGCTATACATCTCTCTTTGTAGTTTTTTAATAGAGCGAATTTTTCCAAGTTTTTGCTTCCTGTAGATAGAAATACATTTCCCTCTGTATTTTGCAAAAATTCTACTGCTTCCTCTATACTATCCTTATAGTATATATCCATACTTTCCAGCTCTTCCTGTTCTCTGGTAATGCGGATACAAGGTATCTTCAAATGACTACAGCAGGTTAGAATATTATCACTTGCCTCTTCTGCATAAGGATGGGTAGCATCCAGACAATAATCTGGTGTATATTCTCTTAAAAATTTCTCCATTTCATTTTCATTCATAGCCCCTGTATGCACATGAATATTCTTCGCCTCTGGCAGCAGACTTGCTCCGTATTCACTAACCACACAAAGAAATATTTCTAAACTGCATCCTGAAAAAATCTCAGCAAACTTCCGCCCTTCTGATGTACCGCCAAAAACTACAATTTTCCCCATAAACTGCCCTCCTTACTATAATAGAAAATATTAGGCGTTTGCGAAACTCCCATTAACTTAAATTATTTTGTGCAGATTTATATATCATAAGCAAGGTGCTTTCGAGACCGTTGGTACTTAGGTGCTGTTTTTTAACACCTTACGTACCACTACGGTTGAGAGCAGTGCAAACGTGCCTTGCGTTGATATGTGAACTTTGCACAAAAACCCTATGAATAAATTGAGTTTCGCAAATACCTAATAGAAAATGTTTAGGTAATTATGAAATCTGATAACCTCTCGGTGTTACCATCTGGTTTTTAATATGTGTTGTCTGGGAATTTCCAATAAAAACAGTGGTAAACATATCTACTTTTGTATTTTTTAATTCTTCTAAAGTAAGAATTTGTTTTTCCTGTCCTTTTCTGGCAATATTTTTTACAAAACCACAAATGGTTTCTTTCCCTCTGTGTTCTAAAATAATACGACATGCTTTTTCTAAATAATCTGCACGTTTTTTACTTGATGGGTTATATAAGCATATTACCATATCAGCCATGGCAGCATAAGTCAGGCGTTTTTCAATCAACTCCCAAGGGGTCATAAGGTCACTTAAACTGATAACCGCAAAATCATGACCAAGAGGTGCTCCAAGTTCTGCTCCTCCAGAAAGTGCCGCAGTAACACCTGCTACTACTTCCACTTCTAAATCTTCTTCCTTTGCCCCCAGTTCCATAAGCAATCCCGCCATACCATATACAACGCCGTCTCCGCTGCATACCACTGCTACAGTATGTCCCTGACAAGCTAAATCAATAGCAGCCTGGCACCGCTCTGTTTCCTTTCGCATTCCAGTTTCCACATATTCCTTATTAGGAAAATATTCCCTTATTAAATCTACATATACCGAATATCCCACAATTACGGAACAGTTATGCAAAGTTTCTATGGCTTCCTTTGTCATATTTTTAAACTCCCCTGGTCCAATTCCTACCACATACAGTTTATTCAAAATAAATCACCTTCTCTTTTTTTGCTAATGCAATGGTTACTCCATCATAAATCTTTTTTTTACATATTAAATCCCCGCCAGATGCTAATACTGCACTACGTTCACATACATTAGAAACTCCAGTAGTTTGCTCTACAAAAGCAGATGCCGAAAACTCTCCCTGTGCTTTTTTTAATTCCTCTGACGAAAAAGTAACAAATGGAATTTCCTTTTTTTTACAAAATTCTAAAATTCCCTGCTCCTCTTGTTTTAAATCAATACTTGCCAAAAGATAAACTGCCTCGTCTATTATTTGTTCTTCACAAAGAGCCTTTTTTATAGCCATTTCAATTTTTTCTAAAGGGGTATTCTTTCTGCATCCAATTCCCACTACAATAACTTTTGGAATTAACTGTAAGCCTTCCTGCATAGTCTGATAGGAAATATTTATCCACAAGTTCTCTTTACCTTTTTTACTCTCCAATTTATATAATTCTTTTGGAACAGTTCCCTTTATAAAACAATCTGAGAAAAAACCAATCTTCTTTCCTTCTAAAATTGTTGCGGAAATTCTTTTTGCCTGCTTCCAATCCAGTATTAACAATTCATTTTTTCTTGCAAACTCATCCACTGCAAACAATCCTTCACAGTCTGTGGCTGTCGTAATAACTGGAGTACCTTCTAACATAGCGGATATTTTTTTGCACCATGCATTGCCACCTCCTGCATGACCTGAAAGAAGAGAAATACAATAATTTCCTTTCTCATCTACCACCAGCACTGCAGGGTCTTTCGATTTATGCTCCAAAAATGGTGCTATCGCACGAACTGCAATTCCCGCAGCACCAATAAAAATCAACACTTCTGCACTATTAAAACTTTCTCCCACACATTCCTGAAGGCTTTTATTTTCTGACAAATTCCCCATACTTTTGCACTTTACAATTCCAGAAATTTCCATACAGCTATCCATTTGTTGTAATTTACAGCGAATCTTTTCCATAAGTTGATATCCCTGCCTGCTAAAGGTATATATGGCTATTTTCATTCTTTAATCCCTTTTCTAAATTCTGTAGTAAAGGTCGGGTCATACAATTTAGAACGCTCATATTTTCCCTCTAATACCTCTCCCACAATAATTAAAGCTGTTTTACTAATATTATTCTCTCTCAGTACTTCTGGAAATGCTCCAACTGTTGTCCTTAATATTTTCTCATCCTGCCAGGTTGCCTTATACACTACAGCCAGTGGAGTATCCTCCTGATATCCTCCCTGTAACAATTCTTCTTTTATTTTTTCTGGAAAGGCACAAGAAAGAAATAACACCATTGTAGCCTGATGTGATGCCAGAAGGGAAAGTTTTTCTTTTTCTGGTACTGGGGTTTTCCCTTCTCCCCTAGAGATAATCACTGTCTGCGAAACACCTGGAAGTGTATACTCCATTTGCAGGGAAGATGCTGCACCAAATAGAGAACTTACCCCTGGACATACATCATAAGAAATCTTTCTTTTTTGCAGCTCATCCATTTGCTCCCCAATTGCCCCATATATAGCGGGGTCTCCAGTATGTAAACGGACTGTGGTTTTTCCATCTCTCTCTGCTTTTTCCATCTCCCGAAGAACTTCCTCTAGTGTCATAGTTGCACTATTAAAGATTTCACAGTCCTTTTTTGCATATTGTAAAAGTTCAGGATTTACCAAAGAACCTGCATAGATAATTACATCTGCCTCCTGTAATAACCGCATGCCTCTTATCGTAATTAAATCTACAGCTCCTGGACCTGCACCTACAAAATGTATCATTTTTTTCTCCTCCTTTTTCATTTTCATAGTCTCTCTCTAATTCTTTGTCTCTCACTTTATCAGTTTTCAGATCCTATTTTCTCCCTTGTTTATTCCAATCAGATGGAATATTTTTCGTGAGACCAAAACTTTTCAAAACAAGCTCCCCATTTAGACACTGAAAAACCACATCAAATTCTGTATTCACGAATGTTCCAAAGTATGTTAATTTAATTGTATCTGGTGCATCAAGACATATATGAGCAATCGCATAGTTCTCTGCAAATTTGTCATCGCCATCATATTTTTGTGCTATACAATCCATTTTACTTAGATTTTCTGCCACAAATCCAATGAATGGTTTTAATTCATCAAATTTATCCACCTGTCTCTCCAAATCAACAACAATTTCATCATAATATTGTTCTTCACGATAAATAATAACTTCTGTTTCATTAGTTAATTGAAATTCATTTATATTGGTAATCAATTTGCTTTTGTTGTTATATCGGTTATGTATCATCCCTTTCTCCTAGTTATCCTTGTCCCTAAATCTTTTTTAATTTGCTAAGGAATACTCCTTATTTTTGCATTCTCCAACATCTTGACATGGTTTGAATATTATTTTTTTATACTTTGAATATCTGTGTATGGGCAGTAACAATTTTAAACATCATACACATCACCATGTGATGTAAAATTGGGGTTATCTTTCCAAAAAACAATCACATTTTTATTAAAATATAAGTTTTTCATAATATTAACCATCTCGCCTACAGAATTATTTCCTCTTTCTACACTCTCACCTGCTCTGGCAATTTTTCCATCCAGACCATTGGTTATCTTTTCTGGTTCTCCTGTCCTGCAACGGACTATATCTCCCACATGGATATCCATCCTCTGCCTTTTCGGTCTCTTCCCTTCCAGCCATATTGCATGATCTTCTGTGGTATGTATCTCTTGATATCTATAATATTTCAAACCTCATCTGTTATTTTATATTGAATTGTAACATAAATCTTCTTTAGTCACCCCCAAGACAAATTATCTACTGTCTTATATCCTATCTAGTATATTGTGTGCTACTGTATTTCTATTATCAATTTCCAATATTTTATTAGCGACATTTTTTGCTTTTTTCTTGTCAATAACCTTAACATCATAAAATGATAGCATCCATTCCATATATTTAACAGATGCTGGAAATAACTCCAAAAGTCTCTGATTATGATATAATGCCATTTGATATGCTCCCTCAATATGACATAATGCGTTTGTTAACATATCAAATTCTATTTCATGAAATAAAACTTTCTCATTTCTTTCATTCATATATTGGACAAATAAATAAAAAACCATACTTTCTGTATTGTATACCAAATGTTCAATCACTTTCTTTTGCTCTTCATCTGACATTTCTACAAAAATTTTTTCCGCCTTTTTAAAGTCGACTGCCATTATCAACTCAGCTAGTTCATTATACATAATATCTTTTCTCCTATCTCACAAATGCATCCGAAATTTTAATTATTCCATCTGTCAATTTTTTAAATCTCACTTCAACCTCATAACCATTTATCTTCATCACTTTACATCTTGCACTTCCAGATGAATACTCTGTGCCATTTTCCATAACATTACAAATAATTTTTTTAATTTCATCCCAATCTTTGCCTTTTACCAAACAATCCCATCTATGATCATGCCCTAACTTCTTGCTTCCTTCAATAATATGTTTAATTTTATTTTCTGGTAAATTATCTAATTGTTCTAAATATTTAGAATATTTACCACTCTCTATATTAACCTTATTATTCCCTGGACACTCATTATGCACCAGCACACTTCTCTCCGACACATAATAACTATGACAATCCTCTACAGAAAGGTTATACACTCTCACCTGCTCTGGCAATTTTTCCATCCAGACATTGGTTATCTTTTCTGGTTCTCCTGTCCTGCAACGGACTATATCTCCCACATGGATATCCTCTGCTTTTTTCCAGCCCTTCCCTTCC
>JAAVZU010000057.1 GCA_022791815.1 Lachnospiraceae bacterium
AGATCGTCATCAGCGGGTGGCAGGTGCATATCCCCGAACTGGGGCTGAACCTGCATGAAGGTATTTACTGCAATTATGATGAAGAGGAGGGCGGCTATCTGCCCGACTTTGCGATAACTGTCATGAAAGAGGAAGGGCAGGACGAATGGCTTTACTATGAGCAGGACGGTTTTCTGATAACACTTGCGAATTTTCTGCATGGGAAAACAGAGTTAGATTTAGGGCAGTTGGGACAATTATCCTGTTTTATCCGTATGCCGGATGGAAGCCTGCCAGCAGAAGAATGAACATGCCCTGCATTTTGACAGAAAAGGCAGTTCAGATAACAAAATAACATTTTATCGTCCGGAAAGGACAGAAAAGGAGGAACTTATGGAGTATTCAATCCAGTTAAACGCAGTAAACAACCCGGATAAGAGTGTGAGGGCATTTGCAACCCTTGTGTTCGGGGACAGCTTCAAGGTCACGAATGTAGCGGTAATTGAGGGCAGCAAAGGCAATTTTGTATCTATGCCCAGTTTCCGTACAAAAGAGAGGGACGAATACAACAATCCGGTATATAAGGACGTCTGCAATCCGATTACGAAGGAGTTCCGTGAGGAACTGTACAACGACATCTTAAATCTCTATGAGGAAATGGAGCAGACAGGTAAAGCAGAGGTAAAAATGGAGGCAGAGGAGCCGGAAGAACCGGAGTTCACGGTAAGGGTAACGCCTTTTGAGCGTGAGGGCAGCAATATGGTAGGTCTTGCGAGCATTGTGCTGAATGACAGCTTTGCGGTGGGCAATCTAAGCGTGATAGAGGGCAAGAACGGAATGTTCGTGGCAATGCCGTCCTACAAGGCGGGCAACAAGTACAGGGACGTATGTTTCCCGGTCACAAAAGAGTTCCGGGAAAAGCTCAATGATGCGGTTCTGGATACTTACCAGCAGGCAAAGGAACAGGCAATGCAGGAGGGACAGGAACGTGCCACACAGCAGATGACCGATGACAGGGGCTTTATGAAAGTCAGCGGGGAACCGCTGCCGTTCCGCTAAGTGGTAGAAATCATAAGAAAGGGCAGGGCGGAAAGCCGCCCTGCGGAAAAGGGAAAGAAAAAATGGAAATGACAGAAAATGTAGAACTTACAAAGGAAAAGAATATTACGGAACTGATTGAGCTGCTCCGCAAGAACAATATGCAGGAAGCCGCCAACAATATCTTTGAAATGGCAGCATATGTCGATGTCATGGAGAAAAAGATGGATTCTGTCTTAGAGGAACTTATAACAGTAAAAGACCAGCTTCATAAAATGGAAGAGCGTGAGGCGGAGAAAGGGCTGAAACAGTCACTCAAAAGGGCAGTGAGCAAGCTGGAACAGGACTGCAAAGCTATGAAAGAAAAATTGTTTGAAGTCAAGGAAGAGATTAAGGCAAAGGCGGGGGAGATTGTAACGGCAGCAAGGCAGAAAGGGAAAGCAGCATTAAACAGGGTGTCGGAGTTTCTTGGAATTAAGAAAAAATTGCAAAATATCCGCCAGAATGTGCAAGAATCCATAGAGGATGCGGACAAGACCATTGGAAAGATAGATGCTTTCGGCACAGGCATGAGGGAAGCCGGACAGAAGATTGCCAACACGTTCCGAACTTTTGCGGATAAACCGGAAAAGGAATATGGGGAGAAGAAGTTTTCAAAGACAGAGATGATAAAGAAGCCTTTTCAGGCAAAGAGAAAGTTATTGTCCAGTATCTTAAACTGTGCTGATGCTGCCATAGAAAAGACCGAACAGCTTGCCGCAGAGGTGAGGCAGTATCAGACGGATAAGGCAGAGCGGGAAACAGGCAGCATAAACAACATGGAGGCTGTAAACCCGGCTGAACTTGCAAGGGTGGCAGAACCGGAGTTCCAGTATGGGGCAGAGGCTTTTGAGGCACACCAGAAGGAAGCAGAGAAAACAATGGCAAAGGATAAGGTAACAAAGAATGTGCCTGTAAAAAGCGGAAAAAGCCGATAGAGAAAAAGTCCTCTTGAATTAAATTTTGGTTTGATTCGAGGGGATTTTTGTGTTGTTGGTCATTTTCTGCAAAAAAGGGACGGTATCTGCAAGAGGTATTGAAAATATGTATGGAATTGTTATGATTTTCTTGTAAGTTTTGTTACACAGGCGCCTATGAAAGACTTATAAATGATTATTAATGATAAACTATTATTATAATCAACTACCTAAAAATTATTTTATATAAGGAGGAAATGAACTATGAAACTTAAAAAAATTTTAATTTCAACATTATCTGCGGTAGCTATTATGTTTGGCACTCTTGCTCCTGCTACATCAACTATGGCAGCAGAGAGTCAAGTCATTGAGATTGATGACATTGAAGTTACACCAGAGCAGTTGTCGGATGGAGTGACAGTTGTATTGACAAAAAATGAAGATGGAACATTTGACCAGACAGTTTTTTACGATACAGACATTGCATCTATTCCTCAACCTATGGCTACGGCAGACGGAGAATTAGAATGGGCAGTATTTCATTTGGGATTTAATGATTGGAACGATGATACGGGACGGCTGTATTTTACAATTTCTGCGGATGAGCCTATGAGTAAAGTTACAGGGAATGCTTATGTAACAAGTACAAGCATTTTGTTTCCAGCAACTTACTATAGTGACTCGTTTAATAAAGCGCTTAATGGATCAATGAATACTAGCCGTACATTGAAGGATGATGTAGATACGGGGGATGAAGATAAAGTTCGTGTTGGATTTTCAAGTGTAGTTTTGACAACCGTAGCTGATGAAAAAGGATATTTCTCAAATACGTCACAGGTAGTGGAAAGATAGAGAAGTAGCACTGCAAAGTAATGCAAAATGTGCGAAGTAACATACTTTTTATTTATTGCTAAAATGTGCAGTGTTATTAATATGACAGGGGGGTTAATCATAAGGTATTAGCCTCCCTTTGATGGAGGTTTGAATGAAAAAGTATAAGGTGTTGGATATTTTCTCTTATGTATCAAAAAATGTAATAGATCTGAAACAATTAGAAGATATCTTTCATAATGGAATTAATGATGCGGGATATGTTGCTAATGATTATTGTGTAGAAAGATATGAGAAAGGTTGCAAATTAGATGAAAATATAAAGATGGCTGTGTGTGATTTAGAGAATGAAGGAAAAAATATTGCATTTATTAAAGAGAGTGAAAAGGTAATTGCAGTGGTAGGATATAGAGAGAAATAAAAGAAATGATATTATTAGCATTTTATTTGGTCAGAAATCGAATTTGTGGACTGCCTATTCCATAATAAGTACCATGAACGCTACATTAAACAAGGTAGCGGAGTTTTTTGAGATTAAAAAGAAGCAGAAAAAATTATGAGTAAGGATAAAGTAACAAAGAATGTGCATGTAAAGAGCGGGAAAAGTCCTCATGAATTGAACTAAAGTTTGATTCAGGGGGATTTTTATTTGGCTGGTCGTTTTCTGCAAAAAATAACCACTTTCTGCAAGGCTACTTGATTGTCATGTTTTTTATGCTATGCTAAATAAAACCAAATTAAATATGTGGATAAGCAATTTAGTAGAGGTGCTATTCAGACAGAAATTATTTGGTCAAATTTATAACATTGAGAAAGGAAGTAAGATTATGATGAAAGTTAAGAAAATGCTTAGTGCAATCGTGGTTGGAGTGTTATTGGTGGCTAATGTTATTCCTGTTAGTGCGGCTGAAAAGCCGACTGTGAAAGCTGGTAGCCTTGAAGAAGTAAATATTGGGCAGTATGCGCAGTATATTATGGATGCGGAACAACAGGAACCAGTAGTACAGCCAAAGGCACCAGCACCTGCACTGACTTCTTTTAAGTTGTATGCAATATACTCAGAAAAGGCAGGGGAAGAAATAATTAGTCAGTCATCTTCCTTTATGCAGGTGGGATCTACATTGGATCATGGCGGAACGTGGTTTCAGGCAATAACTGTGGAAGTCGGATATGCAAAGACGAGATTTGCATATTTTAATAATATACAGATGACTTTAACTGATATAGCGCCCTTAGACTTCGATAATGACAGTATTGTTGATGGGTATTTATGTCTTTGGACATATGAAGGTTCAGAATATGAGGCAGGAACTTTTACAGCTAATTCTACTTCTGCAAATTCTCCGTGGAATACAATGAGCCTGCGATTCAATGTGTATTAAGTAATTAAGGAGGTTGGCGTTCAATGCTAATAGATACTAATTATGCATCTGATAGTACATCGTATGCATATAAAGGTAGAAACAAGGATATTCCTAAGTTTAATGCAGAAGGTATAGCTGAAAAGAAAGAAATTTCTGTCGGGCAGCAGAAAAATCATTTTGACGAAAAAGCATTTGAAGCAGTAGGACCGAATGCACCAGAGAGTGTAAAAAAAGCATGGATGGATGCGGCTAAAGAAGTAGGGGCAAATGGATTAGGTGTTAAGTCAAACGGAATGCTTGGACACTTATCAACGATGATGGTTCAAAGAGTGAAAAATTTGTATAACGGAGAGGCAGATTTTACGGACATTTTAGGGAACACTGTAGAGTCAGCTATTTCAGCAACAAAGCAGGCTCTGTATGCGATTGACAATCCATTAGAGTCGAATAGCCAAAGGAGCATTGATGTGCAGCATTTACTTGTTAAAGAAAGAGCTTTTTATAATGCTTTTTTGGAAAAACTTCAATTTTTATAAACAAAGAAGTTTCTACTAGCAAATTGGATAAGTAATAAAGATTGGATAAGGAACAGGGAGTAGACCTGTTCCTTTGTGCTATAATAGATACTTATTTTGATATTCTGCTAATACTGCATTTACACTAGGCAATATTGCCGAAGGCATACTCTCAATATACTCTGCAGAACAAGATCGTAGCCTTGAAATAGTATCAATGCGGTACCTTCTGCTCAATTTCTGAGCAATTTTTCCTGATAAAAGTTCAAACAGATACTGATCCTCCCATGCCTGAAAGACAACGCCATTATCCTTTAAGATATAATATGCCTTCATGGTATCGTTGTAGTAGTGCAGGCATATGATATGTAAATCGTGAGTGGTTATTTTGCTGAAATCATCAATAGAGGTAATGTTGTATTTATAGAGTTCGTTGTAATGCATTGAGGTAAAAGGCAAGTGATATGAAGCCAAATTATCCTTAATGCTCTGTACAGAGCGCAGTTCTATATGGTGTGTCTGACATATATCTTCCAGCTCAATCATTGTCTGTTCTCCAAGGTTACGCAGGCACGCAATCTCCTCTTTAGAGCATAGGGCTAACTGGGATAAGTAGAAGATATAATTTCTCTCAAGAATGTTAAAAAGCCTTTTAGACATAGGGACATCATAAATCGACACTGCATTGTCCGGGGGTAGCAGGTATCCGGCAGCATTTAGTTCCTGAATAATGGAATAAACACGGTAGCGTTTAAGTGGGGATACCTGCATCAAAAAATTGAAATCGTGACCTTCCAGATCGGAAATCATAGTAAAGCCCAGTTCATGAAGGGTATTCTTAGTATAGTTGGAAAGTTTCAAATCATCTATATGTAAATCCATAAATATATACTCCTTTGTTCATTCCATTTTACTCGTAATAAAAGCAGATTAGCAATATATTTAGCAGAAAAAGACAATTTTTAGTGGAAAATGGACATTGCATTTTTACGAAAATGTCATTTA
The DNA here is from genome assembly GCA_022791815.1 of Lachnospiraceae bacterium. Classification (GTDB taxonomy): domain Bacteria; phylum Bacillota; class Clostridia; order Lachnospirales; family Lachnospiraceae; genus CAG-411. The sequence continues at coordinate 5,689 of JAAVZU010000057.1, forward strand.
GTATTGGAAGCTCTTATAGCAAGTGTAAAAGACGAAAAAGGCGCATAGAGATTCTATGTGCCTTTTTCCCTGTAATTCAGCAATATACTTAAAATTTACTCGGCAAAGTATCCAATGTCTTTGCCAGAGCAGGAATATCAGAAAATATTTCCTTGAGCTGCTGTCCGGTCAGATCGGAGAACTGTGAAACAGTGTTGACTTTATGTTTCTTCCATAACAAATCCGCCTTCCGCATCGGAAGAATTTCAAAGATGAATTTATCATGCCAGTCATCAAGCGTAATCCCATTTTTCTTGAGAATAAAATATGCTTTCATGGTAAGAGGGTAATCTTGTTCGCATATGGTATATATATCATAGGAAGTCTTGTGGTTAAAATCGTTCATACATGAGATACCGTTTTTAAAGAACATGGGGTATATTTTTGCCGGAAATTGGTATTTATTAAAGGTTTCTTTTAAAGAAGAAAGCGATCTTATCTGTATGCCATACTCCTGACAGATCTGTTCAAGCTCCGCTATGGTTTTATTGCCAAGATTCCGGAATTGGGCGATTTCTTCTTTTGGAATCGTAGATAGTTGCGACAGGTACATAACGTTGTTCCTGATAAGGGTATTTTGCAGCCGGCTTGATATAGGAATGTCATAGATTGATATTTCATTTTCGGGAGGCAGCAGATAGCCTAAAGGATTAAGTTCGTTGATAATAGGTTCTACAATACAGTTCTTTGGGAATATTTTCGCCAGTGTTATATAGTTATGTCCCGCAAGGTCTGAAACTTTGGTGAAGCCTGTGCTTAGTAAGGCTGATTTTACAGTGGGGGAAATGTTCAAGTCTTGAATTTTTGTATTCATATTTGGCTCCTTTGAATGTAAAATGGACTGAAACAAGTCCCATTATAGCA
>JAAVZU010000058.1 GCA_022791815.1 Lachnospiraceae bacterium
AAGGAAAAACTGGAAATAATGCATATTGAAGAATTGAAATCTGAAATAGTAAAGTTAGAGGCTTCCATTAATGGTTCTAAAATAGAACAGGAAAAGATTCCCTTGGTACAAGAGGAAATAAAAGATAAATATATGCAGCTAAGAAATAAAACAACAAATTTACTTGAAAATGCAGATAGTGAAAAATTGAATAACCCTGATTTCTTAGAAAGTATAAATGTTAACAAAATAAATGGTGTTTATGTTCATAAAGAATGTATAGAGGGATGGACGGTTGTTGTTACTATGGATGATATCGCTAAGATGGAGGAAAAGAATGGGCTTAGTTCTCTTGAATTTAAGGGATGCGAAATAAAATGTGCCATGTTCAACAAGAAGTTTGAAGACTGTACATTTGAAAACTGCAACTTGCTTTCCTGCACACTTGGGAATACAGAGTTTGTAAATACAACATTTAAAGCTGTAACATTCTATGACAATGTACTACAAAATGTGAAGTTTGAGAATTGTAAGTTTGTAAATTGTGACAATGTTGAAATGATTCCTTTTACAAACCCTCACACTGAGAAATCAAGCAATATTGAATTTATTAATACAGAGATAAAGAATTCTCAGGTAAATTTAAACAGGGCAGACACAACCCTGGATTTGAAATCTGTACGCTTTAAAAATTGTTCCATTGAAAACCTGGAATGTTGTATTGACAAGATCAATTATCAGAACCAGTTCATTTCTAAGAAAGTGAGTTCAGAAAAGACATTAATGAAGTTGCTGGGTAGAGATTTGAAAAAAAGTCTAAAACTTGGGGAAAACACAACGTCAAAAAAGAAAAATAGAAGAGTTAAAGTTCATTAATATGGAAAGGAAACAGGAATTGCCAAAATGAAAGAAAAAGGATTCTAGCTAGGTGACAAAGTAAAAAGAGGAATGATTGGACTTTCCACTCCAGAATGGAAATCCGTCCGACGATATATGCAGCTAAACGGAATTGTGAAATGTGTGCGGAAAACAACAATCCTTGAAAAAGATCTGGATAGTGTGGCATAGGGAAAGGAGAGTTAAATTTGAATTTTATAGATCGTTTTAAAATATCACTTAAAGTGTTTTTTATTATGTTAATTGCAATGTTAATTGTACTTTTGACAATAAGATCTTTGCTAAATTTTATCCAAGGCAAGAAAATAGTTATAGAGGGTGAGTTTACTATAGTAAGCAAAAATGAAAATGATACAAATTTTTTTACAATACAGGGTAAAACTTTTACGCTGGAAAGTCACACTAAGACTAAGGAAAGGTATACAGTATGTGTTTCTGATATCATATATCAATCCTATTTTGTTAATGAAAATATTAAAGCAGCCTTTGCATCCTATGAAAAGGTAAAGACATGTGACGAACTGGAAATAAAAAGTACATTTGAGAAAAAAACTATCAGGAAGGAGGGTTAGGAATGGATCAGAGAAATTCTTTTAAGGATTGTTTAATAAAATTTTGTATATTTATTGTATTTATTTCTTTTTTTGGAATTTTTTTAAGAAACAGAGATTATATTGATGACATGTTCAGAGGTGAAAAAATCGTACAGGAGGGCGAATTTACTATTTTAGATAAAAATACTACAAATATTAGAGTCTTTTTGGTGAGCAACAACACTTTTACATTTACATTGGAAAGCAATACTAAGGAAAGATATGTTGTGCAGGTTTCAGAGAGAATATACCAATCCTATTTTATTAATGACAAAATCAAAGCAACATTTGATACATATTCTAAGAGTGACACATATGGAAACTTTAAAGTAGAAGGGATAGTTGCCAATGAATAGGAAGGAAACAGAGCAGATACTTGAGCATTATCAGTATCAAGATACAAATTGGAAAAGAAATAAAAGGTATTCCGATGAAGTTACCCAAGTATTTACCAGGGCAGGAGATAAGGAGCATTGGTTATCCATAAAGAAAAAGTCTGCAAATTATGTTGTAGTGACCCAAACAGACTATTCAGGAAAAATTGTGTTGTGGGATGATTACCAATATGTATATTACCAATATGAAGCAGGAAAGTGGAAAGAAGGACAGTGGAAGCTGATAAGAAGGGAACTGCGTATGAAAATTAAAATAGTGCAAATAGAATTAAGAGTGAATGGCAAGTGTATTACCAGTAAAGAAACAGAGTTTATCAGAGCAACACAGTTATGCATTTCAGATAATAAAGTATTGCGTGAAAAGTTCCTGAAGCTTTTGGAAAACCACTGCATATTAGATGAAGGAGAACGAAAACAGGAGATATTAGAGTTTCTTTCACAAAAGGATTTTGACATGTTTATGGAAGAATGCAGGGAATTAATTGAAAAAAGCTAAGAAGTCATTAGAAAAAAGAAGAAAGAGAGGATTTTACTATGGGCAAGGTAATTAAATTGGCAGATATTAGGAAGGCATTAGATGAAGTTGAAAAAAATAGAGGTAATGTATTTCCTATCAGTGATAAGAGTATTGATGTGATACTTGAAGTCCTGTCGGTAGCAGAACTGGAATTAACTAAGAGTAAATAAAAATAAGCAGAGAAACTCTCTTAATGTACTTAACCATGTATATAGTATATAGGTGTTATCGCATCCGCCGGAAATGTGGGGCTTGTGGGTAACTGCTATGTACATGGAATTGTGGGTAAATCTGTGTGTAACATGTGGTCAGGTGGCTTTTAGTTGTCCACATGTTATGCATAGACTTATCCATAATGGAATGGCAGTTATCCATAAATCCACATTTAAAAGGATACTGTACGCATTTGGATTGTACCTTGACAATTTCATAGACGATACACATAAATCAATTGGAATCTACTTTTTATGGACGATGTAATGTTGTTATGTTATAATAAGTTAAGAGATATACGAACTGGAAAGGAAGATGGATATGGTTACATTACTATTTGATTTTAATCAAGAAAAAGCTGAACAGTGTGGGTATAATCTGGAAGAAGTTGCTTCAAGAATAAGGACTTATTTAAAAAAGAATGGTGCATGTGAAACGAAGAATTTATTTTTTGAGTTAGAGGGAGAAGATGCAATGTGTATTGCTGCTTCTTTGGTTATAGATATAGTTAAAATGGATCCTGGTTTTGTGAATATTATGAATGAATGGGTACTCAATGTAGATGGTGACAAAGAGGACTGTATTGAATTTGCAAAAGAAAAGAATGCACAGAAGGGAATTGCTTGATGAATAGAAAGCAGATAGCATTTGATATTGATACGAAAATTGCTGAAGAAATTTTAGGAGATAAATATCGAAAAATATATGATGATCTCAAAAAGCATTTGGAGAAAAATGGTTTTAAGCATTTACAAGGAAGTGTCTATACCTCTTATGAGCCAATGAGAGATTTGGATGTGACATATATAATCAAGGAATTATTAAATAACTGTGCTTATATAAAAAAATGTGTCAGAGATATAAGAAAGACAGATATTATAAAAGAACATTCCCTAAATCATTTGTTTTCTTATGATGGAACTCCAGGAGAGTATGCAATGAAAAAAGAAAAGAGCCAAAAGAAGACAGTAAAAAAACGAAAGAGAAAAAGCAGATAAATAATTGAATATAGCAAATTTAAAGGTGTAGCGTCTATGAAAAGAAACAGACATAGAGGCTGCACCTTTTTTGCGTGGAAAAAAAGAAAAAGAGAGGAGGGGTAATTCTTTGAGTACAGGATGTGCAGAACATATAGAGCAGTTGGATTTCTTTTTCTGCCTGAAAGAAATGCAGAAATATAATCAGCCAAAGACAGCAGGTACAAAGAAAGACCAGAGAGAAACAGAGAGTATGAATATTCAGATTGCAACCTCTGGTTCCGTTCGGATGGGAGACATATTCTCTTATGACAATAACACTTATGTTTACATTGGTGTAAAAGCGGATGATAAAAGGGTAGCAGACCAAATTTTGGCGGTTAGGACGGAATGTCTGGAAAAGGGCATAAAGGATAAATATGAATTGTTTTTTATCCATGATAGGAAACTACCATTTACATTTGAGGTTCCTTTAGAAAGAATGCCAGGGCATTGCGTGGGATATCAGTTAGATATAGATACTGGTGAAATTATCATTGACTATATACAGCCGGACAGACAGATAAGGTGCAAAACAAAACGGGTTAGGAAAAAACAGATGCAGGCCATAAAAGGGATGCAGGGAAATTAAAGAAAGGAAACATTACAGATTGAGTAAAAAACTAATTATTGCAGAAAAACCTAGTCTTGCTATGAAGATATGTGCAGGGATTGGAAAGATGGAGAAGTCAGACGGATATTGGGAAAATGAGGATTATATTGTAACCTTTGCCTTTGGACATTTGTTTGAATTAAAGAGCATAGAGCAATACCTGAACTGTGAAAAGGGAAAATGGACCATGGAGCAGCTACCTTTCTTTCCAGAACAGTTTGCATATATATTGAAAGACGACAGTGGGGTAAAAAAACAGTATGGAATTATTAAGAAACTTTACCAGAGAAAGGATGTGACAGGTGTAATCAATGCCGGTGATCCAGACAGGGAAGGCAGTGTGATTATCTTAAACATTCTTCATGAACTGGAGAAGGAAACTGGTATAGAAAAGCCAGTAGAACGTATCTGGCTTACGGCAACAACACCAGAGTTTGTATCCCAGGCATTACATAATCTAAAACCGGAAGAAGCATACGGAAATCTTTATGAGGAAGGATTAACAAGGACCTATGTTGACTGGCTGTGGGGCATTAACTTTTCCAGGTATGTTACTTTGAAAACAGGCGGATTCTTCCCGGTAGGAAGGGTATTGACCCCAATAGTGAAGTTTATTTATGACAGGGACGTGGTAATATCCAAGTTTCAAAAAGAGATTTATTACGAAATAGCAGGCAGTTTTCAAAAAGATGGCATGGAGATAAAAAGCAAGTTAAAGAATGTCCGTTTTACCAGTGAACAAAAGAAAGCAGGAGAGCAGCTTTGTACGGATCTGTTCTTAAAACTCAAAGTTACATCGGAACTTGAAGCAGTTGTGGCTAAAGTGGAAAGTAAGGAAGTTACCAAGAATTCACCTAAGTTATTTTCCCTTGATAAGCTGCAGAACAAAATGTCTAAAGATTATAAATATTCTTCTGCAGAAACGCTGGAACTGACACAAAAATTGTATGAAAAGGGGTATGTCACCTATCCACGTACCAACACAGAATATCTTGCAACAGCAGAAAAGGGAAGTGTAGGAGCATTACTAGAGAAACTTTCAGCTAGGGAAAATATATCTTTGGAATTGAGGGAAAGTAAGAGTATTTTTGATGACAGCAAGATAGAAGGCCATACTGCTTTAATTATTACAGAGAAGGAACTGGAAGGATTAAGTGAAAAAGAGGAAAATGTATACAGGACCATAAAAAACAGGTTTATTTGCAATTTCCTGAAAGAAAAAACCATTCTTCAGGAAACAGAAGTAGAAATCCATATTGGCGAATATGTAATGGAATTAAGGGGAACAGCCATTGTTTCAGAAGGGTTTCTGAAATATGAACCAATCAAAAGTGAAAAAATGCTCTCGGTTTTTAAAGAAGGAGAGGTGATAGATGAGATACAGCTCTCTCTGGAAGAGAAAACCACAAAGCCGCCAGCCCATGTAAATGAAGCAGAACTGAATGGATTTTTGAAAAATCCATTTAAGAAAAGCGATATGGAAGAGGAAGAAGAGGACTACAAAGCAATTCTCCAGGGATGTGAAATCGGAACGGTTGCCACAAGGGCAGGCATCATTCAGAATGCCTTACGATATGAGTACATAAAAAAGGAAAAGAATGCATTTTTTATTACAGACAAAGGAACAGCATTTATTCATGCCTTAGAACAGCTGGGGATTGATATGGAGAAGACAAAGACTGTGGAGATTGGAATGGATTTAAAGAAAGTATTCCGAAATGAAGAGACTCTGCAGTCTGTAGTAGAGAAAACAAAGAAGGAAATTGCCAAAGTCATAAACAGTAACCGGGAAACAGATGTGCAGATGGAACGTACCAGTACCAGAGGGGAAATTGGTATCTGTCCAATTTGTGGAGGCAATGTTATGGAAGGCAAAAAGAATTATTACTGCAGCAATTACAGGGAGAAAAATTGTGGTTTTGTTCTTTGGAAAGTTGTTGCAAAGAAGGAACTAACCAAAGATCAGATAATCCAGCTTCTGGAAAAGGGGAAAACATCCCTTATAAAGGGATTTACCAAAAACGCAGGAGGTACATTTAGTGCATGTCTGGTGCTGGATGAGGAAGGAAAGGTGGGATTTCAGTTTCCAAAAAGGAAGGAGAAGAAGTAAATGGAGGATTTAATAAGTAAATTTTTAGAAGAATGTAAAGAAATAAGATTGATTGATAGCTCAATACAAACAGATTCTATTATTAAGTATATTATAACACACAAAGAGAGAATCATAAGTGTTTTACAAAAAGGAGATTATGATTTCTTATTTGCTTTGATGATGGAGTATTTTGACAAACAGATGGACTTTAATGAGGGTGATGATATTAGAAATCCTATCAGAATTTGTTCTTTTAAAAAGGACAAAAACAAAAAAATGATTTATTCAGGGGATGTTTTAAAAAATGATAAAGGCCAATATTTTGAAGTAAGATACGGAAGTTATGCAATGTATTGTCCAGTAGATAATGCTATGGAAGAAAATGTTGGTTTTTATGTGGTTATAGATGGAATATACGAAGATATGCCATTAGGACCAACAGAAGAATATGCCACAATTGTAGGAAATATTGTTGATAATCCTGAATACAAAGTTGATAAAAAATATCGTTGTCAATCTATGTATTAGCATAACTAAAATTAAAAGTAGATATCAGGAGTTAGAAAATGCCAAACAAATATATTAGTGCAAATATAAGGAGAAGATACAATGAAAAAGAAAACAAAAAAATTAATTGTAATACACTTATACACAATTTTTACAAGCATTATGCGATGTTTTATAGTATCGTGCGGAACTGCTTTTTTAATAATATTTTTTTATTGGGATGAAATGGCACCATTAAAAAGAGATGTACTTGAGAAAATGGCAGGTTCTCTTTTTCCGATAACATTGATTCTATTAATCTTTTCTCATGTTTTATCTAGGGTTTTAACAGGAGATAAACAATAGCCCAAAAAAAGGGTGAAGAAATATACACAGCAAATTGAATCATGAATATTTGCGGCGTTTCGGGATTGTCCATACGCATTCGGCTTGGTGGTAAGTAATCGCTAAAGGTTTAAGACAATCCCCATCTATAACCTTGCACTTAAATTCAATCAGATTAACAAAAGATGGCTTAACCCAAAATGAGTGAACTTTTAGCGATTCTTCACCAATGCGGATATAAAGCGGTCTTATATGTCCCTCACTATCAAAAGAGGCAATTACCGGAACAATAGTAACAGGGGCATGATCAAATGAAGTATAGGAAATCTGTGCAGGCATCTAAATCACTCCTTTAAATATTATAAACTTATTATAGGAACAAATGTTCTCGGAGTAAAGAGGTAAGTTGTGGAAATTAAGAAGAGAGGAGTAATTGGCAATGAGTAAAAAAGTAAAATGTAAAGACTGCTCTAAGAGGATGGAATGGGCAATGCCCCAGAGAGTAACAGCGACAAATTATGAAGCTGCAAAGAATCTCTTAGTGACAGCGAAAGGATTCTGTGCATGTGCAGAATCGGTAAAAGGAAAGTGCATAGAAAAGGAACGTTGTTGCAGTAAGTTTCACCAAATAGATAGTGAATTTAGCAGGAGACGATATGAGGGTCATCTTAAAAGGATTGCAGAATTGGAGAAGATGATAAACGAATATGAAGTAATAGTTGATAGAGCGGAAATTAAGGAGGAAATAAGTTAATATGGATAATTTAGGAGATGATTTAGGGATTTTTTTTGAAGGCAATAATTTAGCACAAGGTAATGAGGATTTGAATAAGAGTATAGAAGAGCAGATTGCATCTATGAAAGCGGAGTTGAAGGTTACAGAAAGAAATATATCCAGGTTGAAAGAGGATTTGGAAACAAATGAGTACTATAAATCGGCAGCTGGAGCTGCAGATTATGAGAGAGTAAGTGATTCAATTGCTGCCATGCAGGATGTAGCAGAAGAAATACGGAATGAATTAAGAGAGAAAATAAAAAATCATGAAAGAATGATTAAGGATGTATCAGATTCTAGTAATGACAGAGGAAAAGAAAGTGGGAAAAAGGAAACTTTAGGGAGTGAGCGTGCATCCAAGACTACAGCATCCAGAAAACCAGAAACAAGAAGGCGAAGAGCGAAGAGCCGTTAGGAAAAGAAGAATGTTTTGCAGGAACTAGAAATAGAATACAACAAAGAATAGAAATGGGTGTGATTTTATGGCAGTAGTAAAGAATGTAGTACCTAAAAAGTACAAGAATGAAGAGGAGAGAAAGCAGGAATTAAGAAGAGTGTATGTTCATATTCAAAGGGTAATGTATTTAGAAAATCGTTATGCAAGCAGTAAAATCAATGAATAGGAGCTGTAAATATGGAAGCTGTATATGCCAGACAGTCGCTAGACATAAAAGATAGCCTTTCTATTGAAACACAAATTGAATTTTGCAAAAAACACTGTATGGAAAATGCAGAACCTCTTGTCTACAAAGATAAGGGGTTCAGTGGAAAAAATACAAAAAGACCAGCGTTCCAGCAAATGTTGACGGATATTAAGGAAGGAAAAATAGAAAGAGTAATTATATACAAATTGGATCGGTTAAGTAGATCGATTATTGATTTCTCAGAGATATGGCGGATTTTTGAACAGAAAAAAGTAAGTCTTTTATCTGCAACGCAAAATTTTGATACAAGCACTCCGATGGGAAAGGCAATGCTCTTTATTGTTATGATTTTTGCGGAAATGGAGCGAGAGACCATAGCAGAGAGAGTAAAAGATAATTACTATAGCAGAATAAAAGATGGGCGGTGGCCAGGAGGACCAGCTCCTTATGGGTATAAAAATAGTAGATTAATGGATAGTCAAGGAAGAAAAATACCAACTTTGGAATGTGATAAAAATATGGTTATTGTAAAAGAAATATACGAAAGATATGCTAATACAAGTATTTCATTGGGTAAGATGGCTAAGTGGCTAAATTCCAGAGGTATACCATGTATAAGAAGTAATACATGGGGAAGTGTAAGTCTAGCTAAATTACTACATAATCCCGTATATGTGAAGGCAGACTATGAGGTATATTGTTACATGAAATCTTTTGGAATACAGATAGAGAATCCTGTGGATGAGTTTACAGGGCAAAGGGCAGGAATGCTTCTGGGAAAGCGTGGGACACTTGCTGGTGGTACAAATAGAGAGTATAAGGATTATACAGACATGGTATTTGTTTTAGCAAACTGGGAAGGGATTATTTTGCCTGAAGTCTGGCTGAAAGCAAATTACAAGCTTGATTGTAACAAACAAATTGGAAATAATGGAAAAGGTACAATTACCTGGCTTACAGGACTATTAAAATGTAGGGATTGTGGTTATGCAATACGACTGGGAACAAGCAAGATAAAAGAACAAAGGGCGTTATATTGCAGTGGTAAATATACCAGACAAAATTCATGTGGAAATCACATTTTTCTGCGTCTGGGAGAGGTGGAAGAACAGGTGGAACGGGAACTGGAACAGGTAATAGAGAGCTGTCAGGGGGAAAGTATAGAATTTCAACCAGAATTATCCAATGCGGATAAAATTGAATTAGAGAAAACAGAAAACGCCATAGAGAATCTGATAGCCACAATAAAAGAGAGAGAAGTGGATAACACCCTTATTTCTTATATAAATAAGGAAATACAGAAATTAGATCAGAAAAAAAAGGAAATATTAAAAAGGATGCCCTCCAAGGCTCCAAAAAAAGTCGTAATTCCTAAAATAAACTTCCAAAAATTAAATTTACAAGAAAAACACCTTGTTGCAGAAAGCTATATAAAACGGGTAATTTTATCAGAAGATGAGATAGAAATAGAATGGAAAGTATAGAAAATTTAAAATATAGGTTTAATATATCTTGACAGAGGAAAATGATGGTGTATAATATAGCAAAGGAGGTGTGTTTTATGGCACAAATGGTAGCGTTTAGCATAAGAATGGATGAAGATTTAAAGGTTCAGTTCGAGACATTGTGCAATGAGTTTGGAATGAGTATGACCACCGCATTTAATGTGTTTGCAAGAGCAGTAGTCCGTGAACGCAGGATTCCTTTTGAGATTTGTACGAAACCAGAAGATACAAAGGAACAGATGTGGTCAAAAAACAACAAGAGAATATGAAAAGAAAGGAATAACTTTACATTACATATAGTAAAAAGTATTCTTGAATTATAATGTAAAAAGCGTTATTATATATGTATATGAGAGAGAAGGTATCATAGTATGGAAAAGACAGAAAAGACAACTTTGAATTTAAAAGTAGATCCAGTTGTGAAAAAACGGGCAGAGGAAGTATTGTCAGAACTTGGCATGTCTATGACTGCCGCAGTTACTATTTATTTAAAGCAGATTTATTTTACTGGAGGTATTCCATTTGCAATAACATTGCCCAATAATGAGATGTGACAGCTGAATTAAGGAAAAATAAATACAGTACATAGATACAAACTTCTAAGGTATATTGCATATTCACTTTGTATCTAATGTGGATAGCCTTGACTGGAAGAATTATGGAATCGAGAATATGGTATCAACAGTTTTAAACCACAAGGCATTAGGAAATGGTTCTATCATACTGATGCATAATGGTGCGAAATACACAAAAGATGCTTTGCCTTCTATTATTGAAGGATTACAGAAAAAAGGATACGAAATTGTTCCGATATCACAACTGATATATACTGGAGACTATGAGATGGATCATGAAGGAAGACAGCATCCAATTGGAAATGCAGTAAAAAATGTAACAGGAAGTGCAAGTTCAAATAAGAAAAATGTGAAGGATTGGAGATACATTGAATATTATATATAAATAACTTATAATTATAAAAACAATATAAATATAGGAATAGAACAAAAAGATAGTTAAGGGATGTAAAGCTAAGTAACTATCTTTTTGTGTTTTTTATTAACTCTTAAAAATTTGTTTTTTACTGCATTTTGTGTAAACGGTTTATATAAAGGTGATCTTGACATAAAATTGGTACGTTAAAAAGTAAATGGTAAAAGTCTATATGAAAATTATACAATAATTATTGTGGTAAAAAATAATATTCAAAAAAATAAAACTGAAAATGTTACAAAAATATTAAATTTCACAGGATGAAATTACAAAATTATGTTGAACAATTGGTGAAAAAGTAGTATAATAATACATACAGTATAGAAAAAGTAAACAATTTGACGAAAAGGAGGATGTGAAATGGTATTTCATAAGATTCAGAAAGCCATTGCAGTATCTGTTATAGCAAGTCTGGTTGCAACTGGCACACCAAGTACTAGTTATACTAAGATTTTAGAAACAAATGCAAAGGCCATTGATAATAAGGAAGTAATCTTGGCAGGAGATGCAGATGTTACGGAAAATGATGAAGGTGTATTTAAAGTGACTATGGATGACACAGGATATATTACAGCTGATGAAGAAAATGTTGCAGCTGATGTGAATACACCATTCTCATGGGACAATGCCAATGTGTATTTTGTATTAACAGATAGGTTTTATAATGGAGATAAAAGTAATGACCATTCTTATGGTCGTTCTGCAACATCATCAACAGTACCAGCAGAATATAAAGATACATTTGAAACAGTAGCAGGTTCATATGCTCAAAGTGGAGAAAAAAATGCAGCTGGTTATGAAAGCAGGGTAGGAACTTTTCATGGTGGAGATTTAAAAGGTATGACCCAAAAAATACAAGAGGGTTATTTCGATGCATTGGGAACAAACGCAATCTGGATTTCTGCACCATATGAACAGATTCATGGAGCGATGACAGGTAATCAGTTTAAACATTATGCATATCATGGTTATTATGTATTAGATTATACTAATGTGGATGCCAATATGGGTACAGCAGCAGATTTGAAAGAGTTTGTTACAACCGCTCATGAACATGGAATTCGTGTTATTTTTGATATTGTTATGAACCATGCAGGATATGCAGATCCATATACTATTGCAGAGTATTATGGACCAGATGCCAGTGTTTTAAATAATTCATGGAGAAGCGTTTATTTCGATAGAGACGAAAGTAATTACAAATGGTATATGGATTATAGTGCCTATGGTCAAAATAATGGAAGTGGTTCCTTCAATCCGAGTGGATGGACAAATATATTCTGGACAAATTCGTGGATTAGAAACGTTGAAAAAAATGATGATGGTTCAGACCGTTTCGCAGGTTGTGGAGGTCAGGAAAGTGGTTCTGATGAAACCCTGTGTTCTGGTGGATTGCCAGACTTTAAAACAGAAAGTGCTGGTGAGGTTGGTTTGCCAGATATTTTAACGAAAAAATGGACAAAAGAAGGAGTGCTTTCTGAAAAACAGGCACAGATTAATTCTATGTTCCAAAGAACAGGTTTGCAGAAGAATGTAACTGGATATTTGGTTGGATGGTTAAGTGAATGGGTAAAAGATTATGGTATTGATGGATTCCGTTGTGATACAGCGAAGCATGTTGGAAAATCTGAATGGAAGAAATTATATACAGCATGTAATGCAGCATTAAAACAGTGGAGACAAGAAAATCCAAATGAACCTGGGGCACAATGGAAAGATGAGTTTTGGATGACTGGAGAATGTTGGGGATGGTCTGGAATGTCACCAGATGCTTACTTCACAGAAGGTGGATTTACTTCTATGATTAACTTTGGTTATCAAGGAAAAGAAAATGCGAAAGGTGCTGCACTGGAAACAACATTTTCTAGTTATGCAAATGCAATTAACAATAAAGACAATTTTAATGTATTGAGTTATATATCATCTCATGACAAAGGATTAGGTGCAAGAAGTGCTGGTGCAGGAACTGCTTTATTGTTGACTCCAGGTGGAGTTCAGACATACTATGGTGATGAAAGTGGAAGACCAGCAGGAGCAGGTAATGATTATGAACCAGCTCGTTCTCACATGAATTGGTCCAGTATGAAAGAAGATATTCTTTCAAATTGGCAGAAAGTTGGACGTTTTAGAAGAAATCATATCGCAGTAGGAGCAGGTCAGCATACCAAGATTGCCGATTCACCATATACTTTTAGTAGAACATATACTGGAAAAGCCACAGTTGGATCAGAGACTAAGACAGATTATGAAGATAAAGTTGTGGTATGTTTACCAGGTAGTGCAGGTACCAATGATGTATCTGTTGGAACAGTCTTTGAAGATGGAGCTACTGTAGTAGATGAATATTCTGGTGAAGAATATACAGTAAGTGGTGGAAAAGTTTCTGGTGTGAAATGTGATAGTAATGGAGTAATTTTACTTGCAGAACCAGCAGTCAGTGCACCAAAAGCAAAAATTATGAGCTCAGTATCAAAAGGTACAGAATCTGGTGGTGTATATAATACAGACAGTTTGACACTTAAGTTATCTACGCAGAATGTAAAAGATGCAAGTTACCAGATTAATAATTGTGATCCAGTAGCATTTACTGAATCTACAGAAGTAACTATAGGAGAAGATACTGCATACGAAGAAAAAACAGTTATAAAGATTCAAGGAACTTCTGAACTTGATGGAGAAGCAGTTTCAAAGGAATTTACATATACTCGTGGTAAGGAACCAGTAATTGGAGCAGAAACAGAGGGATTTTCTTTAAGAGTGAAGAAATCAGACTTTACTGCTGCACCTGCTATTTGGATATGGTCTGGAAAGACAAATTATTGTACAAATGAATGGCCAGGTGATTTATTAACAGAAGATGGCGATTATTATGTGTATAATAATGCACAAATTTCAGGAGATGCAAGTTTTATTATTAGTCAGGGAGATTATAGAAATACCCAGGAAGGTGAGACAGAACTTTCTGCAAGTGGTTCGGTTTTATTTGATAAGAATTCAAACTCTGTTGAAAAATATGTTGTAGCAACAGGAGAATCTTGTAAAGTAACAGTAGAATATTTGAATGGTTCTGGAGAAGTAATTAAAACCATTACCCGTGTAGGCGCAGAGGGAGATACCTATAAAGTATATGCACCAGAGATTCTATCTACTGTACCAGGTTCTAAATTGGCAGATGGCGAAGAGACTATGGTAACTGGAACTTTCTCAACAGAAGGAAAGACAATTCAATTTAAGTATAGTGTAAATGGAGAAGTTGTGCAAACAGAAGCACCAACGCCAACACCAGATATAAAAGAAACAGAGGAACCAACACCAACACCAGATACAAAGGTGACAGAAGCACCAACACCAACATCAGATACA
>JAAVZU010000059.1 GCA_022791815.1 Lachnospiraceae bacterium
TGGCTTTTTTTCCTGTTTTGGTTTCTACCAGCGTGCCTGCCAGAAAACAGCTTCTGTCCGGGCTGCATTTGTTCATTCGCTCCGTTAGCTCTGCCACATCATCTGTCATCCTGGCATTACTTTTTTCTATGGCTGCATTCTTTTTTGCCGCTACTCCTAATGATGCCAAAGCAACTCCCCAGCCTGCTTCTGTTGTCAGGATTCCCATCATGTTCTGGTTCCCACTTTCAATTTCTTCTTTTAATTGTCCCAGTGCCTTTGGTGTATTGATTAGTTCTTCCATAAATACATCTGGGTCTTCCAGCATAAAGGGTGCTTCTAGGATTCCTTCCAGAAAGTTCAGACTTCCTCTTACATAACTGCCTCCCAGACTATCCTGGGAATACCTGCTTTGTCTCTACCCCGTAAATCCCATCCAGAAGTCAGCTTTTCCATTTCCCATGCCTGTTTTGCTGAATGGATCTTTTTTCTCTGCCTCTTTGATTGCCTCCTGTGCTTTTTTATCCAGCCATGCATCAAACTTTCGGAATATGTCTTTTCTTATGCCGAATTTTTTCTCCCATGAACGGTTCTCTATGTCTTTTATCTGCTGTTCTTCTACCGTCAGCCCGTTGGGCAGAACCTTATCCTTGGAGAGGTAATTCTCAAATTCTGTGTAGCTGGTTTTCTCTTTTTCCATCTGCATTTTTATTTTTTCTTCAACAGAAGGATATGTACCAGGCTTCTTTTCATCTTTTTTCTCTGCCATATGTTCCCCCCTATTCTATGATGTATATTTCGTTTTCTGCCTACTCATCCAGCTCAATTCCTGCAAGCTGGTTTCGCCTTATCCTGCATTGTTTCATGCTGGTATGGAGGAATTTACAGCACTGATGTCCACCTCTGTAAAATCCACTTCTCACCATAATAATTTTTTCTCATTACATTTTCTGCAAAGTTCAGAGAGCAGCATATATAACTTTCTTTGCCTGTTTTGATTTCAAACAGATGTTTTCCTCTTATTTTTTCTTCACTTAAATGCAAATTTTCTAGTTTCTTAGAATTTTAATCTTCACTTTATACTTGATAATTATACCACAATATTTCCCTTACAAATGTTTTCTGTGATAAACGATATTTTTTTGTTATGAACGACATTTTTTTAGTTACAAACCAATTTTAATATATATATATATATATGCAATCTGTACAAATAAGTTTTTCTGTAAAATACAATTTATACATATGTCTTTTACTTGCTCAATATAAGTCATAGATATTTTGCCTGCTAATTTGTAATTTTATTAAACACTCCTGTATATACCGATGAAATATAAATAACTTAACTAAATGATTGTTTTTTTACAAAAAAACCTGTGAAATGCTGTTTTCATACAGACATTTCACAGGCTATTTTATACAAATATGTGTTCTGTTAATTTGTTAAACCAGCAAAATATGACTTTACAATTTCCTTCATAGCATCTGGTATTTTATTATTTTGTACATTACTATATGCTTGATTCGCATAATTTCCAACCACCTGGCTATAATCCACAGAGTTTCCTGCCCATGCAAGCCCATTTTTAGAACTTTGGGTATAGGACTGTCCATCTCCACTAGATTTGCCAGTGAGGTTTTCATCATCACCTATATTGTCAGGAATAGTTACCTCCTCCGATGTGTTCTTTACATATTCTTTTTCCACACCATTTTTGCTTCCGGTATTATAACCACCGCCACTTCCACTTCCTGAGCCGTTACCACTTCCGCTTCCTGAAACATTGCTGCCGTTACCACTTCCGCTTCCTGAAACATTGCTGCCGTTTCCATTTCCTCCTGAACCATTTTTCCCATTGCTGCTATTTGAACCAGAAGAACCTCCCATTGAAGCCGTTGCCTCTTGAGACACATTTGCATTTCCCGCAGAAGCCAACATTTGAGACATTTGTCCACTTAATGCCTGCAACTGTTGGTTAGACAGGCTACTATTTGCTAGAGCATTATTTGCTTGTGCTATACTTTGGGCAAGTTGCTGCATTTCCTGGGCAGATAACAATCCATTATTTGCTGCCTGCTGTATTTGATCAGACAAATCCATAAGTTCTGTAGAATTATTTTGATTTCCCTGATTTTCACTTTCTCCATCTCCGTTTCCATTCTCACTTCTATCTTTATTTTTTCCAGCCCCTCCATTGTTCTCCTTCTGAGACTGCTCTCTTTGTCCATTTGTTTCTGACTGGCTAAGCTGTTTTTGCAACTGTTCCAGTTGTTTTTGCAATGCCTTCTCTTGTTCTTCCTGCTCTTTCTCTTCTGCAGTTTTCTTTATCATATCTTTCTTTTCTAGTATTTCGGAGAGTTGACGGCTAATTTCATTATCCTGCTTTTCCAATTCCTTTTTTAACTTTGTCTCCATGCGTTCTTTTGCCTTTTCTAAATCCTTCTCTTTCTCAGACTCCTTTATTTCTTTCAGGGAATCTTCCAAAATTTTTTGCAGTTCGGCCAACTCTGCTTTACTAGTTTCCTCTAACTTGGCCATTTCCTTCTTTACCTCTTTTACTTTATCTTTTTCTTCTTCCACTACTTTCTTCAACTCATGAAGTGCTAATGCCTGGCTTTTTGTATCAGAAGGTATAATTGCTGCAATAAAAAATGCTAAAGCAGAAAGTCCTAATAAAAGCATATTGGTAAATGACCATTTATATGGCAATTTTTCTTTTATGGAATATTGGGAAATTGCATCTATTGTTCTTTGCTTTTGCAGAGAACTGATAGTATCTTCTTTGTTTTTTAATTCCATAGAAGTAACTAATTGTTCTTCCAACCCCTTACTATCGACAATAAGAGCAACTTCTTGATTATTTGGACATCGAATTATGGTATACAAAAGTCCAAGAATTATAGTTACTCCGACTACCATAAATCCCCAAAATAGCGAACCATAGATTGGTAAAAATAATGCTGCTACATGTACGCTGGTTCCAATCAATAATCCAACAATTGCAAAAACAATCAGATTTTGTAACAATAAGTTCCCTATTATTTTTCTCTTTGCTTTTTTAAAAAAACTCCATATTTTCTTATCTTCCATTTTCCTCACTCCCTAAACGAGTTACTGTTCACAGATTCTTTTTATGCCTGTTTTGACTTTTTTACTTTTTTTATTGGATTTAAGCGTTTTGTTGCAAGGAACAAACACAAAAACGCCACAAGAATTTGTGCTAAAATACTAACAATTAACCAAGTTCCTGGTTCCATATTACTCCAAAAATCATTTGACAATGTATTTAAAGAAATAGTCTGAAATACATCTGCTGTAACTATTTGATTACATATAAGTGCCAAAACAGATATCAGTGGATTTAATAGATTTATTACTACCAAATTTCCAACATCTACCGAATAGTTTCCTTTGGCGTTTGACTCCATAATTGCGTAAGTAACAGGAATTATAATATAAAATATAATAGATGTAACAATTAACATACCATAGGTATATACGGTTGCAACAATGGACTTCTTAAAAATGGTAGAAAATAAAATACCAAAACTTCCTAGATAAATTGCAAGTACAAATACATATAACATAATCTGTGCCATATCCCATACATTAACTCCACCTATGGAAAATACAATACAAAGAATTGGTAAACTGGATATAATGTAAAGCAATAAAGTACTAATAGAGGATACTAGTTTTCCAGTCACAATCTGCCAAGGTGTCAAGCGCGTAGTTAAGAGAATCTCTAATGTCTGTTTTTCTCTTTCCCCTGCAATGGAACCTGCCGTGATCACTGGAATTACAAATGCTATCATCGCCATTTCTGTAACAGCTATAATTGCATAAAGATATATTACAACACTTAAATTTACATAACTATATGAAGTACCTCCTGATAAATCAAACATAAGGTAGTAAGCAAATAATGCAAGAACTGCCAATGCCCCATTGAAAATAAATAATCCCATTGCTGTCTTTTTCGTCCTGACAGATAATTTCATTTCTTTTATACAAACTGGATTTCTAAACATTTTCTATTCCTCCTCATTTCCTGTAATCTGCATAAACAAGGATTCCAGATTTCCTTCTTCTCTTCCATACGAAGAAATTACTGCTCCATGTCCAACCATATCACTAAGTAATCTGCCTTCCTCCATACCATTTCCTTGGAATCCTACATATACCTTATCACCGCGGAGAGAAATATTTTCAATAGCTGGATTTTCCTTTAAAAATTGTATCGTGTCTTCCTGACCTTCTTCAAATTTTATTACTAGCGGATTAGAACTGTTCATTCTTGACATAATATCCTCTACAGTTCCACTGACAACCAGCTTCCCATGCTCTACAATTCCAACATTTGTACACATTTCTGCAAGCTCTGGAAGAATATGTGAGCTAATCAGTATGGTTTTTCCCATATCAGACAAATTCCGTAAAATTTCTTTCATTTCAAAACGTGCTCTTGGATCAAGCCCTGATGCTGGTTCATCAAGTATTAAAAGTTCAGGGCTGTGAATGAGGCATCTTGCCAAACATAATCTTTGTTTCATTCCTCTGGATAAACCATCTACATAAGCATTTTCTTTATCTGCCAGATTCACAAGATCCATCATTTCCAAACATAGCTTTCTTGCTGATTTTCCATAGAATCCATAAATAGATGCGAAAAATTCCATATATTCAATTGCCTTTAAATTATCATAGACACCAAAGAAGTCTGGCATATATCCAATCTTATCTTTTACCTTGGTAGGATGAGTTGTTACATTTATATCATCCACCATAACCGTTCCTCCATCTGCCGAAAGTAATCCAGCCATAATACGCATGGTTGTTGTTTTCCCTGCACCATTAGGTCCTACAAAACCAAATAATTCTCCCTTTTTTATATTCAAATCCATACCATCTAAGGCTTGGAATTTTCCATAATTTTTTCGCAATTCCTCTATCCTAACCATTTTACTTTACCTCCTTTGTGAGGGAAATTACTGGAACATAAATATCTCCATCCTGTGTGCTATCAGCACTTATCTGAAACCGTATTGTATTTTGTTTTCCCACATAATCTTCTACATTGGTTATTGCCCCCTCTTTATCTGCTTTGAAAATTGTCTCATATTTTTTCGTTTTCCAGTTATACGCTTTAATATCGCCTTCATAAAGTTCTCCATAATATTCAACAACGGTATCATCAATAGAAGGATTCAACAACTCTGAAAAATAAATTCCTGTTAAATGTTCATTTTTTTCTAAAGTATATTCCATTACTAAGTTTTGACTTACATCCATGCAATGTTCTGGAAAATAGCAAGACCCTTCCGTAATCTGACTTTCCAGCACCACATCTGGAACATAAATTTCACCATTTTTTGTTCTATACTTTACATGGATTGGCATTTTCACCAAGCTGACTCCATAGCAGTTTATTCCCCAAGTATCTTTCATACTTTCATCATTTGTATCTATATAGCCATATATCACACTACTCTTTACCCCTATATTTGCGTGTTCTCGAAGAATATCCTCCAATGCTTTGATATACCTTGCTTCTTCTAAAGTCCATTTTTCATTATCTATATCAACTCCTGCAATTTCATATAAATCCTCATCACGTCCATAACCATATGTATAAGTGCTAGAAGGTGTTTTGCCAGTAATTTCTACTTTTTCCCCAGGTTCAATCGTACCTAACTTATATATTTTCCCTTCTGCCAAAAAAACAGCATTTTTTATGGACATTTTTGTTTGATTGGTAAAAGTTCCACTAAGTTTTGCGTTTGTATAATAAATATCACTTTGATAATTTCCTTTTAATGCTTCTACATTCTCAGATACTAATTTTGTTGTTTCAAAAGCTTGATTATTCCTAAATTCAACTATATTTTGACCATCTCTGTTTTTAAAACCAATATTATAGTCATCGTACCTGCCATTATCAAGATCATTATCATAATAGTCAAAAGAAGATTTTGCATATAATTCCATTCCTTCAGGCACTGCAATTTCATATTTAGAGTTATTGGAAGAAGCTATATCCAAATATGTTATATTATTGACAGCAGAATTACCTTCCTCTTGAAATTCAATTTGTTTTGTATAATTCATATACGTTCCAGTTATACGGGTTTTGGAACCCATAACAACAATTACTCCAGCAAATATGAAACCAACGACTGGTACAATCCCCCATGTCCATTCCAATTTATCTTTCTTCTTCAAAACCAAATATATGCCTATTGTAACAATAACAATATAGATACCTAACACAACTGCAAAATTCTTAATAGATGGTATCTCATTTGCACCTTTTAAAATGGAGCCACTTCCATAGCTACCATAATAAGAGTATCCATAGTAATTACCATTCAAACCGTTTTCTAAACGTTCTTGCAGTGCTGCACTATACTGATTTTGTATAGCATTTATGTATTCATAGCCTTTTTTATTCCATACAGACTTATCTATACCCAGATCTTTATTTACTATACAAATTACTCCAAGCCCCTTGTTTATCTTATGCAGAACTAGATCATCTACTAGGTCATCTACTACTTTTTCTTCCTGGAAAGAAATATCTGCAATTTCACTCTCTACATTACCTATTTTACCAGCCAAATAATCATCTTGAAACATTCCAAGAGTGCGGTTTACTTGTTCTCCTGTTCCAAGAACCAGAGTTCCGCCAAGTTCTACCCATTCTTTTATCGCCTCATACTGTTCTTTTCCCAAATCTCCAGTATTATAATTATTAATAATCAGAACATCCATAACACCCATTGCATAAGAAGAAGAAATATCCTCTTTCTTTAGATATGCCACCTTTTCACTATCCCAATATCCCATCTTCTGCTTATCATCGGTCAGGATTCCAATGAGACACTCTTCCTCAGTTATCATAGATACTTTTATCTTCTTTTTTGCCATGGTTTTTTCTTTTTTATCTGTTATCTTCACCATAATATGATTACTACTGCTAGTCCACCGTACCTTCTGTCCAATGGTTTTTGTCTCTCCTGCTGCCAGTACTAAATCCGACTGGTACATTATATTTTTTCCATAATCCTCATTGATCATAACAATCTGTATATACCCTGTAAAATCACCTTCATTATTCGTAACAGTAGTTACCATTTCCACATCATTGTCAAGTCTTACATAGTTGCCAATTCTCGCTTTACTGTCCAAGGCAAATCTCTCTTTTTTCTTTGTTGTGCCTTTCTCTTCTGTTTCAGCATACACCAATGTTGTTATAAGTAATGAACTTGAAATGCTAGATATACTAACCAACATAAGTACACACATTATGATATACTTTAAATTAACATGTATTTTTCCTCTCATGACTTGTTTTCCTTTCTATTTGATTTTCACAATCATATTTAATTTTTATCTATTTCTCCTATTGGAAGAGAAATAGAAAAAACAGTTCCTTTAAAATCACTGGATACAGTAATTTTCCCATGATGAAGCAGGATTACCTTCTTTGCAATGGCGAGTCCCAAACCAGTTCCTCCAGTTTCTACTGAACGGGAATTTTCCACCCGGAAGAATTTATCAAAAATATGTCCCAAGTCTTCTTCAGAAATAATCTCTCCAAAATTAGTAAGTGTCAAATAAATGTTTTCTCTGTCCTCTTTCAAACAAACTCTTATCACTTTTCCATCTTTTCCATACTTTACTGCATTGCTAAACAAATTTGCAATTCCCCTTGCTAACAAGTCGGGATCTGCCATTAGATGTCCTTGTACCAATTCATCTTGCACAATACATTCCAATTCAGCCTCCTCAAAGCTAGGATAAAATTCCTCCACCATCTGCTCCATAAACTTCTTAAAATTTAAATTCATCTTATTTATTTGTATCTTTTCTGCCCCCACTTTTGTAAATTCAAACAAATCATTAATCAGTTTTTCCAAACGTTTTGATTTATCATAGGCAATGGTAACATACTTTTCTCTATCTTCATTTGTTAATCCGCTCTTTCCTTTTACCAAATCCAAATAACCAATAACAGAAGTTAATGGTGTTCGCAAATCATGTGCTACATTAGTAATCAGATCACTCTTTTCTTTCTCATATTCTCTTTCATTTTCAATTAACGTTTGTATCTCTCTTGTCATATTGTTTATTTTTTCTGCAATATTGGCAATCTCATCTTCTCCCACTACTCTCACAGATTTGCGGAAGTCTCCTTTTGCAATCTCATCTATTCCACCAGATATCTCTGCTAGATAATCCGATGTTTTTCGGGTAAACATGTGGAAATATGCCAAAAAAATTCCTATATATATGAGAATAGCAAACAAAACTAACAAATAAAAAAACCTTTGTATTCGCTGGATACGGACAAGAAACCTCTTTCTTGCGCCATTTGCCACAATCACTTCATTGGCTATTTTTTCTTTTGGTTTGTATTCTTTCTCTTCTTTTGTATCCTTTGGCAGTGTATTTTCTCCTAAAACTTCTTCTCCTACTGTTTTCTCCACCATCTCTTGTGTAGAAACTTTTAATCCATCTTTTGTAAAAAAATCCGCTACAAAGAAAATCCCAGCAAACAATACAACCTCTGTTACCAATGCTAAAATTAAACTTAATAGGCTGTAAAGCATTATCTTAAACCGAAAACTTCTCCAAAAATTATTCATCGATTTTATATCCCACTCCCCACACAGTTTTTATAATCTTCGCATTTCGGGGATTTATCTCTATCTTTTCCCTCAAGCGTCTGATATGTACCATAACCGTATTATTTGCCTCATACATCTTCTCATTCCATACCTGTTCAAATATCTCATCTGTGCTGTATACTTTCCCTGGATGAGAAGCAAGTAATGTAATAATTTTAAACTCAATTGGTGTGAGTTTTACTTCTTTTTCATTCGCTATTACTCTATGGTTTATGGTATCAATACGAAGATTAGTTACCACAATCTCCTTTGTCTGCCGTTCTTGTGGAACATTAAAAGTGGTATATCTTCTTAACTGGGATTTTACCCTTGCCATAAGCTCTAATGGATTAAAAGGTTTAATTACATAATCATCTGCTCCATTACTAAGTCCTACTATTTTATCCAAATCCGTAGACTTTGCACTAAGCATAATAATCGGAAGATTACTCTTTTCCCGAACCATATTACACATAGTCAATCCATCGACTTCCGGCATCATAATATCTAATATCATTAAGTCAATTTGTTCTTTTTCAAATATCTCCATGCCTTCTTTGGCACTATTTGCTTTATATACCTGATACCCATCACTGACCAGGTGGATTTCTACTAAATCTGCAATTTCTTTATCATCATCTACTACCAAAATGCTTGCACTTGGCATTCTATCGCTCCCTTTCTTTATAGTCCCATATATCTCCTATATCCTACCACAATTTTTAGGGAAAAATCCTTACAAAAAACTTACAATATACTTAAACTTTCTTGTATCCATCTTACTGTTTACTATTTCACTTTCTTAGACAATGATATTACAGGTAAATATTCCCACTCTGAATTTTCTCTTGCTTTTTTATTTGTTCTAATTTGAATTTTTAATACATTCTCTTGGTTTATATAATTACTTACCTCTCTAACACTTTTTTCCTTGCCACCTGTAAAAACCACTTCATATTCTCTTGTTTTATAGTTATAAATCAGAACTTCACCCGAAAAATAATTCTCTTTTTTCAGATAAATAGATGGGTTCACCTCCTTCAAATAGTAAATTCCAGTTAGAGTCTCTCCCTGTTTTAGTGTATATTCCAAATCTACACTTTCTGTCTTAGAATAATCAAAGGACCAGTCTGATTTATCTATTACATGATATACATCCTTAGCCTCTACTATAAGATTAGATACAAAATTATCTCCCTTATACTTATGTTCTATTTTTACAGGCATTTTGCATGTTGTAATACCATCACAGTCGACTCCCCATTCATTTTTCATTTTTTCCTGATCTTCATCCAAATCCACACAAGCCCAAATTTCACCAACTTGTTCCTTATGCATATATGCAAATCGGTAATAATCCGAATTAAGCAATATAGTATAATACCGCATAGCTTCTAC
The DNA here is from genome assembly GCA_022791815.1 of Lachnospiraceae bacterium. Taxonomy (GTDB): domain Bacteria; phylum Bacillota; class Clostridia; order Lachnospirales; family Lachnospiraceae; genus CAG-411. Next base: position 10,048 of record JAAVZU010000059.1, read on the forward strand.
TGTCAAATTTTTATTTTCTTCTGTTCCAAATAGCATTTTTTTCAATTTATTAAAAAACTGTTCATTTCCAAATTCAACAATTTTTAATTGAGGAGTTTCTCTGTTAATCTCTACCGTTTCCCCATCTTTTATAGTACCTAATTTATAACACGTATTTTCAGTCATCAAAACTGCATATTTAAGAGTGCAGCCAGTATAGTTTGTAAAAGTTCCCTGGCACTGAAATATATCACTGATAATCTTACTTTTATAACCTTTGCCCATCTTACGGGTTTGTTCAGATATAAGGATATTCTTTTCAAATGCTGATACATTTTTTACAGAAACAAATTGATTATTTTTTCCTTGATAAAATCCCAATTTATAGGAATCAACGTCCATAGTACTTTCTTGGTCATAATCAGAAATTTCTTCCTCCGAATATACCGTCCTGCCTTTCGGAACTGCTAATGTATAATTATTATTATTTGCAGAACTAAGCTGTAAAATATTTTTTTCATAAGGATTTGTGTCATCTTCACTAGAGAAATGTATTTCTCCCCGATACATGATAAATGGTCCTGTAATTTTTGTATTACTTCCTAATATGTATATTACTATAACAAAAACAACAGACAATACTGGAACTGCAAACCACGTTTTTTCTGTCTTATCCTTTTTCTTTAACAGAAAGTAGATAATAAAAGAAACACAGAATATATAAATTCCAAAAATAATACTGTAGGGAAAAATATCAGGAAAATTGTCTGCATCTTTTATATCCAATTCTTCATCTACATATAACGCATTTTCATTACCTGTACTTGGAAACTCTGCTGAATCAAATTGTTGTGCTATCTGGTAGCCTATATATCTTTCTCCTGTTTCCTTCCATTTTTTTACTGGAACCGCAAGATCTATATCATATACCCAAATACTTCCTTTTCCCACTGAAATACTATGTATATTGTAATTTCCCTCCTTATCTTCGTAAACCTTCTCTCCTTCAAAGGATAACTCTACTCTATTATTCTCTACTTGTTTTCCAATCTTACCCTTTAAAAAATTATCTTGAAATATTCCTAGAGTGGCACTGGCATTTGCTCCAGTTCCAATGATTAAATCTCCCCCCTCTTCTACCCATGTCTTTAAAACCTCATACTGTTCCTTATTAAGCTTTGCGGTTTGGAAGTCATTGATATAAATACGGTCTAAGGCGTCTATTTCTTCTGCAGTATCTGGCATAAGATTTTTATCTAACCAGCTTACCTTTGTATAATTTTCCAAATATCCCATCCCTTGCTTGTTCTCTGTTAAAACGCCATTAAAATATTCATAACTGCCTGAAATAGTTACTTTTACTTGTATGGACTTAAGTACCCTTTCATTCTCATCTGTAATACGCACTAGTATATTTTTATAGCCGCTTTGCATACGAAATGGAATTTCAATATTCTTTGTTTCTCCATTTCCAATGGAAAAATCTTTCTGATTCATGATATTGGTGTTATTTACCACAGTAATTATCTGTACCAATCCATTAAAATCCTCTCCATAATTGGTAATGGTCACTTTCATCTGGCTGTTTCTACCTGTCTTTACATAATTGCCAAGTGCCGTTTCTGCCTTTACTTCAAACTGACTATTTTCTTGGTTCTTTCCTGCATCCGCTTTTATCAAACATTTCTGGTCAATAATTCCTAACAAAAATATTGTTATACAAAACAGAAAAACAAAACTTTTCCATACATACTTTCTCATTTTCTTTTAATCCTCCATTACACAATATTTATCTATTTATCCTACCATATCTTTTTTATGAAATCCTTACAGAAAACTTACAATTTATGACTTTTTTTATAAGCGGGCTAGATACAAAAAGAACTGCCTTATAAATTGTATCCATTATCTGATTCACTTTTTCTACCATACTCACACAGCACAACCCCATCCATCATTTTTTTATTGCATTTCTGGTTGCATTTCCTATATTAAACACTTCTTCATGTGACGCAAAATATGATTCTTTGTATATTAAACAACTACTGACTAAAACTGGTAGGTTCAATTTGCTGCTAAAGCAGCCTAAAGTTGTTCATGTTCCACTTTGTTTTTTTTGCTTTTTTCTTTTATCCTATCTCAAAATTATCTGATTTGTTTCTCTCCTGTAAATCTTGATTTGAATATACTCTTTGATAATTTCATCTGTCACATTTCCACTACTTGCTACAAAGTATCCTCTTGCCCACAAATGCTTCCCTTGATATATTGAGCCAATTTGCTTGCTGATAAGTGCGATGGAACAGATACTAACAGATGTATGTGATAGGTTCCTACATGTCCTGCCAGAATCTCTACTTCATTGCTTTGCAGATGATGCGGATTAGTTCTCTTGCCGTATGGCTATCTTGCCTGTAATTACTGATTTCCTATAATGTTTCATTTTTTTCACCTCAAGTTTAGTATCCCTGTTTTTCTCTCTTTCTAAACTTGAAGATAGAGGATTGACCTTAAGGTTTCGCCTAAAAGGAGAGGGTTTTACCTCATTATACAGACAATAAACTAAAAAAATCTGTCTCTTGCATTTACTCCACATTCGTGTTCTAGGCAAGAAATAGATTTTTTTGTGAACAGAGTTAATAAATTGTTATTACTAAAGTATGATATTAATAAATATTAATTTTTAATTATACTCTACATATATATTTCTTTTATTTTTTACAGCTACATTAATGAAAAAAACTAATTGCTCAATAATTTCCTTAGATATTTTTATAATTTCTTTATCCTTTGTATCTAATATTCTTTCATTAAATTTTTTTAATTCTTCTAATACAATATGTGGATATCTCATCTCCCATTTATCATCATAAAAACCATCTTGATTAAAATAGCATTCAATCATTCCGTTCGGGGAAAATTCCGAACTAAAACATCCTTCTAAAATTGTATTAAAATAACCAATCCAAACAATCATTCCGTTCTCATTACCATTTTCATTACTCCATATTTTAACTTCTCCTTCCCCTTCATATCCTTCATAATATTTTTTATCCAACATATAATCACTCCTTCCAATGTCCTTTATCTAATAATTCAATCTGCTCTTGAGTAGCTGTTCCATTTTTTCTTGCCTTTATTGCATCATACCATTTCCAACCTTCAACCCATTCATTTTCACCTATTAGAAACTGCGTTGATGGTTTTGTTCCTCCATTTCCTGGAATTGTTCTTTGAATTACCCAAGTATTACCTTGTCCTTTTGGTGCTCCCGAGGTACGTGTATGCCATCTTGCTTCATACTTATATGTTCCATCGTTCCATTTATAAGAAATTTGTTCATATCCATCCGCCATAGATTTAGCTTTACACTTTGCAGTATCTGGAATTTCTATAGGTGCTTTTTTCCTGTACTCTTCTACTATCTTAGCTATCTCATTTTCTGTCATTTCAGAAAATTTAAAAGATTTATTACTACTCTCAATCCTTACTTCACCCTTACCCCCTGCTTTCTCTCCAGCCTTAGCGGCATCCTCTGCCACTTCTCCTGCCTTTGCTACCTCTTCTCCTACTTCTCCTGCCTTTGCCGCTTCCTCCGCCACTTCTTCCACCTTAGCTACTTCCTCTGCTATTTCTCCAGCTTCCCCCGCTTTTGCGACTGTTTCTCCAGTTTTTGATCCCTTTGACAGCTTATTAAAGCCTTTTTTTGCTCCGAA
>JAAVZU010000060.1 GCA_022791815.1 Lachnospiraceae bacterium
AGATAATATTTCACATTCGGCAGATATAAACGAAGATATAATTACATGTGCTGCTTCGGAAGTGCTTAAAGCTGGTCATGGAATTTGCTTTGCTAAATCTCACTTGTTGGCAGCTTTATTACGTTGCAAATCTGTTCCAGCAGGCTTTTGTTATCAAAAGATAATTATAGATGATGAAATAACTCCTGTTCTGGTTTATCATGGGCTAAATGGTGTATATATTAAAGACTATAAAAAGTGGATAAGGCTTGACGCACGAGGAAATAAAACTGGTGTGAACGCACAGTTTTCAATAGAAACGGAACATTTAGCGTTTCCAATACGTCCGAACAGGGGAGAAGTTGATAGCTTTATAGTATATCCTGACCCTGATATAAAGATATTGGAAAGATTGAGAAAAAATAAGACAAGGACAGAACTTTGGGATAATCTTCCTAAAGAACTTGAATATAACAAATAGCATTAATTTCCAATTTACCACTCTGGTTTCTTATGGGAATGGACATACAACTTCCCATTGTGGGGAAGCAGAATACAGAGATTTTGTTCAAGGGAGATTTGTAATGAGTAAAAATAGTAAAGATAACGAAGAAAAAACATATATGTCAAAGAGAATGCTATGGGGTGTAGCATTAGGAGGTATAATTGGACCAAATATAAAAAAAGATAAATAAGACAAAAAGTAATTCAACTTCCTGTTTAATGGATAGTTGATTAGAGAGAAAATGGGTACTTGTCAGCGAACTGAACAGAACCAAGAAAATAGTTTTGTGAAATATTTTAAAGAAAATTATAAGGTAAAAAATATTCACAAGGTTGAGTGCGTAGGCATATGTTATATTTATCATATTGGAATGAGATTATTGAAGAGATAAAGTAAAAGAAACTAACAACTTACCATTTATCGGGAAGTTGATAAAAGTGGAGCACAAGAAGTGTGTAAAGAAAATAATAGTTTAGAAAGGATATGAAAAATGAAAAAAGCACTACTTATTATTGATGTACAGAATGATTACTTTCCCAATGGAAATTGCGAGTTATATAAACCAGAGGAAGCGTTGAGTACTATAAAAAGGTTACTGAAAGATTTTAGAAAGCAGAACTTACCAGTTTATTATGTTCAGCATGTTTCAACAACACAGGCAACCTTTTTTATTCCAGAAACAGATGGGGTACAAATTCATAATGACATTGAGCCATTAGATACAGAAACAGTTATAGTTAAGCATTATCCCAACAGTTTTTATGAAACTAACCTGTATGATGAACTGATGAAAAATGAGATAACGGATTTAGTTGTTTGTGGAATGATGACACATATGTGTATTGATACAACTGTAAGAGCTGCTAAAGATTATGGCTATAATATTACATTAATATCAGATGGTTGTGCAACGAAAGACTTAGAGTGGAATGAAGTTAAAATCCCAGCAAACACTGTTCAAAGTGTATATATGACTTCCCTAAACCATAAATTTGCTAATGTTATTACAAGTACAGAGTTTCTTTCTGAAACTGTATAATAACATAGAAATAAGTTTCCGCTTGCTGGGGAATTGGGATAAGTATTCAAAAATGTTTGATAAATGTGGAAAGAATATTAAAACGTTTATTGCATACATTGTTCAATATTGTTGTAATGATGTTGAATTATTAGATGAAATTCCTATTTTATTAAAGAATTAAATAGAATAAAAATTAAAATTATGGAGGATAGAAAATATGGAATTAATTATGCAGCCTAGCTTTACAACGTGTGGACAGGCGTGTATTGCTATGATTACAGGAAAAAGCGTTGAAGAAGTAATAAAAGACATGAAAACAGATGGACCTACGAGCATTGGTCAACTAATAGAGATACTTGATTTTTATGGGATTAAACACGCAGAAAAGAATAAAAGGATCTCCAAGAAAAATCCTGTTCCTTATGAATATTCTATTTTAACAATTCATACAAACGCAGGATATACACACTGGACACTGTTATATGATAATCAATATTTTGATCCCGAGTTCGGATTGATTGAAGGTGAATACACATATGGGAAAATTACATCATTTTTGGAAATATATGTTGATTGACAGCTTCTATGTATCTGGGAATTGAGAAGGAAACAAAACTGTTAATAAAAAGTAGAAAGGTAAATAATTATGGAGAAAAGATTATATAAGACTAGATATGGAAACTTGATTGATGGTGTTTGTGGTGGTATTGCTCAATATTTTAACGTAGACCCAACAATAATACGACTACTTTGGATAGCATTTTGTGTAGCAGGAGGAAGTGGGATATTAGCATATTTTATATGTGCAATTGTGATACCAAGAGAACCAAGGAATTAGAACAATAACAAAATGAATGATAGAGAAATATAACTAGGAAGAAGAAATGTGATGATATTGAAACAGACAGTACAATCAGTGAATCAGGATTGGGTGGCGAGAAGTGGTTGAGATGAAAAGATATATCCACTATTATAAATCAATATAAAATATTAAGGAGAAAAAAATGAATAGAATAATAAAAAGTGCGAATTATCAATATTTAGATGAATCTTTAGATTTAGTAGAAAGAGTATTTACCGAATCTGAGGGCAAAGAATCAGGAAAAATAGTACGATGTCTTGTAGAGGAAATAAGAAGTAAAAAGTTTTATTTGCCTGAATTAGACTTAGTAATGGTGAATGAGGATGGTTGCGTAATAGGATATGCTATGTTCTCAAAGTTTCACCTAGAAGGCAAATATGAAAATGAATTGCTATTACTTTCACCAGTAGCAGTAAAAACAGAATTACAAAGACAACATATTTCAAAGCAACTTATAGAGTATGGTTTTGAAAAAGCAAAGGAAATGGGATATAAAGCAATAATTGTAGAGGGAAATCCCCAAAACTATAATTCGAGAGGATTTGTAACTTCTTTTAATTATGGAATAATTGCAGGTCCTAAAGTCTCTTTACCTTCTGTGGAATGTTTAATGGTTAAAGAATTAGTAAAAGGTTCATTAAAAGATATAAAAGGACTTGTGGACTATTCTTACTATCAGTATTTAACATAACTATAACGTCTAAAATTAGATGCTGATGGGTAATTAAACATTCATTTATTACGCCGAGAAAGAGAGTATTTGGGGAGGCTTTTAAATGCTTATAATGAAAATTTTATTAACCATACTATTTTTATCTTTTTTAAATTACATAGTGATCACAACGATTGTGGATATTGTATTAATGGGAGCATTACACATTCAGTAAGTTTGTAATTACTAAAGCAAATAGAATAGATTTTCAGAGTGGATATAAATGCTCTGCTTTTTCAACAGCATTTCTTTTTAGACATTGGAGTATTAAGAAAAATGGCGATGATTTATATGAAATAATGCCAAATAAAATGAAGAATGGATATGTCTATCCGAAAGGGATACAGAAGCTGCTTTCCCAATATGGTTTTCAAGTAAAGTATTGCACTGGAAATATAAACACCTTAAAAAATGAAATCGTCAAAGGAAATCCTGTGATTGTGATGATACGGACTTATACAGATAAAAATTGGCTGCATTATGTACCAGTTGTCGGTTATGATGAACAGTATATTTATATAGCAGAATCATTAGAGGAATTAGTTAATTGTGATGAACCATATTATAATAGGAAAGTAGCTATTGGAGAGTTTGAAAAATTATGGAATACAAGCATGGCAAAAATGCCATTTTATAGGAATACCTACATCGCTGCATATAAAGAGTGTTAATTTTCTATATCAAACAGTTGATTTGTATTTTCCCTTGTCTTTGCAACTCTTTTATGCGATGCTTAACAGTGTTAAGATTGGAGGGGAATTATGAGTACGAAATATCATCATGGGGATTTAAAAGTTCAATTGATTAAGACAGGATTGCAAATGATACAGGAGAATGGAATTGAAAAGTTGTCATTAAGAAAATTATCAGCTAAATGCAATGTCAGTGAAGCAGCTCCATATAGCCATTTTAAGAATAAAGATGATTTGTTGACTGCCATGCAGGAATATGTTACACAACAGTTACAAAGTTGTTTGGAAAATGCATACGAAAATATAGAAAAGAAACATTCTCCTGATGCAATTTTAAATATGGGTAAGGCGTATGTTTTATTTTTTATGAAATATCCTGAATATTATACATTTTTATTTACACAGCCATGTGTAAAAATAGATTTGTCCATAAATTCACGTGAGGATAATTTTGCACCTTTTCAGTACTATAAAGAAAAAGCATATTTTGTATATAGTAAAGAGGGTTTTACTGATGAGCAAATAAAATATGGTGTTATTGCTATGTGGGCAAAAGTTCATGGTATTGCAGCGATTGCTTCCATGAAGTATGTAGAAAAAGATTTTGAATGGGAAGACGTTTTAGAAAAAATATTAGTGGAACAAGGAGCATACAATGCGAAAAAAGAGAGGGTATAAAATGAAGATAGCTTTTATAGTGGTTGTTGTGGTGTTGTTCTTTCTAATCATGATTATTTTGCCGCCAAGTACTGGAAAAATACCACAATTTTATGATAATAATGGAGAACTGCTTGCAAACAGCATATCAGAGAAATGCTATTTGGAAGTTGATGATGTACAGCTTGGAATGATTATTCTGGCAAAAGATATGAGTAACCCAGTATTATTAGTTTGCGGAGGTGGTCCAGGAATACCAGAGTATTTGCTTGAAAATATTTATCCGTCTAAACTTGTAGATGAATTTACGGTTTGTTATTTGGAATACAGAGGTACAGGCTTATCTTATAATTCCGATATCAATATATCAGATATGACTACCGAAAGATATGTAACAGATATTTTGGAAGTTACAAATTACTTAAGAAAACGTTTTTCACAGGAAAAGATATATATCTTGGGGCATTCTTTTGGAAGCTTTGTAGCAATAAAAACTATACAGCAATATCCAGAGTATTATTATGCGTATATAGCAATGTCTCAAATATGCAATCAAAAGGAATCCGAGTATCGGGCATATAATTATATGAAAAAACAGTATGAACTGTCAGGAAATAATAAAATGCTGAAAAAATTTGCTGAATATCCCATTCATGAGTCAGATGAAATGTGTAAAAAATACTTTTCTTCATCACTTCGTGATACTGCTATGCATGATTTGGGGGTTGGAACAACGCATGATATGCGTTCTGTAATTACAGGAATCTTTTTTCCTAGTTTAAAATGTATTGCTTATACTTGGCAAGAGAGGATTAATATATGGAGAGGGAAATCTGTTGCTGCCAGCTTTCCAGTTGCAGCGGATTGTCTAGATTTTAATGCTTTTGATAACATCAAAACTTTACAGATTCCGATTTATTTTTTCGCAGGTAAGTATGATTATACTTGCTGTTATTCCCTGCAAAAAGAATTTTATGAGCAGATTGATGCTCCAGCGAAACAGTTTTATATCTTTGAAAATGCGGCACATAGTCCGATTTATGAAGATTCAGAAAAGGCAGAAAAATTTTTTCAGGAGATATTGTATTCTTGATTCCTCTTAAATTCCCCCTTGAAGGGATAGTATCTTTTGGATGAATAATATAAAATAATTCTATCAAAAAATAGGAGGTATTTTCATGGATCAGATTGTTATAGGTAATTTCTTAACTAAGAAACGAAAAGAAAAAAACATGACACAAGCCAGACAACAGCGTGCGTGTATATGATGATACACAAGTGCTTGACCTTATTAAGAGGACACAGGCACTTGAACACCAGCGTACATCATTAAGTGGCTTAATTTTAATTATAATGGGATTGACATTATTGGTTTTCCATTACAATGTGGGAGGAAGTGATGTAAAGGACTTTTTCTCAGGCTTTCTTTTGGGAATTTCCATTGTTGAAATGTTATTTGGAGTTTATGTAACTATGTTAGGATTAACAAAGCAGAAATAGTTAAAATGTAGTTTAACGGGAAATAATAGATTTATGTAGAAAAAAGAATAGAAATTTTGTAAAAATTAGGGAACTTTTTTGTTCCCTAATTTTTGTTTATACATTATGGGTGAAATTACTTTCCTTCTTTCCAAACAGACGGATGGAAAAGAATTAAAAGCGGAAATAGTTCTAATCTCCCAGCCAGCATATCAAACATAAGTACAAATTTAGACAGTGGTGAAAAAAGACCAAAATTCTCTGTAGGGCCTACTAGGTTTAAACCAGGGCCGATATTATTAAGGGTTGCAGCCACTGCGGTAAAATTAGTTGTCAAATCTTTACCATCTAATGAAACTAAAAAAATAGAACCAACAAATAATGCAATAAAAGTAATTAAATATACATTTACAGAACGAACTACTTCATGAGCCACTGGTTTTTCGTCCATATTGATTTTTTGAATGCTCTTTGGGTGAATGTAACAGCGTAGTTCTTTTATTACTGTTTTTATCATAATGATAAAGCGGGACACCTTAATACCACCACCAGTACTTCCTGCACATGCACCTATAAACATAAGTAAGACCAAAATAGTTTTACTGGTTTCAGGCCACATATTAAAGTCTGTAGTGGAAAATCCCGTAGTTGTAATAATAGAAGCCACTTGAAAAGCAGAATGGGTTAATGCATCAAATGCATTGGCACAACTGTGGAGAATATTTATAAAGATTATTCCAGTGGAAACTGCAATAATAATAAAATAACCTTTTACCTCCTCCATTTTCAATGCTTTTCCTAATTGTTTGTATATAATAAAGTAATATGCATTAAAATTCACACCAAACAAAATCATAAATATAGTAACTACCCATTGAATATAAGGGCTAAAATTGGCAAGACTGTCATTGTATATACCAAAACCACCAGTACCAGCAGTTGCAACACTAGTATTGATAGCATCAAAAACAGACATTCCGCCTAAAAGAAGAAATACAAATTCTACAATAGTTAGTACAAAGTAAATTAAGTAAAGAATCTGTGCAGTTGCTTTTACCTTTGGAACTAATTTCCCGACAGATGGACCAGGGCTTTCTGCACGCATCAGGTTAATATGGGAACCGCCGCTCATTGGGATAATTGCCAGAAGAAAGACTAACACACCCATACCACCTATCCAGTGAGTAAAGCTTCTCCACATAATGGAACAATGAGAAAGAGATTCCACATCAGACAAGATACTTGCACCAGTTGTTGTAAATCCAGATATAGTTTCAAATAAAGCATCTGGAAGGAAAGGAATTTCTTTCGTTAAAATAAATGGCAGGCAGCCAAAGAAACTTAGGAAAATCCAACTTAACGCAGTAGTCAGACAGCCTTCTTTTAGATAAAAAATGTCATTATTAGGTTTTTTACACCGCATGAGCCTTCCCACAAGAAAACAGAAAATTGCCACACCCAAATAGCAGAAACCCTCTTTTTCCCAATAAATAAGTGCAGTAAGACAGGGAATTCCCAATAAAATACCCTCAATCATCAGCACATAGCCTAATATATATTGAATGACAGAACGATTCATAAGTTTATCCCAGCCTAAAATGATAGGCATTCCTTTCTTAAAAGTATAGTTATTAGGTGATTGCGAAACTCCATTTAGGATTTGAATATTTGTGCAGGATCTACATATCACCGTAAGACATGTTTGCACTGCTTTCAACTGTAACAGTACATAAGGTACTAAATACAGCACCTAAGTACTGACGGTTTCACAATCACCTAAAGTATGGTTATCATTATTTTTCTCCATTATTCCAGAATATCCTGAATATCTTTAAATCCTGTATTAGTAGTAACGATTATAACACTGTCATTCACCTTAATAATGTCATCTCCACTAGGAATAATAATCTTTCCATTGCGGTTAATACAGGCAACAACAAGATTTTTCTTTAGTTTCATATTACGCAGAGGTATATTGGTTACAGCAGACCCCTTTTGTACCACAAATTCAATAGCTTCTACACGATGGTCATACATATGGTACAATGTTTCAATATTGCTGTCTTGAGAATTTGTTTTCGCACGGACATATGCAATAATAGCCTCTGTTGTAATATAACGTGGATAAACAATACTTCCTAAATCCAAAGAACTAATGACATCCTTAAAAGAGGTACGGTTAATTTTTGTTACAATTTTCGTATTAGATAATTGTCTTGCATGAAGTGTAAGTATAATATTTTCCTCATCAATACCTGTTAGTGGAACAAAAGATTCCACCGTATCAATACCTTCCTCGCGAAGCAGTTCCTGATCGGTTCCATCTCCATTTATTATAATTGCTTTTGGTAGTGCAACACTGAGTTCTTCACAACGAATACGGTCTCTTTCAATTATTTTCACAGAAATATTCATGTGCATCAACCGCTTGGCAAGATAATAAGCAGCTTTACCACCACCAATAATCATAGTATCCTTTACACGTTTAGATTTAAAACCAATTGTTTCTAAAAAAGCTTTCATATCACCACGGGAAGAAACAATTGAAATAATATCTCCTGCATGTAATACAAAGTTACCAGAAGGAATGTAAACCTCACCTTCTTTCTCAATGGCACAGATAATAACCTTTGCATCTATCGTAGAACCCATAGTAGCGATAGTCATACCATCAAGCATATTGTTTTCTGGAATTTTTATTTTGATAAGTTCTGCACGTCCATGAGCAAAAGAGTTCACCTCTAATGCCGTTGGCATGGCAAGGATACGGGCAACTTCACGGGCAAATTCATGTTCAGGGTTAATAATCATAGCAAGTCCCAGCCTGTCCTGTAAATAACCAAGCTCTCTACTGTAATCTGGTGTGCATACTCTGGCAATCGTAGAACAATCGGCTACTTGTTTTGCAATTGTACAACAAAGTAGATTAAGCTCATCAGATTTGGTAACAGCAATAAATAAATCGGCATTTTTAATACCAGCTTCCATTTGTACACTATAACTGGCACCATTTCCTATAATTCCCATAACATCATAAAGGTTGGCAAAGTCTTGTACCCGTTCACTATTTTTGTCAATTACAGTAATGTCATGTCCTTCCTTACTTAAATGTTCCAATAAAGCAGAACCAATTTTGCCACATCCCACAATAATAATATGCAATCCTTTTGGTTTCGGAGTTGTAACTTTTTTCAAAAACATGATTTCCTCCATTCTGTGCATTAGTTACACAAATTGTCTTTCATTTATGGTGATGCCTGCACCAGCAGGTAAGTTTATTAAACCATATCGTTATCTTTTTGTAGTTGTTATAGCAGTTTAGCTGACCAACACTCATTCAGAAAAATTTTAAGGTGTTTTTTAATCTTAATAAATAGATTCTTAATGTAGTATATCGGATAATTTTTTATATTAGTGTACTGCATTTATACTAGTATTTAAAGGAATAAAAGTCAATATTTATAAGTATTTTTTTATAGAAAAATGTAACCATCCCAACACTCTTATTGTTATGTAGCATTATCATTTATAACTTTATAAACTTCTACAATAAAACCTTTTATAAAATGGTCTATGTCCCACAGACCGCCACAAGAATGCCAAGGCGTTCTTGAAATCAAATATTATAATGCTATAATGGAAACACGACAAACAGATGTCATGTTTGATGTGATATTATAGTAACAGTTCAGGCAGGCTGTATTGTTACACATAATAGTTAGGTAAGTGAGGGAAAGGTTATGAAAATCGAACGGTTAATTGGCATATTATCCATTTTACTGCAAAAAGATAATGTAACTGCCCCCTATCTGGCAGAGCATTTTGAAGTTACAAGGAGGACAATCAACAGGGATATCGAAGAATTATGCAGGGCAGGGATTCCTATATATACCAAACAGGGGCAGGGCGGCGGGATATCTATTTTAGATAACTATAAAATGGACCGTACTTTATTAACTAATGGAGAAATGCAAGATATTCTGGCAGGACTACGGAGTTTAGATAGTATAAATGGAACGAACCGTTATGGTCAGTTAATGGAGAAGTTATCGTTAGGTTCTTCAGATTTTATGAAAGGAAACCAATCTGTGTTAATTGATCTTTCTTCTTGGTATAAAAATTCTTTAGCACCCAAAATTGAAATAATAAGAGATGCAATAGACAATGGCAGGGAACTGGAATTTCTGTATTTTTCACCAAAGGGAGAAGAAAACAGAACCATAGAACCCTATTATTTGATTTTTCGATGGTCAAGCTGGTATGTATGGGGATGGTGTCGTACAAGAGAAGATTATCGCCTTTTTAAATTAAACCGTATGGAAAAAGTACATACAAATAAAAACGGATTTAAAAAGCGAGAAGTACCTATGCCTGACTTAAGCAATGAAAGAATTTTTCCTGGAGGTATTCAGGTGAAAGCGATTTTTGAGCCAGAATGTAAATGGAGATTGGTGGAGGAATTTGGAATAGAAAGTTTTAAGGTACAAAAGGATGGAAAGCTATTATTCCAAGCAGATTATACCAATAAGGAAAATTTGATTTCTTGGATAATATCTTTTCAAGATAAAGCAGAGTTATTGGAGCCGAAGGAAATTCGGGAAGAATTAAAAAGAAACATTGATAACATGAGAAAAAAATATATTACTGATATGTGAGGTAGAAATATGAGATATGTATGGCTCGATGAGTATTTATTAAGTAAAAAAGGGGTTACCAAAGATCTTCAGGAAGATTGGAATTGGATTCGTTATCAAATTGGAGGCAAGATGTTTGTGGCAGTTTGTTTAGATGAGAAGGATAAACCTTATTATATTACATTGAAATTAGAACCGTCAGAAGGTGATTTCTTAAGAAATCAATATGAAGACATTGTTCCAGGATATTATATGAACAAAGTTCATTGGAATTCCATTAAGCCAGATGGCAAAGTTCCAGATGACTTGTTAAAGGATCTTCTGGATAAATCTTATCAATTGGTACTTGGAGGTTTTAGTAAGAAAAAGCAGAATGAGATTCTGGAGAGGGGAGGAAAATAGAGAATGGCATTTGATTATAAGAAAGAATACAAAGAGTTTTATATGCCAAAAAACAAGCCTGAAATTGTGGATGTGCCAAAAGCAAATTATATAGCTGTCCGAGGAGTTGGAGATCCCAATGAGGAAGGCGGGGATTATAAGAAAGCTATTGGTGTTTTGTATGCAGTGGCATATACATTAAGAATGAGCTATAAAACAGATTATAAAATAGATGGTTTTTTTGAATATGTTGTACCACCGCTGGAAGGATTTTGGTGGCAAGAGGGAGCGAATGAGATAGATTATAGTAAAAAAGACAAATTCCATTGGATTTCAGTTATCCGTCTGCCAGAATTTGTAAAAGAAAAGGATTTTAACTGGGCTGTCCAAATGGCAGCAGAGAAAAAGAAAATGGATTGTAGCTCTGCGGAATTCATTACAATAGAAGAAGGTCTATGTGTCCAGATTATGCATAAAGGATCTTATGATAATGAACCTGCAACAATAGCCCTAATGAATGCATATTTAGATGCCAATGGATATGTGAATGACTTTACCCCAAAGCGGTTACACCATGAAATATACCTATCAGATGCAAGAAGAGTTGCACCTGAAAAATGGAAAACGGTGATACGCCATCCAATTAAACATAAATAAACTTAAAGGGGTTATTGCCACTTGCTATGTAGTTTTTCAAGGAAGGCTTCTGCTGCTGGTGAAAAGAACTGGTACTTTTTCCATATTAAGTTTAAACCGGATTCTAAAGGCGGATAGAGGGGTTTGAAACATAACGCACTAGTTTCAGAGGTATTTGCAATCCTATCAATCGTAATTGCATATCCTACCCCTGTCTCCACCATAAGAGCAGCATTGTATACCAGATTAAAAGTAGTAACAACATTAAGTTTTTTATAGTCATCACCAAACCATCCAGTAAAAACATTATTGGATTGTTCTTCTGACATTGCCTGTCTTGAGCAAATAAGAGGAAGATTTAGTAAATCTTCTTTTGAAATATGGGATTTTGCAGCAAGTGGACTATCTTTACGCATAATGACACCCCATATATCTTTGGCAGGTATTGAAAGATAATCATATTTTGAAATGTCAGCAGGCTCAATTAAAATACCAAAATCTAATAATCCACGATCTAGTTTTTCTGTTACATCAGTAGAATTGCCGCTATATAAGTGAAAGTGTATATCAGGATGTTCCGTTAATAATTCTTTTGCAACTTCACCAAATAGTTTGACAGCCTCTGTCTCCCCGCCTCCAATATAAATATCACCACTGAGATTTGCACCCATAGCAGAAAATTCTTCATGGGTCTTATCAACCATATCTATAATTTCCTCTGCACGTTTACGAAACAGCATTCCCTCTGTGGTTAGTGTCATAGCATGACTTTTTCGACAAAATAATGTTTGACCCAGTTCTTCTTCTAATTCTTTAATTTGTCTGGAAAGGGTTGGCTGTGTTATGTGAAGAAAATTAGAAGCCTTTGTAATACTTCCTTCTCTGGCAATCGCCAAAAAATATCGTAGAACCCGTATCTCCATATCGTATACACCTCCATAAAAATATCTTAATTACAAGTTTATCATAAAGTGATATGCCTGTAAAGCAATTTAATCTATCCAGATTAGGTATTGGTTATTTTCTGTTTACAGGACTATAATAAAATCAAACAAAGAAACTTATTACATTTACTTTATGGAGGATGATATTATGAATATGAATTTTAACTTAAATACACCAACAAATCTTATTTTCGGGGCTGGAAAATTAGAGGAGCTTGGCAGTCAGATTGCTACAAAATGTGCAGAGTGTAAACTTGGAAAGAAAGCATTACTTCTTATCTCTAATGGAAATTCTGTTAAAAAATATGGAACGCTTGAATGTGTGGAGAAACAGCTAATGAAAGCTGATGTAGAATATGCAATTTGTGCAAATATTCACGAAAACCCATCAAAGGAAGTAGTTATGGAAGCTGCCACATTTGCAAAAGACAATAATTGTGATTTTATTGTAGCATTAGGTGGAGGTGCTGTTCTTGACTCTTCTGTTGCAGTAGCAGCTATGGCAACAAATCCTGGCGATCTTTGGGATTATGTAAGTGGTGGAACAGGCAAGGCACAGCCTCTTGTAAATCCTGCATTGCCAATTGTGACTATTGCAACAAGTTCAGGAACAGGTTCAGAGATTAACTGTTGGGGAGTTATTTCTAATCATCAGACCAACGAGAAAATTGGCTTTGGAGATCCATCTATTGTACCAGTACTTGCTATTGTTGATCCAGAACTTATGAAAACCGTACCAGCAAAATATACTGCATATCAGGGCTTCGATGCCTTATTTCATAATACAGAAGTTATGATATCAAATGGTATCAATATTTTAAGTGAAACAATTGCTTTATCCGCAATTGAGCAGATTGCAAAGTATCTGCCAAGGGCAGTTGCCAATGGAAATGACTTAGAGGCTAGAGAAGGTGTGGCTTATGGAAGTACCATAGCAGGACTTACTATGCAGCTAACTAACACAACAGCACAACATTCTATGGAACATGCCATGAGTGCATATCATCATGATTTACCTCATGGAGCAGGACTTATTATGATTTCCAAAGCATTTGCGGAATTTTTTATTGAAAAACATGCCTGTGATGAGCAGTTTATTAAAATGGCAAGAGTAATGGGGATTCCAGAGGCTGATAAGCCAGAAGATTTTATTACTGCATTGGTAAAACTTCAAAAAGATTGTGGTGTAGATAATTTGAAAATGAGTGACTATGGATTTACTCCAGATGAATCTATGACCTTAGCAGTTAATGCAAGAGAAACAATGGGTGGGTTGTTTTTGTCGAATCCATGTGAGATGTCTAATGAAGAATGTGCAGAAATTTTTGACAAATCATATAAATAAGAAAAAGTTAAGATTGCTGGAAGGGGGATTCTGGCAATCTTATTACCTATTACAACATAGCTGGGAAGAAGGAAATAGTAGATGGGAAATATAACAGAGAATATGGTCTTCAGGATAAAACGTAATTTAACAGATGCTGGATGTAATCATTCTCAGATTGAGCAGTTTTTAGATTTAATGAATAAAAAGAACAGACAGGAACAATATCGCTTTTTGTCCAATTATAGACTGAAGTTATTACAAAAACTCCATGAAAGTGAACATCAAATTGACTGTCTGGATTTCCTTGTGTATTCCATGCAGCAAGAGGATAAGAAAGAGGAGCTCAGCAGATATCTAAATATGGAGGATGATACAATTTGAAGGTATTAGGAATCAATGGCAGTGCTAGAAAAGATGGTAACACAGCAATTATTATGAACAAAGTGTTTGAGGAATTAAATAAACAGGGGATTGAAACGGAACTGGTGCAGTTTGCTGGAAAAGTAATTGAACCATGTAAAGCGTGTTGGGCATGTGGAAACCAGAAAAATTGTGTCAATAAAAAAGATATATTCCAAGAGACTTTTAAGAAAATGATGGAAGCAGATGGGATTCTTTTAGGTTCTCCAGTGTACTCTGCTAATATTTCAGCAGGAATGCAAGCATTTTTGGAACGAGCAGCCGTGGTGTGTGATATGAACCGTGGCGAGCTGAACACCAAGTATAAAGTAGGTGCTTCTGTGGCAGCACTTAGGCGTGGTGGTGCATTGTCTGCTGTGGATGCCATGAATCACTTTTTCTTGAATCAGGAGATGATAGTAGTTGGTTCTACCTACTGGAACATGGTATATGGACAGATGCCTGGAGATGTTTTGAAGGATGAGGAGGGATTGCAGAACATGAAAAACCTTGGTGAAAATATGGCTTATATACTGCACCGACTGAATAATAAATAAAAAAAGATCTTGGGATGAAAGGATGTGTGAGATTATGAAAAGACTATTTGGCATTGTTTTGTTGTTTGTCATGTTTGTATGTATGATGGCATGTAGTAATAAGTATCAGCAGAAACAAACAGATGCAGGCAGCAGTGTATCAAAACGAACGGAGGAAAGTACAGTGATGAAAAATGACCAGTCAAAAGAAAATACAGATATTTTAGTAGCCTATTTTTCCTGCACTGGCACAACAAAGCCTCTTGCAGAATATGCAGCAGGATATCTAAATGCGGATTTATATGAAATCAAGGCAGAAACTCCATACTCCAGTGAGGATTTGGACTACAACACGTCCGATTCGAGGGTAAATAAAGAGCAGAATGATTCTTCAGTTAGACCTGCCATTTTTGGAAAAGTAGAAAACATGGCACAGTATCAGACTGTGGTGCTGGCATTTCCCATCTGGTGGGGTCAGGCACCAAGAATTATCAGAACCTTTTTGGAGAGTTATGAGTTTAACGGCAAAACGATTGTGCCATTTTGCACTTCACACAGTAGCGGTATTGGTTCAAGTGATACAAATCTTCATTCTCTTGTGGATGATAGTGTAAAGTGGAAAGCTGGCAAACGGTTTGGTGCTGACACCTCAGAGAAGGAGATTACACAGTGGTTGGATGAAGTGGGAATCAAGCCCTTTGAAACAGAATCGAAAGGGAAAGAAACAGGTGAGCGTATGTTTGATTTTAAGAAGAAGACGGTAATGTTAAACAGCGGATATGAAATACCGCTAAATGGAATTGGAACATATAGTTTAGAGGATGACGTATGTGTGAAATCGGTTTCTGAGGCATTAAAGTGTGGTGTGAGACTGATTGACACAGCTTATATGTATCACAATGAACAAGAGGTGGGGGAGGCGGTAAGAAATTCTGGTATTCCTCGCTCGGAGATTTTTGTAATTACAAAGCTATATCCAAACCAGTTTAATGATCCAGAAAAGGCAATTGAGGAAGCCTTAGAGAAATTGGATATTGAGTACATTGATGCCCGTGTTATAATAGGACCAAGTTAGAAGAAACCCAGTAAAATCAAGGTGTTAAGCCTAATTTAGTCCTATTTTTTATACCTAATTGGGGTTAAGAATGGGCAGCGCTGAACAATTCAAAACCTACATTACGGAAGTCAAATATGGTCGATACTGATATGGTCGGGCTTTGGCTTTTAGTGGAATGCGAGGTGA
>JAAVZU010000061.1 GCA_022791815.1 Lachnospiraceae bacterium
AATATCCTCGCAATTTTGTGGTACCCTGATAATAAACTTGTCATTTTCCCATTCAAATCTATTGCAGTTTTCCTCATATTTTTTTTCAATGTTTGGATATTTTTTATTCATCTTTTCTGCATAGATTTTGTTTGCTTTGCGGTTTTTTTCTTCTAAATACTGCATGTGAAATTCTATCATTCTGGCATTTATGCGTATGATGTCATCTGTAAGATCTGCTCCCCTTTCTGCTGCCATGTCCAGATAGTCATGATAATACTGTTTTATCTGTCGGAAATTCATTTCATTCTTTTCCATCTGCCTTCGGAAATAGTTTATTGCTTTGTTGATGCCAAGCTTTGTCCTCTCTGTTTCTAAATCTTCTAACCATACTTTGTATTTATCTGCAAATTCCAAATTTTCCTGGGTTATTTTTATTCCATCCCGTTCCTCCACCTGCAACATCTCAAGGGTATATCTGCCGCCATTTATATTACGCAGGCGATTCACTCTCTGCTTATCTATCTGCAACAGTCCTGTTATGCTGTCTGCTGCCATGTCCAGCAGTTCGTTTGGTCTTGCCCAATAACCGTATGTTCTTACCAATTCGTCCGCAAGTTTGAATAAGCCACTTTTTATGAGATATTCTATGTATGGCTGGCTTTTCCAGCAGCGTATCATGGTGTTGTAGTCCATTTTTATCTGACAAGCTGCTCCTTTCCGCAATGTGCTTTTTAATTTCCTGTCTATCTTTAATTCTGGTAAGTTTCCAGGATATAACAGAAAATTTTTATCTATTACCATTCCATTTTTACTGTCCCACCACACCTGTGTTTTTTCAGTAGAGCCAAACTTTTTGTCACATCTGTAATATATTTTGTTCTTTTTTCCTTCGAAAATAAAAATGCGGACACGTTCTGTATGTGTGATATATTTTTCTGTTTTTTTTCCTGCAATTTCGCTGACTGCTTCAAATCTGAAATGCCTCAGCATCCATATTTTTTCATTATATTGCTGTGCCACAAGTACGCTTTCCTTTTCTGTTACTTGTGACACCCTTGTCTTTATCAGTACATCTTTTTTACATTTAGGGCATATCATTCTTTTGTTATGCTTTGGTTTCTCTTTTGCAAAAAAAGTTTTATTACAAGCTGTGCATCTGCATCTATAGCCTGATTTCATCTTTTTGTTTTCTACGAATATGTAATCTTCTGCAAAGACCTCTTCTTTTATCCATTTTTGAAATTCTTCGGTATCTGTAATGGTTTCTACTTTTGCCATAAGCCCGTTTATTCTGTTTTCCTTATTTTCCAGACTTCGTTCCTTTTTATATATTGTCACTTCGTCTTCTGCTGCTATTACTAACCTCTGCAGTCCTCCCTCTTCTTTCCAGAAAGTATCTTTTTCTTCGAGATATTTTTCTGTTATCTTTAGACTTTCTGCTGTGTATGTTCCCTCTTTCATTGCTTTGTAATATGCCATGTAAAAATCACCTTCGGCAAGTAAGGATTCTAGTTTCATATCAGACCAACAGTCTTTTTTATATTCTGCATTCATGAATCTTACATCTGCAGTAAACAGTGTTGCATATTCCTGCCTGTCCTTATCCAGAAAATGCCTCGCCTGCAATTTTCCTTTATTATATATGTCAATTTCCAGGATCTTTCTGTCTCCATCCTCTAATACTTGTACTTCTAATGCCTTTTCTGTATTTAGGCTTGTCCCGTTTGTTGGGGCTGTTTTTTCCAGGTTCTTTCTTCTCATACCTCTTCATCACCCCGCTTATTTATACAATTGTTCTATACGCTCATTTAGCTTTTTCTCACTTCCCAGATAATAGGCTTTTATGATTTCACATAAATCTCGGTCTGTTCCGCATGATACCCCACAGTTTCCACTCTTGTGCTTTTCTGCTCCTTTTTTCATTGTCTGGAATATAACATCTACATTTTTTCCTTTTTTCATGACTGCTGTTGCCATATCGTGTTCAGTACAGATACTTTTTACCATTTCCAATATCTGTTTTTTTATCATTCTCTCCATGACATTTTTTTCTTTACTAATTTCTTTTTCTTGCACGCTCAAACGTCCAAAAGCTGCCATAGCCAAAGTTGCAAACACCTTTGTATCTCCATTTACATAGTCCTCTGCATCTTCTTTGTCTATTCCGTTTTCTTCTGCCAAAGCGTAAAGTGATTTTATATCTCCTTCTTTTAAGAATCCTTCTGCTGCTGCGTTTAATTCTTCTACTGAGTTAAACTCTCCAAATTTTTCAAACATTGTCATTCTCCTTTCTTACCATCCACCTGCATTTTTCAGTTTCTTTCTTGCGGTATCCCATTCTTTTATAAAATGAAAAATATACTCTACGTTAAACTGTGTAGACAGTCCCTTTGTTTTCTTTCTGTACTCATAGAGTTCCATTGCTTTCTTGTATCTTTCTCTTTCTTCTTCTGTAAGTTCTTCTTCTGGAACTGCCATTTTGTAGTATACATTTTGTCTTGCTGATTCCATTTCACACTGCCCCTTTCATTTCGCTTATAATTTCATATATTCGCTTTGTTTTTTCCTGTGCCAGCTTCAGATTTCTTTCATTTAGTTCACTGTTTAGTATTAAGCTAAGCTGTTGTGACAGGTTCCATGCCTCGTCCCTTAATGTTTCCATGCTTGTTTCCATGCTTTTTTGTGCTTTTATTTTTTTTTAGCAGTGGTGACAGTTTTTCTTCCTCTATTTCGAATATCATGTTTTTTTCTCCTTTCATCTTTTATACGATATTCAATATAACTATAATAAGACCTTCCTGTGTAAGGATTAATTCCTGCCTGGATGCTGTTTTTATCAATATAAAATCCTTTGGTTGGTTCTGGTCCTTCTGTCAGGATTTTTCTCATGGTTCTTCTCTTAAATTTTTTCACCTTTGGTTTGGGTTTTTTTAAGTTTCTGGATGGGGAATACTTTTTTAGTTTTTTCTGCTCTTTTTCAGGAAAAAGTGACAGTTGCTCGTACTGCTCTTCTTCATATCCTTTTACCATATAGCTTGCCAAAGCTGCATATCCACCCTGTTCATGGATAGTCTGGTAGTTTACTCTGCCATGCTTCCATTTTTCCTGTATAAGTAAATCTGTATTTCCGTTTGGCAATCTGTTTGTAATGATATGTATATGTATTCCACCTTTTGTTCCGATTTCTATTCGGTAAATATATTTCAGTTCTGTTCCTGCTTTTTTGTATGCCCTTCTCATACTCTTAATAAAATTTGTCATGTCTTTTTCTACCCGTCCTATTGTCGGGCGACTTCCTTGCGGATATTTCAAGGTACTGAGTAAATCCCCTGGTTTAAAGTTTCCTTTTATTAACCTTCTAACATATTTTTCTCTGTTCCTCTGATTCTGTTTTGCAATTTCCTCTTTGGTTGGTTTCCTTCTCGGACTCCTTTTTTCTCCTTTTGCTCCATAATTTCCTATCCATGACATTTCATGTTCAATAGAACTATAATACTCATATATTTTTTCTTCGTATGCCATATCTGCCCTCCTGTGTGTCTAACTTTAATATATTAAGATTGTTACAAAAAGGGCTTTTAAAAGCCCGTTTTGTTTGACAAAGTGGGCTTGTTGTGATACAATATATTTGTTTATTAAATAAATTGTTTGTTCAACAAGCCGCACTGACATATTGACCGTATGTCAGTGCTTTTTTCTTTGCCTTTTTCATTTTTTAATACTCCTCTAATTCAATTATAAGTTCGTAGTTATATACTCCTCCGCCGATTGTAACAATACGTACAATCTCGCAATCCTTTAATTCATTCCACCACTTCATATCTTGTATATTTGTATAGAATGGCTCTATTCCGTCATATTCACCTTTATTTTCAGACAAATCATAGTTAAAGCTTTTTTCTTCACAATATTTCTTTCTATTTTTTTCAATGGTAATGTCAATTCCTCCATCAAAAACATCTATAAATTCTAATAATGTCATGTTTATTTACTTCCTTTCTGTTGCACTGTGCAACTATGCACCTTTTTGAATTTTTACAGGCTCTTCACCATTCAGGCTATAACCCTCGTATTCAGCAATAAATTGTACCAGTGTGCTTTCTCTTATCTTCCTACGTCCGATTTCCAAGTATGGGAGAAGTCCTTTGTTCATTAGGTCATATACCATACTTTCACTTGTAGAGAGACGTTTTGCCGCCTCTGCTACAGTCAGAAGTTTATCATCCAAACTTGCTGGAATAAATTTCTTCTCTACAGATTCCATTCGTTCTAAGTCAGTCATTACGTCTCTTAGCTTTTGTGCCTTCTGTAGCAACTCGTCAAGTTCTTCTAATTTCATATGTTTCACCTCACTTTTATTTTGTTTAACAAAATATATTAATATTTTATATTTTCTTGAAATTTTCTCATTTTCTTTCTATAATTTACAATATCAGCACTGCCATGCTGAAATAATAAGAAAGGAGAATACTTTTATAGCTAGATACATGATTTCTTATGATTTACACTCACCAACCAATAATCGCAAAGATGTTCAAGATGCAATTGAATCACTTGGTACTTGGTGTAAATACTTAACTACTACATATCTTGTAAATACAAATCAAAGTAAAAATAATGTACAAGATATATGTACCAAACATCTTGATTCTAATGATAAAATGATTATCTGTGAAATTACTGGTTCTGTTGGTGGTTGGCTTGAGACGGACCAGTGGAATTGGATAAACAACAATATTTAGTTCCACTACTGTCTTCAGGAGTAAAATCATTTGCACCATGTTCGCAACTAGGACCCGTCATGTGTTCTAACGATTCTTTAATAGCCTTATTCTCATACTCTATAAGTGGGTATAAATACTCACTATCATATTCCGCCAGTAATTTTCCCTCAAAATCCCAGTATTGAGTAATTTCTCTTACTGGGTCTTCTTTTGTTCCAATGCCTCGTTTGCTCACTGTCTGAATTACTTGAATAACTTTGGCACTAGCAGTGCCATTTGCTCTTGGATTCTGCATGTCTCTTCTCACCTTCTTTCATTGTTTAATATTGTAAAACTTTGTAATTTCTCCTATAATATAGCCACAGGCTGTAGCGAGCCGAGTATATAAGAAAGGAGAATGCTTTAAAATGACTAAAATATATGCATGTTTACTTGGTGACTGGATCTGCCTAAACGATGATCCTAGCTGTACTATCAGCGACTATCACAAAACTCCGTTTTGTTGGTGGGAAGAGGGAGCACCTATCATATCCCCTATAGTCAAATCTGAATCTGTTGAACACAGCTTCTATGGACTTGATTATGTTCATGTTTATTACCAAAAAAAGCGTTATCGTATTCATCCATCATTTATCCAAATTGTCGATGAATAGCTTCTGTTATTTCGTTTGCATCAGAGAGTTGGATATCATTCTCCAGCTCTCTTTTTTTCAAATTAAAAAGTTCATCTACTATTGTTTTTAATTTAATCCACTCTAGATATGTTATTCCTTCTAAATTCTTTGCATATTTTTCAGACACTGTCATTCTCTCACCTCCTTCTATAGTCACTACGCAATATTTTTTCTTTGTTAATCACTTTTAGTAAAACTCAAATTTTTATTGGTTTTAGTTGCGTTTATTCCTATACTGTTTTATAATCTACTTAAAATATAGGAGGTTCCCATTTATGAAAATTACAAAACAAGATATCAAGCTTATGAAATTTATAAAAAAGAATTCACCAGTGACTTATAAAAAAATCAAAAAATATTTCAAACATTTCAAATCACTCGAAGAACAGCTATACCTACTTACATACAACCAATATATTTCTTTAGAAGATGGACTAATGAATGAGTATGGTGAACCAAAATCTTTTCAAGATAACTCTGTATTTAACATTACCTCAAGTGGTATTTTTGAAGTTGAGGAACATTCTTTTTTTGATTTAGAATATTTTCTAAGCCACATATTAATTCCATTACTCATTGGTATTATTGGCTCAATTGTGGGTGCTGTGTTTACTGCTCTACTTGCTTAAAAATTATTATCAAACCAGTTACGTATTTTTTCATTTGACAGTATTAGAAATGAAACTACTGTAGAACATATAATACTGATTAAGATTTGCAAATTCTTTCACCTTCTTTTATGGTCACTTATAGTGAGGATTTAGTTAAAAAAAATAGCTTGTACAGTTGTTCCAAAAAAAGAGGCTATTTTTCTTTTGTTTTCATCATTCGGAATTCTCTTTCCAATTTCATACATACCATACGTAGAAACTGCCACTCCAATCGCATCAGCTACTTCTTTCTGAGTTTTTTTATTTTTTAAGCGAAGTTTTAATAAATTTTCACTTATCTTTTTTTTATTCATTATTTGCCCTCCTTTCTGTGGTCACTTATAGTGACCTTATGTAAAGATATTATCACAACAAGTGAACATTGTCAATCACTTTTTGTGACTTTTTTTCATTTACTTTAATCACTCAACGTGATAAAATAAAAATATTAGAGAGGAGGTACCTAAATGGAAAATTTTAAGACGATTATTTCAAAATTGAGAAAAGAAAGAAACATAAGTCAAGAAGTTCTAGCTTCTGATATAGGCGTTTCTAAGAGTACTATAGCAATGTGGGAAACTGGTAAAAGATTACCTTCAAAAAATAAATATGAGGAATTAGCAGATTATTTTAATGTTGATATTGATTATTTATATGGTCGTACTGAAACAAGAAAAAAAGTACATTTTGATAATGATGGAAATGCATATTACTCTGGATCAAAACTCCCAGACGAATTGACAGTTAAAGACGAAAAAGACATAGCAAAACGATTAGAATCTGCTCTATCAGATCTAGAAAGCCAACAAGAAGCACTGATGTTTTCTGGTGAACCACTAGATGATGAAACCAGAGAATTACTAAAAGCAAGTTTAGAGAATAGTATAAGAATTGCTAAAATAAATGCAAAACAAAAATATACACCTAAAAAATACAAGAAACAATAAAAGGATGTGACTTTATTTGAATATTAAAAAGAAAATCGCACATCTAAAAACAAAATATAAAACAAACAATCCTTTTGAACTTGCAGAGCTATTAGGAATACTTATTTTATATGAAGAATTGGGGAGTATAAACGGATACTATAATAAGCAACTTCGACTAAAACAATTACATATTAATTGTAATCTTAATAGACACGAACAGTTATTTACATGTGCACACGAATTAGGACATGCTTTACTTCATCCAAACGAAAACACACAATTTCTTCGTAACAATACACTTTTATCTTTAGATAAATTAGAGATTGAAGCAAATAAATTCGCAATGGAATTACTAATATCTGACGATTCATTGCTTGAATATAACGAATACTCTATAGAACAGCTCTCAAGATTGTTTGGGTATAATGAGAAACTAATTGAGTTACGTATGAAATAAGTTTTATTTCGTTGTAAATATTAAAATATAAGTTATAAATAAACAAAAAACAAAAGTTACCAAAAGGGGGATTTCATAATGACAATTAAAGATGCAATTAAAAAAAGTGGTACATATAATGTATTGGCACCAGGTTCAACAAAAGAAGCAGAAAGACAATTACATGACAACGAAACTGTACTGTTTGCTATTAATTCAAATATTTCTGTGTTGCCAGTAAATGCATCATTAGAGATTGATATGTTTAAAATTAAAGATAAACTTAATGGTGTTTTTGTAATTACAGATAAAAGAATATTTTTTAGTAGTAGTATTCTTTATAACAGGCAAACAAAAGAAATTAATCTGTGTGATATTACCTCAATAGACGATAAAACTAATGTCTTGGGAATGTCTAAAATTAGAATATCGGGTTTAACAGAGATGTTTGTAATTGATGTAAATAAAAAGACACTTCAAGCATTGAAAGATTCATTACAACATGCTCAAAATTTAAGTTCAGAAAACAGTGTAACTAAAAAAGTTAATGCTGGATATATTGATGAAATAGAAAGACTTGCAAAACTTCTAGAAAATAGTATTATTACGCAAGAAGAATTTGAAGCAAAGAAAAAACAATTACTAGAATTATGATATATTTTACAAAAACATTTGAATAGATATAAAACAGTTAGTGCTTGCGTTATGCGACGAGTTTTAGAGTTGTGTTAATTTGAATGGGAATAAAACAATTATGACGAAAATAGCTAAAAGCATTTTGTTTTAGAGTTGTGTTAATTTGAATGGGAATAAAACTCTACCTGTAAACTTTAGAGGGGGTAGTACGTTTTAGAGTTGTGTTAATTTGAATGGGTATAAAACGGACGCTCCTTATCCTCGAACAAAGTTCTGGTTTTAGAGTTGTGTTATTTGAATGGAAACCAAGTTGCACCAGTGCAACTTTATATAAAAATATGTTAAATTTAAGGAGGAAAAATAATGAATAACAAAGAAGAAAACACAAAAACTATTAAAGATTTTATTTATTTTGATGAGGATTCCATAACCTCATATATGGCACAAATGAATGATGGAAAAATTGAGACCGAATTTTTGGGTACCACTGTTTCATCTACTGATACCACAGAAAACATAGCGGAAAATGATGAGGAAACTTTAGAAGCAACTTTACAAGGAAATATCATTGCATTGAAAGGGAATATTCACCTTATTAGCAAAATAATTCCAGCTAGCACAAATACCTATCTTTCAAATACTGAAATTGGTAAAGATTATGCTGTTAGAAAAATGCATGATAATGCATATAACCGCTTTGAAAAATATATACAGAACAGAAATGTTTTATTTACAAGTAATAATGATGCAAAAATTGAAGACTTTATTTTGATAAAAGATCAAATTAGTATTTTTGACCTTGACTATATTTCAAATATTGTTGGCTCTGAATGGTTGCCTGAGTTATTGTTAAATGATATGAATGAAGCGAGAGAACAAATTAATACATTGAAAGCTCAAAAAGGTATAGAAAACAAAAAAGCTCAAATAAAAAATATATCTGACAATATTAATAAATCAGAAAAAGAACTTAAAAAAAATATCAAATTAATGCAAATTGCCATGTCTGTTTTAAAAGATATTCTTCCAACCGATATAGTAATTGTGACAAAAGAGTTTGTTATTCCTGTTAGAAAAGAATTTCTAAGAGAAGATTCCAAAATGCTTATGTTTAAATATGACAATCAAAACGTTTCAATCCTTGGAAAAAAACTTAGAAAATTTTCTTTTTCTGAAAACACAGGAATATTTTCAGAACTATATAATGAATTAACACAAATCTGTCTTAGTACTTTTGATATAGAATTAGAAAATAAACATATTATTTCACCTGTAGTTATTTATTGTTAAGCCTGTTCTGTATAGCCTGAATTTTTTTACGTGTTTCACTTTCTCTGATTTGTGATGCAAGTTTATATGATGTATTTTTTTCCTGCTCTGGAACTGATTTTACATGATAATAGTTAGCATACAATTCTTTAAATATTTTTTTTGCTAACATCATAAAATCATCTCCTTTGCTTGTAATTTTTTTCTATATAAAGGTATTTATATGTTAAAATCAACGAAACTATACTATCTATTCGTACATTAACAATTATAACCGCCCCTGCTACCAACAGGGACGGCAT
Source organism: Lachnospiraceae bacterium (assembly GCA_022791815.1). GTDB lineage: Bacteria > Bacillota > Clostridia > Lachnospirales > Lachnospiraceae > CAG-411. The sequence continues at coordinate 9,603 of JAAVZU010000061.1, forward strand.
TTCATAGATTACTAACAAAACCAATTTGCATGTTATAATCTACCCTCGCAAGTAAATTATACCATGCATTCTAGCTTTTGACTAGGGTGTATTTTTTATACTTATTTTTAGAAAGGATGATGATTTATGGCAGAAATAAGGGCAAGAAAACGAGGCAATACATGGAGCTATGTATTTGAGGCTGCCAAGGTAGATGGGAAAAGAAAACAGAAATCTAAGGGCGGATTTCGTACAAAAAAAGAAGCACTGGAGGCTGGGGCTAAGGCATTTGCAGAATATAATAACACTGGCACAGCATACCAGCCCTCGGAGATAAGTGTAGCAGACTATATGGATTATTGGTTGAAGGAGTATGTAGAGTTAAACTGTTCTTTGAACACATACAATGCATATCACGTCATTATTGAAAAACATATTAAACCGAAACTGGGAGATTATAAGCTAAAAAATCTTAATTCTTCTACTTTGCAGACATTTCTAAATGATATTGCAAGGAATGGATATGCTAAAAACATGATGACAAACATAAAATGTGTGCTGACAGGCTCCCTTGCTTATGCAGCTGACACCCTCAAACTTATTCCAGATACACCTGCAGGCAGACTAAAACTACCTACCAAATTGTTGAAAGAGAAAAAGGATCGTATCGTTCTCTCGTTTGAACAAATGGACAGTATATTAGCACGTTTCCCAGAAAACAGCAACTTTTATATCGCCATTATGTTGGGATATCACTGCGGACTGCGTATTTCAGAAACTTATGGTCTGACTTGGGATAATATTGACTTTAAGCAAAAAACGCTTACCGTGGAAAAGGCACTAAATTATGATGGACGTAACAAAAAATGGTACTACAGTGACCCCAAAACAAAAACCTCTTCCAGGACCATATTATTAGGCTCTACTATCCTGAATGCTTTACGCAAGCACTTTATAAAACACAACGAAAACAAACTAAAGTATGGTGAGTATTTTGTAAAACAATATGTTCATACAGAAACAGTCAACGGAAGAAAGTTTAATTATATTACAGAGCATGATGGTACAGTTATCTGCAAGGGTGTTCCTCGGGAAGCTGTATGCACAAAAGAAAATGGCAGCATGCACACAAAGGATACTTTTAAGTACGCATCCAGGGTAATTCATTATGAACTTGGCATAGCTGAATTTGATTATCACACACTTAGACACACTCATGCTACTATCTTAGTGGAGAATGGAGCTGAAACCAAAGATGTACAGGAACGTCTTGGACATACCAATATCGAGACAACCTTGAACACTTATGTTCACAATACAGATAAAATGAAGAAAGATAGTGTTGATATCTTTGAAAGGACAATAAATAAAAGAATGTCCTCCTAAGAAAAAATAGGAGGACGAACGGAGGACAAAACCTCTTTTTTAGTCAATTAATCTTATTGATTTCCTTATTTTACAAGGCTTAAAAGTGCTATAGTTTCAACATGAAAACTCATAGGAAACATATCGCATCCCCGTACGCGTTTCAATTCATACCCATGACCGCACAAATATTTCAAATCTCTAGCGAGTGTTGCTGGATCACAGCTAACATAAACTATGCGTTTTGGGGTCATGGAAACTATAGTTTCAAGCAAGGTTTCTTCGCAGCCTTTTCTTGGCGGGTCTACTACAATCACATCTGCTGCCATTGTTCCATTACTCTTCTTATATTGTTCTGGCAAAACCTCTTCTGCCGCTCCAACAAAAAATTCTGCATTGGTAATTTGGTTAATACGGGCATTACATTTAGCATCTTCTATTGCCTGTGGCACAATTTCCACTCCATAAACTTTTGCTGCTTTTTTTGCAAGAAACAGGGAAATTGTTCCGATTCCACAATATAAGTCCCATACAATCTGTCCCTCTTTTAAGTCAGCATATTCTAAAGCTGTTTCATATAGCTTCCTAGTCTGCACTGGATTCACCTGATAAAAAGAAAGTGGGGATATTTGATATTTTACCTCACCAATATAGTCTGTGATATATCCCTGTCCCCAAAGAATTTGTATCTTATCTCCTAAGATACGGTTTGTCTTATCTGTATTTATATTTATGGTAATACTGGTCATTCCTTTGATGTTTTTCAGTCTCTCTACCAAAAGCTCTGCTTTAGGTAGGCTTTTTCCATTAAGAACCAGACATACCATAATTTCTCCAGTAACAAATCCAACTCTAGTAAGTATATGCCGAACCAAACCTTCATGTGTTTCCTCATTATATGGTTCAATTTGACATTCTTCCATATATTCTTTTACAAGTTCAAGAATTTCTTTGTTTTCCTTTGCCTGGATAGCACAGTTTGTAGTGTCAATAATATTGTGGCTGCGACTGGCATAAAAACCAGTTACAATTTCACTTGTCTTACTTCTCCCTACTGGAAACTGAGCTTTATTGCGATAATAATAGGGTTCATCCATTCCCATAATTGGTTCTATGGAAATATCCTCAAATCCTCCAATACGTTTTAAACAATTGATTATTTTATTCTGTTTATAAACCAGTTGCTGCTCATAAGAACAATGCTGAAGCTGGCATCCGCCACATTTTCTTGCTATATCACAAGCTGGAGTAACCCTGTAAGGAGATGAAGTGATGATTTCTACAACTCTTGCATAACCATAATTCTTCTTTGCTTTCATCACCAGAACCCGTACCACATCTCCCACTAAAGCATCCTTAATAAAGAGCGGATATCCATCTACTTTTCCAATCCCCTCTCCTTCTGAACCCAAATCTTCAATTTCTACTATCAATTCCTGATTCTTAGTTAAAATTGTCTGTTTATTATTTTTCTTCATACTCTGCTTTCCTATGCTATCTTCTTTCTATAATAGTAGTTTATATCTTATGTAATTGAACATAAATTATCATCAATTGACCTATTAAGCATAAATAATCTCAGATTATTGCTGTTCAAACCTTATAATCAAATGGAATATAACCTCTCTCTTCTATAAATGATAAGTAGTTGTGAAACTCAATTTACCCTTTGAATATTTGTGCAGAGTTCACATATCAACACAAGGTACGTTTTCAATAGCACCTTGCTTATGATATGTAATTTGTACTAATATAGCTGTCTCCAATCAAAGAGTGACTTCAACTGTAAAATCAGCCACTGCAGTTAGAATATTCCATCTGATATAACTTCCAATTGCATTCTTATATCACCTTTAACCATTACAAGAATGCAAAGATTATATCTTCATATCTATCTGGAAGTTCTTCGTATATTCGTATCTAATACTCTCTGAAATCCAAGCCATTCCAGATTATCCTGTTCTCCCTGAAACAGCTCTGCTATTGTCTGAAATTTTGCATCCACATTATCTGCAAAATTCAACGCAAATGCTTCAACAAGTGCTGGTTTCTTAGGTGAACCATACTCTAGTTCTCCATGATGTGCCAAAATACAATGTATCAATTCACTCCTAAGATGTCTTGGAAAATCTGGAATCTTCTGAATCGCATTCTCCACTATATGGGCTCCCATATAAATATGTCCAAGCAGCTGTCCTTCGTCTGTATAGTCATTTTCTGGAAATTTGGATAATTCCTTCATCTTTCCCATATCATGAAACATAGCTGCTGTTACCAATAAATCTCTATTAAGAATAGAGTAAGCAGAAGCGAAATAATCACATAACTTGGTGACACCAAGAGTATGTTCTAACAACCCGCCAATAAATCCATGATGTACACTCTTTGCAGCAGAATGTGTTTGAAAAGATTTCTGGAAAGTTTCATTCTTTACAAAGAAATATTCCGTAAGCTGTTTTAAATGTGGTTGTTTTATTGTTGCAATAATATTTGTTAATTCCTGATACATCTCTTCAACATTTCTTTTTGAACAAGGCATATAATCTGCTGGATCATATTCATCTTCTGAACACTTTCTTATACGTTCTACATTCAACTGCAAGTTCCCTTGAAAATTAGTAATTCTTCCACTGACATTAATATAATCATTTGTAGAAAATTCCTCAATACCTCCAGAGCCAGTATTCCATACTTTTGCATCCAGACTGCCGGTTTTATCCTGCAAGGTCAGGGAAAAATATGGTTTTCCTGCTTTCGTAAGCAATTCTTGCTTTTTTCTGCAAAAATAAATCTCGTTAATTGTCATATCTTCTTTTAAATCTTCAATAAATTTCATCCTATATTCCTTTCTATGCTTTAATTCCCTACTATCTGATGTTATTTTCTCTCCTGTAACTTTACATCCAGAATTATCTCTTTCTTTCCATTAGAATTCTCTCTATCTAAAGTAACTTTTATGGTTTCCTTTGGTCTATAATTTTGTATACACTCAAAAAATTTAACCATACCATCTACTTTTTCCCCATTAATTTCGTGTATCACATCCCCTACCTGTATACCTGCTTCATAGGCTGGTGAACCAACTGTAACATCTGTAACATAAAGACCAGATTGATGATTAAATTGTTCTAAATATTCATCTGTAATTCCACGTCCGTTAATTCCCACATAAACCTGTTTCTTCTGGTTTAAAAGATTTTCCAAAATAAGTCTCAACCTGTCAATCCCAACAAAAATAGTAGTATCTCCCTCATTATATTTGCTATCCAATATACCTAGACACTTCCCATTCATATTGCACACGACACCATATCCATTATTGTGATAATTTATACTAATTCCATAAATATTCACTTGATAATCTTCCATACTTAGTACAGAAGATTCTCTTGTAATGTAGCCAAATTCCATAGAACCAATAACTCCATCCGGCTGCCCTACCACATAAACCATCTCTCCCCGTTCTAGGTATTCTGCATCACCAAAATCAACCACTTCAATATTTCTGAGAGCAGTTTCTGTCATTTCAGACACCGCTACTTTTACAATTGCAAGATTAGCCCTTCCATCATAGTTATAAAGGTTTCCTGTAGTAATATATTGTCCCATAAATGTAATGGTCATTTTTTGTATATTTTTTATACTGCTGTATCTGGTCAATATCATTACAGCTTTCTTTGTCTTTGCTACAATTACACCTGAAATAGTATTTGTGACCAAGGGGGTTACACCTTCTCCCCCCTCTTGAATTGCTGAAATTCCCACTAAAGACCTATTCGTTTTCTTTGCTTGTTTTCCAATCAAACTATATATGTTCTGTATACCTTCTAATTTTTTTTCATCTGTTATTAGCTCACTTTTATTAGGCTCCTTTGTTTCCTTTGGAATATTACTTACTTTGGGCTGGACTGTTGTACTCAACGCAATTCTTTCTGGTTCTTGACCTCTGCCAAGCCAACTGGAAACAAAGGTAGTGACAATGGCAAATGTACTTCCTGCAATTGTGCCAAAAATCAATCCATACCATATAACTCTTTTTGCTCCAGCTACAAACTGCCTTTTGGGTTTTTTACTTTCCATTACGTTCTCTTCTATAAAAGCAAATGTCTCTTCTTCTCTCATATATCGTACCAATCACATGGAACACAAATTCATTGTTCCAATGTTCCCTTTCCATACATCTTCAATCCGAATTGCTATCAAAAGTTTGGTTTCACATTGCGACATTTTCATTGTATCAAATATTTATGAATGAAATATGAATATACTATAAATTCTACCACAAGTATAAGAAAATAGCTAGATAACGTTAATGTAACAACTTTTTTATCCTATCAACACCGTTTTCCCTTCAAAAACAAAACTATATTTGTGAATCTGCTCTTTTTGTGGGTTTGACGCCTTAAACTCAATAATTATGGCATTGTCCTCTGATTGAAGGGATTCTAACATAATATCATAACGTCCAAAACCGCTTTCCCAGTTAAAGGTATTCAGATAGCGGCTACATAAGTCCACCATAAGCCCAAGAACAAAACCATGATAAAATTTCTCTGGATGACTGTGTCCAAATGTGTGTGCATGTGTCAAGGCAACTGAACATCTGCAAAGATATTTCATTCATATAATAATTCATTCCCTCAATTTCATCCTGTAACAGCATCTTAATAAATTCGTTATAATCTTCTGTATAATCAGAAAACCAGCCTTTCTTCCTCTTCCGTAAAATCAAAATCATCTGAATATTCATGAGAAGTAGTGGTAACGACTTTTAAATTATTAAAATCTTATAACATTTAGACTCCTTACTTATCCTGTAATACCAGTCATAATAGCCCATTCCAGAAACCACTTACATAAGTCTCCTGCATAGGGAAGGGTGTCATATTCATCCAATAAAATAATTACTTTTTCCCCATAATGGCGGTAGAAACTTTTTTATTCATAACAACCGCCCTCCTTTCATTTTATTATATTGGTTTTAAGATTATTTTTCAATGCAGGATATGATATTTTTATTCTCTTTTTTATCCATATTTCTATAGCTTTTGTACATAATTAAATATATAACATTTGTATAACTATCACCATTTTACATTTGCAAAAAAATGAGTTAAAATTAACATACATACCTATATCTGTTCTTTTATGAAACAAACAAATAAAACCTAATTATTCACGTCCTATAATGTTGACTGTTTATAATACTTTTGTTATCTTCACTGTTATGACCACTGCTATTGCAGTTGGGAACTGCATATCAGCATCACCTGTCTGCAATTATAGTCAATTGACCCCTTAAATATATTTAAAATGTGAATAATTAGGGTAAAATTAATGATTCGGAGGATTATATGAATAAAAAAGCACAAAAAACTTTAGAATATGACAAAATCATTCAGCTTCTTACAGAATGTGCTGGTTCTTCTCTTGGACAAGAAAAGTGCAAGAATCTAAAGCCTTCTATAGATTTAGACGAAATTCGTAACTTACAGCAAGAAACTACAGATGCCCTTTCCCATTTAATGAAAAAAGGCAGTATTTCTTTTTCGGGATTGCGGGATATTATGCCCTCTTTGAAACGTTTGGAAATTGGTAGTACCTTGGGCATTATGGAACTTCTTAACATTAGTAGTTTATTAAATGTAGCAACTAGAGTAAAAGCATATTCCAGACCAGACAAATCTGAGGAAGAGGATTTTGATACAAAAAATGAAGATAGCCTTTCTTCCCGTTTTTCCTATATTGAACCTCTAACCAATTTAAATAATGAAATTAAACGTTGTATTATTTCTGAAGAAGAGGTAAGTGATGATGCCTCTCCTGGACTTAATCAGGTTCGCCGCACCATCAAAAATACCAATCAAAAAATACATGAACAATTAAACAGTGTTGTCAATTCTTCCAGAAGTATGTTACAGGAAAGCATTGTAACTATGCGTAATGGAAGGTATTGTCTTCCTGTAAAAGCAGAATACAAAAGTTCTTTTTCAGGCATGGTTCATGACCAGTCTTCTACTGGATCTACACTTTTTATCGAACCTATGTCTGTTGTAAAACTAAATAATGAACTTCGTGAACTTGCCAGCCGCGAACAGGAAGAAATCGAAAAACTTCTTGCCACTCTTAGTAATCTGGCAGCCGAAGAAGCAGATGCCCTGAAAACCAATTTATCTGTTTTGGCAGAATTGGATTTTATCTTCGCCAGAGCAGCTCTCTCAAAAAAACTGCAGGGCAGTGAACCAAAATTTAACACAAGAGGTTATATAAACATTAAAAAAGGGAAACATCCACTTATTGACAAACACAAAGTTGTGCCAATTGATGTAGAGCTTGGCGGTTCCTTTGATTTGTTGGTTATTACTGGACCAAACACAGGTGGTAAAACGGTTACTTTAAAAACAATTGGTTTATTTACACTTATGGGACAATCAGGGCTTCATATACCTGCTTTTGATAATTCAGAGCTTTCCGTATTTACAGATGTCTTTGCTGATATCGGAGATGAACAAAGTATTGAACAAAGCCTTAGTACTTTTTCCTCCCACATGACAAATACGGTTTCCATTTTGGAACATGCCACTCCAACTACCCTTTGCCTATTTGATGAATTAGGGGCTGGAACAGACCCTGTGGAAGGTGCTGCCCTTGCTATGTCTATTTTGTCTCACTTGCATAACCAGGGTATCCGCACCGTTGCTACTACTCATTATAGTGAACTTAAAGTATTTGCCTTAACTACAGAAGGGGTAGAAAACGGCAGTTGTGAGTTTGATGTAGAGACTCTCCGTCCTACTTACCGTCTTCTAATCGGTATTCCAGGAAAGAGTAATGCATTTGCTATTTCTGGTAAGTTGGGACTTCCAGATTATCTAATTGAACAGGCGAAAGAATACATTGACAGTGAGAACCAGAGTTTTGAAGATGTGTTAAGTGATTTGGAAAAAAGCCGTCTCACTATAGAAAAAGAAGAATCAGAAATTGCCCGCTACAAAGCAGAAATTGAAGATTTAAAAAAGAAACTTACTATTAAAAATGAAAAAATTGATAATGCAAAGGAGAAAATTCTAAGACGTGCCAATGAAGAAGCACATGCCATTCTTCAAGAGGCAAAGGACTTTGCGGATGAAACCATTAAGAAATATAACAAATGGTCAAAAGAAAGTGGTTTAAATAAAGCCATGGAACAAGAACGTACAGAACTTCGGAAGAAACTTAACTCTTCGGAAGAAAAACTTGCCTTAAAGAATCAGAAGAAACAGAAAAAACAGTTAAATCCAAAGGATTTGAGACTTGGTGATGCAGTTATGGTTCTTAGCCTAAATCTAAAAGGAACAGTAAGCAGCCTGCCAAATGCCAAAGGAGATTTATTTGTGCAAATGGGTATACTGCGTTCCCAAGTAAATATTAATGACTTAGAGCGTATTGACGAGGAAGTTATAACAACTCCAAATCTAAAGAAAACTGGCAGCGGTAAGATTAAAATGTCAAAAGCTGCTGCTATTTCTCCAGATATAAATTTAATTGGACTAACAACAGCAGAAGCGATTCCGAAATTGGATAAATATCTGGATGATGCATATCTGGCACATATACCACAAGTTACGGTAATACACGGCCGGGGAACTGGGGCATTACGTAATGCGGTACACGCTCATCTAAAAAAATGTAAATATGTCAAATCCTATCGTATTGGAGAATTTGGAGAGGGAGACCAGGGTGTTACTATTGTTACATTTAAATAAGACTGTATCTACACAAAACAGGTACACCACATAAATATAGAGAGGGGAAACTTATGACTTCAAAACAAAAAATTCTAATTATCGACGATGACACAAATATTGCAGAATTAATTTCTTTGTACTTAACAAAAGAATGCTTCGATACTGCCATTGTAAACGATGGCAACGAAGCATTACAAATATTTCAATCTTATTCACCTAATCTTGTTTTGTTAGATTTGATGCTTCCAGGAATGGATGGATATCAAATCTGCCGGGAGATTCGCAAAACTTCTTCTGTCCCTATTATTATGCTTTCTGCCAAAGGGGAAATTTTTGATAAGGTTCTTGGTCTTGAGCTTGGTGCAGATGATTATATTATTAAACCTTTTGATTCTAAGGAGCTAGTTGCCCGGGTAAAAGCAGTATTACGCCGTTTTACCCATGCCAATGAATATAAACAAAAAGATGATTCTATCATGGTAGAACAAAATGGAGACTATGTTTCTTATCCTGATTTAGTAATCAATCAAACCAATTATTCTGTTATTTATCAAAATGAAAATCTGGACATGCCTCCAAAAGAACTAGAACTACTCTACTATCTGGCATCCCACCCAAATCAGGTTTTTACTAGAGAGCAGCTTCTGGATCATATATGGGGATATGACTACATTGGAGATACCCGTACTGTGGATGTACACATAAAACGTCTTCGCGAAAAAATTAAAGACCATGAATCCTGGGCTATTAGCACCGTTTGGGGCATTGGCTACAAATTTGGAGTAAAGAAAGGCTAGAAATTATGATGAAACGTCCCCTTACTCTCAAATTTTTATTTGGATATCTGCTTTTTATGATTGCACTCACATTATTCTGTCTCACTTTTGGAACAAATTATATACATAAATATGTTTCTAATGAAAAAAAGGCAGAACTCTATACTTATGCCCAATTTATAGAAGATAAATACTTTACAAATTTATATGATAGTGCGTCTTCTTACCTAAATACAGCAATTGCAAAAGAAATTCAACAATACGACTCCGTTCTACAAACACATGTATGGGTTACAAATCAAACAGGTACTCTGCTTGTAGACTCAGAAAATATAAACCTTCAAGGTAATAATTATATTATAAATGATTACGATAAAAGTTTTTTCAGCGAATATTATTATGAAAACAAGACCCTTTCACCTCTAATGCAAGAACCTATGCTTACTGTTATCCTGCCTGTCACTGTAAACTATTCTATTCGTGGCTATATTATAGTTTATCAACCTATGGAAATTTTTTTACAGTCCATTTCTAATTTTGAGAATATTCTATATCTTGCTTTATTAAGTATTGGAATTATTCTGGCTGTCTTTCTCATATATTGCTGGTTTATTACTATACGTCCCAGCAAAAAAATAGTAAAAGCTCTTTATGCCTATTCTTCTGGAGATTATGATCACACCCTTTCTTTACATGGAAAGGATGAATATGAGCAAATGAACACAGAACTTAACTTTTTGGCAGAACAATTACAAAATCTGGACGATTACCAGAAGAATTTTATCGCCAATGTCTCTCACGACTTCCGTTCCCCTTTGACTTCCATCAAGGGTTACGCAGAGGCTATGCAGGATGGAACTATTCCACCAGAGATGTATAACAAATATCTGGATATCATCGCATTTGAAACAGAACGTTTAACCAAACTGACAAATAACCTTCTTTCCTTAAACAGCTTTGAGCGAGGTATGGCAAACCTTGATATTACTTCCTTTGATATTAACCATATAATCAAACGTACTGCCAATTCCTTTGAAGGAACTTGTGTAAAGAAACATGTGAAACTAAATCTTACCTTTTCTGAGAAGGAGACATTTGTAAATGCAGATAAATCTAAGATTCAACAAGTTCTTTATAATTTAATTGATAATGCTATAAAATTTAGCCACAACAATTCTCAGATCCGCATTACAACAATAGAGAAAAAGGAAAAAGTAATTGTGTCCATAAAGGATTTTGGTATTGGAATTCCCAAAAACAGTCTGAAAAAGGTATGGGAACGCTTTTATAAAACAGATTTATCCAGAGGAAAAGACCGAAAAGGAACTGGACTTGGTCTTTCTATTACCAAAGAGATTATAAATGCCCATAATGAAAATATAAATGTTACCAGTACCGAAGGAGTTGGCACAGAATTTACTTTTACACTTCCACTTACAACTCCAAATGAAATATAAGAAAAAAAGACTGTGTAGTATCTCGTTCACTTAACTAAAAATGAATAAAATACTACACTAGCCTTCTTCCCTATCCCTCATTCCAAGACAAACGATGCAGTTCACCTGCCTGATTCAAATTAGAAAAATCATGTTGACGTAATGCTTCATACAATACAATTGCCACAGAATTACTAAGATTCAACGAACGAATCTCTCCAAACATAGGGATACGGATAGATGTATCCTCATGTTCTACTAAAATCTCTTCTGGAATCCCTGCACTTTCCTTGCCAAACATAATATACGCATCCTCCTCATAAGACACATCTGCGTAAGTATGTCTTGCTTTGGTTGTTGCCATATATATCTTTGCTCCTGGATTCTTCTCCAGAAAATCTGGATAACTATCATAAACGGTCACATCCAGTTTATCCCAATAATCCAAGCCAGCACGCTTTACTTCCTTCTGGCTTATACGAAATCCCATAGGCTCTATCAAATGTAATCTTGCCCCTGCTGCTACACAGGTACGTCCAATATTTCCTGTATTTGCTGGAATTTCTGGTTCAAGTAAAACAATATTTAACATTTTAGTCTTCCTTTACTGCTACATTTACCTCAATTGCTGTATTCTCATCCAAACTAAGAGGTATACTTATATTTTGTGTTATACTTGTAGTAAAAATCATATCTCCTATACAAATAGTCGGTGGAGTAATATCAATACCGATACCTTTTGTTGAAAAAATAGTAGCAGCATTTCCCATAATCATATTTCCTAATTCACAAATCGCACTCATAGACAAGTCATTCATCTCTGTAACTTCCATCATACACATATTACCTGCTACCTTATATGCAATGGTTAATGGAAATGCCAACATAACCTGCCCCTTCATCTCACCTGTAATACCAATCATAATGACAACCGTCTCTTTGTTGAACTTTGCCTGTTTCACTACTGGTTTACCTAATTTTGTCTCAATCTGTGCCACATCTTTTAACATCTGCATACTTGACGATAAAAAAGGGTTAATAATATCTGCATTTAATCCCGCCATACCTATGTACCTCCTATTTTGCCTTCTTGTAACACATTCTTATGATTCGCTTATCACCCTTATAATAGCGCACTCATAACAACAACTTTTCATATATTTTACCATATATTCTTAGAAAAAGCTATTGTTTTTTGTGACGATTCACAAACTTTTCTATTTTTTCTAAGGCTTTTTTCAAATCTTCTACAGAATATGCATAAGAAATACGTAAAAATCCCTCTCCACACGCACCAAATGCTGTACCTGGTACAACTGCCACTTTTTCTTCTTCTAAAAGTTTTTCGGCAAATTCATCGGAGGTCATACCAAACTGTTTGATGCTTGGAAATACATAAAAAGCTCCAAAAGGCTCAAATACCTCCATCCCCATATCCCTAAGTGCTTTGATTAAAAATCTTCTTCTCTGGTTATATGCTTCTCTCATTTCTTCTACATCTTTATCTCCATTACGAAGTGCTTCTACAGCAGCATACTGGCTGGTAGTAGGTGCACTCATAATGGCAAATTGATGAATCTTTAACATTTGTTGTAAAATCAATGCAGGAGCTGCGGCATAACCTAATCTCCACCCAGTCATAGCGTATGATTTTGAAAAACCATTTATTAAGACACAGCGTTCCTTCATTCCAGGAAAAGATGCTATTGTCACATGATCTCCATTATAAGTTAATTCCGAATATATCTCGTCGGTAATCACAAACAAATCCTTCTCAATAATGACATCCACAATCTCTGCTAGGTCTTCTCTTGTCATAACTGCACCTGTTGGATTATTAGGAAATGGCAGAATCAATACTTTTGTTTTGTCTGTAATGCTATCCAATAATTCCTGTCTGGTAAGTTTAAACTCATCTTCTTCTTTCAATTCAATTACGACTGGAACACCATCTGCTAAAGTAACACATGGCAGATAAGAAACAAAACTTGGCATTGGAATAAGTACTTCATCTCCAGGATCCAACATTGCCCTTAGGGCAAGGTCAATGGCCTCACTGCCACCAACTGTCACCATAATCTCCTTATCACAATCATATGATACATTACAACGTCGATTCAAATATTTAACAATTTCAATTCTCAATTCTTTTAGTCCAGCATTAGAAGTATAAAAAGTACACCCTTTTTCCAATGAATAGATGCCTTCTTCTCTTACATGCCAAGGTGTGTCAAAATCTGGTTCTCCTACTCCAAGAGAAATCGCATCTTCCATTTCGCTTACAATGTCAAAAAATTTACGGATACCAGAAGGTTCAATAGTTACTACTTTTTCTGATAATGGATTTCTCATGGTGTAATCAACATCCTTTCATCTTTATTACCTTCATCGGTAAGTTCCAAACCATGTTCTTTATATTTTTTTAAAATAAAATTAGTTGAAGTACTTAGTACAGATTCTAAAGGTGCTAGTTTCTCAGATACAAAACTTGATACCTCACGCATATTCCTTCCTTCTATCATAACACAAAGATCAAAACTTCCAGAAATCAACGATACACTTTGTACTTGTTCAAACTTATATATTCTTTCTGCAATCTTGTCAAAACCAAGCCCCCTCTGTGGTGTTACCTTTACTTCAATTAAAGCAGTTACTCTCTCACAATCCGTCTTATCCCAATTAATTAAAGTTGGATACCCGCAAATAATTCGTTCTTCTTCCATTGCCTTAATTTCCCTGATAACAGTTTCTATATCTAAATCCAACATAACTGCTAAATCTTCTGGTGTAATTCTTCCATTCTTGTCCAGCACTTTCAAAATCTTTTCTCTCATACCCTTCAACCTTTCTATAAAAACTCCACACATCTGCAACCCTGTCAGCATCTATATCACAGGTCTCTATTTTATAACCTTATATAACTCGTCTGATTTAGGTGGTTCCAAATATCTGCGTTCTTCCCCACTTATAACTACCTTATCGTTTCCCTCTACAATTTTTCCGATCACCGCTGCTGGGATTCCTGCTTTCTTCAATTCATCTACAAGAACATTTCCATGCTTTGTTCCAATTAACATACATCCGCTAGATATTAGCTGATATGGATTTAGATCAAAATATTCACAAATTTCCACAGTCTCCTGTCGGATAGGAATTTTATGCAAATCTACCTCTACACCAAGATTAGATGCAGATGCCATCTCCCAGATTGCACCATATACGCCGCCTTCTGTAATATCATGCATGGCACAAGCTCCAAGCCTGGCTGCAATCCGTGCTTCTGGAACTACAGAAATATACTTCATGAAGTCTTTTGCTGTTGAAATAAAATCCTCTGTATACTTCTTCGTCAATTCCTCAAATCTCTCATTAGCTAAAATAGCAGTCCCTTCTAGTCCAGTCCATTTTGTCATAACCAGTTCGTCTTCTGGTTGTAATCCTTTGGTACTAAGAAGTTTTGCCTTTTTAATCTTTCCAATTCCTGTTACTGTAATTAGGGGCTGGTTTACCGCACTAGAAACTTCTGTATGCCCACCCATCACTTCTATTTCCAACTGGCTGCATACATCTTCTATTTCCTGCATCATTCTCCGAAGAACAATCTCACGGGTTCCCTCTGGAAGAATAATACTAGTTAAGATTCCTATTACCTCTGCACCACTGGAAGCAATATCATTTGCTGTAATATGTACTGCCAATGTTCCAATCTCTTTTGCAGCACCAGTGATAGGATCCGTTGACAATACTGCAACTTCATCTTCACCAATATCTACTGCTGCACAATCCTCACCAATGCCCCCTCTAATAAGAACTTCCTCACGTCTATGACGGATTTGTTTAAATACTGCTCTCTTTAGTACATTCTCCGAAACTTTTCCTACTTTCACTTTATACACCAACCAATCTATTCTTTTTAACCTACTGCATCTTCTTCATTATCATTTCCTGTTGTAGGTACAGGTGCTTTTGTTTTTACTGGCGCTTTGGTAACTATTGGTTTCTTTGTTTTTACTGGTGCTTTGGTAACTACTGGTTTCTTAGTAGCTGTCGGTGATTTAGTCTTTTTCGGTTCATTATCAGGTTTTGTCGTTTTTCCTGGTGTTGTACCCGGATTTTTAGATTCTGATGGCTTATCACCTGTTCCACCCTTTGTTACATATCTTGGTTCTGGAGCATAATAGCTATAATTCACCTTTTCTCTGCTGACTTCTTTATCATTTTCATAAACAATCTTCCATAACTGCGCCTTATAACCCACATGAGCCGATTGTGTTACTGTCATATAACCCTCTGGTTTTGTACTGTCTATTGTTACTTTATCTTCTCCTGGCTGTATAGTCTCCAAAACTTCTGATTGATATTCTACACGCCGGTTCTTTGTATCCCTGGTTTCCTTACCATAAATGCTAAAATAAATACTACGGTTTGCAGTATATGCTTCTATATACATTGGTGTATCTGTATTATTTTTAAATTTTAAATCCTTATACCCTTCCGAGATAGCCGCATCCATAGAAGGCTTTACATATCCTACAATCATAGAATGATTATATCTTTCTACAATTTCAACCTCTGCACGAAGCAAAGCATTATAAAGTGTAGTAGCTGCCTGACATACACCTCCACCAACACTATCAATTACCTGTCCATTTGAATATGCTTGTGCAACTTCATAACCATTTTCTTTTGTAAATGGTACTAGTTTCTCTGCGGTTGAAAATGTTTCTCCTGGGTAAAGTACCGTTCCATCAATCAGTCTAGCTGCATTTACAAGATTCTGGGAACGGCTGCTTCCAGAACTTGAAAAGCTAGTGGAGTAACTTCCAAGTACATCCTTACATTCTTCTAACAACGCAGCATCATATTTGGGTGTTGTATCATTCATAATTGCCTTTATCTCGATACCCCCCTGCACCCACTGACTGGATATAGTTTTCTCTATCTTTTTAGCCGTCTCATCTACAACAAGAACCCTTCCATTACTCTCTTTTCCAATCACGAATTTACCTTTTTTTCTTTTTAATGTAGCATCCTTTGCTGGTTTGTCAAATGCTGTACATTCCTTCTCTACAAAATCTTTTACCTTATCAGAATCGAGCTTAAAAGCTAAATCATATACTACATTTTTTTGTTCAACATCTTTCCTGTCCTTGTAACGTTTGATAATATCTCCTGTTTTTCCATAATTGTATGCCTTATTCACAAATTGATCTATTTCACAACTATATCCTAATTCTTCTAATGTAGTAGTTACCTGTTCATCATCAATTTTTACTATAACTTTTTCGCTTTTTGCATCTTTTACATATTTTTCCAACTTTTTCTCTGCCTGTTTAACGGTCTTTCCACCTACATTTATATTTCCTATATAGATGCCTTCACAAATCACATCTGAATTTGTATATGCTGTAGAATATACCTTCGCCCCAACGATTCCAATCGTTGCAACTCCTAAAACAGCCAATGTTTTTATAATCTTTCCTTTCATTTTCTTTTCCTTTCCCATTTTCTTCTCTCCTCATTTCTATTAAAGTGCAACTGCAATTGTTGATATAACCATTGTTAAAATTATAATTCCTGCAATTACTGCTACCACTGTTTTTTGAAATTTTTTGTTGTACATTGTAATTCCTCCTTGTTTTCTACCTGTTAATATGTTTATAATGTATCTGTTCAGTGTGTATACAAATACATAATTTAAACTCCAAAAAAATTTAAATGTAAAAATATGTAATTCTGTATATTTTTCTATACTGAATCACTGAAAATTGTAACTTAAAGAATAATTTTAATCAAGATTATTCAAAGCCTTAAGCATGAATAATTGAAATTTAGAAAGGTTGACCTATTATGCCAGTTTTACTTCCCTGTATTATTATATTTGTTATCATCCTAAAATATAAGCTACGTATAGCAGAACGTGAGGAACAAGCCATAAATGAAAATTTCCATCAAATCGAACGCCGGGCTTCTCTACCAATAAAAAAAAGCCTACAGTCCTTACCCAAAATCGAAATTTGCTTATCCAGTCTGCCTTTTTGTGAAAATGCCACTGGTGAACTAAAATCTTGCCAAGACACCATAAAAGTTCTTTCTTCCCAGACAATTAGTAATCTGACAGGTATTAGTAATACAGACCTAAAATTAAAATATGGTGCTGGTAATTTAGACGAAATCCTGGAATATGAACAAAATTACCTTCTTCTTATAAAAACACTTTCTGATTGGGGAACACGACTTTATGAACAGCACAACTATAAAGATGCTGAAACTGTGTTAGATTATGCCGTCTTCTGCCAATCGAATATACGACAGACCTATATTACACTGGCAAGAATTTATTTAGAACAAAACAATATAGATAAAGTTCATAACTTAGCAAAAAAGACCGAGGATATATCCTCTACACTTGATTTAAAAAAAGCTATTTATGGTGTGCTTAATGAATCGGATGATGTGACACTTTTCTAATTTTTAAAACAAAGCAGATAAACCCACATCAATTTCCCTACCCATCAATCTTGAGGGGGCTACACACTTTCCTATGATATAAAAACAGTCTGTATCTGCTCATAGTTCTTTGCAGATACAGATGTTTTATCTAGCGAATCATCTTCCCATAATGCAATATAATTTCATCAATTTTTCTGGATGCCTCACTTTTTGTCGTGGCACTAAGGAATCCTTCCATATCACCTAAAAATACTTCATCTTGTATTTTATGATATTTCACCAGATCTATCAAGTATTTTTTTTGCTTTTCTGTCATTGGTTCTTTTTTCTTCTCTTTATATTTCATGTCCTGAGGCTGAAAAGCTTCTGGATTATCTTTAGCAAAATCATTATGTAATTTTGCATATATAACAGCTGTGGTCTTTGCATCCTCATAAGCCCGATGGGCACAAGGATTTATCACATGATAATATTCACAAAGAGCACCCAAGTTTTTCTTTGGTAAATTTGTCAAAAATTTTCTTGCAATACGCAGAGTGTCCAAACCCTTTACAGGGAAAGTATATCCAAGCCTTTTTCCATGTACCTTTAAAAAACTATAGTCAAACCGCAGGTTATGTCCAAGAAACACTTCTTCCTCACCTATAAAATCTACAAATTCTTTCATCACCGTTTCTATTGGTGGTGCATTCTGTACCATTTTGTTATCAATTCCTGTTATTTCAGTTATCCTCCATGAAATGGATATTGGAGGTTTAACCAATCGAGAAAATGTTCCCTTACATTTTCCATCTTGATATTTTAATGCACCAATTTCTATAATATAATCCTCTTCTGGACTTAATCCAGTAGTCTCTAAATCTACTGCAATAAATGTCTTCATAGTCTTTTATCCTCTTGTTTCTTGTTTTTTGTTTTGCACAGCTCTCTTAAAAAGCAGGCATCACATTTTGGGGTTCTTGCTACACATACTTCTCTTCCATGCTGTATAATCTGTATATTATACAAAATCCAATGTTCCTTTGGCAGTATCTCCATAAGTTCATACTCTATCTTTTCTGGATCTGTTTCTTTCGTAAAACCAAGTTTCCCAGAAATACGCTTTACATGGGTATCCACTACAATGCTTGGTTCATGGAAAATATTGCCCCGTATTACATTGGCTGTTTTTCTACCTACCCCTGGAAGACTGATAAGATCTTCTATATCACTTGGCACTTCTCCTTTATATTCTAATATTAGTTTCTGACAACAGGCAATAATATTTTTCGCTTTATTCTTATAAAATCCAGTGGAATGAATATCCCTCTCCAATTCCGCTAAATCTGCAAGTGCAAAATCTTCCACACTTTTGTACTTTTGAAACAAATCCTTTGTCACAATATTTACTCTGGCATCTGTGCATTGGGCACTTAAAATAGTTGCAATCAGCAATTGCCAGGCATTTTCATGATTCAAATAACACTTATATTCTGTCGTATAATACTCATCCAGCAACGCCAGAATCTTATGAATACGCTCCTGTTCTTTCTTTGAAATTCTTCTTTTTGTCATATACACCCATTTCCTTCCCATCTTCTTCTACTAAAAAAATGGTTCTAGCTTCCCCTGTTAAGGGATTTCGTTTCTGGTAGTCAAAAAGGATATGAAAGTCTTTTTTCTGCTTTCGACCCTTATTTACCAACAATTCTATATCATAGGAAAAATACTCAATATGGGTCATTCGTGCCATTTGTCTTGCCTGATAACCTTCATATCCAGACAACAAACAGACCTCTCCTGCCTTGTTCTTCTCTTCCATATTTTTATAAAATGTGTGGTATTTATTTTTCCACTGTTCTTGATTTTTAGCAAATTCCGGGCGGCTCTTTAAATTCTCCCTAAGATATAAATCATACACCAGAAGTTCTGACAATGGTTCCCTAAGTTCTGGTTTTTCTGCCATAACAAACCCTAAAAGTATCCGATATCGGTTAATTCTGGCATGTTGCTGCCCATTTATCTGATGTTTTTCATAATAATCTCCAAGTTCTTTATAAAAGTCAAAAGGTGTTTCATAATAATGAAGCAAAAATTGCAAACTATTTGCAAATTGGTCACTATTATAATATATTTCCACCATATCCTCTACTTTTTTTAATTTAAGTACATCATCATAAGGCAGCCATCTGGTCGCAAGAACCTCATAAGGTGCATGTCCTTTATATAAAATATCATGTTCTTTCTGCTGCCTGTAAATAGGTGCCCCCTTTAGCACTTTCAGAAATCCTAATTGAAGCTGGTTTGGTGCTAACGCATATACATCATTGAAAGACTTCTGAAAAGATACATAATCCTCAAAGGGAAGCCCTGCTATTAAATCCAAATGCTGGTGTATATTTCTCCCCTCTTGTATTCTTTTTACGGCATAAGCAAGTTTTTCTAAATCCATTTTTCGGTTAATGGCTTTAATCGTTTCGGGATTGGTAGACTGCACCCCAATTTCCAACTGCACCAGTCCCACTCTCATTTGATTAAGCAGGTTTAATTCTTCCTCTTTCAGTAAATCTGCTGATATCTCAAAATGAAAATTGGTGATTCCATTATCATGCTCCATAATGTATTCCCATATTGCCATAGCATGATTGTGATTACAATTAAAAGTACGGTCAATAAATTTTACCTGTGGCACTTTGTGATCAAGGAAAATCTGCAATTCCCTTTTTACCAAATCAAGACTGCGGAGACGGATTCCCTTTTCAATAGAAGATAAA
>JAAVZU010000062.1 GCA_022791815.1 Lachnospiraceae bacterium
CTGGAATACTCATATTTACATTATCAAACAAGTTCTTTTCTACATTGGGATAGGCATATTGTATTTGTTCCACCTCTATACTTTTTTGAAATTTTAATTCTTTGATGGTGCTATTTTTTTCTTTCTCTACATTTTCCCTTTCAAATGCATTTATATTTTCCATAACTGTATTTAAGGAAGGTTCTAAAAAAGAAATTGCATTCAAATAGGTATTCATACGATTCGCACTTGGCATCAATCGAACTGCTGCCATTGCAAAAGTAGACATCAGTGTCATCATACCTCCAATTTCACGACCACTCATAACTAAAAAAGCTACTATTCCCAACATTCCACACATACATACAGCTTCAATAATTAGTCTTGGTGTTTGACTAAATATGTTATTATTTCGTTGTGCTACTGCATTTTTTATTCCACTTTTTTCATAATGCTTGATAAAATGATTTTCATTATGATGAATTTTAATTTCTTTAATTCCTTCAAGACTTTGTAACAACCATTTATTCATTATTGAACTATATTTTTGAGAAGTTTCACCAGCTTTTACTAAATATTTCTGGAATGTTTTTTTACAAATCATCATAACAACTCCAAGCATACAAGCAATTGCTATTGTCATAAATGGATCTACTACAATAAGTAAAATAACTAATGCGATTAAAACACACATTTCTGATAAAAATAAAAGTGCATTATTTATTAACATAAAAACATTACCAACATCCCATTGTATAATCCGAATGATATCACCCGTGCTGGCATTCAGATAATATTCATACGGTCTTCGCATAAAGATTGTTAGCAATTTCTTAGACATTCTAAATTGATTGTTAGCAATAAATTTTGCCTGAATATAATATAGTATCCACATATATATGTTTTTCAAAAGGTAAACTGCCATTAAAGCTAATATTATAAATATTAAAAACTGTGTATCATCCTGCATGCAAAAAAGTTCATAAAAATAAGCCATAATCCGATTTTCATGAATCAGATTTGGACTCATTACAACAGAAATTAAAGGTATAATCAATGTCACACCCATTGTTTCTAACAAAGCACCTCCTATCATAAGTACTAATAATATACAAATTTTTATTTTTTGCTTTTTCTCTAATACAGAGTTTAAATTCCTTACTATCATGATTTATAGATTGTCCTTTCAATTATGTATCATATTCTTCCCATCTCGTACACCACTTTGAATAGCTTTCCACTTTTTCAAACGGTTCTTTTCAAAAATCAGCTTAACTACCCAGCCAATCTTCATCCCCCGTTTCATTTTCTTCACATCTATATATTCTTTATATTGTTCCATATAATAATATTGATTCCTTGTAACATAATACAACCGTTCTGCAGAATGATTCGTAGTAAAGCGGAGACCCCAGAATCTATTTCCAATTGGCTGACACCATGAAAATATCTTTCCGAGAATAGTAAAAAGTTTTATCTCTGTGGCATTCCCAAGTTCATGAAGCAGATGTACTGTATTCACCCGTAGTATTTTATATTGTGCTTTTTTTAATTTCATACAATAATCAAAATCTACGTAATCAATAAATAATTTCTCGGTGAACCCACCAACTTCTTTCCAAATCTCATTCTTCATTAAAGTTCCTGATGTAATGGCAGTATCCACATACTCATGAGACATCTTAATTGCACCATCTGCATCAATCACTTCCATAGTTCTATCTTCAATTACAGGAACAATCATGGCAACCCGATCCATATCCATATATTTTTTATATTCTTCCACCATGTTAATAGGAACCACAGAATCTTCATCTAATGTCAATGTCCACTCACAACCAAGACTCTCAGAACATCTCAATATCTGATTTAACGCAGCAGCAATTCCCTTGTTACTATTATTTTGTATAATGGTTACTTTCTCTATATTAGCTAGTTTTTCTAACCACTTATCTTTATTATTTGAGGCATTATCAACGATAATCAAATGATCTACCTGATTCATAACAGCATCTATATTTTCCTGAAGACGTTTGATATCTGGATTATAGGTTACAATACCTGCTACGATCTTCATTTTTGCCTCAACCTCCCTTTGTGCCGAATCATCTGTTATACACTTTTTCCATTATACTTTAGCTTTCTTCGTTTTGCAACTGTTAAAATTAGTCTTCTGCCTCTTTCACCTTTACCAGTTACTGTTCACACCTACAGTACTAACAGTAAACCTTTACCACACATTTCTTTCCGAAAAATGAAATTCCGTAGTGTGCAAAGCTGACATATCCCTCACTCTTTAACTCCCTGTTATAACACTTTTCCTCTATCTGTGCTAATGCTTCATCTGCTTTCTTTTCCAGTTCATCTACATTCTTTGCAACTTTAAACTCTACAACAAACGCAGTCTCCTCATAAGACATTGGCTTGACAAACAAATCCGTCCTGCCGTTTCCGCCCTCTCTGTTTGACTTTACATAATAGCCTCCTATACCATAAAGGATTCCTGCCAAAAAGCCATGATAAAAACTTTCATAGTAGTCATACATACTGATTGTATCAAAAAACATCTTCTCGATTTCCTCTTTCACAACTGTCGTATCCATATTTATAAAAGCATCATATAGTCTCGTCAGGTCACGTTTTTCCACTTCCTCCTCAAACCAGCCAAGTACCTTATTCTCAAAGATATAATGCACCTCTTTGTTAGGAATTGTAAGTGTCACATACCTTTTTGTTCCTTCCATACGCTCACTTACTTTTCTAAAGTATCCTGTAAAAAACATAAAGTTCCATAAGTTGTCCATTCCTTTGTATACCTCATCATAGGTAATATCCTCATGAACCTGCTTTTCCACAGTCTTCCCCTCTATCAGATGTTCTATCTCATCTTTCGTCTTTCGGTCTGCACGGCTTATCAAACTGCGGACAATGCTGTTCGAACTTGTATTTGCCCAATAAGGAGATGGAAAACAATTAACATTCTCAATTAAATCATCCACAAACTGAATGACACTCCAAGGATTATATACATTTGCATTACCAAATACATATCCGTTATACCATTCTTTTACATTTTCAAATTTCTGTGGCATCCCATAGTCTTCACAAAGCTGTTTTACCTCTGCATCAGTAAATCCAAAATATTCATCATATTTCTCATTTAAAATAGAAATAATTTTCAAATTATTCATTCCCGTAAATATGGACTCTTTTGAAATCCGCAGGCAGCCTGTAATCACCGCAAATTCCAGACAGGCATTCGTCTTAAATGCTGATTCAAACAGGGATCGGATAAAACTCACCATCTTATCATAATATCCATACTGGTAAGCACTCTCAAGGGGTACGTCATATTCATCAACCAGAATAATTGCCTTTCTGCCATAATGACTATACAGGCATTCTGAAAGAAACTTTAAGGCATCACTGTAATCTGCCAATGATGCCTCTTCATTCATCAGCTTTTCATATCTTTTTTTCATGTATGGTACCAGTTTTTCAGAATCCATAAGAAAAGCATGCCGCCTAAACTCCTCTGCAATTGCTCTTGCAAGCATAGTGTATGATAAGGAAAAATCATCCTGCTTTGCCGATTTTAATGTCAGTGAAATCACAGGATAACTCCCCATATGCTGTAAATATTTATCACTACACTCCATAATCTTCAGACCTTCAAACAAATGTGCATACTCCACCTTGTTTCCCATCCTGTCACAACCATCTTCAAAAAAGTATCGGAGCATGCTCATATTCAGTGTCTTTCCGAATCTCCTTGGACGTGTAAAAAGATTCACTGTCCCCTTCTTGTCTATTAATTCTTTAATAAACATCGTCTTGTCTACAAGATAATATCCCCTTGTAATAAGCATTTCAAAATCATCAACACCAACTGGCAATGCTTTTTGTTCCATTTAGTTCCCATCCTTTCATCCCTGTCATTTACTTCTCCATTATTATTATTCATTTGACACTTTATTAAATCATTATTTATTTTAACTTCTTAATATATTAATTGCATATAAAAAATATACAAACCAACACATATATCGTATCAATAAATCACTGTATAAATTAACAAAAATATAAAGTCTATTCCATTTTGTATTTTTATAATTCACATTTTTTCTCTTTCTATCTAAAGATTGAACCGTTCCAGCCATTGTTTACAATCATATCTTTTTATCAATTCCTTAGAAACTTCTGCACATGGTTTCTCTAAAAACTTTGGTAAATCCTCTAATCTATCTCTTCCTAATATAAATATATTATCTTCATGATAATAATCATATTCTTGCACTCTCACATCATTAGTAATCAATTTTTTATGATAAAACAAACACTCCAACGCCCGAAGTGTCTGCCCGCTTTGTCCATCACGAAGAATTTCCAGTACCGCCTTACTCCTTGCAACATGCCGTAAATTTTCCTGATAGCTTAACTTTTCTTTTTGCAGCAATTCCCTATATGGCTCATGTTCTGTAATGGTGTTTGCAATAATATGAATATCCGTTTTCAATCCCATTTTTAGAAATTTTTCATTCCAATTGCCAATTATGTTCTTCCTTCCACCATCTGCTCCCAAAAAGTAGATATCATATTTTATTTTTTCTTTTGGTAACTGGAAACTTTTAAAATAGTACTGGGTGTTATGTCGCATCCCATATTTTTTGCAGTCTTCTATATCAAAAGACCATTTTTCACAATCTTTTTCTAATACCCTGTTGGGATTATCTTTTGATACCACTTTATTCCAATACCACCAGATAATTTTTATTTTTTTTCCTGCTTTTTCTGTCTGTTTTCTCATCCAATGTGGTACTTTTTCTGCCATCCAAGTCCCATGAACCAGAACACAATCGTACTCCATAAATGTTTTCTTCCAATCTCCATACCAAATATATTCCATTGGCAAGTGAAATTTTATCCATAACCGTCTTATGGCACGAAGTATTTTGGAGCAATCCTTTAAGGTTATATCTGTATCTACTCCATTTTTTCTCCATTCTGCTAATGCATAATCATTTTGTTCTGTTAAAGATAAAATTAATATTTTTTCCATTCTCCCGCCAAACCTTTCTGTAAGATTGCTTTTATCACATAATCCCCTTCGGTTTCCTCATTGTGAAATAATAGAACACTTTTTTATAAGTACTTTTTTGTCCAATATTTTTTTAAAATCATTCCAGGTATATACCCTGCAAGAAAATACAACTTACTTGGAGTCTCCCTCCATAGATTACCAAATTTTTTCTTTGCTAATACACCATAACAGCTATAAAGCATACTATTTTTAAAACGGAGCTTCATGGAAAACTCTTTATTCATCCGTATTGCTGCATTCATCATCGCTCCAACTGGTGAATTAAGCTGCATATTTCGTCCACTTTTTGATAGTCCTCCGTCTAAATATTCTGTAATATAAATAATTTTATTTCTCATAAACATATCATATTTTCGTGCAATTCCCAGCCAGACATAGCTTTCTGAAAAAAATTTCTCTCCTGGTATCTCTGGAAAAGGATATTCTTTTAAAATATCTGTTACAAAAACTTCTGCCTTATCTCCTATTATTCCTTTATTACAGGTTAATGTAATTGAATTTGCAATCTGTTCATCATTTGGCCACTTCTTGCCAATTACCTCGAACCCCGAATATCCTCTTAAATAATTCATGCCGCATATATTTTGTTCACAATTTTCCAACCAGTCATTACAAATAGTTTCAACTGCATCTGGTGTAAGCAAATCATCACTGTCCACAATCATTGTAAGTGCTGTTTCTATCCGTTTAATCCCATAATTAAGTGCGGTATGTTTTCCTCCATTTTTCTTTTTATCATACCAGATTATTACATGACTTTCCTGCTGGCATTCTCCAATTACATATTTTGTATCATCGGTACTGCCATCATCTACCACATACCAGATAAAATTTTTATTTGTCTGTCTTTTTAAACTTTCATATAGATTTTTTAACTGAACACCTCTATTATATGTTGGTGTCAATATGGTAAGCATAGCATCCATAATACATTTTACCTTTCCGCCTTTATGGCATATTGTTTTTTTTATACTCCACTAAGTAAAACTCTTCCAACTTCTTTGCCTCCACGCAAATATCATATCCTGCGTCCTGTACCATAGAAATTCTAGTATGGCGTTCCTGTTGGTTTTGTACCTTTAAAATCTTATCTGCCCAGCTCTTTGCAGACTCTTCTAAAGAAATAAATTCCACCAAATCTGTTACTGCGGCTTCTTCTGGTATTACATTTTTTGATGCAAAACAAGGTAATCCTGCGGTTTGTGCTTCAACTAACACGATTCCCAATCCCTCTGTAAGAGACGGAAAAACAAAGACATCTATCATCTGCAATAAATCAGGAACATCAAATCTTAATCCTAGCAAAACAACCTTTTCTTCAATACCAAGAACATGAGCCTTTTGCTCAATTTCTTCCTGCAAGGCACCTTCCCCCACCAGAACTAATTTTGCTTTTTCCTCTTTTTTAGCTATTTCTGCAAAAATCTCCAATAAAAACAGATGATTTTTCTCCTTTTGTAATCTTCCCACATGTCCTACCACAAAATTGTCAGTTAAGGAAAAATCCTGTCTATATTTTTCTCTTATCTCTTCATTATAAGAAAACTTTTTGGTATCTATTGCGTTAGGCAGAACTTTTGCTTTACCTGTTTGCCAATATTTCTCCCCATATAACCAAATTGTAGCTTCCTTTGAACATCCAAAATTATGAGTACTTACCAGTCGTAAAGGTTTTCTTAATAGCTTTCTTAGAATCTCTTTAATAGAAAATGTGCCATCCCCTAATTCCATATTATGGGAATGACTGACTCTCACTGGCACTTTACATCTTTTACTAATATATAATGGAAAAACGCTTTTACTTGAAGTGTGGGAATGGACAATCTTATATTCTCTATGCTCTTTTAAAAACCTTTGAATATCCTTCAAATAACCTCTAATAGAAGTAAGAGTTAATGGAGTAATATGGAAAATCCTTCCCCCCATAGAAATAATTTCCTCTTCATAATCACTCTTCCCCTGAAAAGTCAATAAAAAATCAAACTGCACCTGTTCTCTATCTATATTCCGATAGTAATTCATAATCATTGTTTCAGCCCCGCCACGGTTCATACTATGAAGTATATGCAAAACACGAATTGGTTGCTTTTGTCTATCATTCATTGTTTCAATCTTCTCCATTCCATCTATATATCAAGCTGTAACTATTCATCCCAGTCATATACTTGATACATAACCTTTTCCACTTGAGATTTATCAAATTCCTTAATTACATTTTGATTAAATGTCCCCATACGTTTCCTAAGTTCTGGCTTAAGTAACAACTGCTCAATTGCCTTTGCAAAATAAGCCACATTATCTGGTGTTCCCATATAACCACCTTTTTTATGCTCTATCAAATCAACGTTCCCCCGAATTTTACTGCAAACTACTGGAAGTCCTGCTGCCATAGCCTCCATTAAAGAAACAGGAAGTCCCTCTCTGTAGGAAGGAAAGACAAAAATATCTGCTGTCTTTAACCATTCTTTTGCATCTGTGCGAAATCCTAATAAATGCAGTCTTCCTTCCATACCAACTTCTTTTGCAACTTTTTGCAAATGCTGGTCTAATTCTCCTTTTCCACAAATCACATAATGAATATCTGTTCTTTTTAAACTTCCCATTGCCCGTAATATCACTTCATGATTTTTGTTTGTATTTAATTCTCCAATCGATAATATTATCTTGTCATTTTGAGATAATCCAAGTTCTAATCTCTTATCCTCTTTGGAATCCAAATTCTGGATGCTGTCTACATCAATTCCGATTCCTGGAGAATAAACGATTTCTTGTCCAAGTTTTTTTCTTTTAGCCCGTTCATAATCTTCATGACAAATAGTAATAAGCACATCCGTATATCTTGACAGAATCTTTTCAATCGTATAAAAAATAATCCAGTTCTTTCTTGGTGCTCCTGTAAAAAAATGAAAACCATGGGCAGTATAAATAACCTTGATTCCTTTTTTTCTCTGTTTTCTGCAGGCAAGTCTGGTAATTACACCTCCGATAGGCGAA
>JAAVZU010000063.1 GCA_022791815.1 Lachnospiraceae bacterium
CAGGTGTGTTTACTTATATTCTACTAAGACATATAAGAGGTAAAATATTATAATTAAAAATTGGTTGCTGTAATATTTACATTTTATACTAAAAATTATATTTTATTTTGAACTACTGCACTTCTATATTTATACGGCACTTAAGTTATATTTTTAATTATTATAACTATGTAGACAATTTATCTTTTTAAGTTTTTTAAACTTTATAAATACTTTAACCGTTTGTCAAAAGTTATAAGCATAAATAACCTACCCCCTTTGAAATAGATTTACTATAAATAAGAATATTGTATAACTCTGGTGTTTTTATCTACATTGCTTTATGGTATAAAAACTTGTACTACTGTTTTTACTTATACATATATATCTATATTAAATAATAAGTGTTGACTTTCTGCAAGCACAAATAAGCCGTTGTATTCATTAAAGTAATCTGTGTGAAAGAATTTTGCAAGCAAATTTTTTACAAACTATGTTGCACATATATATTTTGATTCAGCAAATTTTAAAATATTACTTTATATTATAAGTAGTTTTTCTTTTATAATTAATTTTACATTTTCATGTTTCACGTGAAACATTTTTATTTCTAGTTTTCCTTTTTGCTGACTGTTAGAAATTTAATCTATAAATTATGTGTAAAAACTTTAATTTTTTTCATAATAAATTTGTTTCTATAATAAAAAATAGTGTATAATAATCTCATATAAATGTTTAAATATTATTTTTTATAAAAAAAATATTTTACTTTGTTTTAAATGCACAGCATGTCTTTTACACTTAATTTTGCTTAAAAAATGAATTTTTGTATAAATTTGAAAGATATGACTCTCTGTTGTCATATCTACTATACTAATAAGAGGAGGCGGCTAAATGATTAGTCCATACGAAAAATGTCCCATATTTGAAAATGAGAAATATCTTTTAAGATTTATTGAAATTTCTGATGCATCAGATTTACTTGCTTTATATTCTGATGAAAAAAATTTACCTTTTTTCAACAGTGATAATTGTAATGGTAATTTCCACTGTACGTTATTAGAACATGTGCAAGACATGATCGAAGCATGGCAATTTGAATATAATCAAAAAGAATTTGTACGTTGGTCAGTTATAGATAAAGATATCCAACATGCAATAGGAACAATTGAATTATTTAAACGGCAAGCTGATGATTTCTTTAATAATTGTGGTATACTACGATTGGATCTAAGATGTGATTATGAGCAAACAGAACACATCTTTAACATACTATCACTTATTATTCCATCATCTTTTACGTTATTTAATTGCCAGACAATAGCAACAAAGGTTCCACAATTTGCATTTAAACGCAAACTAGCAATAGAACAATTAGGTTTCACAGCTTCTGAAGAAAATTTAGTAGGACATGATGGAAAAACTTACAGGGATTATTTTATCTTACAGAAATAAGATTGATAAATGAATTCTTCTCTTATATAATAAATGTAACATTCCTGATTCCCTTACTGTTACATTTTTAACACGTTTATTTATTAGAGCATCCGTTATATTATTATATTGAAACAAAATATAAATGACTTGGCTGAACATTTATAATTCTTTAAAACTTTAACAGCCTTTTATATTTTATAAAGAAGGGAGTTATATATAACAACATGATTGACGTAAAACATATTTCAAAAGACTTTGTCTCCCCAAAAAAATATCCTGGATTGCGAGGGGCAATAAAAGGATTATTTTCCAGAGAAAAAGTTATTAAAAATGCCGTAAATGATATTTCTTTTCATATTGATAAAGGAGAAATTGTTGGATATATTGGGAGTAATGGTGCCGGCAAATCTACTACCATTAAAATGATGACAGGAATACTAAATCCTACTAGTGGAGAATGTATTGCCAATGGTATAAATCCAAGTAAAAATAGAAAAGCAAATGCAAAAAATATTGGTGTGGTGTTTGGACAAAGAACCCAACTTTGGTGGGACTTGCCATTAAATGAGTCTTTTACTATTTTAAAAGAAATTTACAATGTTTCCGATGAGAATTATACAGAACGAATGAAATTTTTAAATGAAGTATTAGAACTAGAAGAATTTATGGATAGACCAGTCCGGACTCTTTCCCTTGGCCAGCGTATGCGTGGAGATTTAGGTGCTGCTCTTTTACATAACCCTAAAGTACTTTACTTGGATGAACCTACTATCGGTCTTGATTTGGTTGTAAAAGATAATATTCGTAAAGCCATTAAGAAAATCAATGAAATGTATGAAACCACTATTATTCTAACAACTCATGATATCGGAGATATTGAAGAACTTTGTAACCGTATTATCATTATAGATAAAGGAACAAAGATTTATGATGGTTCATTAGAGAAATTAAAAGATATTTATGGAAGCAAAAGAAAAATTTCTATAGAAGTAAAACATGATGATTCCTTAAGAACATTTTCTTTATCTTCCAAATTGAATATTTCTCCAGAAAAATGCATTACAGATTATGATGAAAAAAGTTATACACTTCATGTTACTTTTGATAAACATCAGATTCAAACACCAGATATACTTTCTGCCATTATGGAAATTGCAGATGTAAAAGATGTTGTTATTCAGGAAACAGAACTTGCAGAAATTGTAAAAGAAATATACAACAATGGTGTAACGGGGGATATTGCATGAGAAAAAAACTAAGAATTTATCTTCCATTTGCCTCCAATGAATTAAAAAGGCAGTTAGCATACAAGGGTGCTTTTTACCTATTTATACTAGTGAGTTTGTTTGGTTCTTTTATAAACTATTATTTATGGATGGCTATCTATGGCAGTTCTGAAAATAACATCTTAGGAGGACTTACAAAAAATGAAATGATTATTTATGTTTTTATGACTTATGTCACTTCTTCCATTGTAACTGTCTCCATATCTGACTGGGTAAGTGATGATGTCGTAAAGGGAACTGTTTCTATGAATTTAATTAAGCCCATTGATTATCGTGCCAGTTTAATTGTTCGTGCAACAGGAGATATGATTTATCGTTTTTTGGCACCTGCCATATTTATCTGGATTGGTGTAGAAATTTATAAAGTACATTGGCTTGGTATGCCGTTCACAAATATTAGTTATATCTTTTTCTATTTGCTAAGCTGCATTATGAGTTTTTTAATTTATGTTTTATTTGATTTTTGTTTTGGAATGATTGCTTTTTTTACTACTTATATTTTTGGAATGCTTATGGCAAAAGAGGCTCTTCTCTCCTTTTTAACTGGCCAACTTATCCCCATTAGTTTCTTTCCAGAGATCTTTCAAAATATATTTCAGTATCTTCCATTCTCCTCCATGATTTATACACCAGTTATGATTTATCTTGGTAAATATACAGGAGAAACCTTATGTTTTATGCTATTGCGTCAACTTATCTGGGTTCTTCTCCTTTATGGTCTTGGAAGTCTGATATGGAAAAAAGTAACAAAACGTTTAGTCGTGTTGGGAGGTTGAGTATGCATACATTAAAAAGATATTTGCGATTATACAGAGTACTTGCATCCCAGTTTTTAAAAACCATTATGCAATCTAAGGTAGATTTTTTAATGGGACTGCTTGGATTCTTTTTTACACAGATTATGGGAATTGCTTTCTTATACTTAGTATTTGAACAAATCCCCAGTTTACAAGGCTGGAGTTTAGACCAATTAATTTTTATATATGGATTTTCCCAGATTCCCCGTGGC
This sequence comes from Lachnospiraceae bacterium, assembly GCA_022791815.1. Classification (GTDB taxonomy): domain Bacteria; phylum Bacillota; class Clostridia; order Lachnospirales; family Lachnospiraceae; genus CAG-411. The sequence continues at coordinate 3,712 of JAAVZU010000063.1, forward strand.
ATTGACCATCTTTTTACAGATAATATATGGATGATTGCATGGAGATTTGTAATCAATGGAGATTTTGACAGATATATGCTTCGCCCTATGAATCTTTTTTTCCAAGTGATTGCTGAAAAATTACAACCAGATGCCTTAGGCGAATTACTAGTTGGAACTTTGCTTTTAATTTATTCCTTATCTAAAGGAATTGTAATTGTAGATGCTATTCATATAGGATTATTTTTTGTATCTATATTTGCTGGGGCAATTATCTATACTTCCATTAAACTCTTTTTTGCCTCCATTGCATTTTGGGTAAAAATTAGTGGACCATTTTTACAGGTTGCTTATGAAATGGCTGATTTTGCAAAATATCCAACAGAGATATATGCAAGGGCTATCCGTTTTATTATTACTTGGATTATTCCTTTTGCCTTTGTAGCATATCTTCCAGCAAGTTTCTTTTTAAAAGAAACTGTTTCAGGCTGGATCATCGGAATTGAATGTTTGATAGCACTGGTATTTTGGTTTATCGCTTATGCTTTGTTTAAAAAAGGTACTTCTATCTATGAAAGTGCTGGGAATTAAAAAACTAAAGTTGCCATCAAAAGAAGTATTCTCCTTTTGATGGCAATAACTTTAATTAACTTATTTTATTTAAGTTTATCTAGTACAACAATAAATATTGATACTTAAAATCTACAAAGCACCAAGTTCTTTGGTTATAACTATCCTTTGTACTTTTTAAATAATAGAAATACAACAATTACGAACATAACAATACATAACATACTTTTCACATAAGATTCTAACTTTTCTAATGTAAGTAAACTTCTGTAATTCATATTCTGTGTCATCTGGATTAAGACAATAACTTAATTGTATATAGTTGTTTTTTCATTAATATCTTTCTTCTTTTTTTATTATAAATGATTGTTTATGAGACCAATAATTATTCTATCAAACACTCATCCCTAATACAATAATAATGTTCTAACCTGTCATATTTTATATAATACTTATTATTGATATATTGATTTGATTATTTTATATTGATTATACAATTGTCGAAATTCCTTAATTTTACCTCTACTAATAGAAACCTTTTGTCCACCCTTCATAATAATTTCCCTTGCTTTTACTTCCTTAATGTATTTCATATGGATTATATAAGAATTATGAATTCGATAGAATCCAAGCTCTCCTGTTAACTCTAGTTCCCATTCCTTTAATGTTTTTCTCAAAGATTTTATAAATTTGCCATGCTTTGTATAAAGTTCTGTATAAACATGTTCCGATTTAATAAACAAAATATCATTTACAAAATTTTCTATGTCGCTTTTGGAGATGTCCATTTTTTCGTGATTTATTATAGGAATCTGCATTTTTAGGCTATATTGATAATTCCAAATCACCTTATCATAAATTTTCTCGAATTTTCTTTTACAAAATGGTTTTTCTAAAATTCCATACACATTTCTTCCAAATGCTTCAGCCATAATCTCTCCCCTACTCGTAACAAAAATAATAGCTGCTTGATTTTTTTCTTTTTCTAATGTTTCTTTTATATTTATTCCATCTGTTTTTTCCATTTTAATATCTAAAAAAATACAATGAAATAGTTTATTTTTTCCCTTTTTAAGAAATTCATCTCCATTATCAAATACTTCAATAGATATTGGTATATTATTTTCTTTCATTTTTTCTCTACATAAAAAAGAAATTTCTTTATAATATTGTTTTTGTTCATCTACTATCGCTATTTTCATCGTA
>JAAVZU010000064.1 GCA_022791815.1 Lachnospiraceae bacterium
ATTAGATAAATGAACAATGTTGAAAAGTTTTTCGGATAATGTGGGGATAGGCTATGGAAAATCGTAAAGTCAAGAGTAAAAAGAAAAATTTTACAAATAATATTGATAATCTATCAGAGGAAGAACGTAAAAAAGCGTTTGGAGGCTTGAGCCAGGAATGTTTTTTTGAGTATGATATTGAAAATGATATTTTTCAAATATCTAGAAATTCAAAATTTTCGGGAATAGATAGTTTGAAGATTAGCAATGGAGCAGAGAAAATTAGACGGTTGGAAAGAATCCATGAAGATGATATAGATGGTTTTATTCGTTATTTTCGTAGTGGGACTATGGAAAAATATGAGTTTCGGTATATTAAAGAAGATGGAAGTTGTATATGGTGTCTTGCAAAAGGAGCTTTTATCCGGGATGATACAGGAAAAGCAAAAGTCCTAATTGGCAGTATTGAAGACATAAATCAACAAAAAGTTATGTACCAGATGTTGGTAGAACAAGCTCTTTTGGATCCGTTGACAAAATTATACAGCAGAACAAAAGCCCAAAGTCTTATTGAAGGATTTTTAAGAGATGAGGGAAGCTTTGGAAAGCATGCACTTGTATTGGTGAATATAAAGTCTTTTAGCGAGATTAACCGCCGGTTTGGAAGTATCTTTGGTGATGGTGTTTTAGTAAATATTGCTGAAAAACTACAGGAAGTTACAAGAAGAAAAGATATTGTTGCAAGGGCAGGGGGAGATGATTTCCTTATCTTTATGAAAGATGTACCCAGTCAATCTATTTTAGAAAGAAAAATACACTCTCTGGTAAATTTAATACAAGGAATGTATGCTGGAGAGAACTTATGTATTACATGTAATATAGGTGTGGCATGTTTTCCTAGGGACGGACGGAATTATGGAATGTTATTCCGTAATGCAGATTGTGCATTATATAAAGCTGGAAAGATGCGGGGAATTGGATATGAATTTTATGATCCTGCCTATGAAGGTGATGAATATAGTAAACGTGGAGAATATTATCACGAGTATGTTGTAAAAGACTATAAGAAAAATTCAAATGGCGATTTTAGTAGGGAAATTACGGATTTTGCTGTAGATGTTATGTTAAATTCCAAAGATGTGGCAAGTGCGATTAAACTGCTGCTGGATAAGGTTGGAAAATATTACAAATGTGATAATGTGTTTGTCTTAGAGACAGATGATAACCATGTTTTGCATACTACTTATGCATGGAGTGGGAAGGAAGGTCTAAATTATTTCAATGCAATGCAAAGTGTTGATTTAGATGAATTGCCTCCATTAGAATCCTATTTCGATGAAAGAGGGATAAAGATTATCTCTAATACCAATATATTAAGAAATCATCCAGGGTATGCACCTTTTATTAATTTATTAAATTCAAAAGCTCTTTTACAATGTGCTTTTTATGATGAAGGAGAATTTCGAGGATGTGTATCCATTGGATATAAAAAGAAAACCCATGAATGGATCAAAGAGGAAATAAATCCTTTGGTTACCATAACCAAATTAATTTCTGTATATCTGTTGAAACTAAAAGCTTCTGAAAAAATTCAGTCAAGAATAGAACGTTTGACAAATTATGATTCTTTGACAGGATTACCTACTTTGGTAAAGTTTCGTAAAAATGTAGAGGAAATTTTGGATGATAATCCTAAAAAAGAATATGCAATTGTATACTTAGATATTGATAAATTCAAGTATGTGAATGATACCCTTGGATATGATGTAGGAGATGAATTGCTAAGAGGCATGGCAAAAACAGTGTCTTCCAATCATAAGGATATAACATTAGTGGGAAGAATCTCAGCGGATAATTTTGTGATTCTTATGCCATATAAAAATGATGACGAGATAAGAAATATACTAAAAAAGCTTAATGAGCAATTTACCGAGAGAATACAATCTTGCAGTTTAGGCAAAAGTGTATATCTGATTAGTGGGGTTGCATACCTTTCTTATGGTCAGGATGTTATGTCAGTAATTGATAATGCCAATATTGCAAGAAAAAGTATAAAGAAAAGTCCAGATATTACATGTGCTTTTTATGATGATAAACTTAACGAAAAGGTTCTTATGGAATTGGATATTTGCAATTCTATGGAAGTTGCGTTAGAAAGAGGAGAATTCCAGATGTATCTGCAGCCGAAGGTTGATTTAAATAATGACCAGATTGCAGGTGCAGAGGCACTTACTAGATGGATAAGAAAAGACGGAAGATTTATGGTGCCAGATCAATTTATTCCTCTTTTTGAAAAAAATGGTTTTATTGTCCAACTTGATTTCTACATATATGAATGTGCCTGCAAGGTGATTAAGCAATGGATGGAAGAAGGACTGGAACCAGTAACTATATCAGTTAATGTATCTAGAGTACATTTGAATAACAGTGATTTTGTAGAAAAAGTAATTGAATTAATAAATTATTATCAAACACCACATCAATATTTAGAATTTGAATTAACAGAAAGTATTTTTTTGGATAATACAGATATGGCAATCAGCACTATGCATGAACTTCGGAATAGAGGATTTAAAGTTTCCATTGATGATTTTGGTGCAGGATATTCTTCTTTGAATCTTTTGAAGGATATGACATCAGATGTGCTAAAATTAGATAAAGAATTTTTCCGCAAAGGTGATATGAAAAATGAGGAAAAGATTATTGTGTCTAGTATTACCAATATGGCAAAACAATTAAAGATGAAGGTATTGTCTGAAGGTGTAGAAACAACAGCACAATCAGAATTTTTAAAAACGATTGAGTGCGATTTGGCACAAGGCTATTTATTTGCCAAGCCAATGCCAATAGATGATTTTACGATTTTATTACGTAAGAAAAGGCAAGAAGACGAGGAAAAGGCTTGACTTATAAGAAATTTTGCTTAAAATATTAAGAGGGTGTTCATGTAGTTTAGAATAAAAAATATAGAAAGCGGAGGATAAAAAGTGAGTAACAAAGTTATTAAAGAAGCAAAGCTGAATACTTCTGAAAAAAAGAAACCTAGTAAACAGAGATTAGAGCAGACTACTGGTACAGGTAAATCGCTGGGAGCAAGGACAATTCTTATTGCAATTGGAGTAATTGTGGTATTAATTGCTTGTATTTATGTTGGTGTTGATCAAATGTCACCTAAGGTTGTAGTGACTGTAGATGATCAAAAGTATACTTTAAGTGATGTAGGATATTACATTTACCAAGGTGAGATGCAGGGAAATTATATGGCAAGCTTTTATGCCCAGATGGGAACAGATTACTGGAATGGTGAGTTGGACGATGAAGGCACAACAGGTGCTGATCAGACAGCAGACAGTGTAATGAGTGAGATTACCAGATATGCTACCATATATAGAGAGGCCGTTGCAAAGGGATATTCTGCAACAGATGAGGATAAAAAGACTGCCCAAGAGGAGACGGATTCCCTAATTAAGAATTTGTCTACTAAACAGAAATTAATTACTGGTTTGTCAGAAAAGGAACTGTATAATACTATTTTAGACAAGACGATTGCAGAACGTTATAGAAAAGATGTGATTACTTCTTTAAAGGTGGATTATAAAAAAGCAACAAAAGATATTACAAAGAAAGACTATAAACAATATGATTTCCAATATTATTTTGTCAGTACCCAAACAACAGATGATAAAGGTAATGAAGTAAATATGAGTGACGATCAGAAAGCAGAGTTAAAGACTAAAATAGAAGAAATTGCAAAGAAGGCAAAAACAGAAAAGGATTTCACAAAGTTAATAGGAGAAGATGAGCAAACCATTCAGTTTAATGAAGATGGACAATTGCTTGCTAAAGATGTTGGTGATGAAAGTGCAGGATTTGATGCTAAGTTGGATACTAAGATTACCAAAATGAAAAAAGATGAGATTTCAGAAGTGTTAGAAGGCGAGAATGGATATTATGTAATTAAATTGACAGATAATACTTCTACAAAGAGTTATGATGATGCTATCGAAAGTGCAAAGAATACTGCAGATACTGAAGCATTTGATAAAGAATATACTGACAATATTGAACCAAATCACACAACAACTGTTAATTATGATGAATGGGAAAATATTCCTTTTGGAAGTTATTGTTCTTAAAATAATTAAAAAGTTGGAAGTTTGCAGATAGTCACAAATAAAGTAAAGAAGAGATATTTTTGTTGTAAATTATCTCTTCTTTTGTTATTATCTAAAATAGACTTGTAAAATTATCATAATACACTTATAATTATCATGGATAGTTTTTTGTTTCTATATAAATTGTATATTGTTTTGCCATTCTTTATTTTACAAAGTATCCAGCAGGCTACATACCAGTGCATAAAAGTTTCTTTTTATGCATTATGATTGTATCTGGTATGGCAAAACATAACAAAACACATGATATGATAAAGGGCCATAAGGCATCACATAGAAAGGAGCAACATAAAATGAGCAATGTAAAAAGAGTTTATGTTGAAAAAAAAGCACCATACGCAGTAGCAGCAAAAGAATTAAAGGCTGAAATAAAAAGTTATTTGGATATCAAAACTTTAGAAAAAGTGCGTGTATTAATTCGTTATGATATTGAAAATGTAAGTGAGGAAACTTATCAAAAAGCTCTTGGAACTGTATTTTCTGAACCGCCTGTTGATATAGTCTATGAAGAAGATTTTTCAAAAGAAGCAGGAGATAAGAGTTTTTCTGTAGAATATCTGCCAGGACAGTTTGACCAGCGTGCAGATTCTGCAGAACAGTGTGTGAAGCTTTTGCATGAAAGTGAAGAACCAATTATTCGATCTGCAATTACTTATGTGTTGTCTGGTTCTATATCTGATGAAGATTTTGGAAAAATAAAAGAATACTGCATTAACCCAGTGGATTCTAGAGAGACTGACGAAACGAAGCCAGAGACTTTGATAAGTGTATTTGAAGAACCTGCAGATGTGCAGATATTTGATGGATTTAAAGATATGCCAGAAGATGAGTTAAGAAAGTTATATGATTCCTTGGGACTTGCTATGACTTTTAAAGATTTTTTGCATATCCAGAACTATTTTAAAGGGGAGGAGAACCGTAATCCTTCTATGACAGAGATTCGTGTGCTGGATACCTACTGGTCTGACCATTGTAGACATACTACCTTCTCTACAGAATTAAAAAATATAGTATTTGAAGATGGCTATTATCATGAGCCTATCGTGGAAACTTATGAGAGATATTTAAAAGATAGAGAAGACTTATATAAAGATAGAGATGACAAATTTGTTTGTCTTATGGATATCGCTTTAATGGGTATGAAGAAGTTAAAGGCAGATGGCAAATTAGAAGACATGGAAGTTTCTGATGAAATCAATGCATGTTCTATTGTTGTTCCAGTAGAGATAGATGGCAAAGAGGAGGAATGGCTTGTCTTCTTTAAAAATGAGACACATAACCATCCAACAGAGATTGAGCCATTTGGTGGTGCAGCAACTTGTCTTGGTGGTGCGATTCGTGATCCATTGTCAGGCCGTGGATATGTATATCAGGCAATGCGTGTAACTGGAGCTGCAGATCCTACGGTATCTTTAAAGGATACTATGAATGGTAAGCTTCCTCAAAGAAAGATTGTAACTGGAGCAGCTCATGGTTATAGTTCTTATGGTAATCAGATTGGACTTGCAACTGGTTTGGTAAAAGAAATTTATCATCCTAATTATGTAGCAAAGAGGATGGAAATTGGTGCCGTTATGGGGGCAGCACCTAGAAGAAGTGTAATTCGTGAAAATTCCGATCCAGGGGATATTATTATTTTACTTGGAGGAAGGACAGGACGTGATGGCTGCGGAGGAGCAACGGGTTCTTCTAAAGCACATACAGAAAGTTCTATTGATACCTGTGGAGCAGAAGTGCAAAAGGGTAATGCCCCAACAGAGAGAAAGATTCAGAGACTATTCCGCAGAGAAGAAGTCAGTGGATTGATTAAGAAGTGTAACGATTTTGGAGCAGGTGGTGTATCAGTAGCTATTGGTGAATTGGCAGATGGTCTTGTAGTTGACCTTGACAGAGTTCCAAAAAAATATGCTGGATTAGATGGAACAGAACTTGCTATTTCTGAATCCCAAGAAAGAATGGCAGTAGTGGTAGACAAAAAAGATGTGGATAAGATGCTGGCTTATGCAGAAGAGGAGAACTTAGAGGCAATTACAGTTGCAACAGTAACAAAAGAGCCAAGATTAGTTCTTAAATGGAGAGGAAAGGAAATCGTTAATATTTCCAGAGCATTCCTTGATACGAATGGTGCACATCAGGAGACGGATGTAGTGGTGTCTATGCCATCCAAAGAAGAAAGCTGTCTGGATACAACTGCTGCAGTAACTGATATGAAAGCAAAATGGCTGGATACATTAAAAGATTTGAATGTATGTTCCCAAAAAGGACTTGTTGAGATGTTTGATAGTTCCATTGGAGCAGCAACTGTGACTATGCCTTACGGGGGAAAATACCAGCTTGCGGAAACCCAGTCTATGATTGCAAAATTGCCAGTATTGGAAGGAAAATGTGATACTGTAACCATGATGAGTTATGGTTTAGATCCATATCTTTCTAGTTGGAGTCCATATCATGGCTCTATTTATGCAGTTATTTCTTCTGTAGCCAAAATTGTGGCTGCAGGTGGAGATTACAGTAAAATCCGTTTTACTTTCCAGGAATATTTTGAGAGATTGGGAGAAGATCCAAAACGTTGGGGAAAACCAATGGCTGCACTTCTTGGTGCGTATGACGCACAGATAAAACTTGGATTGCCTTCTATAGGAGGAAAGGACAGTATGTCTGGTACATTTAATGATATTGATGTACCTCCGACTTTGTGTTCTTTTGCGGTTAATGTTGGCAAGATTCAGGATGTGGTAACACCAGAATTAAAGAAAGCTGGTAATAAGCTGGTACGTTTCTCTATTAAGAAAGATGCTTATGGAATACCGGATTATGAATATTTAATGTCTTTATATGCTGGAATTACTAAGCTAATTCATGATAAAGTACTAGTTTCCACTTATGCAATTGGATTTGGTGGAATCTGTGAAGCAGTGAGTAAGATGGCATTTGGTAATAAACTTGGTGTAGAACTTTGTGATAAAATGCCAAAGAGTGAATATTTCAAGGCTTCTTATGGCGATATAATTGCTGAAGTTGCCGAAGCGGATTTAGAGAAAATTACAATAGATTATGTATTATTTGGTGCTGTATTGGAAGAACCTAAATTTGTATGTGGAGATGTCGCTATTTCCATGGACGAGGCATTAGCAGCTTGGACAGGTACTTTGGAAAAAGTATTCCCAACAAGTTCAGATGTGGAGCAGACAAAGTTAGAAACAAAATTATATGATAGCAAAACAGTTTATGTTGCAAAAAATAAAATAGCAAAGCCCAAAGTATTTATTCCAGTATTTCCAGGAACAAACTGTGAATATGATACTGCAAAATCTTTCCAGACTGCAGGGGCAGATACACACACTGTAGTATTTAAAAACATGACAGAACAAAATATTACTGATTCAGTAAATGCTTTTGTAAGTGCTATAAAGGAATCCCAGATTCTTATGTTCTCTGGCGGATTTTCTGCTGGTGATGAACCAGATGGTTCTGCTAAGTTTATTGCATCTATTTTCCGAAATGAGAAGATAAAAGAAGCAGTAAGTGAACTCCTTATCAAAAGAGATGGATTGGTTCTAGGTATCTGTAACGGATTCCAAGCCTTAATAAAATTAGGTTTGGTGCCTTATGGAGAGATTACACCACAGAAAGAGGATTCTCCAACCCTTACAACCAACAGCATTGGGCGTCATATTTCAAAAACGGTTTATACTAAGGTAGTAACAAACAAATCTCCTTGGCTGCAAAAGGCAGAGCTTGGTGGAGTGTATTCTGTACCTGCATCTCATGGAGAAGGGCGGTTTGTAGCAAATGAAGAATGGCTTAAGAAACTATTTGAAAATGGACAAGTTGCAACTCAGTATGTGGATGTAGACGGCAATCCAACAATGAATGAAGATTTTAATCCAAATGGTTCCTATTGTGCAATTGAAGGCATAACTAGTCCAGATGGAAGGGTACTTGGTAAGATGGCACATTCTGAACGACGCGGAGATGGTGTGGCTCTTAATATTTTTGGAGATCAGAATCAGCTTATCTTTGAATCAGGAGTGGAATATTACAAATAAAAAATAAATCTATAAAATAAGGAAAACAGATGTCAAAAAAATTTGACATCTGTTTTTGTGTAACAGTTTAGATATGCGGATGTATATGAATCGCATGCCTGGAATGTAACATTTTGTAGTTTTTGCTCGAAACAGATCTTGCAAAATCTTTCCAATTATGGTATGATTTTGGAAGTTTATAAGCTATTTTTATATATAATTACATAATAAAGAACTATATAAGCAAAACATAAATTTACTGCATGTTTGATACAAATTAATTTCTGAAATGTCAAAGTCTATATATTAGGAGTATATCAGATGGCAGGATAAAATTCTGTCACAGAGACAAAGTTGTCTTTTATCATGTATAGAAGAGAAAGTTATCTTTCATCTTATATACATACCCATAATAGAAGGGATGAAATGTAAATGAAAATTACAAAAAAGATTGTTCTTTTATTCGCTATGGTTTGTGTTACAACGATGAGTGCTTGTGGGGAAGGGATAACCGTTGAAAAAGATAGGACAAATAAAGAAAAGAATCCTGAAAACACTACTAAAAATGCAAAAGAAGATATTGTAGTAAACGGAGAAGAAGTAACCATAAGGATTATGCAGTATAAACCAGAAATACGAGAGGAAATGAAAGCTGCCTTAAATAAATATATGGAATTATATCCTAATGTAACAATATCTTTGGATACAGAGACTTTTCAAAATGCCACTTCTGCTTATGAGAGAGAAATAGATGGTAAAAAGATGCCAGATATCTTTAATTGTGCTGGATCTTATGCATTTGAGTTTTATAAAGATTATTTAGAGGATTTAACAGATGAACCGTGGGTAGAGCATGCCAATGCAGGTATGCTGGATTTGAATATGGTAGATGGAAGAGTTTATGGACTGCCTATGACAACCGAAGGAATGGGTTTAATCATTAATAAGGCAATGTTTGAAGCTGCTGGTATAGATGTCCAGCAATTAGATAATTTTCAAAAAATTGAAAAGGGGTTTGCCAAGTTACAAAAGGCAATTGATGATGGCAAATTAAAAGATATGTATCCAAATTTGAAACATGTGGTTGCTGTGCAAGGAAAAGAAGAATGGGTGCTTGGCAGTCATGCTATAAATATATGTTTATCTCCTGAATTTAAGGGAGATGTTTTCAAGTGTGCAGAGGCAAAACAGGTTGATTTCACATATCAAAATGCATATCGGGATTATTTGGAGTTGCAATTAAAATATTCTGCTGCCAAAGAAGATTATACGAAAGCTTTAGATGTAGATTATAATACGGCAGTCAATAAACTATTGGCAGGAGAAGAAGTTGCTTGTATACAACAAGGAAACTGGATTTATAAGCAGGTAGAGAAGGTTAATAAAAAGGTTGCAGACAATTTAATATATCTGCCAGCACCTATAAAAGGGTATAAAGAAGATTGTATTTTTTCTATTGTATCTAGTTATTGGTGTGTGAATAAACAATCAGATAAAAAAGAGAAAGAGGCAGCAAAACATTTTTTAAACTGGCTTTATCAGTCAGAGGAAGGAAAAGATATTGTAGTATATAAGTTTGGGTTTACACCTGTATTTAATAACTATGGTGATTTAAAACCTTCTGATCCACTCACTAAGAATATGATGGAATTTTTTGAAAATGGTAAAGGAATTTCTATGGTTTTTCAGGGATGTCCTGGTGGAGAAGAATATACACAGAATTATTTTGGCAGAGAAGTGAAGCGTGTTTTGAATGGTGAAATAGATTGGAATATACTTTTTGATGAAGCTAGAAAAGAGTGGAAGAAAAGAGCAGCTAATCGCTAGAAAAGGGTGACTGTTATACAGTTCCCTTTTCCTTTACTTTAGAAGAAATATTAAGGGCTTAAACGTAACTATTCATGGTTCTGAACCATTGCAAAATATTTATTATACTTGTTCTGTGGAAAAATCATAGGGCGGATAGGCACTATTTTTTTATTTTGGCATAATGTAAAATAAAGAAAGTGTGGGGTGCTAATACGTGAAGTCGTTTCCAAAGCCACTTAGCACCAAGGAGGAACAATGGTATCTTCAGGCATGCAGAAATGGTGACAAACAGGCGAGAGATATATTGATAGAACGAAATTTGCGGCTGGTTGCGCATATTGTAAAGAAATATAGTAGTTCGGATAAAGATACGGAAGACTTAATATCTATTGGAACAATTGGATTAATTAAAGCTATAGATACCTTTAAATTGGATAAGGGAATCCGTCTTGCAACTTATGCTTCCTGTTGTATCGAGAATGAACTGCTTATGCTTTTTAGAAGCGAAAAAAAGCTGTCTAAGGATGTATATATGTCTGATCCTATCGGTTCCGATAAAGAAGGGAACGAAATAAATCTATTGGATGTTTTAGAAGGAGAATATACGGATGTTGTAGAAGAGATGACACTCCATGAAAATATCCAAAAATTATATATTTATATGAAACAGGTATTGACATCAAGAGAACAGGAAATAATAATCTTACGCTACGGATTATTTCAGAAGAAAGAATTGACCCAGCGGGAAATTGCAGCAAAATATGGTATTTCTAGGAGTTATGTTTCTCGGATAGAAAAGAGGGCGCTTGGAAAGCTAAAAAATTGTTACGATCAAGAAGAAGCGGCGGATTCGATTCGCCAATAGCAAGATAGAAAGTAGGAATGTACATGGCAGAAAAAGTAAAACTGACTACCAAGGAAAGAACAAAGTTAAAAGAACCAGGAAAGTACAAAGTGGTTATGTATAACGATGATTTTACTCCTATGGAATTTGTGGTAAACATACTTATGGATGTATTTCACAAAGAACAGGTGGAGGCAATGGAAATCATGATGCGTATACATAAAGGAACGAAAGAAGTAGTAGGAGAATATGTTTATGATATTGCCAGAACAAAAGCAGATATCAGCATCAGACGTGCAAGAGAAGAAGGGTATCCTTTTTTAGTAAAAATAGAAGAGTAGAAAGGAGGAAACACCATGAAGATATCAAAAGAAGTAGAAGAAATACTAACGGACATGGCACTTTTAGCAGAAAAATTACATCATGAATATGTAACACCAGAACATTTGCTTTTTGTGTTAACATATAATGATGGATTTTCACAGAGTTTTAGTCAATGTGGTGGAAAGATTGGGAAACTGCGTAAGAATCTGGAAGAATATATGAAGGAAAATTTACCACTGCAAAATAACGGGAAAGCCGAACTGAGCAGCGGGTTAAATGAAGTATTAGTTGAAGCAGAGGGGCAGGCATTAGCAAGTGAACGTTTTATTGTAGAAACAACACACTTGATTTATGGTATTATCAAAGCCGATAATAGCCATGCTGCATACTATATTTTGTCTCAAAAAGTAGATCCGGCATATCTGTTGTCACTTATGAGTGAAAAAAAGACAGATGAAGATGAGCAAATGAGGAAAGCAAAAGGAAGAATAAAAAAAGATGTAGAAAATGAAAGTGAACATTGGCAGGATTTTGTAATTTGCCTCAATGATTCGGTGGAGGAGTTCCCTCCTCTTATTGGCAGGGAAGAAGAACTGGAGCGTACCTTGCAGATTTTATGCCGGAAGTATAAAAATAATCCATTGCATATTGGAGAACCAGGAGTGGGAAAAACTGCTTTGGTATATGGTTTAGTAAAAAGAATTGTAAATGGGGATGTACCAGAACGGTTAAAAGAAGTTAAGGTATATTTACTGGATCTTGGAACTATGATTGCTGGAACTCAATTCAGGGGAGATTTTGAAAAGCGGTTGAAAATGATTATGGACAGTATTTCTAAAGAAGAAAATGCCATTATCTATATAGACGAGATACACAATATTGTAGGAGCAGGAGCTACCAATGGAGGGACTATGGATGCAGGAAATCTCCTAAAACCATATTTGGCAATGGGAGATATCCGATTTATGGGTTCTACCACTTATGAGGAGTATAAGAAAAATTTTGGAAAAAATAAAAGTCTGATGCGTCGTTTCCAAAATATAGATATTAAGGAACCTACACAAGAGGAAGCAATTGAAATTCTAAATGGATTAAAGAAACATTATGAACATTTTCATGGTATCCGGTATGCTAAAGGAACTATAGAATATGCAGTAGAATTAAGCAGTAAATATATGCATGAAAAGTTTTTGCCAGATAAAGCAATTGATTTAATTGATGAGGCAGGAGCATACCGGGTATTACATCCAACAGATAAAAAGGTACAAATGGTAGATAAAAAACTTTTAGAAGAGGTAGTGGCAAGAATTGGAAATGTACCTTCTAAAAATGTGGAAATTGATGAGATTCGTCAATTATCTAAGCTAGAAGAAAATATTAAAAAACAGGTTTTTGGTCAGGAGGAAGCGATCGAAGAGTTAGTAAATTCCGTAAAATTTGCAAGGGCTGGTCTGAACGACGAGGACAAGCCGCTTGCAAGCCTTTTGTTTGTGGGACCTACTGGGGTAGGAAAAACAGAAGTGGCAAAGACTCTTGCAAAAGAATTAGGGGTGGAACTGGTACGTTTTGACATGAGTGAATATGCAGAGAAACATACAATTGCGAAACTTATTGGTTCTCCAGCTGGTTATGTAGGATATGAAGAAGGTGGTTTGCTTACAGAAACCATCCGTAAGACACCATATTGTGTATTGCTATTAGATGAAATAGAAAAAGCACACCCGGATATTTTTAACGTGCTGCTACAGGTAATGGATTATGCTACCCTAACAGATAATCAAGGAAGAAAAGCAGATTTTCGTAATGTAATTCTGATTATGACTTCCAATGCTGGTGCTAGTAAAATTGGAAAAACATTGGTTGGATTTGGCAACCGTGTAATCAATAGAGAAGTAATTGATGATGAAGTAAAACGGGTATTCCAGCCAGAGTTCCGCAATCGGCTAAGCCGTATCATTGCATTTAATCATGTGGATGATGCAATGGCAGAAAAGATAGTGGAAAAAGAGATTGGCATGTTAGCAGAAAAACTTTGCAAGAAGAAGATTTCACTGGAAATTACCTCAGCATGTGCTGCATATTTAAAGAAAAAAGGTATAAGCCAGGAATATGGTGCAAGAGAAATCAGCCGTATTATTAACACAGAAATTAAGCCACTTTTGGTAGATAAGATACTTTTTGGAAAGTTAAAACGGGGTGGCAATTGTGTGATTGACTGCGAAGATGATAAGTTAAAATGTTAATAAATAATATTATTAAAAAATGGTTGTCCAAGTGACAGCCATTTTTTGATATTAAAATAATTATGTGCAATTCCCTCAAGGATGAGGGACTAGGAGAGTTGATGTGGGCTTGCCCGCTTTGTTCTATGGACAATAGCACTTGGCTCTTTTTGCAAGTAGTGAGTGTGAATAATAATTTAAAACAAAAAACTTCACAAAAGCAAAAAAAGTATTGAAAAAAAATCAGAGATATGGTAAAATTGCAATAAAGAAAAGGAAATATTCATAAAAAATTGTAAATATTTCATAAATATTTCATTAGTGTAAAACAAACATTACACTTTATTACGAAAAAATGAACAAACTGTGATATTTTCTTAAAATAAGAAAATGTGAGGAAAAGGAGGGAGAAAATGAGGAGAATACGAGATGGTGATAAATAGGGATACAAACGAAAAGACAAACAGGAGGACAAAGTATGAACATAATAAAAGTTGCACAAGGTATAATAACTGTTTTGTTGTCAGGAATTGTATTAGTGCTTTTGGGGGTATTTTTTATACCACAGTGTATGGGATTTCAACCATATAATATACAAACAGCCAGTATGACACCCAAATATCCAGTAGGTAGCATGATTTATGTAAAAAAAGCAGCTTTAGAGGATTTGGAGGTAGGGGATGTGATAACTTACCGAACCTCGTCAGAAGGTGGATGGGTAGTAACCCATCGGTTAACCCAAGTAGATAAACAAACTGGTACATTAGTAACAAAGGGAGATGCAAATAATACAGAAGATGGCAGCATATCATATAGTGCTGTTATAGGAAAAGCAACAAATTTTGCAATTCCATTTTTAGGAACACTTGTTACCCAATACCAGAATAGTTATGGAAAAGTTATCACAGTAACCTGTATTGTAGTTTTATTGGCATTATCCTTTATTATAGACCTGTTTGCAAAGAAGAAAGAATAGCGAGTAGAAATGGATTTGTCAACATGAAAGGAGATGAGTGGTATGCATAAAAATAAGAAAACATTAAAACACCGACTAAAAAAACTTCGTATGATTATGTATACTACTGTGTCCCTTATTGTTATAGAAACAAGCGGTATTTTCTCCCTTGCAAAGAATGGAATATTGTATATATATTCCAATGCAGTTACCAACGCATTTGCACCTGCAACTTATGTAGATATTGAAATTAATGAGCCAAATGGAGATACTTATTACATAAAAGATGAAAAGATTTTAACAGAGGATGGAAAATCTAAAGAAGCATATATAGCTAACCCAGGAACTGCTATTGCAAAAAAGCCTGTGCTGGTAAGGGCAAGAGTAATCGCAGTGGTTCATGATCAAGATGGTATAGCATTGGGTGTTACACAAGATTTTACACTACAGCAAGATTCTGCAATATGGACAGGAAAAGATAGTGATGGATACTATTATTATAAGAAGGCATTAGAGCCAGGAGCAGAACAAGTACCAATTTTTACGGATGTTACCTTTACAAATATAAGTAATATTCCAGAAAAAGGATATGTGGCACTCCATGTGATAGCAGATACCATAGAGGTGGATATGGCAGGTACAGATGCAGCAAAAGAGAAGAACAAAAATAATATCATAACAAATTGGAAGAAACTTCCAAGTGATATTTGGACAGAATATTTCCCTACATAATTGTAACAAGCTGTACATGATAAAATGGATTGTGAACGGATATGCCTGCTATGCAGGTATTACTATAAAGATATCCGGAAGGAGGAATTTCTATGAAAAAGAAAAATAAAAAGTTTGTAAAGCTGAAGAAAGTGCTGGCAGGATTTATGGCATTGGTTCTGGTAATAGGATTGACGATTGTGGGAACACTTGCTTGGCTCAGTACACAATCTAACTCGGTAACTAACGTCTTTACTGCTACAGATAACATTTATTTGACATTAGTAGAGCCAGATTATGATAGTGGGGAAGCAAGTAATTATAAACCAGATGGAACAATTTCTAAAAATCCTTACTTGGTAAATACAACTGGCGACGACTCTAGTGAATGGGTAATGATTCGGGTTGATTATTTAACAAAGGAAGGGCAGGAAATATCCTTTAAAAATGCAGCCAGAGCTGACCTTGAAGGTAAGTTGTTTACATTGGAGAATTATTTGGGAGCAGGTTGGAAAAAAATAGATACAACCGTTTATAATGATTTGAATATGTCACAAGTTGTTGATGCATCAGGTAACAAAGCTGCTAATGCAAAATGTGAATTTTATGTTTATAATAAAGCATTAACTGGTAGTACAAATGTTGGTTCAGCATATAGAACACAACAAGCATTAGAGACAGGAATTAAAGATTCATTATCTGTACCTGATACTGCAAAAACAACACCTTTATTTACAAGTGTAAAGATTTCGTCACAAGAGACCTTAACAACAAATGGATATTCCATGGATGTTTTACCAAAGTTTAATATTGTTATACAGGGTGCTGCAGTCAAGAATGAGGGAGACGATGCTGGAATGTCAACAGATCTTAATTTTACTAGTACTACTGATAAAACAAAAGCTATAGTACAAAAATTGGTAGACTTGTTGGCAACGAAAGCACCAGATGCTTCTACAGGGCAACATAAATAAAAAATTTGAAATAGAAAAGGAGGAATCTTTATGAGTGAAAAAAAGAAAGAAAACACTCCAAGGAAAAAAGAGATATGGAAAAAAATTCGAGGTTTTTTGGCAATGGTAATGGTTGCTGTGATTTCCATAGCAGGAACTTTGGCATACTTAAGTACTAAATCAGATAAAAAGATCAATACATTTACTGCTACAGAGAATATTAAATTAGACTTGGAAGAGCCAGATTTCGATCCAGAAGAAGATGGTAAAGATTATCAGCCAGACAAAGAGATTGCAAAAAATCCACAGTTGTTAAATATTACAGCGGACGATAGTAGTGAGTGGGTTATTATGCGGATAGATTATTTAGTGGAAGATCAAGGTGAAAAGCCTGCCACTAAATATAAAACCGTTACATATGATGATATTACTGCAAATAATGAAACTTCTGATAAATGGGAAGGTGCAAATATAAAGGGGTTAATTGATTTTGATAAGGATAAAGCAACAGGTACAGTGAAAGGCATTAACTCTGATAAAAATTGGTTTAGACTTACAGCAGCTCAGGCTCAAGCATATTTTGACCAAGCTGATAATAATGAAAAACCTACATATGATGCATTAGCTGGACAGAAATGTGAATATTTTATTTATAAGTGTGCATTATCAGGAGAAGAGAATATTGTAAGCGGAGATAATCTTTCTACTGCTACTGTTGCTAATCCTGCTGCTACTACTATTACGGGTTCAAAAACAACTCCTTTATTCAACAAGGTAACCATTAAGGAACAAAAACAGATAGTGCAAAATGGTTGGAATTTGGATGATCTTCCTGATTTTCAAATTGTTGCAGTCGGCGGAGCAATCAAGAATCTTGATGATGGTGTAGAAATTGCAGATAAGAAATTAGTTTTACCTGCTGATGGTGCTGTAGCCACAGATGCTACGACAAAGAAAATTATTAAAGGACTAATTTCTTTATTAGTTACTGAAAATCCTGATTTAAACTATGGTGTAGATTCACAACCTTAGGATAAAAGATAGTGGTATGTTTGGATGGCATTTTCATAGTATGAAGGAGGAATAATTATGGACGAGAAGAAACCTACGGTTTCTCCTGAAAAAAAGGGAAACCTCAAAAAAACACTAACAAGTATATTTGCAATTGTACTTGTTGCTGTTATATCCGTATTTGCTACATTAGCTTATTTAGGAACCAATTCAAATGATGAAACCAATACTTTTTTAGGTAGTGCAGGTATTGACCTTGAATTGAAAGAGGAAGAATGGACAAAAAAACCAACACCTGATCCTAATATACCTGGTTCAACAGAAGGACCATCAGAAGAAGAGCGTGCTCAGGATTATACTCCTGGTGGAGTATATTTCAAAAACCCTACATTAACAAATAAATCTGAGGGAACAACTGCTGGATTGCCAAAAGAATGGGTTGCTATGAAAGTAAGTTTTGAAATAGGCACAAAGAATGCAGATTATGATGCAGCAGATCCAGATAGTAATAAGGTGGTTGCAGAACAGGCAAAATCAACATGGGGTGTATTTAATGAAATTGCAGATATTATATATACCAAAGATGGAAATGATCTAAAACAATTTAATACAGATGACTGGTTTTTAGCTGCTACATCTTCTACGCCAAATGGTAAAACAGATGGTAGTCTTACTCTTCAAGCAGGTGATACATGGGCTATTTATATCTATAAGACTCCACTTGATAGAAATGCTACAACCAATGCACTATTTAATAAGGTGCAAATGAAGGAACAATCTGTATTTGAAACAAAACCAAGTGTAGATAATGCATATATTCATAAAGATGATACAGGAAAGACCATATATAATCTACCAGCATTTAATATCAATGTAATTGGAGCAGCACTTAAAGTTGAGGAGCAAAATAAAGGTACTGCTTGGGATAACTGTGCTGATCAGACTAATGTAATGAAAGAATTACTTGGGTTATTGGAAAATAAATAAAGAAAGGATGAGGTTTTATGAGTGAAAACAAAACTAATATTTCTCCAGAAAAGAAGGGAAGAAATAAGAAAAAAGGTGCAATAGCGATTGTCCTTGTTATGGCTCTGGTTATTGGTGGAACATTGGCTTATCTGGGAACAAGATCCAATGATAAAGAGAATGTCTTTGAAGGAAGTAAGGATATAAGTCTTACCTTAACAGAACCAAAATGGGATGATACAAAAGACAATGAAGCAGTACCAGAGAAAGAACGTGCAAAAGAGTATACTCCAGGTGGTATATATTTAAAAAATCCAAAATTATATAATTCTTCGGAGGATACAAATGCTACGGAATGGGTTGCTATGAAAATAAGTTTTCAATTGGAAGATTTAGAAAAGATGAAAAATGATGCAGGTGAAGAGATTGCTAGAACTCCTTATAGCGATACAACAAAAAAATTAATTCAACCTATAGATAAAGACAAGATTGTCTTGAAGGATGCAACATGGGAAGAGATAGGAAAACTTATAAATATACAGATTGCTAATACTGGAGCAGACAAGGATACAATCCCATATAAAACAGAATTTAATGCTGATTGGACTTTGATTTGTACTTCAGAGGATGTAGATGCTAGTGGTAAATTACCAGCTAACTTTACTTATGGAAACAAGACTAGTATAGAATCTGATGCAACATGGGCTATTTTCATATTTAAAAAGACTATCTCTAATAATACTGATAAGGATAATATAACTGATGCTAATAAGGATACATTTGATACTTGGGCTGTGAACAATAATGGTGTTACAACATCTTTGTTTGATAGAATACAGGTTTTACCTCAAAACACTATTATTGGTAATGGTTATAAGAAAGCCAATCCTAATCAGACAGACAAAGATACCTATCCAGAAGTAAATGTATATTTGCCAAAGTTTGAGATTAAAGTAGAAGGTGCAGCAATTAAAAATGAGATTAGAGGAACTGATACAAATTTAATAAGTGAACTTACAAGTCTTGATTCAGTAGATGCAAATAGTGTAAAGAAGGAATTAATGGGATTATTTGGTGTTGATACCTCAAATTTAGGTTAAATTAAGAACTAAGTATACTTACATAATAGAAAGAATCAATAAAATTGACAGTAACGAAGCAGATGTTTATTAAAATATTTAACAGGTAATATAGGTGCCACCCCTTCTTAACAAATGTAGATAACATTCCATAAGGAGTGGAGTGGTACTTTTATTACCATATTGAAATGCAGATTGAAAACAGGTATAATATACAAGTATTTATTTTGGGCTGGTACTAGTTACTAGCAGAGGTATTAGAATTACGAATATATGGAATTTTAAAGACAAACCAGATTGAAAGAAACGGGGGAGGTGATACCATGACAGTAGAAAAGAATAGAAAAAAGAGGATAATTCTTGTTATCCTGGCAATTGTCATGGTTTGTTGCCTGATTATAATAGGAACCCTTGCTTGGTTACGGTACAGAACCGATGAGGCAATTAACATCTTTACACTGGGTGAAGGTGTAAAGATAAACTTAGAAGAGAAAAAATATGACACAGAGGAAAATAAAAAAAGAAGAGAAGAATTTACTCCAGGGATGATGTTAGATAAAGACCCTACAGTTTATATACAAGATGTTGAGATGGACGAATATATCGCAGTTGTTGTGCGTTACTATATAGAAGAAGTTGATTATGATACGAAGGAAATTACATTAAAAGAAGTAAATTATAATAAATTTAAAGAATATGCCACAATATATTCCTTTCAGAAAGTTAAAGGAGGAGGAGTGGTTACAGGAAGCGTGATAAGTTCAGAAGAGGAAAAGTTGTATGATCTTGGTGATGGAATTCGGAATGGCTGGGTGCATGATCCAGATTATCGGATTTTTTATTATGGTTCAGCAAAAGGAACTTCTAATAACACCGCTGTAACTATAGATGATGCTATAGATGATGTTGTTTTTACATCAGTAACCTCAGGAGCTGCTATTACACTTTTTGATAAAGTGAAAGTAAGTAAGGCTTATGATAGATATAATAAGGATTTTAATGAGGAAAAATACCGATATAAAATTACAGAAAAATTTACCATGGAAGATCGTATAGTGGTTGAGGATACTACAAAAACCAAAACCATTGAGGTGAATAAGACAAAGGGACAGCTAAAAGGATTTCATATTAATATCTGTGCCTTTGCAGTACAAGGGAATGTTAGTTCAGCAGAAGGAAAAAAGGCTTTAAATGGTTTAATAGAGGAACATATTGGTGTTTCTACACCAGAGTAAAGTGATAGGAGGTGGTTTTTATGGCGAAAAGAGCAAAAAAGAGAAAAGGAAAAATATTTATATTTTTGTCTATTCTTATTTTTAGTGCCATTGGAATCACCATTGCTTATGCGGCAAACAATGCGATAAATACAGCTACAAATGTGGTTACTATTGGTAATGTGAAAATTGCTCTCCATAATCAAGATGATGAAGAGGTAAATCTTTATAGTAAAGATCCAAATTTTAATCATAGAAATATAATGCCTGGTGAGCAAATTGAAAAGTTTGTCAGTGTAGAGAATGTTGGAGATTATCCTGCATACATCCGAATGAAGGTAAAAAGAGAATGGTTGAATAATGATAGTGAACCTCAATTCCAATTTAAGGCAGAAGCCATTGAACCTTCTGTGGAAGACGGATGGAGTATTGGAAAATCGGAAGATAGTGATTATGTGTATTATTATTATCAAAAAGTGGTAACCCCAAGTGCCATAATTCCTTTTATGAAAAGTTTTTGTGTATCTCCTGGTGCAATAGTACAAGATAATATTGATAAAAATCCAAATGCTGAAGGAAAGATTACCGTAGTAGCAGAAGCAGTTCAATCAGATTATTATACACCTACTAAAAATGGCAATACGATTATTAATTGGGAACAAGGTGCGGAATTTGGCAAAGACTTTAAGAATGATATTCCGAATCCTTCTGTAGCTACTCAATCAGCAGTTACCCAGAGTGCAGTGGAATTTGTAGGAAATAGTGGTGATTTCGTTTCGTTTAAAGATGGTACAGACTTATTTTTAAATGTAAAAGGGTTGATGCCAGGTCAAACAGTAGAACAAATTATTTCTATTAAGAATATTTATGACAATCCAGTAAAAGTATATTTATATGCAAAAATTCCAGATGATAATGGCAATATGGCAGTTGCCAGAAGTAATACCGAATGGGAATTATTAAAAGAACTTATATTGTCTATTCACTCCATTGACTCATCAGGAGAAAAAAGAGAGATTTATAAAGGAGCACTTTTTGAAAATGATTCTTCTAAGGATATGTTATCTAAAGAAAAAGCAGTATGTCTTGGAACTTTTCTAAAAGGAAAGAGTTATCAGCTAGTTGCATCAGTTACTCTGCCAGGAAGTTGGAGTCACTCCTATTGTCAGACTAAAGTAGACTGGGTATTTGTTACTGAGGAGATGTTGAAACCTTCAACACCAACACCACCTCCAGCATCACCTTCAAAACCGCTTCCTGTTCCAACTAGTTCTGCTCCAACTATAGTACCAGAAGAACCTACCCAGGAGCCGCCTACAACTTTGCCAGAAGAAACTTTGGAGCCAACATCGAAGCCACAGGTAGAGGTAACAGATAAACCTCTTGATATAGGTGAACCAGAAGATACTCCAGAACCTTCTATGACACCAAGACCTACAAATTCTCCACCTCCAATTACTCCAACACCAACGGATTTTGAACTTGGTGGAGATGATAATCCTATGGCAAAACCTAGTATTGAACCAAGACCAAGTAAGACACCAAAGCCAGTAACTACAAAGACACCAAAGAAGACAAAAAAACCAGAAACTCCAAATGAAACCAAAAATCCAGAAGAGTCAGTAGGTGGTGATGTTCCTAAAATAGATGTAACACCAGATTTGCCAGAGGAATCTGCCACAAAGACAGGAGACGATACACCTATTTTCTTTTGGGGAGTTGTTTGTTTTGTATCATTATTGGGAATTTTGTATAATGGTATTATTTTAGGAAAGAGAAAATAGTAATGAAAACAGACATGACTTTCTTTGGGAAGCTTGTCTGTTTTTTGTTACAGTTCAGCTATGCAAAAGTATATGCTTAACACCATTCATGAATATTTTGCCAGCCAATTTATAATATTTTTAAATATAGTGTATATTCTGGCAAAATATAAACGACATGGTTGGACTGTTACGTTTTTGTGAAAGAATATAATAATTAATAGAAGTTTATAGGAAATTTTGATATAATAAATATAAATTGCGAATAATGGAGGGGTATAAGGTTTTTTATTTGGAAGAGGGAGGAAAACAGCATGGCAGATACAGTAGCAATAGGAATCCAGGATTTTGAAAAAATACGTAGCAGACCTCCTTTTTTGGAGCGTGTCATTATGACAGGAATTACAAGAGTAAGTAAGGAGGCTATATTCTCCGATATGGAAAGAGGATAATGCATTTATTATAGAATTTAAAATTTTTAATCAAAACAGTGAAAAAAAGCTTTCTGATACGGTAGCATCTGCCCTTGCACAGATTGAAGAGAAGAAGTATGATCAAGTTCTTGTGGAAAAAGGTATTGCGAAAGAGAAAATCCGAAAATATGGTTTTGCATTTAAGGGAAAGGAAGTATTGATTGGATGATACAATACTGTTAATTTAGCACAAAAATTAAAAAAGAAACTTGAGTTTCACAATCACCTATGAGATAATAAAAAAGGGAAAGGAATATGTAAGATGAAAAGAAAAATACGTATTATAATATTAATCAGTTGTGTTGTGATTTGTTTGTTTTCAATATATAAACTTATTATGATTCAAATGAATTATAAAAAAGGAGAACAACTTTATGATAATATTAAGCAACAGGTAGTCACTACAAAAACACCAACAGAGACGATGATGCCAGAAGCTAGCGAAGAGGCAAAAGAACGACAAACCGTTTTAAATATTTCTGTGGATTTTAAAGCATTGAAAAAAACGAATCCAGATATTTTTGGATGGCTTTATCTGCCTTATGGATCTATTAGTTACCCCCTTTTGCAAGGAGAAAATAATGATACCTATCTGCATCAGGCATACGATAAAACCCCTAATAATTTTGGCAGTATTTTTATAGACTATCGGAATACGAATAACCTAACTGATAAACATACCATTATTTATGGACATAACATGAAAAATGGATCTATGTTTGGAACATTAAAGAAATTTTGTGATGAAAATTTTTACAAAAAGAATAAGTATTTTTTTATACTTACTCCAAAGGTAATATATACTTATAAGGTGTTTTCTTACCATGTAGCAGATGCTAAGGGACGGGTGTATAATGTGGTTTATAAGGATGATAAGGAGTATCAGGATTTTATAGATTTAGCCAAGCAAAGTTCATATCTGGATACAGGGGTTAAGGTATCTACAGAGAATAGGACCATTACGCTGTCTACCTGTACTTCTTCAGATGATAAGCGTTTTGTTGTACATGCAAAATTAGTGGAAGAATATAAAAAGTAATAAAGAAAGATATACCAGATTTTAAATCTGGTATATTTTTTTTGATGTTTTCATAAAATACATTAGAGACCACTATGTAGTAACGGTAAATCGACTATAAGGAGGCAGTTATGCAAGAACAGTTTCAAATCTACAAAGATATACAAGCAAGGACAAAGGGAGAGATTTATATAGGGGTGGTAGGTCCGGTACGAACAGGGAAATCTACTTTGATTAAACGTTTCATGGATTTGCTGGTAATTCCGGGCATTGAAGATGTACATAGCAGGGAAAGAGCCATTGACGAGCTGCCCCAATCCGCCACTGGAAAAACAATTATGACAACTGAACCGAAATTTATTCCTAAAGAGGCGGCAGAGATTGCTATTTCTGGGGATACGAAGGTAAAAATCCGCCTGATTGACTGTGTGGGGTATATGGTAGAGGGAGCAAGCGGCCACATGGAAAATGATGTGGAACGTATGGTAAAAACACCTTGGTATGATCATGAAATTCCTTTTAGTGAGGCAGCTAAAGTAGGCACTCAGAAAGTAATTAATGAACATGCAACCATTGGATTCGTGGTAACTACAGATGGAAGTTTTGGAGAATTGCCAAGAAACGCCTATGAAGCACCAGAAGAAAAAACAATATCAGAACTAAAAGCCATTGGAAAACCGTTTGTTGTGCTGTTAAACAGCACACATCCTTATAGTGAGGAAACTACACGGCTGGCAAAGCGTATGGAGGAACAATATCAGGTGCTTGTCATGCCAGTAAATTGTGAGCAGCTTCGCAGGGAGGATATTACACAGATCATGGAGCGGATTCTGTCGGTATTTCCGATTAGCCAGATTCATTTCTTTACTCCAAAATGGGTGGAAATGTTGTCTGGTGAACATCCTCTAAAGCAGGAACTTTTAGGATCTGTGCGTGAGGTATTTTCCAAATTGGAGCTTATGCGGGACGCCATTCCAGATAATTTGCAGGTAGAAAATATGTATATCCGTAAATTAAAATTAGATCAGATAGATATGGAAAAAGGAATTGTACGCATACAAATAGATATGGAAGAGTCCTATTATTACCAGATACTAAGTGAAATGATTGGCGTAGAGATCCGCAGTGAGTATCAGCTTATGGAAACTCTCAGGGAACTTGCCGACAAACGGGAAGAATATGAGAAACTGTCGGTTGCAGGTTCAGAAGTACGGCAGAAAGGATATGGCGTGGTTACACCGACTATAGGGGAAATTTCGGTAGATGAACCAGAAATTATACGCCATGGAAGTAAATATGGAGTAAAAATTAAGGCTGTAGCACCATCCATTCACCTGATTAAAGCAAATATTGAAACGGAAATTGCACCAATCGTTGGAAGTGAAGAGCAGGCAAAGGATTTAATCTCTTATATTAAGGAGAATGCCAATGACAACCCATCTGGAATATGGTCTACTAATATTTTTGGCAAGTCTATAGGACAATTAGTGGAAGAGGGAATTCAAAATAAGGTTGGAAAATTAACAGATGAAAGCCAGATTAAATTGCAGGATACTATCCAAAAAGTGGTAAATGACAGTAATGGTGGTCTGGTTTGTATTATTATATAAGCTTATGTATAAAAGCAGTCTTTTATATACCAAAAGATTACAAATAAACATTTATTGACAAGGTTCTACAGAATTGTTATAATAAATCATGTTTTGAAAAAATTGCGGAAGATAACACATATGCCAACTTTAAGGAGGTAACATATGAAAAGTCACTTAGTTAAGGTATCTGCAATCGGTCTGGCAGGAAGTTTAATGTTTCAGGCGGGTAGCCTGCCAGTTCTGGCAAAGCAGACAGTTTTAACTGATAACAATTCCGTAGCAGGAGTATCTGTAGCTCTGGAGGAATATGCAAAAGATAACAAAGAGAAAACAGATAACAAAAGTGTAGTAGATGCAGGCAAAGATGCCGCTTTAGCTGCTGTGAATACAGTAGTCGCTGAAGATATCGAACTGAATATCAAGTATGATCGTTTGGGCATTGCGGATGTTGAGGAATCTTTGAATGTCCGCAAAAAGGCAAGTACAGATTCTAAAGTAATTGCAAAGATGGGTAAGTATGCTGCATGTAATGTAGAGAAGATTACAAAAAGCGGCTGGGCTAAGATTAAATCTGGTGATATACAGGGGTATGTTTTAGCTAAATATCTCATTATGGATGAGGAGGCAGAGGCACTTGCCCTTAAGGTTGGTAAGAAAATAGCAACTGTTAAGACAGAAACTCTGAATGCACGTTTTTTGCCAAGCACGCAGTCAGCCAAGTACACCTTAGTCCCAAATGGAGAGGAACTAGAAGTAGTAAGAGAAAATATAAGCGAAAAGTATGTGAGCAATTTTATTTCAAAACATTTTAACACAAAAAAAACAAAGGCATATATCCGTGATGTAGATAAAGAAGCTATGAAGGAAGGATTAGCGGACTGGGTCTGTGTATCCATTGATGATGAGAAGACATTTGTATCAAAGGAATTTGTTACATTTTCTTATGAGTTAAAAAGAGCTGTTTCTACAGAGACAAAAGAAACAGGAGGAAGTGGCAGTTCCGATTCTTCTGGACAAAGTTCAGTCCGGCTTTCTATGGTGTCCTATGCAAAACAGTTTCTTGGTAATCGTTATGTTTATGGTGGAACAAGTCTTACAAATGGAACAGATTGTTCTGGATTTACCATGGGAATTTATGCACATTTTGGATATGGACTTCCAAGAACTTCTTCTGCACAGGCTTCTGCAACTAGAACAATCAGTGCCAGTGAAGCAAAACCGGGAGATTTATTCTTTTATGGATATGGTGGTTCTGTTAGCCATGTAGCCATGTATATTGGTGGTGGCCAAGTAATTCATGCTAGCAACGAAAGAACAGGTATCAAGATATCTAATGCATTTTATCGTACCCCAATTAAGGTTGGCCGTGTGATAAATGACTAAAAATGGTTGCAGTTTACACCTGTGGTGCTTACAGTAACTAAAATGCAACATAAAAAGAATTTTTCAACATAAGTAGTTTAAAAAAGAGTTCTTTTGAGGTATAATCTCAAGAGGACTTTTTTTATTATGACAGTGTTAGCGATAGCACGAAGTGCATAGTAACCGACGCTTTCATTTTAATAATGCCACCTTCAGCAACACATCAGTTTAATAACAAATTGAAAGGATTAGTGATTTATGGATACAGTAGGATATATTTTAATTGGCCTTGCAGTTCTTGCTATTATTTTTATGATTAAATCAAAATATGATGAGAGAGAATTACTTGCCAAAATGAAAAGAAAAATAGGAAAGGAATGGGGAAATCTTCCGACTGCTAGTTATACCCACGAGAAATTTTCTGCCATTGCAGAATTTTACAGGGCAAATCCTGGAAAATATGATGTGGATGATATTACATGGAATGATGTGGATATGGATACCATTTTTATGATGATGAACCAGACAGGAAGCTCTATGGGAGAAGATTATCTTTATGCTCTTCTACGACGTTTGGAGGTTTCTCCTGAAAAGTTGAAAGAAAGAGAAGAACTGATTTCTTTTTTTCAGAAGAATGCAGAGGACAGACAAAAACTGCAGTTGGAATTTCACCTTATGGGGAAATTAAAGAATATTTCGCTTTATCAATATTTGAATAGAATAGAGGAGATTCCAAGTCATAGTCCCATTGCCAGTATTTTTATGTCATCTATGTTGGTAGTATCTATACTGCTTATGGGATTATCAGTTTTTCAAATTGTACCAGCCGTGTATGGAGTGGTTTTATTTGTCTGTACTGTAGTTAATAATATTATTTATTATTTCCAGCGAAAGTCCCATATTGAAAAATACTATAATGTATTTATGTACATTATCCGTATGTTGGAGGGAGCAAAGACAATAGAGAAGAACTCCATGGACAAGGTAGAGCCATATTTGAAACGTTTAAGAGAGATTTCCCATGACTTTGCAGGTTTTGAGCGAGGTTCTTTTATTGTATTTTGTAAAGGGGATGCTGGCTCTATGTGGGATGTATTACTGGATTATGTGCGTATGTTATTTCATTTTGACTTAATTAAATTTGATTCTATGGCAAAAAAAGTAAAGAATCATCAAAAAAAGTTAAATGAAATGTATGAAATTTTAGGATTTTTAGATTCTATGATTGCAGTAGCCTCTTTTCGTACCTGGCTTGGTGAGGAAGGGTATTGTATTCCAAAACTTATTTCAACAAAGAAACCAAAGTTTTATATGGAAAAAGGTTATCACCCAATGATTACAGAACCAGTATCTAATTCCATAAAGGCAGACAGACCAGTTTTGATTACTGGATCTAATGCATCTGGTAAGTCCACTTTTATAAAGACTGCTGCCATTAACGGAATCTTGGCACAGACAGTGCATACTGCTGCCGCAAAGACTTATGAAGCTTCTTATTTCAAGATACTTTCCTCCATGGCACTTCGTGATGATTTACAGGGAAATGAAAGTTATTATATTGTGGAAATTAAGTCTTTAAAGAGAATTTTAGACCAGATAGAGGAAGAACTTCCAACTCTTTGTTTTGTAGATGAGGTGCTTCGGGGAACAAATACTTTAGAGCGTATTGCAGCATCCTCCCAGATTCTTAAAAGCTTTGCAGATACTAATGCCATTTGTTTTGCAGCAACTCATGATTTAGAACTAACCCATATTTTAGAAAAACATTATGATAATTACCATTTCCAAGAACAGGTGGAAGAGGGTAATGTGCTGTTTGACTATATACTCCGAAGTGGAAAGGCAATTTCAAGAAACGCTATTAAACTTCTTGGTATGATGGGATATCAGAAAGATATTATTGAAAAAGCAGAAAATTTAGCAAATACATTTCTAGAAAAAGGTATTTGGAAACAAGTATAGAGATTACAAAAGGAGGATACTATGACAGATAAATTAACCCCCATGATGAAACAATATGTGGAAACGAAAGAAGAGTATAAGGATTGTATTTTATTTTATCGTCTGGGTGATTTTTATGAGATGTTTTTTGAGGATGCGATTACTGCATCCCGAGAATTGGAGATTACATTAACTGGAAAAAGCTGTGGATTAGAGGAGAGGGCACCTATGTGTGGAATTCCTTTCCACTCTTCAGAAGGCTATCTGACAAGGCTGGTAAATAAAGGTTATAAGGTAGCGATTTGTGAACAGGTAGAAGATCCCAAAGAGTCAAAAGGGCTGGTGAAACGTGAAGTAGTGCGGATTGTTACACCTGGTACAAACTTAAATACCCAATCCTTGGATGAAACAAAGAATAATTATCTTATGGGGATTTTTTATGGAGTTTCTGCTTTTGGAATTGCTACAGTGGATGTTACAACAGGTGATTTTTATTTGACAGAGGTTGACAATGGAAAAAAACTTATAGATGAATTACATAAATTTGCACCGACTGAGATTATATGCAATGAAGCACTGGCTATGTCAGGAGTAGATTTGTCTGAAGTGTCAGAGCGTTTGCAAATTGCAGTTTCCACTCTGGATAATTGGTATTTTGATGGAGAATTAGGGGAACGCTGCCTGATGGAACATTTTCATGTAAAAACACTAACAGGGCTTGGTATTACAGATTACCCAGTTGGTACTATTGCAGCAGGCGGTGTAATGCAGTATCTTCTGGAAACGCAGAAAAATGCCCTTTCCCATATTACAGGGATTACTCCTTATGCTTCCAATTCTTATATGATTTTGGATTCTGCAACCAGAAGGAATTTAGAACTTGTGGAGACTCTGCGTGAAAAACAAAAAAGAGGTTCTCTCCTTTGGGTTCTTGATAAGACCAAAACAGCTATGGGAGCAAGATTATTAAGAAGTTATATAGAACAGCCATTAATACGGAGAGAGGATATAGAGGCAAGATTAGATGCCATAGAAGAACTAAACCAGCATGTGATTACCAGAGAAGAATTACGGGAATATCTAAACCCGATTTATGATTTGGAAAGGCTGATTGGTAAAGTATCTTACCGTTCTGCAAATCCAAGAGATCTGACTGCTTTTTTATCTTCAATCGAAATGATCCCACCTATTAAGACTCTGCTGGCAGATGCCCAGTGTATGGAATTAACCAGATTGTATAACAGCATGGATACTTTAGAAGATATAGCAGAGCTGATTCGTTCTGGTATCGGGGAAGAACCGCCAATTTCCGTAAAAGAAGGAGGCATTATAAGAGAAGGCTATAATGAAGAAGTGGACAAGCTCAGGAAGGCAAAAACAGAAGGAAAAACATGGCTTGCCCAGTTAGAGGAAAGGGAAAAGGAAGCTACAGGAATTAAAAATCTTCGTGTAAAATTTAATAAAGTCTTTGGTTACTACTTAGAAGTAACAAAATCTTATCAAGATTTAGTACCCGAATCATGGACAAGAAAGCAGACTCTTACCAATGCAGAACGTTATACTACACCAGAATTAAAGGAACTAGAGGATGTGATACTTGGTGCAGAGGACAAATTGTTTGCTTTGGAATATGAATTATTTGTAGAAATGCGTGAAAAAATTGCAGCCCAAGTAGTAAGAATAAAAGAAACAGCAAAAGCCATTGCGGGTATTGATGTATATGCTTCCCTTGCTTTAGTAGCGGAACATAACCAATATGTCCGCCCAGTTATCAATACTAAGGGAGTACTGGATATCAAGGAGGGCAGACATCCTGTTGTAGAAAAGATGATTCCTAATGATATGTTTGTAGCTAATGATACTTATTTAGATGAAAAGAAACATCATATTGGAATTATTACAGGACCGAATATGGCAGGAAAGTCTACTTATATGAGGCAGACTGCTTTAATTGTACTTATGGCACAGATTGGTTGTTTTGTTCCAGCAGCATCTGCAAATATTGGTGTGGTAGACAGAATTTTTACCAGAGTTGGTGCATCAGATGACTTGGCATCTGGTCAAAGTACCTTTATGGTAGAAATGACAGAAGTTGCCAATATTCTTCGTAATGCTACCCGCCATAGTTTGCTGATTTTAGATGAAATCGGACGGGGAACCAGTACCTTTGATGGACTTAGTATTGCATGGGCAGTAGTAGAGCATATTGCTAATCCAAAGTTAATTGGTGCAAAGACCTTATTTGCTACCCATTACCATGAACTAACAGAGCTGGAAGGGAAACTTGACTGTGTAGATAATTATTGTATTGCTGTTAAGGAGCAGGGAGAAGATATTGTATTTCTCCGAAAAATCATAAAAGGCGGTGCAGACCAAAGTTATGGTATACAGGTGGCAAGACTGGCAGGTGTGCCAGATAGTGTATTAAAACGTGCCAGAGAGATTGTGAATGAATTAACAGATAACGATATTGTTGAGAAAACGAAAAACATTGCGGTAGGGCAAAAGACTAAACAGTCTGTGGTAAAAGAGGAAAAGAATACGGAACAGATGTCCCTGTTTGATGGGGTTGGCAATATGCCTTCTGGAAATGAACTTCTTCTGGAAATACGGGATATGGATTTAAATGCTCTTACCCCAATGGATGCCATGAATAAACTTTACCAGATACAAAAGAAAATCAAGGAAAAATGGTAGGAGGAATTGTCCGTGAGTAAGATTGTTTTATTAGACCAGAGTACCATTGATAAAATTGCGGCAGGCGAAGTAGTAGAAAGACCTTCTGCTGTAGTAAAGGAATTGGTGGAGAATGCTATTGATGCTGGGGCAAATGCAATTACTGTGGAGATAAAAGGCGGTGGCATTGATTTTATAAGAATTACAGATAATGGCAGCGGGATTCTCCCAGAGGATATTCCGTCTGCATTTAAACGGCATGCTACCAGTAAAATCCGTTCGGTAGAAGACCTTCTTACCGTTTCCAGTCTTGGTTTCCGAGGAGAAGCACTGGCTAGTATTAGCGCCGTTGCCCAAGTGGAATTGATTACAAAAACCAGAGATTCTCTTATGGGAAATTGTTATATTATTGAGGGCAGTAAGGAAAAATCCATGGAGGAGATTGGCTGTCCAGAGGGAACAACTTTTGTTGTGAGAAATTTATTTTACAATACACCTGCCAGAAAGAAATTCTTAAAATCTGCCCAGACAGAAGCAGGTTATATTGGAGAACTGGTAGAGCGGCTTGCTATTTCCCACCCTAATATTGCCTTTAAATTTTTAAATAACAACCAGCTTCGTCTGCATACCTCTGGAAACGGAAATTTAAAGGATATCATTTATCATATTTATGGAAGAGATATTGCCAAAGAATTGCTGGAGATTGATACCAAAAAAGGAAATCTTTCTATTCAGGGATTTATAGCAAAACCTATTGTTTCCAGAGGAAACCGAAATTACATGAATTATTTTATGAATGGAAGATACATTAAAGACAAAATTATTGGAAAAGCAATAGAGGAAGCATATAAACCTTATACTATGCAGCATCGTTATCCTATGACAGCATTATATTTTGAAATGGACAGCAATCTTTTAGATGTCAATGTGCATCCTACCAAAATGGAGATTCGTTTTGCTGACAATCAGGAAATTTATCAATACATTTTAGATGCCATATCAGAAACATTGGCAGGAAAAGAGATGATTCCTGAGGTAACTTTGATAAAAAAAGAAGAGGAAAATGAAAAAAGAGAAGAGAAAAAATTCTCTGCACCAGAGCCTTTTGAGGAAAAGCGGATAGAAAGAGAGAAGAAACAAAAAGAAAATCAAGAGAAAATGACAGCAGTTTTGAAAGAGGAAGTTTCCTATATGCCTATGCCATCTACTCTGCCCATACCAGAAAAGCCTTCTATACAAAATATAGAGGAACCTATTATCAAAAAAGAGAATATCCAGCAGGTGTCTGTGTTCTCCGAAAAACTTCTGGATAAGGAAGCGAAAAAACATCATCGTATCATTGGACAGGTTTTTGAAACTTATTGGATGGTGGAATATCAGGATAAACTGTATATGATTGACCAACATGCAGCACATGAGAAAGTTTTATTTGAACAAACTATGAAAAATATAGAAGAGAAACAATTTACTTCCCAGATGCTTAGTCCGCCTATTATCTTAACACTTAATATGAGGGAACAGGAAGCACTGGAGCGTTATCTGCCTGAATTGACTAAGATTGGTTTTGAAATAGAATCTTTTGGAGGAAAGGAATATTCCGTAAGGGCAGTTCCTGGCAATTTATTTGGAATTGCATCTATGGATTTTCTTATGGAACTGATAGGTTCTTTATTGGAAGAGGTACATTTAAAATCTTCAGAAGTTGTTCTGGAAAAAGTGGCATCTATGTCTTGCAAGGCAGCAGTAAAAGGAAATACAAAACTTTCTTATGCGGAAGCAGAAGCACTGATTGATGAACTTATGGAACTTGAAAATCCTTATCATTGTCCTCATGGCAGACCAGTAATTGTTTCTATGAGTAAATATGAACTGGAAAAGAAGTTTAAAAGGATTATTGGATAGAAAGAAGGAGAGAGTTATGAAGAAACCCCTTGTTATTTTAACGGGACCTACAGCAGTGGGAAAAACAGAATTATCCATTAATCTTGCAAAAGCAATTGGTGGTGAGATTATATCTGCTGACTCTATGCAGGTATATAAAGAAATGGACATTGGAACTGCAAAGATTATGCCTCATGAAATGCAAGGAGTTCCTCATTATTTGGTGGATGAGTTTTCCCCAGATGAGGAGTTTCATGTGGTAAAGTTTAAAGAATATGCAGAACACTATATGAAACAAATATATGAAAAAGGAAAAATTCCTATTATTGTGGGCGGTACTGGGTTCTATATCCAGGCATTATTAAAAAATGTTTCCTTTGATGAAAATAAAGAAGATAAGGCATTTAGGGAAGAATTGCAGGATTTTGCAAAGGAACATGGATCAACTGTTCTTCATGAAAAGTTAAGAGAAGTAGATCCAGAGAGTGCTGACACTATTCATGAAAATAATATAAAACGAGTTATTCGTGCGTTGGAATTTTACCATCTGACAGGAAAGAAGATTTCAAGGCATAATGAAGAAGAAAAAGAGAAAGAATCTCCTTACAACTTTGCTTATTTTGTGCTTACCAATGACAGGAAAGTGTTATATGAACGAATTGATAAACGTGTAGATTTGATGATGGAAAAGGGACTTTTGGAAGAAGTAGCTGCTTTGAAGAAGAAAGGATATTCCAAAGATTTAGTTTCTATGCAGGGACTTGGTTATAAAGAAATTTATGCTTATCTTTTGGGAGAAATTTCTTTAGAGGAAGCCATCTATATTTTAAAACGTGACACTAGACATTTTGCGAAAAGGCAACTTACATGGTTTCGCAGGGAAAAGGATGTTATATGGGTAGATAAATCTTTGTTTTCCGATGAAAAAAAGGTACTTTCTTTTTGTATGGCAAAATTAAAAGAAAAAAATATAACAGAATGAAAGTATCGATAATACTCTCAAAGTACACTTCCATGCTGCCTTGGGCAGCATCACCATAAATAAAAATTGATTGCTTCGTGCTTTGTGCCCCCGCAATCACCAACTGTATTTGTACTCCAGACTATCGCCCTACGCACTCATACAGTTAGCCAGGCAAATAGTTACATTCCTTTGTAAATAAACTTCACAAAATGCAACCGTTTGTCAGGACTTTTAGAGTAAATTTTTCCAAACATGGTATATTTTATAAGAAATAAGTGAAAAATAGAATGGAAAGGACTATTAGGATGAATATGGAATCTATGTACCAAAAGTTAGGCATTTGTAAACCAGTTTTACAATTTTGCGAAAATATAGAAGAGAATTTAAAAGAACGATTTGCAGCTATTGATCAAGTGGCAGAATACAATCAATTAAAGGTTTTACAAGCTATGCAGAAAAATAAAGTAAGTGATGTACATTTTTCGGCAACTACTGGTTATGGTTATAATGATTTGGGAAGAGACACCTTAGAACAGGTATATGCGGATACTTTTCATGCCCAGGCAGCATTAGTCCGTCCACAGCTTACCTGTGGCACCCATGCCTTAACTGTAGCTCTTGCTGCTAATCTGAGACCAGGAGATGAACTGCTGTCACCTGTCGGTAAACCTTATGATACATTGGAAGGTGTGATTGGAATTGGCGAAAATAACACACCTGGCTCCCTAAAAGAATATGGAATTACTTATCGTCAAGTAGATTTGTTATCAGATGGCACTTTTGATTATGAGAATATCGGTAAGGCTATGAATGAACATACAAAAATGGTTACTATACAGCGTTCAAAGGGATATCAGACAAGACCTACTCTTTCCGTTTCCCAGATTGGAGAGTTAATTCATTTTGTGAAAGAGATAAATCCCAAGGTTATCTGTATGGTGGATAACTGTTATGGAGAATTTGTAGAAACTATAGAACCTACTGATGTGGGGGCAGATCTATGTGTAGGGTCTCTCATTAAAAATCCTGGAGGCGGGCTGGCTCCAATTGGTGGATATATTGTGGGAGAAGAAGAATATATAAACCAATGTGCATACCGTCTTACTGCACCAGGGCTTGGCAAAGAAGTTGGTGCGACTCTTGGGTTAAACCAGCAGCTTTTCCAAGGATTTTTTATGGCACCGCAAGTAGTATCCGGGGCTTTAAAAGGGGCAATTTTTGCAGCTAACATTTATGAAAAGCTGGGATTTGCTGTTGTTCCTAATGGTATTGAAAGCCGTCATGATATTATACAGGCAGTTACTCTTGGTACTCCAGAGGGTGTCATTGCATTTTGCGAAGGAATACAGGCAGCAGCACCAGTAGATAGCTATGTAACACCAGAACCTTGGGCAATGCCAGGATATCATTCAGATGTAATTATGGCAGCAGGTGCTTTTATTCAGGGTTCTTCCATTGAACTAAGTGCTGATGGTCCAATAGAGCCGCCTTATGCGGTATATTTTCAGGGAGGGCTTACTTGGTATCATGCAAAATATGGCATTATGATGTCATTGGAGAAATTATATGAAAAACAATTGATAAAGTTGTAATTTATTTCTATACAAATTTGGTAAAATGTGTTACAATGTAGCGTGAAACTTGTCTTGGTTTCGGTCAAAAAGAGGATAAATACTTTATGCACACCAAAAGGAGTGTGTATGAAACATTTAACATTAAAGGAATTGCCAGTATCAGAGCGTCCGTATGAAAAGTGTGAGAAATATGGTGTAGCAAGTTTATCAGATGCAGAATTACTGGCAGTTATCATTAAAACGGGTTCAAAGGGAGAGAGGGTTAATGAACTTGCCAATCGTATACTGAATTATTCTAAAGGGAAATCTGGTTTGATAGGGCTAAACTACCTTACATTGGAAGACTTTATGAGTATTCATGGTATTGGACGGGTAAAAGCAATTCAGCTTTTATGTGTTACGGAACTTACCAAACGAATGGCAAAAGCACATTTGCCTGAGAGTGCAGTATTAAATCAACCAAAGGAAATTGCAAAACATTATATGCAGGAGTTACGTCACTTAGAATGCGAACATGTGGTATTATTGTTATTGGATACAAAGTGTCATAAAATAAAAGATTTTGTAATTTCTAAGGGGACAGTAAATGCAGCACTGGCAGAACCAAGGGAGATTTTTTTAAAAGCAGTGCGTTATGGAGCAGTGAATATTGTACTTTTGCATAATCATCCGAGTGGTGACGTTTCTCCTAGCAATGCGGATATTTCCATAACAAAAAGAGTTTTTCAGGCAGGGGAATTGCTTGGTATTCAATTAGTAGATCATATTATTATAGGCGATAACCGCTTTTTTAGTTTTCGTGAGAAAGGTATGATTTCAAAGTGAAGGTCATGAAGTTTTAGACC
The DNA here is from genome assembly GCA_022791815.1 of Lachnospiraceae bacterium. Lineage (GTDB taxonomy): Bacteria > Bacillota > Clostridia > Lachnospirales > Lachnospiraceae > CAG-411. Next base: position 36,360 of record JAAVZU010000064.1, read on the forward strand.
CTCACAAAATCAATCTGCAGAATAGGTGTTTGGAAGGAGCAGATAACAATGATGGGTAGAAAAACATACGGTGTAGATTTTGGTACAAATATGATAAAGATTTATAGAAAGGGAAGTGGTGTGGTACTTGCAGAGAAAAATGTAATCGCCATAGAAAAGAAAAAGAGAATTTTAGCAACAGGAGACGATGCATACGAGATGCTTGGAAAGGCACCTTTGGATATTCAAGTGTCTACACCAATTCAAAATGGTGTAATTGCAGATATTAGTAATATGCAGGTACTTTTAAACCACTTTCTGAAAAAAATCTCTGGAAAGGGTAAGGTAAAAGGTTCAGACTTTCTTGTGGCTGTACCGACAGATATTACACAAGTTGAAAAGCGTGCGTTTTATGATTTGGTAGTACAATCAATTGGTAAAGCTAAAACTGTCCGTGTTGTAGAGAAGCCAATTGCAACTGCTCTTGGCATGGATGTGGATGTAACTAGTTCCAGAGGTGTTATGACAGTAGATATTGGTGGAGATACTACAGAGATTGCAATTATGTCTCTAGGTGGAATTGTAATTAGTATGATAATTCCAATTGGTGGAAATAAAATTGATGCGTCTATCCAATCTGCAGTAAAACGCAAGTATAATCTTTTTATTGGAGAGAAAAGTGCAGAAACAATTAAAACAACTCTTGCATCAGCCATGACACCAGACGAAGAGGAGTATATAAGAGTTTTGGGACGGGATGTAGTGAATGGCTTACCCAAAGAAGCTCATGTGGATTCCCAAACAGTATACCAATGTGTAAAAGAGCACATTAACGGGATAATCAATGCGGTTAAGATGATATTAGAGAGAACCCCGCCAGAAATATCTTCTGATATTATTGAAACAGGTATTTATGTTACAGGAGGTTCTGCAAGAATTCGTAAGTTAGCAGAAGTAATAAGTATTGAAACTGGACTTCAGGTAAATATTGCAGAAGAACCAGAAGATTCGGTTGTTCTTGGACTTGGGAAAATAATTGAGAACCGGAAGTTGATAAGTCTTGGAACAATAGTAAAATAATTGTAACTGTTCAGAACTATGAACAGTTACAATGAATTGACGATAACAGATGAAACAGACGGAGCAAACAAGTTTTGTTTCGTTTACATAATAGTAGGGAAAGAGGAATAAAACAGTGCGGAGAAGAAATAGATTTTCTATTGAACCCAAATATATATTAATTTTTTTTGTAGTGTTGTGTTCAGTTTTGCTTATAGCATCATTTAAGTACAAAGAAACATTTTCTCCAATTCGTGCGATAGTTGGAGATGTTATTACACCAATGCAGAAAGGAATCAATTCTGTAGGTTCCTTTTTTACAATTAAGACAGATATTTTTGTTTCTAAGCAGGAATTAATGAAACAGAATAAGGAATTACAAAATCAATTAGATAATATTTCCTATGAGAACCGTATTTTACAACAGGAGAAGTATGAATTATCGGAACTTAGAAAACTTTTTGAACTAGATGAAAAATATGCAAGTTATCCCAAAGTAGCTGCCCGGGTAATAGATAAAGATCCTGGTAACTGGTATAATATTTTTAAAATTGACAAGGGATCTGATGATGGACTGAAGGTAGATATGAATGTGCTTGCAGGTGATGGTTCTGGCGGCGGTCTGGTGGGAATTATTACAGAAGTAGGGCATAACTGGGCAAGAGTCCGTGCTATTGTAGATGATAGCAGTAATGTGGGGGCCATGATTTTGAAGACCAACGAGAATTGTATGGTAAGTGGAAATTTAAAATTAAAAGACGAAGGATTGTTGGAGTTTTCTGATTTGGAAAAATCTAACTCAAAGGTGACAACAGGAAATGAAGTGGTAACTTCTTACCTTAGTGATAAATACCATGAAGGAATTTTGATTGGTTATATTAAAGAGTTAAAGACTGATAGTACATTTGCTACCAGATGTGGATATATTACCCCAGCTGTAAATTTTGACCAAATTGAAACAGTACTTGTGATTACAGAATTAAAAGAAGAGATGAAGCCCAAACCAGTAGATTAGGTAACAGTTTAGTTACAGAAAGAAAGGAATCGCAAAAATGAAACGATTTTTTATTACAGCAGGTGTTGTTCTATTGTGTTTTCTTATGCAGACAACTGTATTTCAGCATATTGCATTTGCAGGGATGGTTCCTAATTTAATATTAATTGTGGTAGTAGCATACGGTTACATGCGTGGCAAGTCAGAAGGTATGTATGTAGGATTTGCCAGTGGGCTGTTAATTGATTTGCTTTATAATGACTTTATTGGTATGAATGCACTTTTATATGTATTGATAGGTTATGTAGCAGGTATTTGTAACGAAATATATTATCGTGATGAAGTTTCTGTACCAATAATTTTTATTGCAATTAGCGATTTTATTTTTAATTTTGGTTATTATGTATTTCAATTTTTGCTAAGAGGACGTTTGGATATTTTCTATTATATTTGGCGGACTATTCTTCCAGAAATGGTATATACGGTATTAATTTCTGTATTTTTATATCAATTATTACATGCAATGAACTTTAGTTTAGAACAACAGGAAGATAAGGAGGAGGGTGCATAGACTATGTTGGATATTTTTAAAGATTGGTTTGACCGGGTTGGAAAGACCAGAATTTTTCCAATTGTTCTTGTCTATATTCTTCTAATATCTGTTTTGGTGCACCGGCTTTTTGTTTTGCAGATTGTCAATGGAGAATCCATGAGCCAGGAAAGTGAGAAAAAAAGTTTTAAAGAAAGACACTTAAAAGGAACACGAGGAAATATCTATGATTGCAATGGTGTACTTTTGGCATATAACGAGTTATCTCATTCTGTTACTTTAGAGGATTCGGAAGAATTACAAACAAATGCAGAGAAAAATAAAATGATTTACCAGCTAATCCAAGTATTGGAAAAAAATGACTGCAAAATAGATATAGATTTTGAGATCCAGTTAAATAAAAAAGGTGAATTAGAGTTTAATGTAGAGGGAACAGCTCTGCTTAATTTTAAACGGGATGTTTATTGTCTGAAATCTATAAAAGAGTTATCAGAAAAACAAGTAGATGCAGATGCAAAAGAGGTTTATGAATACCTTGCTGGAAAAACTAGTAATTGTTTTAATATTTCCGATGAATATAAATTAGAGGATGCCATAAAAATTATGGCAGTCCGGTATGAATTATTTTTGAACCGTTTCAAAAAATATCTGCCAATAACTGTTGCCAGTAATATAGATAAGAAAACAATGATAGCGGTGAAAGAAAATAGTGCAGACTTACCAGGAGTGGAAGTTTCTATAGAAACATACCGTAAGTATAATGAAGCCAAATATTTTTCTCATGTGATTGGTTATACTGGTGTTGTAAATGAAGAAGAACTGGCACAATTTGAAAAAGACGGAACAAAAAAATTATATACAGAAGCAGATCAGATTGGTAAGACAGGCATTGAAAAAGAATACGAAAGTTATCTGCATGGAGCAAGGGGATATGAGAAATTTACGGTAAACCAGTCAGGAAGGGTACTTGAGGTTACTGATTCTCAAAAGGCATCTTCTGGTAATGATATTTATCTTACTATTGATTCTGAATTACAGAAGGTTTGTTATAATTTATTAGAGAAAAAACTTGCAAATATCCTTCTTAGTCAAATTCATAACAGTAAAAGTGCTGGAACAAAAGGAAAATCATCTGAAGGAATTAAGATTCCAATTTATGATGTGTATTTTGCATTAATTGATAACAATGTGATTGATATTATGTCATTGAATGATAAGAATGCTTCTAATGAGGAGAAAAGAGTTTATCAAAAATATATAAACAGAAGAAAAGAAGCTGTTTCAAAGCTGAAAAATATTTTGTCAGTGAATAGTAATAAAACAGCAGACTCTCTTTCAGAAGAATACCAGACTTATCAAAGTTATATCTATTCTTACTTGAAGGAGGAAGGAATTCTTCTTGCCAGCGAAATAGATGAGAGTAATGCTAAATTCCGTGCATATAAAAATGATAAAATAAGTTTTAGTGAGTTTTTACAGTATGCTATTGCAAATAGCTGGGTTGATTTGTCAAAACTTGATATTGGAGATGAATACTATAGTAGTACAGAGATTTATAAGAAAATTATGGATTATGTATTTCAAAGTTTAAAGCAGGATAAAAACTTTGCAAAAAAGGTATACTATTATTTGATAGATCAAGGGATTGTTACTGGAAGTGAACTTTGTATTATCTTGTATGAACAAGGGGTTTTATCTTATAATGAAGAGCAGGTAGCAAAACTTTCCAGTGGAGCTGTTTCTGCTTATGAATTTATTCGCAGCCAGATTCGGAATTTAAAAATTACACCTGCTATGCTGGCTTTGGAACCATGTTCTGGGTCAATTATCATAACTGATCCCAAAACTGGTAATGTAAAGGCATGTGTATCTTATCCTGGATACAATACAAATAAATATGCCAATAAGATTGATACAGAATATTATTTCCAATTATATGAAGATAAGTCCTATCCGACACTTTACCGGGCAGTACAGCAGCGAACCGCTCCAGGATCTACTTACAAACCTTTGGCAGCTATTGCTGGATTAACAGATGGATATATCTCTATTGGCCAGCGTATACATGATGGAGTAGTTTTTGAAGGAGGACCAGGGGTAGGCAGACCAAAATGCTGGTCCAGTTCAAGCCATGGTAATATAAATGTTTCTCAGGCAATTGAACATTCTTGCAATTATTTTTTCTATCAAATGGGATTCTGGATGAGTAACAATGCAACTAATCATAAAAAGGGATTAAAAGTTTTGGAAAAGTATGCAAAAATGTTTGGATTTGATACGACTTCCGGCTTGTCTGACGCAGAATATGATCCAATTATTTCGACTAAAGATGCAGTACGTTCTACAATTGGACAGGGAAATAATAGTTATACCCCTTCTCAAATATCCAGATATCTTACTACTTTAGTAAATCAGAAAAATTGTTATGACTTAAATCTTGTGGATAAGGTAAAAGATACGAAGGGTGAGACTGTATTGAAAAATAAAGCCAAAGTACACAACAAGATTAATATTTCCCAAGCTACATGGGATGCTGTTTATAAAGGAATGTATGGTGTAGTAAATGGTAGTCATAGTTCCATTGACCAGTTCTTTAAGGATTTGAATGTAAAGGTGGCTGGTAAGACGGGTACAGCACAAGAAAGTAAATCAAAACCAAACCATGCTTTATTCATATCATTTGCACCATATAGTAGTCCTAAAATATGTACTACCGTAGTTATACCGCATGGTTATGCCTCATCTAATGCAGCAGAAGTAGCAAGTCGTGTGTACAAGTATTATTTTGCTGAGTCCAAAAAAGAAAAAGAAAAAGTACTAAAAGAATCATTTTCTTCACAAGGAAGTAGTTCTGGTATCCGGACAGATTAAATAATGTTCTTAAATTAATTCTATTGAAGATAAAAATTTTTTGCGTATAATATATATTAGGGATTTATACAAGTTTATTATGGAAACTGTATGAAATTTATACATTTTCCCAAAACAGATTGAAAAGGGATGTAGACTTATGAGTAGCACAGTAATGATAAAGGGTAATAAGTCCGGCATTGTATTAGTGTTAGACAAAGAAGTGAGTTTTTCGGTCTTGAAAAAGGACATTGCTGTTAAGTTTCAGGAATCCACGAAATTTTTAGGTGATACAACGATGGCTATTAGTTTTGATGGACGGGTTCTGACAACAGAAGAACAGAAAACAGTTATCCAAATTATAGAGGAAAACTCAGATTTAAAAATTGCCTGTGTAGTTGACCATAATAAAAAGCAAGAAGAAATATTTCAAAAAAGTTTGGAAGAAAAACTTTCTGAACTGAATACAAATTCTGGACAATTTTACAAAGGAAATTTACGTTCTGGTCAAGTGTTAGAGATGGAAACCAGTGTTGTGGTCATTGGTGATGTAAATGTGGGGGCCAAAGTGATTTCTAAAGGTAATATTATTGTTATTGGTAATTTAAGGGGAAATGCTTTTGCTGGTGCAGGAGGAAATAAAAATGCTTTTATCCTTGCACTAGGCATGGAACCTATACAAATACGTATTGCTGACTTTATTGCCAGAGCACCAGATAAAGTTGGCAAAGGACTATTTCATGAAAAAAGCGGTTTTTTTGGAAGAAAAAAAGATAAGAAAAAGATAGAAACACCACAACCACAAGAAATCAAAATAGCCTTTGTAGAAGGGGATAATATTTTTATTGAACCCCTAAGCAAGGATGTTTTAAATGAATTAAATATATAGTTTTTGGAGGAAAAAAACATGGGTGAAGTAATTGTAATTACATCTGGAAAAGGTGGAGTTGGAAAAACTACCACAACAGCAAATGTAGGAACCGGATTGGCAAAGATGGGGAAAAAAGTAGTACTTATTGATACTGACATAGGACTTAGAAACCTGGATGTAGTAATGGGATTAGAAAATCGTATTGTTTACAACTTGGTAGATGTAATTGAAGGAAATTGCCGTATTAAACAAGCATTAATTAAAGACAAGCGTTATGATACTTTATATTTGCTTCCTTCTGCACAAACCAGAGATAAAACAGCAGTAAGTCCAGACCAAATGAGAAAGTTAGCGGACCAGCTAAAAGAAGAATTTGATTACATACTAATGGATTGTCCTGCTGGTATTGAGCAGGGATTTCAAAATGCAATTGCCGGAGCGGATAGTGCATTGGTAGTTACTACGCCTGAAGTTTCTGCTGTCCGTGACGCAGATAGAATTATTGGATTACTGGAAGCAAATGAGATGAAACAAACACATCTTATTGTAAACCGCTTAAGAAATCAAATGGTAAAAGATAATAATATGATGTCTAGTGATGACGTGGTAGAAATACTTGGTGTTGATTTGATAGGTGTCGTACCAGATGATGAACAAATTATTGTATCTACCAACAATGGTGAACCTTTAGTTGGAACAGATGCTTTAGCAGGACAGGCATATATGAATATTTGTCGTAGATTGCTTGGTGAAGAAGTACCTTTATTAGATTTAAGTGGAAAACAAGGATTGTTATCCAGACTAAGCAGCATTTTCAAGAAAAATTAGGAGGAATACCATTATGGGTTTTGCAGATTTTTTTAAAAAGAAATCTTCTGGAAGTGTTGCCAAAGATAGACTGAAACTGGTATTAGTTTCAGACAGGGCTAACTGTTCTCCAGAATTAATGGAACAAATGAAGAATGATATAATTAATGTGCTTTCAAAATATGTTGAGATTGATTTAGAGGGATTGGATATTAAAATTCAACAAACAGAAATGGAAGGAGTAGAAGGCTCTGTTCCTGCTTTGTTTGCTAACATCCCAATTCGTGATTTGAAATCTCAAAAGAAATAAGGATGCGTTTTTATGTTTAAATTTAAACAATATGATTGGAGAAGGTATAACTTTTCCTTACTAGTTGTAGTAATTATTCTCTGTATTTGCAGTGCTTATTTTGTAAAATTTGCAATGGGTGAAGAGAACGGTGTTAGTTATTTTAAGAGACAAATTATTGCAATGATTATTGGTGTTTTAATTGCAATATTTATCTCTATTATGGATTATTCCAGAATATGTGACTTTGTTATTATTTATTATATTTTAGGGACACTGATGGCTGCTGCAACCAGATTATCACCTCTTGGTACAAATATGGGGACTGATTCTTATAGATGGATAAAGTTACCTGGTTTAAATTTTCAGCCATCGGAAATATGCAAGATCATTGTAATTCTGTCTTTGGCAGTGTTTTTTGTTAAGATGCAGGAAAAAATGGATTCATGGAAGACTTTTTTTCTAGGATTTCTGATTACAATGCTTCCAACAGGTTTTATATTGATCCAGTCAGATTTATCTTCCAGTTTGGTTATTGTTTTTATCTTTGCCATGATGATATTTGCAGCGGGGCTTGCATATAAAATTGTTATTCCACTTTTAGCAGTGGGGATTCCATCACTTTTTGGAATTGTATGGTTTCTTGATCAGCCAATTGCCAAAACTATTATTCCAGAAAAACATTGGTATCAAGTAAATAGAGTAATTGGATTTTTACATCCGGATCAATTCACAGAATCTACGAATTATCAGCAATTACATTCTATTCAGGCTATTGCATCTGGAAGATTAACTGGTAAATTGATAAATACAGATTCTTCAGTTGTAAGAGATTATTTTTGGGTTGATGTAAGAGAGAGTGATTTTATTTTTACAGTAGTTGGAGAAGAGATGGGATTTATAGGCAGTTGTGTAGTTATTGGCTTGCTTTGTGCAGTTGTGTTTCTTTGTATCCGTACGGCTAAAAAATGTCATGATCCCCTAGGAAAAATGATTGCAGTAGGAATTTCTGCTATGTTTATGTTTCAAATTTTTGCAAATATTGGTGTAGCTGCTATGATTTTACCTAATACTGGTTTACCGCTTCCATTTTTAAGTAATGGAATTAGTTCGTTATTCAGCGGAATGATTGCTATTGGCATTATTCTTAATATTGGTATGCAATCTAGTGGTTCTGGGCATAGTAGTAATAGTTTTTTGTGAAAAACTTGACCAAATTTTTTGAGATTTTTTTGCTTTTTTTATTAAATTGTGATATAATTTCTTTGTAAAGGGTATATGATATCTAATAAAGCATTAAGGGAGGTTGCAATATGAACATAGGTATGATTGCACATGATGCGAAGAAAAAGTTAATGCAGAATTTTTGTATTGCTTATCGAGGCATTCTTTGCAAAAACGAAATTTATGCAACCGGCACAACTGGAAGACTAATTGAGGAAGCTACGAATATGACTGTACACAAATATTTGGCCGGTCATTTAGGTGGAGAACAACAATTGGGGGCTCAGATCGAACACAATCAGATTGATTTAGTGATTTTTTTGCGAGATCCGCTTACTCCTAAGTCTCATGAGCCGGATGTGAATAATGTTGTTAAACTTTGTGATGTGCATAATATTCCATTGGCTACTAATGTTGCTACAGCAGAATTGTTGGTGAAGTCATTAGATCGTGGAGATTTGGATTGGCGTGACGTGGTGAAGTAAAAAAAAGAGAACAGGCAATTACTTTTAAATGCCTGTTCTCTTTTTCGTCACACTCCCGTAATCGCCTGCTATGTATTCGCACTTTGACCTGACGGTCTCCTTGTTCATACACATCAGGTTCTGTGATATAATGAAAGTGTCGATTACTACGCACGATGTGCTCCCGTAATCGCCTGCTATGTATTCGCACTTCGACCTGACGGTCTCTTTGCTCATACACATCAGGTTCTACGATAAGTGTACCACTGGGATCTTGTGCAAGCACAATCCCAGTGGTACACTTATCGATAACACTTTCATTATAAGTTGTTACGGATTCTGCCAAAATAGCTAATTGCATAGATTCCACAGATTCCCACAATAGTATAGATTACTCTTGAGAGTAATGACATATCACCAAAAAGTACCCGGATAAGATCGAAGTTAAAGAACCCGATAAGACCCCAATTTAATGCACCAATGATTACTAAAATTAAAATCAAATAGTCTAATACTTTCATTAGATACCTCCTATTTTTTCATTTTTCCTGCTAATAGTATAAACCAATTTCTTTTTTTTATACATTTGTGTATTCTTGCACATTGCTTAATAGGGAGTAATTATGGTATACTATATATGTATGTTGTTTTGATTTTACGTGCAAAAAGAAAAAATATATAATCTGCTAGAAAAAGGAGGAACGAACATTGGGGGGAAGACGTAATAAAAAGGTTGTTCCCTTTCGCATTCCCTTTCATCTTAATATTGGGGGATTTGCTTTTTTAGTAATATTCATTTATATATGTAGTATTTTTATAATCTACATGAATAAACCACGTATTTCTGTTTATGAGGTTTTAGAGAAAAAAATTTCTGATAACAACAGTTGTGTAGGAATGGTCTTTCGACAGGAAACTATAGTGAATACAAATAATAGTGGTTATTTGAATTTTTATTATGGAGATGGAACAAAGATTGCAAAAGGTGCAAAAGTATACACTTTAGATGAAACAGGTGAGATTTATAATATGTTGAAAGAATCTAATATGGATAATTCTTTCAGTAAAGAGGAACGAGAGATGCTTTGGGATAATATAGCAGATTTTCGTAGTACATATTCTAAAAATCAATATCAAAGTGTTTCTGATTTTGTTTATGATATTGATAATTCATTATTGGAATTATCAAATTCCAGCATAGAAAAAAAAATGAAAAAAATTTTAGAAAATAATAATGTATCTTCTCTTTACCACAGTATAAAAACAGATATGAGCGGTATTATTTCCTATTCTATAGATGGCTATGAGAATACAAAACCAGAAGATGTAACTTCTAAGATGTTTTCAATGGATAAATATGAAAAGAAACAGCTTCGTTCTTCTGAGAAGGTAGAAAAGGGAGAGGCTGCATACAAACTTGTAACAGATGAATCGTGGAAGTTGGTATTGAATTTATCAGAAGATTTATACAAACGTCTTGTTGATATTGAGAAGAAAAGTAAGAATACATCGTATATTTCGATTACTTTTACAAGAGAAGATTTATCTGCTACAGTGCCTTTTCATACATTTACAAAAAAAGATGGCTATTTTGCAGAAGTTGATTTAAATAATTATATTATTCATTTTATCAATGACAGATTTTTAGATATAGAGATTAATCTAACAACAGTAGAAGGGTTAAAGATTCCCAATACAGCTATTATAGAGAAAGAATTTTACACTGTTCCAGAAAATTATTTCACTGAAGGTGGTGACTCTGGAGATACAGGACTTATACAGGAAGCTTATGATAAAAGCGGAGAGGTAACTTTTAAGTTTGTACGAGCTGATAAATACTATGTATCAGAGGATGGTACAGCTTATATTGACAAGGACTTATTTTCTGATGGGGTATGGATTCGTAACCAAGAGACACAAGAGCGTTACCAAATAGGCAAGACCTCAAAATTAAAAGGTGTTTATAATATCAACTACGGCTACTGTTTGTTCCGTATGGTTAAGATTTTATATAAAAATGAAGAATATTGTATTGTTCAAAGTGGTTTAGAAAATGGTGCTGCCAATTATGACCACATTGTGGTAGATGCTGCCACTGTAACAGAGGATGCTATGATTCATAATTATAAGGGACAATAGGAGAGGTGATAGAAAAATGATTCAAAACAATTTAAAACATGTAGAGGAAAATATTATAAAGGCTTGCAAGAAAGTTGGCAGAGATCCTAATGAGGTAACACTAATTGCAGTAAGTAAAACGAAACCTGTGGATGCTATCCAGCAAGCAATAGATTATGGCATTCAGGACTTTGGGGAGAACAAAGTTCAGGAACTTACAAGTAAAATTGAAGCAATTCCAGAAAAGTTAAATTGGCATTTAATTGGACATTTACAGAGAAATAAGGTAAAATATATTATAGATAGTGTTTGTCTAATCCACTCAGTCGATTCTATCAGGCTTGCCATGCAGATAGAAGAGGAAGCAAGAAAGAAAGGAATCATAGCAAACATACTTATTGAAGTAAATATTGCAAAGGAAGAAAGTAAGTTTGGAGTGGCTAAGGAGGATGTGCCAAAGGTACTAAAAGAGATAAAGAATTTAAAACACGTATGTGTAAAAGGGTTGATGACTATTGCACCTTATGTAGAGAATGCAGAGGAAAATCGAAAATATTTTTCGGAAATGTACAAACTTTTTATTGACATGAGAAGTGAAAATGCTGATAATATAAGAATGGAAATACTATCGATGGGGATGACAGGGGATTATCAAGTTGCTGTTGAAGAAGGAGCAACTATGGTACGTGTTGGAACAGGAATATTTGGTGAGAGAGACTATACGATATAAGACAAGAATTAAAAGTTTAATTTTATAGCACTCGCCTAAAATGAAATGATTAGATAGGAGATTGATATTATGCTTTCAATTAATGGAATTTTAGATTATTTTAAACTAAACGATGATGATGAATATGAAGATTACGATGACTATGAGGATGAAGTAAAAGAAGAGCCAGTTATTAGAAGTTCACGCCGTGTAGAAGCACAAGAGAGAAAAACAAGCAGAAGAACCTATTCATCTCAACGAGAGGAAGCGGAAGAAGAACCTAGAAGAGAACACGTAACAAAATCAGAACGTCCATCTAAAGTAGTTCCAATGCGTGCAACGACAAAGCCTATGGAAGTTCATATTATAAAACCATCTTCTTTTGAAGACTCTCAGGAAGTATGTGAAATTTTACTTAGTGGACAGGCTGTAGTCGTAAATCTGGAA
>JAAVZU010000065.1 GCA_022791815.1 Lachnospiraceae bacterium
ATATTAATCAAAGAAATATAAAGACAAAACAAGGTGGAATTATTATTATGGTAAGAAAAAAATGTTTGGCAAGTATAAAGAAAGCAATAGTTATTGTGGCAGCTATTGCAAGTGTACTGTCAGTAGGAAGGGAAGTTTTAGCAGCATCAAAAACCTTTTCTAAAAAGTTTGTTGATAGTAATCAGTGGACTACCGTTGTAAGTGCCACAAAAGACAGTACATCTGGTTTTTGTTCAGTTACTATAAATGATATTTATGATGCAAATGGAAAGGCATGTAATTATAAAAAAGTTAAGGCAGCTTGCTATTATTCAAAAAATGTAGCAGTAAACAATAGTTCTTATACAGTAACAAAGGGAAAAATGTGTATCATGGGATACAAAGGTGGTTTTAGTGTTATAGGAAGAACAATGACTCTTAAAGCAATGGGAAATAATCCTTCGCTAGATTGTAGAATATCAGGGGCATTTAATCCGGATTAAAATAGAATGGTAAATAGAGATATCATATTGTGTTTGAATTTTTGACATAATATGATATCTTGTTTATGAAGGGAAAAATGAGTATGATAAGAGAAATAAAATCACAAAGTTATCTATTGATACATAAAAAAAGTTTTAAAATTGCTTTAATATGTAATATTTTGTTTAATGCAGTTAGTTACCTGTATCAAGTTTTTAAAGTTATAGGAAAGTATGAAATAGAAGTTATATCTGCTTCCTATGCCTGTTCTATCTCAGAAGGGAATCCGTTTTGGACATATTACCAGATTTTATTTCCTTTTATAGTTGTAATACCTTTTGCTTTTTCTTATTTTGAGGATAAGGCATTAAATTTAATATATTACATAGAAACCAGAGTGGAGAAAAAGAAGTATTTAATTGCTAAAGTTATAACAAGTTTTATTGGTAGTTTTATAGTTGTAATCATACCGTTTCTATTAAATATATTATTAAACGAAATAACATTTCCTCATAATGGTAATACTTTTGGAAGTAATATTCATTCTATTGAAATTACAAAAGACTTGGTTGGAGAAAATGTAATTGCAGCAACAATTCAGAAAGGTTTAATAGGTTTAAGATTTTTTTTAATGTATCCACAACTATATAATATAATATTGGTTTTTTTATTAGCAATTATTGCAGGCATAATGGGGGCTTTTTGTTTTTGCTGGTCTTACTTTGTGCAAAAACATAAAATACTCTTGTTTTTACCCGTATATATTTATTGTTATATTGGAAGTATCTTTACAAGAATGAGTGAAGAAGTTGGAATTGCTATAAATTTTACTTTATTAGATTACGCATATTTAAATACTAATATGGGAAAAAGTGTAATAATTTTCTTGCTAGAATTGATAATTATGATTGTATTTATCGGTATTACAACTCACCATGAAATAAAACAAAAACAGTAGAAGAGGAAAGTATATGGTAGACAAAAGGAAATGGTGGAAGAATATATGGATTGTACCAATTACTATATTGATTTACTGGACAGATTTGTTACCCAATAATGTCCAAGAAACAGTATCTGCTGTATTATTAGATAAATTTGGAGGCAGGATTTCCCCAGGTGTAGATAATGCAGACAACATCTTTTTATTAGATATTCAACAATTGTATTTTTTAATAGTGTTTAATCTTATTTTTGCCAATCAAATTGTAGATCATTTTCGTTATAGTTGTATTTATGTATTTTCGCGTATTAAAAATAGGAAAAAGTGGTTTTTGCGATGTTCTTTAGAATTATGGGTAATTGCAAGTTTGTATAGTTTTTTATATGTAGGAACATTATTTTTTATGGGAAATTTAAGTGCTAAGTTTTATATAACAACAAATGATCTCTGGATTGCATTTGTACTATGGTTTAAGGTGAATGTTATTTGCTATATTACAACATTACTTTTAAATATTATATCCATAAGGTTGGGAAGTGTATTAGCATTTATTATAATATTTGGAGGAATAGCTTTAAATACTTACATTTCACCACATCTCATGAATACTGCAATTATTTGTAAACATCCAACATTGGCAATATTTGATCCTATTCATGGAATTTATGAAGGTATGCTAATAAATGGTCATAATGTTAGTCTTTTTATAGGATATAACACTCTTTTACTTATTCTTGTAACAATATTTGGAATATATTTTGTAAATAAAATGGACATAGCACTGATTCACATGGAAACAAAGTAAATAAACGTATTTTGTCATTTTACGGAAAATGAATGAAATAATACGCTAGGGGAGAATGATATGGGCGAAATTCATGTAACACATGCGACAAAAGAGATTAAAGGAACAAGGTTGTTGGATGATATTAACTTGGAAGTACAAGCTGGAGAAATAGTAGGGATTGTTGGAAAAAATGGTTCAGGAAAAACGTTGTTATTAAAACTGTTGGCTGGGTTGATGCAGCCGACAGAAGGAAAAGTAGAAGTAATATCTGAACATATAGGTATCGTTATTGAAAACGCTTCTATGTATCCAGATTTTTCTGGATTTGAGAATTTACAGTACCTTGCCAAAATTAGAAACCGTATCAAAGCTCAAGAAATTGTAAAGATAATGGAAATTTTGGGGTTAGACCCTAATGAAAAAAGAAAAGTGAAAAATTATTCATTGGGTATGCGTCAAAAACTTGCTTTGGCACAAGCATTTATGGAACAACCAGATGTACTCTTATTGGATGAGCCTACCAATGCTTTAGATAAAGAATCTGTAAAAAAATTATATCGTTTGATAGAAGAATCTAAAAAAAGAAATGCCATAGTATTAATTGTAAGTCATAATCATGAGGATATCCAAACATTATGTGATGTAATATATTATATGGCTGAAGGAAAATTGATAAGTGATGATAAGGATGAATCATAGAAAGAGATAGAAGGTGATGAGTATAAAAAAATGGAATATGGTTATATTATTTTTTTTCGTCTTTATAGGCCTGCTTGGACAAATGGGAAAAAGTAGAATGAAAGAAATAAATATTTCCAATATAGAAGATTTTTTAAAATTAGATTGTGAATTAAATTACATATATGGCATGAATCGGGAAGATGAAAAAGAATGCTATGATAGTTTTGTGAAATATGAAACAGAATATGTACAAAGTGCAAAAAATGCGGAAAATGTTATGATTGGTAAATTTACAGGAGAGATTAGTATAGATGGAATGGCGTTAGGAGTATGGGTGAAAGTAGAGCAAAGTTTAAAGGGGATTTCGTTAAAAAAAGGAGAAAGAATCCCTATTTATATAGATTATCTACTTTCCTTTGATGAACAAGGTAAAAAAATTTACAATAATACTATTAATATGATGAAATTAGGGGATAAATATTTGATTTTTTATGAGCCATCAGAATTAAACACTTATCAAAAGGAAAAAGAGTATCGATTTGCAACAGAGCCTGGTTATTACAATTTATCAGAAACTACTTCAAAACCGGTTGATGTTCAAAATATGAATATGAATAGTGTATCAAATAATGAATTCTTTGCATCATCAGAACGTATTATTAAACAACTAGAAAAAATAAAAAAAAAGGTAATTTCATATTATTTGTTTGAATTAAACTTCTTTGAATGATGATTAGATAAAAGATGTTACATAGGCTAAAAAGTTATGTAACATCTTTTTGATTGATAAAATCCCCAAAGGAAAAAGTGACAAAGAATTTAAAATATGTTATTGTTATAGTGTAAGAAAAAGGTAATGGTATATATTCCCAACAATTATAAAATAAGAAAGGATGAAAAATAATGGTACAGCCATTCCAAAGATTAGCAAATTATTATGAAACAGATAAAATGGCAATTATCCATCATTCCAATTATATCCGCTGGTTTGAAGAGGCGAGACTTTATTATATGGAGCAGAATGGACTGCCTTTCTATAAAATAGAGGAGGCAGGAATTTTAGTACCTGTATTGTCTGTGGATATACAGTATAGAAAACCTGCACGATATGGAGATATTGTGGAGATTATTGAGTGGATGACAAAGTTTAGTCAGGTAAAGTTTGAAGTGAGTTATGAAATTCGTCATAAAGATACAAAAGAGCTTCTGGTAACAGGAACTACTGGACATTGCTTTGTAGATAAAGATATGAAACCAGTCCGTCTAAAAAAGGATTACCCAGAGATTTATCAAGTGTTTGAGCAGGTAGCAAAAGAGGACAAAGTGTTATGGGAAGAACATAGCCGAAAATAATAAGTACCTAAATCCATAATCAAAGAGCAAGGAGGCAGTTTATATGGAACGGCTTAGACAACAGATGGCATTTATACAAGAAGTAGACAAACTAAAAAATATTGGCAGACAAAGTTATATTGCAGATGGCAGCAGAAAGGAAAATGATGCAGAACATTCCTGGCACTTGGCATTGATGGCAGTGCTGCTTAGTGAACATGCTAACCAAAAAATAGATGTTTTAAAGGTTATGTCGATGGTATTGATACATGATATTGTGGAAATTGATGCAGGAGATACTTATGCTTACGATATAGAAGGGAACCTAACCAAACGGTCAAGAGAGGAAAAGGCAGCAGAACGAATTTTTGGATTGCTGCCAACAGACCAGGCAGTGTATTTAAGGGAACTATGGGAAGAATTTGAAAAACAGGAGACAGCAGAGGCAAAATTTGCAAGAGCATTGGACTGTATACAGCCAATTATGTTAAATGCGGCTTCAGATGGTAAAGCATGGGAGGAACATCAGGTAAAACTTTCACAAATACTTGGAAGAAATCAGTCAACAAGAGATGGTTCTAGTACACTATGGGAATATGCAAGAGAAAATTATATTGAACCCAATATCAAAAATAGAAAGATTCAAGATAAATAATACTGGGGAGGCAGTATGAAAGAAATTAACAAAGGGAAAAATAAAAGTAAGCATATAATTATGAAGACGATATGGCTTATCTATGGAGTTATAAGTATCTTGATTATATGTGTAGCAATCAATCGTGTTTTATGTACGGAGTATGAACAGGTAAGACAAAATATTGAATTGCTGGGAAATTGGGATGTGCAGATAAACGAAAAGAATTATCCAAATATCTTATTAGAAGAATTTCATTTTCAAACGGCGGCTAAGGGTGATAAGATTTCTATGGAAACGGTATTGCCAAAAAATTGGAAGATAAAGAATCCTGTTCTCCGGGTTTATACAGTACAAAGTGCGATAAAAGTTTTTATTGACAATAAAAAGATTTATACCTATGGATCTGAAAGAATAGAAGCAGGCAAATCAGTGGGTACAGGATATTTATTTGTGGATTTTTCTAAAGAATATGAAGGGGAAAAATTGCGGATTGAGTTAGATGTGAATGAAGAGGAGGCTTTTTCAAAATTAAATGCTCCACGATTATATGAATGGTCAAATGTATATCGGGATATAGCAACAGAAAACCGTATTCCTCTTTTGTTGGGAAGCTTTTTGCTGGTTTTGGGAATGATTTTTACATTAGTAACTGTGTGTGCACTTGTTATATCCAAAAAATACATAAAATTTTTATGCGTTTCTTTGTTTTCTATTACAATTGGATTGTGGACACTCTGCTACTACAATGTGGTTATGATATACTCTGTCCCAATATACACAACATCTTTAATAGAATATATAGCATTTTTTTTAGCACCAATTCCTATTACGATTTATATGTATGATCAGGCCGCTAGTATACGGATAAAGTATAGTAGACAAATATATGTAGTAATATTAGTGACAGAAGTGTTATTTGTATTTAGTGCGATACTTTTACATACATTTGATATTGTGCATTGTTCTGTTACCTTAAAATACATACAGATAATGATAGTTGGTCTAATAATTTATTTTGCAATTATTGCAATTATGGGATTAAAAGGGAAAAATGAAAGTGACCGGTTATATTTGATTGGTATTTTAGAAATCATGGTATGTGTGGGTTATGATTTGATAGCTTATAATATTGAGAGATACTATGGTTATCATTTGTTGGATATAAAGGGTTTTTCTGCAATTGGTTTTACCATATATGTGGTTATATTAATTGGTATATTTTACATGAATGTGACAGAGAAGATTATGAAAGAGGCAGAACAGGCGAATTTATTTAAACAGGCATACTTTGATGAATTGACACAGCTTCACAACCGAAGATATTGTATGGAAGAAATGCAGCGGATAGGAGAAAATAAAGAAGAAGATGTAATCATTATATGTTTTGATGTGAATAACTTAAAGACGGTGAATGATAATTTGGGACATACAAAAGGTGATTTTTTGATAAAAACTGCTGCACAGATAATTGATAAGACATTTCGTGAGGCTGGAATAACTGGGCGGATAGGTGGAGATGAATTTATTGGGATTATCCGTTTGAAACAGGAGAAAATAAAAAAAATGTTGGAAGATTTTGAAAGGAATATAACAGAAAAAAATAAGGAAATAGATGACTTTAAAATTTCTATTGCTTATGGCTATGCATTAGTTGGGGAAATAGAAGATAGGAATATTGAGCGGGTTTATCAGCTTGCAGACAAACGGATGTATGAAAAAAAGAAAAGGATGAAGGAAAAAAGAGGTTAAGAGATGAAATATTTAGATAGAATAAGGGAAGAAAATAAAAGTATTCAGGAACGTTATGAGCTGGCGATGGAGAGAATAGAAAAGATAGAAAATGAAAAAGGAACTATGCCAGAAAATTTTCAAAGATATTTTCAGAAAACAGCGAGTTTTTTAATGAAAATCAGGCAGGCAGCTAGGTGGGCATCTAGGCAGCAGTGGAAGGTAGATTCACTGGAGCAGTGTAAAGAACAAAATAGGGCATTATATGAAGATTTACTGCCAAAAGAAAGATGTAGACATGGGGAGAATGGTTATGAGAAAAGTTATGGAAATCCTGATTATGCAATAGAGCAGCTAGGAGAAGAGTATGGACAGTATTTGTGTTTTTTATATACAGAGCTTCGTGGCTGTATAGCGTATGCTCATGAATTTCGATTATTTGATATGACGATAGCCATGGAACTTTTTATACAAATATATAATATGTTTGAGGATATGGAAAGCTGCAGCAGGGAATCTGTGCATGATGCTATTTATTATTATATTAGTGATTATTGTGATATTACAATACCAATGCGTACTAGAGAAATGTTAGATCCTTCTCTTTCTTTTGCAACAGAGATTATTATGGAAAGTGATTTAACAGACCTTCGTTATCTTTACCAGTATGGAGAGTATATTACAGAAAATGAAATAGAAGTAGCAAAATATCTAAATCAATTAACTGGGGAAGAGATTGACAGTATGGCATCCACTTATACAGAAGGATATCGAAAAGGATTTATTATTGCAGGTATTGATTTAAGTCAAAAGAAAACAGTGAATATCCGTTATTGTCTTGGATTTGAGAGAATGGTACGTGCAGCAATTTGGCAATTTCGTCAAATGGGGCTGGAACCTACTATTTACCGGGCAGCAGTAAGTAGTATCCATAAAAAACAATTAAAAATTGGGTATCATGGAACTAGTGTAAACCATCAGTATGATTATGACCATCGTTATGATCAGGCACTCTACCTAGACAAACCATTGGCTGACAGGAAACTGGTCAATCTTCGTCTGGGGTATGAAGCATGTGGGGATATGACAAAAGAATATTCTGGTCCAGCACTGATTGAAGTATTTGGAGAAGAAGAATTTATTCCTGTAAATAAAAAGTATGCCTGCACATTATCTAAGAAGCAACAAAAAATTTATTTGGAATATCAAAGAGATGCAAGTCTTTTGCAAAATGAATTTATACCAAGCGATCAATATAGTTTTACCATTATTGCCTATCCAATACCAGAAATTGGAAAAGACTTTCCAGCCATATTTGCGGAGACCGTAAAGGTAAATACACTGGATATGGATAAATATGCAAAGATCCAACAACGAATAATAGATGTTTTAGACCAGGGTGACTATGTGAAAGTACTTGGGATGGGAAAAAATAAAACAGATATTACCATACAGCTTCCTCCTATAGAAAATCCAGAAAAAGAAACGAAATTTGAAAACTGTCTGGCAGATGTAAATATTCCCGTGGGTGAGGTTTTTACTTCTCCACAGCTTGAAGGGACTTTTGGGTATCTTCATGTAAGCGAGGTATATCTAAATGGATTGCGGTATGTGGATTTGGAGTTGGAGTTTGAGCAAGGAAAGATAAAAAGATATAGCTGTAGGAATTTTTCTAAGGAAGGTATGGAGGACACCATAGAGGTGAAAAAGCAAAACCAGAATTTTATAAAGGAAAATCTTATGTATCAGCATAATACTCTTCCTATTGGGGAATTTGCTATAGGTACAAATACAACTGCTTATGTTATGGGGAAAAAATTTAATATTTCCCATAAATTACCAATTCTTATTGCGGAGAAGACAGGACCTCATTTTGCAGTAGGAGATACCTGTTACAGTATGAGTGAGGAAAACAGGGTATTTAACCCAGATGGAAAAGAAGTTAAAGCAAAAGATAATAGTTGTTCCATTTTGAGAAAGACAGATATGGAAAAGGCATACTTCAACTGCCACACAGATATTACGATTCCTTATGATGAATTAGGAGAAATTACAGTATATACTGCAAAGGGAGAAGGAACAACAATTATTAAAAATGGCAGGTTTGTTCTTTCAGGAACAGAAGAATTAAATAATGCATTTGAATAAACGTTCTTTTTCTTGCTAAAAAAGAAGAAAAATGGTATGATTAATAATAGTGGACTTTTATGGAAAAGGAGATTGAATTATGACTAAAGTAGGAATTTTAATGGGAAGTGACTCTGATTTAGAGATTATGAGCAAAGCAGCTCAAATGTTAGAGAGTTTTGGTATTGAATATGAGATGACGGTAATTTCGGCACATAGAATGCCAGATGTATTTGTGGATTATGCTTCTAAGGCAGAAGAACGTGGAAT
This sequence comes from Lachnospiraceae bacterium, assembly GCA_022791815.1. GTDB lineage: Bacteria > Bacillota > Clostridia > Lachnospirales > Lachnospiraceae > CAG-411. The sequence goes on from JAAVZU010000065.1 coordinate 8,965, forward strand.
TGAAGTGATTATTGCAGGAGCAGGCGGAGCTGCTCACTTACCAGGAATGTGTGCGGCACTATTTAAGTTACCTGTAATCGGAGTACCAATTCATACAAAGAGTTTGGGTGGAACAGATAGTTTATATTCTATTGTGCAAATGCCATCTGGAATTCCAGTTGCAACAGTTGCAATAAATGGAGCTGCAAATGCTGGAATACTGGCAGCCCAGATGTTGTCAATTGGAGATAAGGAACTTCGTAAGAAGGTAAAGGATTATTGTGCAGGCTTAAAGGATACTGTGGTTGGAAAAGCAGAAAAACTTGAGAAACTTGGATATGAAGAATACTTGAAACAAATGTAGGCTGCTCATGAATCTGAACAGTTATAATCCCAAAAATGAAAAATTTCTGTTTGTGTAAATATAAAACAGTAAAATATAGGAGGACAAGAAATGGATTACAAGAAAGCAGGCGTGGATATTGAAGCCGGATATAAGTCAGTAGAGTTGATGAAAAAACATGTACAACAGACTATGAGAAAAGAAGTTTTAACTAATCTTGGAGGATTTTCAGGAGCATTTTCCATGGATGCCTTTAAGAATATGGAGCATCCGACTTTGGTATCAGGAACTGATGGTGTTGGTACAAAACTAAAGATTGCTTTTGAATTGGACAAGCATGATACCATTGGTATTGACTGTGTGGCTATGTGCGTGAATGATATTGCATGTGCAGGCGGAGAACCTTTGTTTTTCTTGGATTATATCGCTTGTGGAAAGAATGATCCAGAAAAGATTGCAACTATTGTTAGTGGTGTGGCAGAAGGTTGTATTCAATCAGGAGCTGCTTTAATTGGTGGAGAAACGGCAGAAATGCCAGGATTTTATCCAATTGATGAATATGATTTGGCAGGTTTTGCGGTAGGTGTGGTCGATCAAAAAGATTTGATTACTGGCAAGGATTTAAAAGCGGGAGATGTTTTAATTGGTATTGCTTCTTCTGGAATACACAGTAATGGATATTCTCTAGTAAGAAAGGTATTCAATATAAAGAGTGAACCATTAAATACATATTATGAATCTCTTGGTAGTACATTAGGAGAAGTGTTGCTTGCACCAACAAAGATTTATGTAAAGACTTTAAAAGAATTAAAGGCTGGCGGTGTAGTTATAAAAGCATGCAGTCATATTACAGGCGGAGGATTTTACGAGAATATTCCAAGAATGTTGGCAGACGGTGTTCGTGCAGTTGTGAAAAAAGACAGTTATGAGATCCCTCCAATTTTTGAAATGTTAAGAACAGATGGAAATATTGCAGAAGATATGATGTACAATACTTATAATATGGGAATTGGCATGATGATTGCAGTAGATAAAGAGGATGTAGATAATACTTTATCTTTAATTCAGTCTGCTGGTGAAAGAGGATATGTAGTAGGTGAAATTGAAACAGGTGAAAAAGGCGTGACATTAATATAAGAGAAAAGTACTAATATAAAGTAGACCTGAGAGGGTGTTGTAAAATAGACTTAATTTTATAACACCCTTTTGTAGAGTTTCGCAATTACCTATTGTGTTAAATAATGGAAAGGAGACTTAGTTTATGCATAAGATAGCAGTTTTAGTATCTGGTGGAGGAACGAACTTGCAAGCCATTATAGATAAGATAGAAGAAGGAACAATCAGAAATGCAAAAATTGAGGTTGTAATCAGTAACAAGAAAGATGCGTATGCATTAGAGAGAGCAGCAAAACATAATATTGAAGGTGTTTGTATTGCACCAAAAGAATATGAAACAAAGCAAGCATTTAGTCAGGCGCTTCTTGATACCTTAAAGGCACATGAGGTAGATTTAATTGTTCTTGCTGGATACCTTGTTATTGTACCAGAGATTGTAATTGCAAGTTATCCTAATAAAATTATAAATATCCATCCGTCTTTGATTCCTTCTTTTTGTGGAGATGGATTTTATGGATTACATGTACATGAGGCAGTACTTGCAAGAGGAAATAAAGTAACAGGAGCAACAGTACATTTTGTAGATGAGGGGACAGATACAGGTCCAATTATTTTGCAAAAAGCAGTTTATGTACAAGAAGGTGATACTCCAGAGAGCTTGCAAAAACGTGTGATGGAGGAGGCAGAATGGAAGATTCTTCCTGAAGCTATTGATTTAATTGCAAATAATAATATTGAAGTAGTAAATAATTTGGTGAAAAGAAAATAGTGAAAGAAAAGGAGATAGGACAATGAAGGTATTAGTTGTTGGAAGTGGCGGAAGAGAGCATGCGATTGTGACTAGTGTTGCAAAGAGCAAAAAAGTAGATAAAATTTATTGTGCACCAGGTAATGCAGGAATTGCACAGTTGGCAGAGTGCGTGGATATTGGTGCAATGGAATTAGAAAAATTAGCAGATTTTGCAAAGGAAAAAGAAATTGATCTAACGATTATTGGAATGGATGATCCATTGGTGGCAGGTGTAGTTGATGTATTTGAGGAAAAAGGGCTGAGAGTATTTGGACCAAGAAAAAATGCGGCAATTTTGGAAGGTTCCAAGGCTTTTTCTAAGGATTTAATGAAGAAATATAATATTCCAACTGCGGCTTATGAAACCTTTACCAATTCAGAAGATGCATTGGCATATTTGGAAAACAGTGAATATCCAATTGTATTAAAAGCAGATGGACTTGCACTTGGAAAAGGCGTGTTAATTTGTAATACAAAGGAAGAGGCAAAAGAAGGAGTAAAGACTCTGATGCTTGATAAGCAGTTTGGCTCTGCTGGAGATAAAATTGTAATTGAAGAATTTATGACAGGCAGAGAAGTATCTGTGCTTTGCTATTGTGATGGTACACACATTGCACCAATGACCAGTGCACAGGACCACAAACGTGCAAAAGATGGAGATAAGGGATTGAACACAGGTGGTATGGGAACATTCTCTCCAAGTCCTTTTTATACAAAAGAAGTAGATGAATTTTGTAATAAGTATATTTATCAGGCTTCTATGGATGCTATGAAAGCAGAAGGAAGGGATTTCACAGGTATTATGTTTTTTGGTCTAATGCTTACAGAAAAAGGTCCAAAAGTATTAGAGTATAATGCAAGATTTGGTGACCCAGAGGCACAGGTAGTATTGCCAAGAATGAAAAACGATATTATTGAAGTTATGGAAGCATGTATTGATGGTAAATTAGACAAAATAGATTTACAATTTGAGGATAATGCGGCAGTTTGTGTGGTACTGGCATCAAATGGATACCCAGAAAATTATGAAAAAGGCAAGTTAATATCTGGTTTGGATAATTTTGATGGGAAAGATGGTTTCTATGTATTTCATGCAGGAACGAAAAAAACGGAAGAAGGTATTGTAACAAATGGAGGCCGTGTTCTTGGTGTAACGGCAAAGGGAAGTAATTTAAAAGAAGCAAGAGCCAATGCATATAAAGCAACAGAGTGGATTGATTTTGAGAACAAATATAAGCGTAATGACATTGGAAAAGCAATTGATGAGGCTTAATGGGAAAATATGTTTGCAAAAAAAATATAAGTGTGTTAGAATGAAGAATAATCGCAATGTATATTTTTTACAAAGGTAGAAAGGATGAAGTAGATGAGTCGAAGGGGTAAAGCAATCGTATTTTTTGTTCTGTTTATTTCTTGTATGGGAATATTTCTTGGGACAAAAGTGGGAATTGCAGATTTTTTTCAGGTAGAAGCAGCTTCAGGACAGGGGGTAGTTACAGTACATTCTCTGAATGTACGAAAAGGTCCAGGAGCAGAATATGATCCTGTGACACAAGATGGCAAGAATGTATATTTGTTTAAAGATGATGAAGTAAAAATTCTGGATGAGCAAAACAATTTTTATAAGGTAATGTTTACTTATAATAAGAAGACAGTAACTGGTTATTGTAATAAGGCATTTATAAAGTTAATTACGATACCAACACCAAAGGCAACGGTAAAACCAACAACAAAACCAACCCTAAAGCCAACTTCACCAACGTCTTCTGTAAAATTAGATGAAGATAAGGTTCCAAATGCAACTGTAAAAACTTCAACAAAAACAGTAAGTGGCTTAAAATATACTGGAAAAGTAGCAGCTTCTGCATTACGTGTGAGGACAAAAGCCAGTACAAGTGCAGATGAATTGGTTTATAAAAATAAGAAGATAAGACTTTATAAAGGGGATAAGGTTACCATTACACAGCAAAAAATTGTGAAAGGTGTTGTATGGTATTATGTAAAGTTCACTTATCAAAAAAAGACTTTAAAGGGATATGTTTTAAGTGATTATATAAAACTTACTTTTGCAGAAACAGTGAAAGGAAAAATATATTCTGATGTAAAGGTGTATGTCCGTAATACAGCAGGGGTTAGTAATGATTATCTTATGCAGAATGATAAAAAGGTTTTCATAAAGAATGGAAAGTCTGTACAAGTTTTAAAAGAAGCTAATGCAAACAGTAAAAAGTGGTTACGGATTTCTTTTACTTATAGTGGAAAGAAATTGAAAGGATATGTTTTGGCAAATTTGGTAGCATTTCAAGCAGAATCTGCTGCAACTGTGACACCAAGTCCATCACCTACTATAAAGCCAACAGCTACGCCAAAAGTAACAATAAAGCCTACAAGTACGATTAAACCAACACCAAAGGTGACAGTAACTGTAAAACCAACAGCTACAATAAGTCCTACTACAGCACCAATTGTCATGGGTGAAGTGAATAATGGTCCTTTAAATGTCCGTCTTGGAGCAGGGAAAGAGTATGACAGGCTAATATATAAAGGGGAATATGTAAGTCTTCCAATTGGTCATACAGTCCAGATTATGGAAGAAATTGTTGGAAAGTCAGAAAATTGGTATTCTGTGAAATTTAGTTATAATGATGTGCAAATGAAGGGTTATGTTATGGCACAATATGTAACAAGAATAGAAGAGAGTCCGAGTTCGGATGTAAATATTGGGTAAAAGGTAAGGATATATAATTATGAATGACTGCGGAGTTGCATAAAGCAATTTCCGCAGTTGTTATTTATGGTATAAGAAAGTTCGAGCTATTTTTATGTGAAAAAAAGAATTATGAGTATTGAGGGTGGCAGCTTATAATCCATAAAGTTCTAAGAAAACTTAAAATTTTTATTGTGTTAGGAGGAGAATGGAAGTTCCATTAATTTTAAAAAGGGCAATAGTAATTATATGAATATCACTTAATAGAATTTTTGGTAATAGGAGGAATATATGAGAAGAAAATGGATGGCATTATGGATGATGTGCTGTATTTTAGTTATTGGATTGTGCAGTGGAAAAGCAGTAGTATATGCTTCCAGTGCAGCATTGGCATTTTCAAAGAATAAAGAGCAAATAACAGTTGGGCAGAGTTTTATAGTAACTTTAACGGTAGAATCTACTAAGGAGTTCAAAGATTTTCAAACTTATGTAGCATACGATCCGAAGGTGTTAGAATTAATTGATACGGGAAACCATGTTACTGGAAGTGATGGTTTGGTATTTATTAGTGATATTAATGGGAAAAAGTCAAATATACATCAATATCGTATGAAATTCCGTGCATTACAAGAAGGAAGCTGTGAAATATATATAAGTGATACGGTCTATATTTATGAAGCATCTACGGCTGCTGAGATGTCTGTTTCAAAGGGAACACTGCAGGTAGATGTGAATTCTGCAGAAATAAAGGAAGAAAATCAAGGGTTAGGTTCTCTGATAGTAGGAGAAGGAGTGTTAGAACCAGAATTTAACAGTAAAGTGACAGAATATAGGGTGGAAGTATCTGCAGATACAGAAACTTTGTTTATGAATGCAAAAGCAAAGTTAAAGGCATATAAGGTAACTTTAGAGGGAAATACGAATCTGAAAGAGGGAGAAAATACTGCAAAAATTGTAGTAACAGATAAGAATGGTACTGATAAGATCTATACAATTTTAATCCACAAAAAGACAAAGGAAGAAGAGGTTTTAGAAGAGGAAGAGAAAGAATCTGAGATAAAAGAAGATGGAAAGAAAAATAGATTTAGCGTGTATAAAGAAGATGAGGGAACAATCTTTGAAACAAATATGTATTTTAGGGTTGTACCAATACCAGAAAGTAGTATAATACCTAAAGGATATAAGGAAGAGGTTATAAAGTTGCAAGGAATGCCAATTACTGTGTATATGCCGATAAATGATGCTGCCAGTAACCTTGTTTTAATTTATGGGAAAACAGAAGAGACTGTGGGAGAAGAGGCGGCGTTTTATGTTTTTGACAGAATAGAAGAAACATTACAACGTTTTAGGGAAAGTGAGCCAGTTGTGGAAGTTTCAAAGGAGGCAGAAAATTATCAAAAACAAGTGAAACATTTATATATATTGATTTTTATTCTTGTTATATGTTTATTGGCTATGTTACTGGCTTTGGTACATGTTTATATAAAAACAGGCCAGCAGATAGAACTTGAAGAGGAAGAAGAGGAAGAAGAGGAAGAGGAGAATAGACATGAACCGTGGATGTAAAAAGAATAATTATCAAAAAGAATTGGAAAAAGTTATTTCTGTTCACGAAAAAGCAGGAGAAATACCTACATTATTGATGCATAGCTGTTGTGCGCCATGCAGTAGTTATTGCCTGGAATATTTATCACAATATTTTTTAATTACAATATTTTATTATAATCCGAATATTTCTAATATAGAGGAGTATAAAAAAAGAGTAGCAGAACAACAGCGACTCATAAAAGAACTTCCAGTCAAACATGAGATTTCATTTATAGAAGGAGAATATAATCCTTCTATCTTTTTTGATACAATAAAAGGTTATGAGAATATTCCAGAGGGCGGTGAGAGATGTTTTCGATGTTATGAGCTGCGTATCCGGGAATGTGGAAGATTAGCAAAAGAAAAAGGATTTGACTATTTTACTACTACTCTTTCTATCAGTCCTTTAAAAAATGCACAGAAGTTAAACGAAATCGGAAGGGAAATGAGTAAAGAATTTGAAGTAAAATATTTATATTCTGATTTTAAAAAGAAAGAGGGATATAAAAGGTCTATTATGCTGTCTCAAGAATATAACTTGTATCGTCAGAATTATTGTGGCTGTATTTTTTCAAAGAAGGAACAGGAAGAAAGAGAAAAAAATAAAGAAAAAAATTGTGCAAATTATACAAAAAAAAACAGGGAAATTTGAGTTTTCTTTTCAAATAGAACATGATATAATAAAGGAAATTGGGTAAGTGAAAGTTTTGATACTGTTCACTGTATGACTTTGCACTTACTGCAAAGTCTGTAAGAATATGTAGCAGCAGAGAAGAATCCAGTCCCTTGCCGAAGGTGGAATCAAAATGGACTGGATTCCGTTACTGTTCACATTTTGGTGTGAACAGTAACAAAGTTTTAGCAGGTGGGAGAAATTGTCTTATCTGCTAAATGTATTTTTAGGAGTACACATTCTTCTAAAAAGAACCAATCTAGAAGAATATGTTTTAAAGAAAGGAGAACGCAATGAAAGTAAGGAAAAGTTACAAAAGGATAATCAGTTTAATAGTTACTATAGCTATGATTATCACAATGCTGCCACAAGGACAATTGATTAAGGCAGCAACTGGAATGGATATTAATATTCATTTCTATGATACTGACCAAAAGTATGCAGGTAAAGTGTACATGCAGTATTGGCAGAAAGGAACAGCGACGCTTTCTACAGAAGTAGAAGAGTTTGAGGATTGGAAGGTAGACCGTTATCCGCTCATTTCTGAAGAAACTACAGAAGGTGCAGATTGGTATGGCTTGAATATTAAAGGAAGTGTAGAAGGTTTTCAATTCTTAAATGAAGATGGTAAAGTAAATACTGGGGGAACCGTGTATAATGCTGCTATGAAAGATTATACAGGAGATCTATATTATAAGGATGGAATCTGGTATAAGGGAAACCCAATTAAGAACACAGAAGCGGAAAAATTGGAACTTGTAACAGCAAAGGAAGTATTTTATCTTGTAGGAGATATTATTGAACCTTCTTGGTCTATTACAAATTTAAAATATCCGCTGACTAAAAATGCAGATGGTACGTATAGTATTACATTAAAAGATGTTGCAAAAGGCAATTATGCATTCAAAGTATTACAAGATCCAGAAACATTTGCATGGGATAAAGCATGGGGAGGAAATGGCTCTGGTGGAAACTATGAGTTAAAACTTTCTGCTCCAAGTGATGTAATTATTACAATGAATCCAGCAGATACTACATACCAGTTGAAAGTGGATGTAGATACCAAAGTTGATATTAAAAGTCCTGTATACAACGAAGATGGAACAGTAACATTTAATTATGTAACAAATGTGACAAATGCTGCTATTGGTGTTGTTGGTAATGTAAAGAGTGCAGGAAAGAAAAGCCTAATTAAAGCAGAGGAATATAAATTAGAGACTGGTGATAGTGTATATGTGGCTACCTCAGCAGCAATAAAAAAAGCAGGATTATATTCTTATTCTTTCTATACTTTAACAGAAGAGGGAGAGAGAGTAAAAGAGTTAGGCGATCCATTATGTGATACCATTATGAATGATGCTCCAGTATTTGTAAGAAACCCACAAGTAAGTGATAATGGTCTTATAACAATATACTGGCCAGACGCATCTGGAGATGGGGCTAGTGTATACTATAAAAATACAGCTTCTACAGACGGAAAAGAATTAAAGCCTGGAGATACGATTGAAGTTAAGCCAGCTAGTGGCAGTGCATTGAACACTTATGGATATAGTACTGTAAAATTAAAGAAAGATAAAGATTTCTCTGGTACAGTTTATTCAGCATCATTTTATAGTACTGTAGAAGGTACCTATTCTTATGTTATTGTAGATAAAGATGGAAAGGTATTAGCAGATCCTTATAATGCAACAGGAAGTAATACTTATGTACAGCCAAAGGTAGATGAAGCTGCGCTTTCTGTTAAGAGTCCAGTAGTATTAGAAGATGGAACTACTGTGAAATTTATGTATCTTGACAAGAATGGAACAGCAACTAAGATTTCTGTAGCAGGTATGTTTAATGACTGGACACCTGGTAAGGATTTGATGAAGAAAGAAGCAGAAGGAATCTGGTCTATTGAAATCAAAGATTTTGAACCAGGCGTATATGAATACAAGTTTGTTATTGGAGAGAGCGGTTGGACAATTGATGAAAACTGTGAATTTGTAGTAGGAAATGATGGTAATAGTGCTGTAATCGTTCCAGGAGTAGCACCATCAACCAAGCAAAAAGCACAGGTTGGAGTAGACCTGGAATTACCAGCAAAGGCTATGCAGTATAGCGAAGGTAAGTTAGAAGGAAAAGAGGTAGCTGTTACCTATGCCTTAAAAGATGACAAACAAACAGGTGTTACTTTAAAAGATGGTGTTTTAAATGTTTCTGAGGCATTTACTGGAGACAGTGTAGAATTAGTAATTACAGGCGATAAAGTTTCTAGCACTTATAAAGTAGATGTTGTAAAACAACTATATGATATTACGATTCATTATCTTGCAGAGGATACTTCTGTATATAAAGATCGTGACCTATGGATTTGGGAAACTGCTGGAACTCCATATAACACAGGATATGAATTCAATGAGAAGGTTTATGAAGATACAGTAGGAAGAAAATGGGCAACTGCAAAGTATTCTTTCCCATCAAACGCATTGAATGTTATTGTTCGTTCTAAAGGTGGTTGGGAATACCAAGAAGACACTAGAAGTTTTGCTCTTCCAGAGGGAGCAACTAGTGGAGAATTCTGGATTCTTGAGGATAATATCCAGGTGTTTGATAAGTGGGCAGAACAGTTTGCAGAACAAGAAGTACACTGGGTAGTAGTTGAGTATGACAGACCAGCAAAGGATTATGAAGGCTGGAATTTGTATACATGGAATGCTATCAAGAAATATAATTCCATTTCAAACTTCTTTGAAGAAGTGAATGGGAAGTACCAGACTAAATTTGCTATTGATAAATCTACAGCAACTGTGGGATATCTGCTTCGTAGTGGTACACCACAAAAAGATGACTGGTCAGATGTAACAAAAGATATGGACGGTGACCGTTCTATTATTACACCGACTAATCAGAAAGTAGTAAAAGTAAAACTTACCCAAGGTTCTCTTGAGGCAGAATATTTGCCATATAATAAGGGATATGATTTACAGCCAGATGAGAAAAAGATTGCTTTTTATTATCGTGATGATGATTTGTTCTTAGATGGAAAACTAGATACTCTTAAGAATGTAAAAGTAGAAGTTGCAGGAAAGTCTTATGATATGGCTTATAATGCAAAGAATGAAAGATATGAATATATTTTTGAAAATGCATCTGCTGGAGAATATGAATATTGTTATCATGTGACACCAGCATCTGGAGCCGCTATAACAGTATTAGACAATTTTAATAGCAAAAAGAATGCAGATGGCACAAAATCTGTTGTTACATACAAAGACTTAACAGCAAATGTGACAGTAACTTCTTCTGCTGTATCTATGAATTATGATGAGAATATGGTAGTTGGTGTATCTGTAGATAACAAAGAAGTAGAAGTTGCAGAAGCGTATATTGATTTAACTTCAGTTGGTGGAGAAGCAAAAGTTGCCATTGATCCAGAACTTATGGCAGTATCCATTGGGGTAACAGATGATACTTCAATAGGTGAGAAGAAGCTGCCAGTAACTGTTGTAGACCAATACAACAAATCCCATAAGGGAGAACTTACTATTAAGGTTACAGAACGAGTAAAAGCGGATGCTAATGATTTTGATTGGGATGAAGCAATTATTTACTTTATGGTAACAGACCGTTTCTGTGATGGAAACAGTGCAAACAATGATGCTTATGGGGTAAAAGATTATGATTTGAATGGACCAAGTAGTTATCATGGTGGAGATTTTGCTGGTGTAACTTCAAAACTTGACTATTTAAAAGATTTGGGAATCAATACAATCTGGATTACTCCAATTGTTGAGAATATCTTGGAGGATATGAAGGCAACTGGTGATAATGGAGAAGTGGTTTCCTCTTATGGTTATGCTGGATATTGGGCAAGTAATTTTGAAGCGTTAAATAAACATCTTGGAACTTTAGAAGAATTCCATACTTTAATTGATGAAGCACATAACAGAGGAATTCGTATTATGGTTGATGTGGTATTGAATCACTCTGGATATGGAACTGAGAACTCAGAACAGTTTGCAGGAATGTATCGTGAAAAGAATGTGGAAGGAAATGAGATCTTAGGTTCACAAGATGGACTTCCTGACTTTGCAACAGAGAGAGCGGAAGTTAGAGAAAAATTGATTAACTGGCAGAAAGCATGGGTAGAGAATCTTGGAAAAACTAGCAATGGAAATACTATTGATTACTTCCGTGTAGATACTGTAAAACATGTAGAATCTACCACATGGTCAGCATTTAAGAATGCAATGACAACCCTTTCTCCAAAATTCAAGATGATTGGTGAGTGCTATGGTGCTGCCTATACAGACAATTTTGGGTATTTAAAGAGTGGAAAGATGGATTCTTTATTAGATTTTGGGTTCAATGATATGGCAAATAAATTTGTACAAGGTGGATTGGAATCTGTAGAGAGCCAGCTAGAAATTCGTAATGGAACAATAAATAACACAGGAAGTTTTGGTGGTTTCTTAAATTCCCATGATGAAGTAGGATTTAAATATACTCTTATGAATCTAACAGGGGATGATGGAAAGAAGAAGTATACAGAGGAGCAGGCAGATGCTTTGTCAAAAGTTGCTGCATCTCTTGTTGCAACAGCCAAGGGACAGCCAGTTATTTACTATGGTGAAGAGATTGGACTTACTGGAGCAAACAACTATCCATATCAGGATAACCGTTATGATATGAAATTTGACAACTTGTCAGAAGCTCAGCAGTCTATGCTTTCTCACTATCAAACAATGCTTGCAATCCGTAACAAATATAGTAAGGTGTTTGCAAAGGGAACAAGAAAACAGATTGCAGGAAGTGATAAGGAGCAATATTTAGCATTTGAACGTTCTTACAATGATGAAAAGATTGTTGTGGCATTGAATATATCTGATGAAGACAAGACAGTTACTTTACAGGTAAAAGATTTTGTTGGAAGAAATGTAGTAGATGTATATCAAAATAAAGAATATAAAGTTGGCAGAGATGAAACCATTACAGTTACCATTCCAAGTAACAAAAAGGGTGGAACAGTAGTATTAGTTGGTGAAAAAATTAAGACCAATACACAGGTATCCGTTGAAGTTATTAAAACAGCAAAATCAGTAGGAAAGAGTCTTTCTTTATATGGTGCAGACGCGTCTGGTAACGCAATTGCAAACTGGACATTCTCCAATAGTAATATGAAGAAAGTTTCTGCAGAAAACTTAAAGACTGTAAAACTTGGATGTAATGTAGCAACAGCATCTAGTGTATCAGAGGTAAATGCCATACTGAAAAAGGATACTAATAACTCAAAAGGTGTAGCGGTTACTTTTGCACACGCAGGCATCATTCCTGTAAATACAAAAGTAAAAATAGATTTAAATAACCAGTCTACAATAAAGAGTGGAAGTAAAGTATATATATATCGTGTAGAGGGTGGAAAATTCCAGCAGGTAGCAGTCGATACTGCAAAAGTGTCAAAAGATGGATATGTAACTCTATATTTGGCACAGGGAGGAACTTATGTATTACTTCCTAAGAAAGCAGCAAATGCAGTAAGAACTGATTTGAAGAATATGGTTTCTGTAAAGTTTGCAAAGACTACAGTAAAAAAGGGAAAAACTACAAATATTACAGTATCACTTCCTACAGCAGTTCTTAAGAAAGTATCTGGATTTACAACAAGCAATATGAAGAATGTACAGACAGCACAGTTAGGTGCAAAGATCAGCTTTAGTACATCAAATAAGAAGATTGCAACAGTAAGTAGTACAGGAAAGATTACTGGAAAGAAGAAAGGTAAGGTAACTATTAGCGTGACTATCCGACTTAGTGATGGAGAAAAACGTATAGTGAAGAAGAATATTACAGTAAAATAATATGTAGTTTATTTA
>JAAVZU010000066.1 GCA_022791815.1 Lachnospiraceae bacterium
CATTATTTCCAGTTTTTCCTTTGTGTCCTTTGTTGGCACATATCCTAAAACTTTAACTTCTGCTGGAATCACAGAAAAAAACACATTACATGAACTCGAATATGTGGCAAGATATGCTTTTCTATTATCACAAATTGCAAAATACTTTCCCTGCATTTCATCACCAGAAATCTCATTTCCTTTTAGCATCTCCTTTAAGTCATCCTGTTCATAAAATTTTTCGTTTTCTAACATCTTATTTACCACCTTTCCTGTGTTCCTGCTTTCCCTATGTCCTACTCATTGTAAATTAGCGACTCTTTCCTTTTCTCCTGATTCTTGCCTTCTTATCTTTTGGCTGTTCTTGTGACTTTACATTTTTATTTAGACTTTTTCTTAAATCTCTACCCAGTAACTTCATAAGTGTCTGTTCTGAATTAACTTTCTTTGTAATTGACTGGTTTATATACTTTCCATCAGCAGTCAGATAACAATCTACATTCTCCAAAGAACAATTCTTCAAATTTACAGATTTTAAATCCAGATTTGTGTCTGCACACTCTAAATTTAGCCGGGAATCTTTTATATCTGTATTAACAAATTTAATATTTTCTGATTTTAAAGTCTGAACAACAGGCACATCATCATAGCATTTTTCAAACTTGCAATTTTCAAATTCTATATTTTGTGCAACACATTGATAAAAAGTGACATTTTGAAATGTCGTGTTCGTAAATTTTACATTTGTTAATTCGCAGGAAAATAAATTGCACTTTTCAAATTTACAATTTTCAAAGCTATCGGAAAATACAGAAGATCGTATATCACAATTCTTAAATTCTAGAGAGTTAAGACCATTTTTCTCTCTCATCTTTAAGATATCATCCATTTCAACAGATGCTATCCATGCTCCACATGAATATGTCTTTTGAACATAAACACCATTTATTTTGTCAACATTTATACTTTCTAAGAAATCAGGATTATTCCGCGTCTCATAAACAACATTTTCAAGTAAAAATATTGCCTCGTCCATTAGTTGTATGTATATGTCTTTTATCTTCTCCTTTACTAAAGTAACTGCCTCTGTTCCCATCTGCATACAAACATTCGTATCTTCAATGGAGTCCTCTAGTTTCATTATCTCATTTTTTAATTCTTTAATTTTCTCAGAATAATTAAATTCAGCATCTTCATCATAATAATCTGGATCAAAGCGATCTTCTATATAATCTCCATTCAGATCACGATAATCTACTTGTATGCCTAATTCTTCAGGTAATAAACCTGCGTTTTTATCTTCCTCACTCATTTTGTTATAAGCTTCCTGCAATCTTTTTTCTACATCTGGTTCAATCTCAATTTGTATCTCATTCATATTTATTACCTGTTCCCTTGTCATTTCCACCATCTCTTTTTCAAATCCATCAATCTGTTCCAATGTAATCCACTCCGGCTTTTCATTTTGTGAAAAACTGTTGTAAATTGCTCTCATTGTTTCAATCTGTTCTTTTTCATTTCCCGCCCAAAGGTATTTTGCATCTTTATTCCCATAACTAAGGTAATACTCACAGTCTGAACGCATTCTATCTAATAGCTGATACTTAAATTCTTTGTCCTGATTTAATATTTCTTCTTTATTCATTTCCTGTTCCACCTTACCTGCTCCCTTCATATCCACACTCCTTACCTTTTCTTCTGGAACCCTGATTGGGTAGTCATCCCAATTGATAATTCCTTCTTTCCCTTTGTGGTAACCTAACACTAAATGTCCGGAATCTATCTTCAGTTCAATACCTATCTTTTTTAAGTCACTTGCTATTTCCTTAAATTCTTCCTTTTGTAACCCCGTCGAAAAGGAATCCTTATCTATATCATCCAGCGAAACAACAAATGACAAACGCCTTGGTATATCTCCTATCATGACTTCCATCTTATCCATCCCTCTCTTCCTATCTTCTGCTTTTCTCCAAAATGTCTGGAAATAATTCCTCAAGCGACTTTCCATAATATTCTGCAATTTTCCAAGCTGTTACTAAACTGGGGATTTTTTCTCCCCGTTCCAGATTAGACAAATGTTTAGGGGAAATTCCGATTGCAACAGCGACTTCCTTTTGTTTCTGCCTGCCTCTGGCATCAATTAATTGTGTTCTAATAACACTCATATTTTTTACCTACTTTTTCACTATTTTCATTCTTATCTTGTATTTGTGATAACATTTGTCTCAATCTCCTCTTGTCGTTGTCGTTTTTTAACCTCTTGTCTTGCTAAAAGCACCATCGCATTTGATAACATAATAGTTCTTCCAGTATGATCTAATTTTGTTAAAATTTTTGTTAATTCTTGTATTTCAGTTTTCTTTGTTTCTGTTAACATAAGTTTTCATCCCCTTTCCTATTGTCTGTTACAGTCATTATAATGTCTGTTAATCACATTGTCAAGTATTTTTTGTGATTGACAGACATTTTTATACATGATATGATTTCAAAGAGAGTAAAGAGAAAGGTGGTAAATTTATGAATACAAACATTTATGAACGTGTGAAATATCTAAGAAAAGAAATTCTTAACATGACACAAGATGATTTTTCTAAAAAAATAAAAATTAGTCGGTCAAACTTAGGAAGTATAGAAACAGCTCGTGTTAATATAACAGATAGAGTAATATGTGATATTTGTAATGCATTTTCTGTAAACGAAGATTGGCTACGCAATGGTGGAAACGATGATGATATTTTTATAGAATTATCCGAACATGAAGAATTAACAAAATATATTCAATCTCTTTTAGAAAATACAGATGATGTTATAGCAGATATAATAAAGAATTTCATTGTTATATATGAAAAATTAGATGATGATTCTAAAAAAGTACTAAAGTGTGTTGCAAAAGATTTATTAAATAAACTTAACACGCATAATAATGACACTCTTAGTTTTGTTGATGGAGTTTCCATGATGCCAAAAAATCCCAAAAACAGCTTTAATGATATTCCAGATACATCAATAGAATTAGAATCAAAATATCCTTCAGCATAATTACAGAATTACAGCACCCAAACAATTAAATTATTTTAAAATATAGAGTTTACAATTCCCTTTAAAATTAGCATTGTATATTAGTATATGTTCTTTTGAGTAATAAATAGCATAAATTTTTGTATGATCTTTAATATGTAGTTGTTTTATTATAATAAGGCATCACCTTTCCATTCTTTGTTGGGTGCCGTCTTATATAAACTATCTTCCCAAATAGTATTTGTCTTTTATATTTTTCATTGTTTAATTTTACAAAAATACATATAATATAATATTTTTAGACAAAAAAATTAATTTTTCTCTTTTCAAAATCTCCTTGTAGAAGTATAATACTTCTACAAGGAGATTTTTTATTTCCTATTTACGAAAGAAAAAGTGTATTATTCATGCTAAAGTTGATGCAAAGAGTGACTATCACAATTATGATACATAACAAATACATTATATACTTTAGATAAGTAAGAAAGGACAATTATGACACTTTTTGAAAAGTATTCTTATTCAAGTTTTCTTTCCTTTTCTTAAATATAATCTAAATGATATACCAAACAATATATAAAATCAAAAGAAAGGCATAGATTTATGCAGTATAAGAAAAACAATATTAATGTTATACATATTAACAACGACAATGAATTAGAAAACGTTATATCTCAACTTGATAATCCAGATTTTAATATATCTAAAGAGAACGCAATACATATAGATAATATTCCTTGCCCAAAATGCAAAAATGGCTATATTGTGTTACAAAATGGTAAATATGGAATATTTGCTGGCTGTAGTTGTTTCAACGATAGTAAAGCTCGTTGTAACAATTCTCTTAATATAGAAAATTTTAGAGATTTAGCACTTTCAAAACTAACTAACGAAGCAAGAAATAAGTTTATTCCTTCAAATCCTATTACTAATTATTTCAAAACTGCTTTATCTGTTCGAAAACAACCAGTAATTGATTATAAAACAACTAAATTTGTTATTGAGCCAAACACACATAGCATTGAAAATGGTTATTTGAATCCTATTGCCACCAAAGAATTATTCGAAAAAAGGGAGAAAAAAACATTAGATGTGATCATTGCATTAAAAACACTTTCTACTGTTTTTGATAATGCTTCCTATATAGACGAGAATGCTGAGAATAACGAATTAACCTCTATATTATTCCTGCCTGCAGTGCTTAGTTCTGATGGAAAACTAGAGAGAGCAGAGTATGGGAAATTACCATGGATCCCAAGAAATTATCTTTCCCCTATGATAGATGCAACAATTTCCATTGGTACAGAAGCGGATTATGATAAATTTTTAGAAGCTAGCACTGCAGAAAGAAATAATATAAAAGATGACTGGAAAAAATTTATTAATTATGCCAAACATATGTATTGCTCTGTAACCAAGAATCCTTATGAAAATACTTTTATTGAATCAAACGGTGAAAATTTAAAATTAGAAAATCAATACTATGTTTTTGAAGATGGTACTGTGAATGCTACAAAAAATATATTAAATTTGTATGCTTATTTAACAAATCATCCCGAAAACAAACTATACCAAACAATCACAAACCTTAATCCAACTCCAACAAGACAACCTTTTAGAGTAGATGATATTTCTCAAATGATGAAACATAGTGGTCAAATGGGTGGGGAATATCCGCTCTCCTATTCCCAACGAGAGGCAATCCATACTTTTGCCGAATTAAAAGAAGGAGAGGTACTTGCCGTCAGTGGTCCTCCCGGAACTGGCAAAACGACTTTATTGCAGTCTGTTGTTGCCACTATGCTTGTTGAACATGCATTACAGGAGAAAAAAGCACCTATTATTATTGCATCCTCAACTAATAATCAAGCTGTGACTAATATTATTTCTTCATTTAAAAAAATTAATGTTGTTGGAATAAAAAATTTAGAAAAACGTTGGATCTGTGGTGTAAAAAACTTTGCTACTTATTTTCCTTCCCAAAGAGAACAAAAAAAATTAGAAACCGCTAATGAAGACTGTCAATGGACCAATAATTTAGGTGTCAATTTCTTACATAATGTAGAAACAGAAGAAAATAGAGCAAATTCAAAAACACTATTTTTTCAGGAATTTAATGCCTTTTTTAACTCCCACTGTTCCACACATGATTTTGTCTCTGCAAAATCCTTTTTGGCAAAAGAACTGAAAAATATTGATAACACCCGCAAAACACTGCTTTCAAATTTAAAAGATTTAAAACAAAGTTTAGAAGAGGAAAACCACAACCACTATTCCAAGTATATATTAAGCCTTGATTCAGAAATTAATGAACTGCAATCAACTATTTCTAAATACAATGATGAAATTGAAGCTTTAAAAGCAGAAAAGCAAAACTGTTTCACTCGTATGAAGGAATGGTCAGCTTCTTATGACTCCTTGCCAATGCTTTTAAAATTCTTTTCCTCTTTACCTTTTTGTAAAAGAAAACTTTCAACATGGTTTACTTCCTTTCAACAGGAAAATGAACTAAAAATATTAAAAAGTTATATGCCAATAGATAAAATTCAGGAAACATATCACTCCTTGATAGAAGAAAAAGATCGTACCATAAGTAATATCAATTCTCTTATTGAAAAGGAGAAATTAAAAATCAGCCCAATCGAAAGCAAGAAGATAAATATTCAAACAAAGCATCATGAACTATTAAAGTTATTTGAATCTTTTAAAAAATATGGCATTTTTACAGAACCACAGGACTATGAAATAGCTTTGGATCAACTTGAAATAACTAAGTTAAATGACTTATTCGATTGCAAAATCCGATATATTGAGTTTTGGCTTGCTGTACACTATTATGAGGCTGTCTGGCTAAGCGAAGAATTAAACAGGGAAGATGGTATAACTGATACCCCTACAAAAAAAAGTTTAACAATATTATTTGAACGGATTGCAATGCTTTCCCCTTGTATGGTTATGACATTTTTTATGTTACCGGCACAATTTCACATTCAGGCTAATAAATTAAATCACTATATGATGAATTATATTGATTTACTGATTGTGGATGAGGCAGGACAAACCTCTCCCGAAATTGCAGCAGCAAGTTTTTCCCTTGCCAAAAAAGCAATTGTTGTTGGCGATGAACATCAAATTCCTCCTATATGGGGAACTGAAGAAGTTCTTGACAAGACAATGGCAATGGCAAAGGAAAATAAGGTCATTCGTACAGAAGATGATTTCAAACTTTTAAAGGAAAATGGGTTGAATTGTTCCCAATCCAGTATCATGAAAGTTGCAGCAATGTCATGCATTTATGAAAAATTTGAGAAGGGATTATTTTTAAGTGAACATAGAAGATGCTATAACGAAATTGTGAAATATTGTAATGATTTAGTATATAACGGACGTCTGGATGCAATGAGAGGTTCTTTTCAAAATAGTAACAACCCTCTAGTTGGTTTTCTACCACCAATGGGACACAAAGAAATTTGTGTTCCCATTTCAAAAAAAATGGGAGTAAGTCGTTGCAACGAAACAGAAGCTCAACAAATTGTGTTATGGCTTCAGAAAAACTACCCAATTTTATTAAAAAAATATGAAAATAATAATCCAAATGAAATATTAGGAATTATCAGCCCCTTCAAGGCACAGATTAGATTAATAAAAAAAGAATTACAGAAAAATCTACCGGAATATGCGAAAAACATATCTGTCGGAACTGTACATTCTTTTCAGGGTGCCGAATATAAGGTTATTATTTTTTCTAGTGTATATGGGAATCAAGATGGTTGCTTTTTTATTAATAAAAGCAAAGAATTAATGAATGTTGCTGTTTCACGAGCAAAAGATTCATTTTTAGTTTTCGGAGATAGTGGTTGCTTAATTGGAGGATCTAATGAAGCTGGTCCTATGCTAAAAAAAGCTACTATACAATCAATTTAAAATAAATTATAGAAAATGAGGTAAAACAATATGAAAAAACTAAAATTATTATTTATGACACTTATTGGCTGTATTTTAATTCTTAGCATACCTAAGAATAGTGCAAAAGCGATAGAAAATCGAATGCCAATTGCTTTGGATGACACTTGGGTGAATGATAGTGTAACAGATGATGTACGATTCTACGAATTTACAATCCCATCATCCGGAACAGTAACTTGTACATTCCAGTCATATTCATCTTTTGGATCATTATGTTTAGAGGACAAAGATTTAATCTCAACTTTTTTAAAAATAAAAACATACTATGGCAGTTTAGTCTCACCAGAATCTGTTATGAACAGTGCCATCCTAGAACAAGGGACTTATGTTTTAAAAGTTTGTGACTTATCTGAAAACAACTGGACTGGCGACTATCGTTTAAAACTTTCCTTTACACCTGCCAACAATAATGAAGCTGAACCTAATGATACTTTTGAAACTGCTATGGAACTGAAAGAAAATCAACAAATTCGAGGTTTGATTTCCGATTGTGAAACAAATGATTACTTTAAAATTACTTTAGATCAACCTCAACAAATCCACATGATTTACCGCTTTGACAGCAAGTTTTCATGGTCTCTATGGAATGCTGATTTTCTACCTGTTTATGAATCATATACAGAAGAAGGAAGCAATGAATGGAAAGATTCTTTGGATGCAGGAACATATTATATAAAAATTAATGGTGATGATTATTCTGGTACTTATAATTTAAAATGGTTCATAGAAACACCTGTTTCAACTGTAAAATTGGACAAAACAACTTTGCAACTAGCAAAAGGAAAACAATATATTTTTTCTACTACTGTAGGACCAGAAAATGCAACCAATAAATCACTAAAATGGACTTCCACTAACCCATCTGTAGCCTCCATAAACACTTCTGGAAAGCTAACGGCAAAATGCCCAGGAGCAACTACTATTACTGTGACTAGCAAGGATGGTACAGAAATAAGTGCAAGCTGCCTTGTTATTGTTCTTCCACAGAAAGCATCCATTTCCAGCAGTACCGCTAATGGTCGAAAGATATCCCTGCAGCTTCAAAAACAAAAAGGTGTTTCGGGATACCAGGTAATATGCTCTACGAATAAGAATTTCAAAAACCAAAGTACTTATAATACATCTAGTACTAAATTAGTAACAAAAAAATTGCAGAAAAAAAAGAAATATTATTTTAAGGCAAGAGCTTATTATACCTATAAAGGTAAAAAATATTATGGGGCATGGAGTGATATGAAATCTATTAGAACTCGAAAGTAAGATATGTACAATTCCAACTGGATTTACTTAATCTATATTATAAAAAATAGTAGAAACTACAAAAAATTATTTTTTTCAATCAATGTTATTGAAAAAATAAAAATGATATTGTATAATAAAAATCGAGAAAGATTTTCAAAAGGGATTTCTGATTACCTTTCTCCTGAATTTTTATTTTTGAATGGCATCCTTTTCGGGTGGGAGAAAGGGTGCTATTCTTTTTTTAATTATTGAAATTCTTAACAATTTATGATATTTTAAAAATATAAGAAAAGCACCCACTCCATAAGTGGATGCTCCCAAAAGTAAGGTTTGCTCTTATGAGCGTTGCCTATCCTGTGGTCGAGACAGGATAGGCTTTTTTATTTTCGCTTGTTTCTCTTATCGAGAAAGTTAAGCAATACAACAACGAAACTACCAAAGGCAATCAGCAAACCGATTATCCCTATAAATATCATTATAATATCTGCAACTGTCATTTGCACCACCTTACTAACTATGTATTCTGGCTAACTGGTTTTATTGGCTCGGAAGGCTGCCACCCTGTCATGGGTACTTTCCATAATTTTAATTCTATTACAGTTCGACAAGTATTTCAACATCTGTAATTATTGATCATATGAAATCTATAAAATTCCGAAAGAAAGATATGTACAGTTCCAACTGGATTTACTTAATCTATATTATAAAAAATAGTAAAAACTCCAAAAAATATTTTCACAACAATTTTTTGTTGTAAAAATATAAATTATATAATATAATAAAAGACGAGAAAGATTATTAGAATGTCATTTCCAATCTTTCTCCTTTGTGTTAAAGAATAGCATCCTTCGGGCGTCGGATGCTATTCTTTTTATTTTATCTTGTCTAGTTTTTACTTTTTGTAAGTAACTCAAAAACAAATCTTCTCACATATACTTGAAATTGTTTGATTGCTATTATTTAATTATGATATACTTCCTTTGTATAATGAAAAAAATTGGATGAGATGTTCCGATTGTCAGATGCCCTCTAGTCTACAAAGAAGGTATCAATTTAAATTGTTTAATTGTATATATATTATTATAATGTATGTTTTTCTGTATATCAAATACACAAATTACAAAGATATGGAGTAATGTGAAATCTATAAAAACCCGAAAATACTTTATATCCTATTTAACTATATGTACACTTTAAACCAGTTCTACATATCACTCTCTAAACATCCTCTTCGTACATACCAAAGTGCTTTTACTATTCCCTGTCATATTCTCTACTTGGGAATATGAATGTGTTTCCAACAGCTTCAAAGCCCGATTGATCTTTTCCTTTGAAAACTTAAAAGGACGTCATTCTTTATAATTAGAATTTATTTATTAGCTAAAACCTGATACAATAATCTTAGCAATAATTTGGAGGTGTTATTATGATAACTGTTACTGCAACCGATATCCAAAATAACTTTGGCAAATATCTACAAGCCGTTCAAATGGGAAACGAAATTATCATTCTTAAAAATGGCAATGAAGTCGCAAGGCTAATATCAAAAGAAAGTTGCGTTTCTTTTTTAACAGATTCTCTCACAGGTGTTCTAAAAGAAAATTATGATGAGACTACCATAAAAAAAGAAAGGGCAGCAAGATATGAGAATATTGATTGATACAAATGTAATCTTTGATGTCCTATGTGCAAGAGAGAATTTTCTTGAAGCATCATCAAAGGTATGGAAATACTGCGAAACAAAAAAATAGAGGGATATATTTCAGCTCTCTCCGTCCCAAACATTGTGTATATTCTTCGCAAAGAACTGACTCCTGAAAAAACGCAGCAGATTATTGAACAACTTTTTCTAATCTTTGCTGTTGCAGATTTAAAATCAGAGGATTAAAAAAAAGCAGCCCAAATGAAAAATTCTGATTATGAAGATGCTTTACAGATGACTTGTGCAGCCCGACTCAAAGCAGACTTCATCATCACAAGGAATATCCGTGATTTTATTAATAGTAGGGTTCCTGCAATTAAACCATCTAAGTTACTTGAAAGAATCTGATTCACTATATCAAAAACTTATTTTTATATTTTAGGAAGATGATTATATGAGTTACCTTAAAGAGAAAAACCCCTGGGAATTGCCAGGGGTTTATTTTGTTTTTTTGTGTCTGTATGACACAAATCTCATTTCTTAGGTATATTTACTATAACACATACTTCTCTTTTCTTTCTCTTCGCACGTACGAGAGTACTTTTACTAATCCCTGTCATATTCTCCACTTGGGAATAAGAATGTGTTTCCAGCAACTTCTAAGCCAGATTGATCTTTTCCTTGGAAAACTTATGAGGACGTCCTTCTTTATAATTAGGATTCATTCTGGCTATTTCTCTTCCACCTTGGGTTCTCTCAATAATCATCACTCTTTCAAATTCAGCAAATGCCAATAAATTTGTAACAATAAGCCTTCCCATTGGTGTATCCTCAATTAATCCCATATTCAGAATATGAATGTTACAACCTTTGCTCATCAATATATCAATATAATTTAATCCCTCTTTTACAGTTCTGCAGAAACGCTCCAATTTTGTTATCACTATAATATCACCTGATTCTACAGTAGATACAAGGGATTCAAATATAGGTCTTTTCTTGGCTCCACTCCCACTCTCCTCTAATTCTATGTTATAAAAAA
>JAAVZU010000067.1 GCA_022791815.1 Lachnospiraceae bacterium
ACCAGCATATAAGGGAATACCACTTAGTGTTGCAACAACAATGGCATTTCACAGATTGTATGGAAAAGAAATCAGATATTGTTCCAACAGAAAAGAAGTAAAAGATCATGGAGATACAGGTATTCTTTTAGGAAGCCCAATAAAAGATGGGGATCGTGTTGTTATTATTGAGGATGTGACAACTTCTGGAAAATCAATTGAAGAGACATTTCCAATTATTCAGGCACAAGGAGATGTGACAATTCTAGGACTAATGGTTTCCCTAAACCGTATGGAAAGAGGAAAAGGAGAAAAAAGTGCATTAGAGGAAATTAAAGAGAAATATGGATTCCCTGCTAATGCAATTGTTTCTATGGCAGATGTGATTGAGTGTCTGTATAATAAAGAATGTAATGGTAAAGTTATCATTGATGATTCTATTAAAGCGGCGATTGATGCATACTATGAGCAATATGGAGCAAAAAATAATTGAGGATAGAGGAATATGTAGTTGTTTATTAGAGGAACTTATTTTGTAATGATGAAATATTGACTAGAATCCCAAATTTGACAGGAGGCATAAAAATATGGAAGAAAAGGTATATCGTACGATGAAGTCTGTAGGAATTGGAAATTTAATTTTTGGTATTTTAATTATATTGTTTGGTCTTGCCAGTGGAATAGCAGTGATAGTGAATGGTGCAAAGCTATTAGCAAGAAAGTCAGATTTAACATTCTAATTTTGTAACTGTTCAGAACCATGGTTTCTACCTGACTAGTTACCTAATTTTATTTAATTAGATGGATAGGAAAATTTATTAAAGATAATAAAAAGTATAAAACCTTATTTCCGAGAGATACTACTAAAAAAGGAAATGAGGTTTTTATTATGTCAGAAGATACCATTTGTTTATTAAAAGAATGTAATGCTGGCTGTAAATCAGCTACTAACAGTATGGAGCAGGTGCAGTCATTTCTAAAAGAGGGGAAATTAAAAGATACCATTGACCATTATAACAAAGAGCATATTGCATTAGGGGATAAATGTCATAAACTGCTGAATGAAGTGAATGAATCAGAGAAAGATCCTCACCCTATGGCAAAAGCTTTTTCATGGATGAGTACAGAAATGAAACTAATGGCAAATGATGAAGAAACAAAGATTTCTGATATTATGGTGGATGGCTGTAAAATGGGAATTAAATCATTGAATAAATATTTAAGACAATATCAGGAAGCATCAAAAGAAAGTAAAAATATTGCACAAGAACTGATAAATCTTGAGAAAAAGTTTATGACAGAATTATTGGCGTATTTATAATTATCTATTGCTTAAATTGACATCAGAATAAAACTACGTGTTGCCTTTGGTGGCACAACTATGAATGAAAGAGTCGGTTATTCCTCATTGCGTGCTCTCATAATCGCCTAATGTGTATTCGTATTCCAGATTAATTTCTTTGCAAGTAAACTTGCACGAAATGCAACCGTTTGACAGGACTTTTACAATAAATAATGCCCCTTACGAGTAATCAAAACGCTCATAAGGGGCATTTTTAGTATAGATGTTTTAAACTCCATGTTTAAAACACAATAATATTAAGCAGGTTCTTCTTCTATATTCTCGTCCTCTACAGGTGGGAGAAGAAGAATGTGTACTTTTTCAATACGGTTTTTATCTATGGAAGAAACGGTATATTCAACGTTGCTGTCTACTACCGTTTCGCCTTCTTCTGGTAAATGTTCCAATAGATTAATGATATGGCCTGCAATAGAATCATAGTCATCAGATTCCAGTTTTAAGCCAATCATCTCGTTAATTTCGTCTAATTTAGCAGTACCACTTGCAATAAATTCGGTATCGCTTAGTTTCTGAATTACATCCTCTTCGTTTTCATCATATTCATCACGAATTTCACCAACGATTTCTTCCAATAAATCCTCAACCGTAATAAGACCAGCAGTAGCACCATATTCATCTAAAACGATAGCAAGGGCGATAGATTCCTTTCGCATTTCATTTAGAAGTTCAGAAGTCTTTTTAAATTCATAAGTAAAATAAGGCTCCCGCATTATCTTAGAAATTGAAAAATCTTCTTCTGGACCGTGATAGAAAAATACATCTTTTAGATTCACAATACCCACTACATCATCTTTTGATTCCCCATAAACTGGAAGACGTGAAAATTTATCCTCATCAAAGGCAGCCACCAGTTCATCGTAAGTGGCGTCTTTCTGAATATAAGTCATATCAATTCTTGGTATCATAATATCCTTTGCCACAGAATCTCCAAAATCCACCACATTGGTAATCATTTTGCGTTCTTCGCTCTCTATAACACCTTCCTCATGACTTACGTCTACAATTGTACGAAGTTCACTTTCTGTCATAGCATCATGTTTGGCCTCTGGATCAATACGTAAAAGTAACAATAAGCCCACAGACATTTTATTTACAATGAAAATAGCAGGTGTAAGCAATTGGGTTAAAAAGTAAATAATGCTGCCATAGGCTAAGGAAATATTAGTGGAATAGATCGTAGCCAATGTCTTAGGGGTTATCTCACCAAAAATAAGAATTAAAATAGTTAATATACCAGTACCGATACCAATAAACAAACTTGCTTGATTCCCTAATCCTGCATGAACACATATGTTTGTCATCAAGGTTGTAGTAAGGGAGGACGCAGTCAAGTTTACAATATTGTTTCCAATTAAGATTGCGCTAAGTAGTTTGGAAGGATTTTCAATCAGTTTTGTTACAGTCATTGCCCGTTTGTTTCCTTCCTCTGCCATAGATTTAATACGCATCTTATTGACAGTGGTAAGTGCCGTTTCTGCAGATGAAAAGAATGCAGACATTAATAGTAAACATAGTACAATTATCAGTTGTGGAACATCACTCGGGTCCAAAAAATCATCTCCTCTTATCTTGTGGATTGGACAAATCGTAACAGTTCAGATACCCTCACTGTTACGGGCATCCGATTATTAAAAATTGCTTCGTAATGAAGTCGGATGCCTGCAATCACTATTTTTTCTTACGGTCTGTGTAGTAAATGCACAGACCTGCCTGAACGGTTACAACAAATCCTCAAATTAGTCTTCGTTTTCTTCTTCCTGAACACTTAAAATTTGTCTCTTACGAGCAAGCTCATCACTATCTAAGTATTCATCATAAGTAGTAATTTTATCAATTAATCCGCCTGGTGTCAATTCCATAATACGATTTGCAATCGTTTGGATAAATTGATGGTCTTGTGAAGTAAACAAAACCACACCAGGGAACTTAATCATTCCATTATTTAGAGCAGTAATAGATTCCATATCTAAATGATTGGTTGGTTCGTCCATAATCAATACATTAGATGCCATAATCATCATTTTAGAAAGCATAACACGGACTTTTTCGCCACCAGAAAGCACTTTTACTTTTTTTACGCCTTCTTCACCAGAAAATAACATACGTCCAAGAAATCCACGAACATAAGTTACATCTTTTTCAGGAGAGAACTGCATTAGCCAGTCCACAATAATTTCATCTCCAGAAAAGTCTTTTGTATTATCTTTTGGGAAGTAAGATTGACTAGTAGTAACACCCCATTTGTAACTTCCTTCATCTGGTTCCATTTCACCAGCCAGAATTTTAAAGAGGGTAGTAGTTGCAATAGTATTACTTCCTACAAAAGCAACTTTATCATCTTTGTTAATAATAAATGAAACATCATCTAACACCTTTACACCATCAATGGTTTTGGACAGGTGTTCAACTGTAAGAACTTCATTACCAATTTCACGTTGTGGGCGGAAATCAATATATGGATATTTACGGCTGGATGGTTTGATATCATCAAGTTCAATTTTTTCCAAAGCTCTCTTTCTGGAAGTAGCTTGTTTAGATTTTGAGGCGTTTGCACTAAAACGCTGGATAAATTCTTGTAATTCCTTGATCTTTTCTTCTTTTTTCTTATTGGCTTCTTTCATCTGCTTAATCATAAGCTGGCTGGATTCATACCAGAAATCATAGTTACCAGCATAAAGCTGGATCTTAGCATAATCAATATCTGCAATATGTGTACATACTTTATTTAGAAAATAACGGTCATGTGATACTACAATAACTGTATTTTCAAAGTTTATCAGAAATTCTTCCAGCCAACGGATTGCATCTAAATCTAAGTGGTTAGTAGGCTCGTCAAGGAGAAGAATATCTGGATTACCAAACAATGCCTGTGCCAGCAGAACTTTAACTTTCTGGCCTCCATTCAAATCCTTCATGAGAGAATAGTGTAAGTCTGTCTCAATTCCAAGACCATTTAGCAAAGTAGCAGCATCCGATTCTGCTTCCCAGCCATTCAGAGTGGCAAATTCACCTTCTAACTCACTGGCATGGATACCATCTTCCTCTGTAAAATCTTCTTTTGCATAAATTGCATCTTTTTCTTTCATAATATCATAAAGGCGCTGGTTGCCCATGATAACAGTATCCAATACGTTAAATTCATCGTATTTGAAATGATCCTGTTTCAAGAACGAAAGACGTTGTCCTGGTGTTAATACAACTTCACCCTTAGAAGGTTCAATTTCACCTGTCAGGATTTTTAGAAAGGTAGACTTTCCAGCACCATTAGCACCAATCAATCCATAACAGTTTCCTTCTGTGAATTTAATATTTACGTCTTCAAACAAAGCACGCTTGCCTAATCTAAGCGTAACATTACATGCTTGTATCATAAAATTGTAACCTCACTTTCAAATCTAAAAGGAATAAATCCCTTGTAATAAAAGAATACCACTTTAATTGTACCTAAAATCTAAGATTTTGCAAGTGTTTTGTAAAATCTTTTGTAACTATTTAGATAGGGGCTGTCGTATTAAGGAAAACTTAGGCAAGATATAGTGGAATTGAACTTGAAATTATACTATATCTTGTATGTTCAATGTTTAGTGCGACAGTCTTGAAAGAAAAAGTAAAGTTTGCATAACTGTTCATGATTCTGAATAGTTATGCAAACTTTTTTCTTGAGAAAAAAAGAGATACGTTGTATAATGAAATAAGTTATGCACTGTTGTAGAAGGAGTAGCGGGAATGAATTTATTGACAGCAGATAAGATAAGTAAAAATTATACAGAGAAAAAATTATTACAGGATGTTTCTTTAGGGATCGATGAGAGAGATAAAATAGGCGTAATTGGAATCAACGGAACTGGAAAATCTACCCTGTTGAAACTTTTAGCGGGACTTGAAGAACCAGATGAAGGAACTATTACTAAAGGAAATCATGTCAGAATGGAATATTTGGCACAGAATCCAGAGTTTGATGATAATAAAACAATATTAGAGAATGTTACCAGACATCTTAGTCATGCAAGCAAAGGGTGGAATGTAGAAGGAGAAGCAAAGGCTATGTTAGGGAAACTTGGCATTACAGATTTAGAGCTGTTACCTTCCCACATGTCTGGAGGACAGAGAAAAAGGGCTGCATTAGTAAGAACTTTATTAACACCAGCAGATATTTTGATATTAGATGAACCAACAAACCATTTAGATAATGAAATGGCAGAATGGTTAGAAGGATATTTACAATCCTTCCGCGGGGCATTTGTCATGATTACACATGACCGTTATTTTCTTGACAAGGTTACAAATAAAATAGTAGAGATAGATAAAGGAAAACTGTATACATACGAGACAAATTATACTGGATTTTTACAGTTGAAATTAGAACGTGAAGAGATGGCATTGGCTACAGAACGGAAGAAGAAGGCACTTTACCGTCAGGATTTGGAATGGATGATGCGTGGGGCAAGAGCACGTTCTACAAAGCAAAAAGCTCATATTCAACGTTTTGAGGAATTAAGAGACAGGGAAAAGATAGAAACAGATGGAAAAGTAGAAATTACCACATTATCTTCCAGGTTGGGAAAGAAAACAATTGAATTACAGAGTATTTCTAAATCTTATGGGGATAAACTTTTAATAAAAGATTTTACTTATATTTTCTTAAAACAGGATAGAATTGGGATTGTAGGAGGAAATGGTGTTGGAAAATCTACTTTGTTAAAAATAATTGTAGGAGAAGATGATTGTGATAGTGGAATTATAGAGATAGGGCCAACGGTGCAGATTGGGTATTTTTCACAGGAATGTGAAAGTATGAATCCTTCTTGGAAAGTTATAGACTATATTCGTGATGTGGCAGAATATGTGGAGACAGAGGATGGAAGTGTTAGTGCAGCCCAGATGCTGGAGAGATTTTTATTTACAGGAGCTATGCAGCATGCACCTATTGAAAAATTATCTGGAGGAGAAAGAAGAAGGCTTTATTTACTAAAAATTCTTATGGCAGCACCGAATGTGTTAATTTTAGATGAGCCTACTAATGATTTGGATATTCAGACACTTCGCATTTTAGAAGATTATCTGGATTATTTCCCAGGAATTGTAATTACCGTTTCCCATGACCGTTATTTCTTAGATCGTGTAGTAAAAAGAATTTTTGCATTTCAAGGAAATGGTGTAGTGCGGCAGTTTGAAGGCGGTTTTACAGATTATTGGAATGTCATTCAAAAAGAGGATACAGAAGAGTTCAACAAGCTTTCTACAGACAAGCCAAAGAAAAAATATGAAAAAGTTAGGCAAAAGAAGTTGAAGTTTACTTATAAAGAAGAACGGGAATATGAAACTATTGATGAAGATATTGCTAACCTGGAAGAAAAAATTGAGAAATTAGATAGTGAGATTTTGGCGAATTCCAGAGATTTTGTAAAATTACAGGAACTGACTAAACAGAAGGAGGAGATGGAACAGCAATTAGAAGAAAAAATGGACCGCTGGGTATATCTGAACGATTTAGCAGAGAAAATAGAGTCAGAAAAAGGGTAAGGAGGTGACACGTTGTTAGATGTAGTAAGTGTATCAAGAGGAGACGGTTTACCATTAGGAACAAAAAAAGTTGGACAAGGGCAGTGGCAGTTTTCGATTGCCATTAATAGAGCCAGAAAAATAGTTCTACATTTGTTTCGTAGGGGGAAGAATGCACCTTTTTATAGTATTGCTTATGATGAAAAATATTTTGTAGGAGGAATCTTTTCTGTTTCAATAACCTTTTCAGAAGATGAGGAGTTGGAATATGTGTTTGAAGTAGATGGAAAGGTCAAACTAGATCCTTATGCAAGGCAGCTACGAGGCAGGGAAAAGTTTGGAGAACCACGTACTAGAAAACAAGAAGAGTTAGTACACTGCCTTACAGTTGAAGAGGGAAAATTGACAGGAGAACCTTTGTATTTACCATTTCATGAAATGATTTTATATCGTTTGCACGTTAGAGGTTTTACCCAGCATGAATCTTCCAAAGTCAAGGCAAGGGGAACTTTTCGTGGAATTGAAGAGAAGATAGGATATCTGAAGCGGCTTGGTATCAATAGTATTATGCTTATGCCCTGTTATGAGTTTGATGAGACGATTAGGGAGGAAGATAGGGATGTTATTGGTTTTCGATATGCAAAGCGGACAATAGATAAAAAAACAGGAAATAGTATTGCATACCCTATGGTAAATTTTTGGGGATATACTGAGAAAGCTAATTATTTTGCACCTAAAACATCTTACGCTATGGATAAGGAACACCCTATAGAAGAATTTAGGCACATGGTCAATAAACTCCATGAGAACGGAATACAGGTTCTTATGGAAATTTATTTTGCATATAGGACAAATTATACTTTAATTTTGGATTGTTTACGTTATTGGGTGCATACTTTTGGCATTGATGGTTTTAAAATAAATAATGAAGTTGTCTTGGGGAAAATGGTTATTACCGATCCTTATCTGGCAAGAACAAAGTTTTTAGCAACTACATGGGATTTGGGAGAGATATATAATCGCTATGAAATTGTAGAAGAGAAAACTTTGGCAGAATATAATGATGGATTTATGGTGGATGCCAGACGGTTTCTTAAGAGTGATGAAGGTCAGACAGAAACATTTATGCAAAGATTCCGCCGAAATGAAACACAACAGTCTGTTATAAATTACGTAAGTACCAATAATGGATTTACCCTTATGGATATGGTTTCTTATGATATGAAACATAATGAAGCAAACGGGGAAAATGGAGCAGATGGAACAGATTATAATTATAGCTGGAACTGTGGGTGGGAGGGACCAACCAAGAAGAAACAGGTTTTACAGCTCCGTTTAAAACAAATCAAAAATGTTTTGTTGATGTTATTTTTGAGCCAGGGTGTTCCAATGATTATGGCTGGTGATGAGTTTGGCAATACCCAGTTAGGAAATAACAATGCCTATTGTCAGGATAATGAAATTGGCTGGGTAGACTGGAAATTACAGATTATGAACCAGCGGATTTTAAAGTTTACAAAGAATTTAATTGCTCTTCGTAAATCACATCCCGTTTTTGCAGCACCAAAAGGGCTTAGGGGAACAGATTACATTGCCTGTGGCTGTCCTGATATTTCATTTCATGGAACGAAACCCTGGTATCCTGAATTATATAACTACAGCAGAGTACTTGGAGTAATGTTGTATGGAAAATATGCACCAATTTCTAAAAGAGAGTCTGACAAGTCTTTTTACATTGCATATAATATGCATTGGGATGACCATAAATTTGATTTGCCCAAATTACCAAAGGAAAAAAAGTGGAAGGTAATTATGGATACAGACAGAGTTAATTTGTTGAAGGAAGAGCCTAAGAGTAAAAGAAAGTTAGAAAAGAATAAAATTGAGAATTTAGATTCTTATATAGTGAAGGCACGTTCCGTAGTAGTATTTGAAGAGATGTAGCAACATGGAATTTTTGCAGAAAAAAAGGTAATAATCATTTCGTAATTAAATAATGATTAGTCTTATTAGCACTCATTTAAAATGAGTGCTAATATTTTTCTTGACATTTTATTTTTTGCGTATTAAGATAAGGATACAAACTGTTTCCGGTACAGTGAAAATTTGAGGTTACTGTTCACTCACAAGTTTGACACTTGCTGTCAAGCTATGTGCCAAAACGTAGAATAGCCAAGAATCCAGCCTTTCGCCGAAGGCGAATTATAGACAGGTTGGATTCCGTTACTGTTAGCACCGTAGGTGTGAACAGTAATAATTTGAGGAAACAGTATAAGCATTTAATCATTTAAGAAAAGGTTTTAAAAAGGAGTGTTTTTATTATGAGTAGAGAACAAGGTAGTTTGTCCATTAATTCAGAAAATATTTTTCCAATTATAAAAAAATGGTTATATTCTGATCATGATATCTTTGTACGTGAGTTAGTTTCCAATGGTTGCGATGCAATTACAAAATTGAAAAAATTATCATTGATTAGTGAAGTGACTATTCCAGATAATTATAAAAATTCTATCCGCATTATTGCTAATGCGGAAAAAAAGACCTTGACATTTATTGATACTGGTATTGGTATGACAGCAGATGAGGTGAAAGAATATATCAATCAGATTGCTTTTTCAGGAGCTACTGATTTTCTTGAAAAATATAAAGACAAAACCAATGAGGAACAGATTATTGGTCATTTTGGTTTAGGATTTTATTCTGCATTTATGGTAGCTGATAAAGTAACCATCAATACATTATCCTATAAAGAAGGTGCAACACCAGTATTTTGGGAGTCAGTTGGCGGAACTGATTTTACAATGGATGAAGGAACTAAGAAAGAATGGGGAACAGAGATTACTCTATATCTAAATGAAGACAGTTATGAATTTTCTAATGAATACCGTGTAAAAGAAATCTTAGAAAAATATTGTTCTTTCATGCCTGTTGAAATTTTCTTTGAGAAAGCCAATGCAGAACAAGAATATGAGACGATTGATGCAACGGATATTAAAGAAGATGATGTGGTTGTGGAACGTTTTACAGAAGAAGCGAAAACAGAGGAAAGAGAAAATGAAAAAGGAGAAAAAGAAGTTGTTGAGATTTCTCCTGCAAAAGAAAAAGCAAAGATTAACAAACGTCCAGTTTCTGTCAGCAATCCTTTGCCTCTTTGGATGAAACATCCAAATGAATGTACAGATGAAGAATATAAAGAGTTTTACCGTACAGTGTTCAAAGATTATAAGGAGCCATTGTTCTGGATTCACTTGAATATGGATTATCCATTTAATTTGAAAGGTATTTTATATTTCCCTAAGGTAAATACAGAATACGATAATTTAGAAGGGGTTATTAAACTTTATAATAACCAAGTATTTATTGCAGATAATATCAAAGAAGTTATTCCTGAGTTTTTGATGTTATTAAAGGGTGTAATTGATTGTCCAGATCTTCCTTTGAATGTTTCAAGAAGTGCATTGCAAAATGATGGTTTTGTAAAGAAAATTTCTGACTATATTACAAAGAAAGTAGCAGATAAACTTTCTGGCATGTATAAGGTTGAAAAAGAAAGCTATGAAAAATACTGGGATGATATCAATCCATTTATTAAATATGGCTGTTTAAAAGATGAGAAGTTTAGAGAAAAAATGAAAGACTTTATTATCTTTAAAAATTTAGAAGGTAATTATATTACCCTTCCAGAGTATTTAAAGGCTGCAAAAGGCGAGGAAGCTGAGGCAGTTGATGCAGATGGAAATACAATAGATGCGGAAGTTGTGGATGAAAATAAGACAGAAGAAACTTCTGAAAATGCAGAGGAAAAGAAAGATATTGTATATTATGTTACAGATGAACAACAGCAGAGCCAATATATCAAGATGTTTAAAGAAGAGGGCATGGATGCTCTTATTATGACAAATAATATAGACCAGCCATTTATTTCACAGTTGGAGCAAACAGATGAAAAGATTCGTTTCCAGAGAATTGATGCAGAACTTACTGAAGATTTTACAGAGGAAGTAGATGAAGAGGCTTTGAAGGCAGAACAGGAAACTTTAACAGAAGTATTCCGTAAAGCACTTGGAAAAGAAAATCTGGATGTAAAGGTAAATAAGTTAAAGAATGAAGCGGTTTCTTCTATGATTACCTTGTCGGAAGACAGCAGAAGAATGCAGGATATGATGAAGATGTATGGCATGGGAACAGGTATGGATCCAGCAATGTTTGGCGGACAGGGAGAGACTTTGGTATTAAATGCTAATAATAGTCTTGTAAAATATATTTTTGAAAATAAAGATAGTGAGAATGTACCAATGTTCTGTGAACAGCTTTATGACTTGGCGGCTTTGGCTCAAAGACCATTGTCAGCAGATGCAATGACTAAGTTTGTTACTAGAAGTAATGAGATTATGATGCTATTAACAAAGTAAGTAATAAAATGTAATTGTTCGTAACAAGTCAGTCTCTGGCTGAACTGTTACAATTATTCAGAATCCTAAACAATTTTATTTGTTTGGGAATAACTCCAATATTTTAAAATAATAATGATTTGTATAAAAACCTTACATAGAGGAAAACTCTTTGTAAGGTTTTATGTTTAAGCTCATAATAATTCGCTTTCAGCGAAGGGGTTTAAACATTACAGAATTTACTTTTTATTACGAAACACGCAGTAAATGCGTGTTTCTATCTGAATAGTTGCGATAAAAGTTACTATTTTTTATGTAAAAGAATAAATTGAGACAAAAGTGGCATACTAGGTTTATCTTGATAAATTTAGGAGGAGATATAATGAAAAAGAAATGGTTAGGAATGATGATGTGTCTATGTCTTGGTTGTTTTGCTGTGACAGCTTGTGGCTCTGGAAAAGATAATAATAATTCTGCCACAGAAGGTAATGCAAATGATGGAACAGGAGACACAAACGGTACAAACGGAGACATGAATGGAACGAATGGAGATACCAATGGTACAAACGGAGATAGTAATGGCACAAATGGAGATACCAATGGTACAAATGGAAGCACAAACGATACCAATGGTACAAACGGAAATAGCACAGATAATAATGGAACAACCAATGACACAAACAATGGAACAGATGGAGATACAAATAGATCTGCTAACGGAAATAATAATGGAGATAACCTTTTAGATGATGCTGCAGATGGAGTGGATGATATTGCAAATGGAGTAGAAGATGCAGTGGAAGATGTAACCCAGTAAACAGAATAAAAAGTTTAAAATACATCCATCTCTGAGAAAGTGGCTGCATGAATATCTGCTTATATATATTCTTGCAGCCATTTCTTCTTATGGCACTGCTATCTTTTAAGGTGGTGCTAATGTTCCTGTTTGTGCAATTTACCTATTATACTGTTTAGTCAGAGCTGTAGCGCTTTCCATATACACTAGTGTCTGGATTCTGTTGGTATTTTTGATAGATTTGTTTTTTTATCACTTGGCGGGAAGAGCTTTTTGGTGAAAAAAAGCGTTCTTTTTGAACGAGTATTACATAAAGATGAAATACTTCGTTATGAAACAAAAATTCTTTTTCAAAATGCATACCACATTTTTTTGCAACACAAATAGAAGCTATATTTTGTGGATGAATCACAGCAACAATCCGGTTAAAAGAAAGGGTATCTCTGGCATAACGAAAAATTGCCCGTATTGCTTGGCAGGCAAGTCCCTTTCCTTGAAAATCTGGGTGTAGCATGTATCCAAGTTCAATTTCTTGTTGGAAATCAATTTCATTGCATTGTAGTCCAAATTCACCAATTATTTTGCCTGTTTCTTTTAGAACAACAGCCCACAAACCATAATCATAGAAAGGGTAGGCTCGATTTATATAAGAAGAAAATTTGTCACATAGTAGATTATAATCTGGCTCACGTTGAAAAATATATTGAAGATTTTCTTCTTTCTGATATAATGCAAAGAGTTGAGGCATATCTGCCATAGTAAATTCCCGAATGAAAAGTGATTTAGTTTCTGCAATGGTAATTGGAAGATTTTGACATCGTTTGTGTATATATTCGAGATAATCGTAAGTTAAAGAAAAAAGGTCTTCAAAACAGTAGGTTACTGGAAGAAATTCTTTTGTGTGGGAAAAGCCGGCACAAGAATAACCAGAAACTTTACATGCAGAAAGAAAGTCGGAATTGTCGGAAATAATAATGGTGTGCTTTGGCAGGTTTTTATGTAATAATAATTCTTGTTCATGCGAATTTGAAATATAAATCATAGGAAGTGGTGAGTAATCTTTTAAAATTTCTGGATCTTTACTAATAATAAAAGAAGAAAATCTTTCTTTTTTTAGAGAATCCAAAAGACGTAAGTAAGATTTTATAAAAAGTTTCTGGTCTGTCTGTTTTTTTAAGAAAGAGTCTATAAAAAATATGGTAGAAAAATTCATTGCAATCTCCTAATTATATATAAACTTGTCGTAACTGTTCATGGTTCTGAACAGTTACAACCTGTCTTTTATTATATCATAAATGAAAAAAAGAATAACTATTTATTTTTATTTAATAATAAAAGGACAGAATACCTGAGAAATCTGATTATTTCAGGTTAATTCTGTCCTTTTTGGATGAGAAAAAGCTTTTATATAGTGCAAATTTATGGTTTTCAGTTAATATTTTTTCATATAATAATCCAACTGCAAACCATAGAGGAGCAAAATCTAACCGGATTAGTCCATGAACCTGTAATTTAGCATGGCTGTAATTCCATGGACAGGCATGGAAAATCCTTAGTATGCTTCCAGAAACATATTCTACTAAGAATATTAGGGAAGCATAAATGCTGCCTCTTTGAAAGATGGGCTTTCCTTTTAATTTTTTGCTGATTGGTGAGATAAAAATACCAAGCCCATAAATAGGAAACATCCACAAAGAACTACCACAGCGCAAGGTCCGATCGGTAGAAAGGAATAGTGAATGAAGTCCTGTCCAAAAACATTCAAGACACCAACCAGTAAAACCACATAATAAAAAACGATTAAAAATAAATTTCTTCATAAAAATAGTATATCCATTGTCATTTTGGTTATACAGGGAAAACTATAAAAGGGGACTTGATTTCTTCCTGTCACAAAAGTAGAATAAATAAGTAAGGTTTAGCTTATGGGCTGAACGGTTACAAAGTTTATTTTACACAAGAAAGAAAAAGAATAGAAAGGTTTGACAGGTGGCAAGATGAGTATTGCAGATCGTATTTTTATTGATATGTGTCAGGATATTTTAGAGAATGGTACAAGTACAGAAGGAGAAAAAGTAAGACCAAAATGGGAAGATGGAACTCTTGCCTATACTATAAAGAAATTTGGGGTCATTAACCGATATGATTTATCAAAGGAATTTCCAGTAATTACTCTTAGAAAGACAGGTATAAAAAGCTGTATAGATGAGTTATTATGGATATGGCAGAAAAAATCCAATAATATTCATGAGTTAAATAGTCATATATGGGATAGCTGGGCAGATGAGAATGGTTCCATAGGTAAGGCTTATGGATACCAAATGAGTGTAAAGCATCAGTATAAAGAAGGTGAGATGGATCAAGTAGACAGAGTATTATATGACTTGAAAAACAATCCATATAGCAGAAGAATTATGACAAATATTTATACATTTTCTGATTTACATGAAATGAATTTATATCCATGTGCCTATAGTATGACTTTTAATGTAACAAAAAAGCCGAATCAAGATAAATTGGTGTTAAATGGAATCTTAAACCAAAGAAGTCAGGATGTTTTAACTGCAAATAACTGGAATGTATGTCAATATGCAGCCTTGCTTCATATGTTTGCACAAGTCTGTGATATGCAGGTAGGAGAACTGGTACATGTGATTGCAGATGCCCACATTTATGACAGACATATTCCATTGGTAAAGGAGCTGATTACCAGACAGACTTATGATGCTCCAACTTTTTGGATGAATCCAGAAGTCAAAGACTTTTATGCTTTTACACCAGATGATTTCCGTTTAGACAATTATCAGACTGGGGCACAGATAAAAATTCCAGTAGCAGTGTAGATAGGAGGAAATAGAAATGAATCTAATTGTTGCAGTAGATAAGAATTGGGGAATTGGATACCAAAACAATCTTTTAGTACGCATTCCGGCAGACCAGCGTTTTTTTCGGGAAACTACAACAGGAAAAGTGGTAATAATGGGAAGGAAAACTTTGGAGAGTTTTCCAGGAGGACAGCCATTAAAAAACCGTACAAATATTGTTATTTCTAAAGATAGGAACTATCAAGTAAAGGATGCTATAGTAGTCAACAGTATAAAGGAAGCATTACAAAAGGTGGAAGATGTTCCTACAGAAGATATTTATGTAATTGGTGGTGCAAGTATTTATGAACAGATGTTGCCATTATGTGATACTGCTCATATTACAAAAATAGATTATGCGTATCAGGCAGATACTTTTTTTCCAAACCTAGATGAAATGGAAGAATGGCAAATTGTAGGAGAATCAGAGGAACAGACTTATTATGATTTAGAATATACTTTTTTATGTTATAAAAGGCAATAGCAAAACTCCATTTAGATAATGAATAAAAATCAAACCAATTCATATATTAAACAAAGAACAATAAAGAAGTGAATTGGCATGAAATGGGTGGAAAGGGCAACGAAACTTATTTTGGTGCTAGCTATGCTTGCTTCCTGTTTTTGGTTGGAGTATTATACCTATCAGTCGCAAGAGACCATATTACAAATACAAAAAGAAGCAGGGAATAAGAAAAAACCAGAGGAAATTACTACTGGAACGACTTTGGAGAATGAGGAAAAGAAGAAGGAACAAAACAAGAAAGTGGCATATTTAACCTTTGATGATGGACCATCTAAAGTAACTGAGAGAATTTTGGATGTGTTGGAAGTTTATGATATTCCTGCTACCTTTTTTTTAATTGGATGTAATATCACAGAAGAAAGAGTACCTATCATAGAGCGTATGGTAGAAAACAAAAATGCAATAGGGATTCATACCTATTGCCATGAAGCAGATGAAATATATAGTAGTACTGAGTCTTATCTTGATGATTTAGAAAAAACAAAAGAACGAATTTATGAAGTGACAGGAAAAGAAGTTTTTATGATTCGTTTTCCATGGGGAAGTGCCAATGACTATTTAAAAAAGATAGAGGATAGTTTACTTCCAGTGCTAGAAAAAGAGGGATATTATTATTATGACTGGAATGTAAGTGCAGAGGATTCTATAGGAAATCCTACCCGGTATTCTATACTGCAGAATGTAAAAAAGGATTTTAGAAGGTATGATAATCCAGTAGTATTAATGCATGATTCGGCAACTAGTTCCCTGACAGCAGAAATGCTGCCAGATATTATTGCATTGTTAAAAAGTAGCGGATATCAGTTCGATACGCTGGATCATATGGATAAACCATACCAGTATCCGAGAGATTGAATGATGCAAATAAAAGCTTTTAGCCAGATACATGAGATGAATATACAAAAGATTGGAGGTTGATTTATGAATGACTATATGAAAGAAGCAATAAAAGAGGCTTATAGTGGAATACAAGCACAGCAGGGGGGACCTTTTGGTTCTGTAGTTGTAAAAAATGGGCATATTGTTGGAAGAGGGCATAATAGTGTATTATTCAAAAAAGATCCCACTTGTCATGGAGAAATAGAAGCAATTCGTGATGCCTGTAAAAATCTTCATACTCACGATCTAAGTGGTTGTGAACTTTATACAACAGCAGAACCATGTCCTATGTGCCTGGGTGCTATACTTTGGTCAAACATAAAAAAAATATATTATGGTTGTAACCGTAAAGATACCAATAATATTGGATTTCGTGATGATGTTTTTTACGATTATTTAGAAGGCAAAAATGATATTTTGGAACAAAGAGAACTAGACAGGGAAGAATGTTTAAAATTATTTAAAGAGTATGAAGATGATGAGAATCATAAAATTTATTAAACTCTATTAAATAGGAGACACTAAAAAGTATCATATATTCTTTTGCATGGCTGGATTGTAACTTAGGTTTTAGTTATAGTGATTTGTAGTATGCAATTTCAATGGCAGATTACTTGAGATTAGATGGGAAGAGAGGCAGAGTTTATGGCAGGAAGTTACATTGAAATACCAACTTTATTAAAAGTTGGCAAAGGTACAATGAAGAATTTAGGCAGTTACTTACACATAAGTAATTTTAAAAATGTGGTAATTTATTTCGGAAATGGACTTATTGATTTATTTGGAAACGATATTATTAAATCATTGATAGAAGAAGATATAAATATACTTGAATATATGGAACTTGATACGGTGGAAATTGATGATATTATCGATTTAGCATTTCATGTAGATTCCAATACCCAAGTAATTATTGGTATTGGTGGCGGTAAAGTAATTGATGCTGCAAAATATGCTGCTTACCTTAGAAAACTTCCATTTATCAGTATACCAACATCCTCCTCCAGTGACGGATTTTCCAGTGCCAGTGCTTCTTTAATTGTCAATGAGAGGCGTACTTCTGTGCCAGCAAGGATGGCTTATGGAATTGTGGTAGATACAGATATATTAAAGAGTGCACCAGAGAAATTTATTTATTCTGGAATAGGTGATATGGTTTCCAAAATTACGGCACTTTACGATTGGGAATTTGAGTCTCAGCTTGGATATTCAGAAAAAAATGACTTTGCTGTAATGATAGCCAAAAAGGCAGTAAATAGCTTTGTCAGAACTCCATTTGAGACAATTCAGGATGATTTATTTTTGAAAGAATTAGTAGACTCCTTAGCGA
Source organism: Lachnospiraceae bacterium (assembly GCA_022791815.1). Lineage (GTDB taxonomy): Bacteria > Bacillota > Clostridia > Lachnospirales > Lachnospiraceae > CAG-411. Next base: position 17,631 of record JAAVZU010000067.1, read on the forward strand.
TGAGTGGGATTGCTAATGAGATTGCAGGCGGAAGTACTCCAACGAGTGGAAGTGAGCATTTAATTTCTCATGCACTAGACAAAATGTTAGAAAGACCGCAGCTACATGGCATACAAGTTGGAATAGCAACCTATATTATGAGCAGGGTGCAAAATCATAGATATGTGCGTATCCATACTATATTTGAAAAAACTGGATTTTGGAATTATGTCAGTACACTTTCGCTTAATCGGGACGACTATGAACAGGCCATTGATATGGCTCCATCTATTAAGCCACATAGACATACCTATCTCCATGAAGAAAAATACAGAATACTTGCGAAACAGATTTTAAGAGAAGATGAAATTTTAAACAAAATTTTTGGATAATGGAGGTAATTTATGAAATATGATGGATTATTATTTGATTTAGATGGAACGATGTGGGATGCTACAGAAAATATCCGTTTGTCTTGGAATATTGCAATAAAAAAGTTTGATGAGTTAAAAAATAGGGAGATTACAATAGAAGAATTACAAGGTGTTATGGGACTCCCTATGGATGAAATAGTAAAAAAATTCTTTCCAGAGTTTTCCAGGGAAAAGCAGCTAGAAATTTTGGAAGAATGTTGTCAGGTTGAAAATGAATATTTGATGGAACATGGGGGAATATTGTATCCGATGTTAGAAAATACATTGAAACAATTATCAAAGAATCATAAATTATGTATTGTCAGCAATGGACAGGCTGGTTATATTCAGACATTTTTACATGCTCATAAACTTTCAAGGTATTTTACTGATTATCAGAATTGGGGAGATAATCAGGTTTCAAAGGGAGAAAATATTAAGATTGTAATGGAACGTAATCAGATAAAAAAGGCTGCTTATGTGGGAGATACACAAGGTGACGCAAAGGCCGCAAAAGAAGCAGGAATTGATTTTATTTTTGCAAGATATGGATTTGGAAATGTGGAAGAATATGATTATATAATAGATGAATTTAAACAACTATCAAATAAAATATTATAGTAGAAGTAATAGATGTGTAAATTGGAAAAGTAACTATTTGAACCTTTGTTTTAATAGTTGCTTTTTTGTTTATAGTATAATAAAATATATATACTATAAATTATTTAAAATAATAAAATTTTTGTAATAAAATTTTTGTAATATAACTTTTGGAATTTAACTTTGATATATATATATAATTTAAAGTATGATCTTAATATTGGGAAAAGGCTGGAAAAAGGCAGAAAAAGATAAGTTTTACTTGACTGTAAAGTGGATTTATACTTTAAAATAGGGGACGAAATTAGAAAAGTATTGGAAGAAAATACATAAGAAAGGAAAAATACAAACAGATATCTTTCACTTTTATTACTGTTTGTACCTATGAATTTTAGAACATAGGTTTGGTGTGAAAAATGAGAATACAAGAAGTAGAATTTAAAACCGGATTAACTAGAGCAAATATACGGTTCTACGAAAAAGAAGGTCTTATAGAAATTGATCGGAAGGAGAATGGCTATCGGGATTATTCAGAGGAGGATGTGGAAACTCTCTTAAAAATTAAACTTCTAAGGCAATTAAATGTAACGATTGGAGACATCCGTGGTACCCAGCAAAGTAAGGTAGAATTATCAGAAATTCTGGAAAAAAGATTGGTTGAGTTAGTTAGGGAAATGAAAGATTTAGAAAAATCGAAGATGGTATGTAAGGAGATCTGTGAAGACAGAACCTCATATCAGCAATTAGATGCCAGAAAATATTTAAGTTTAATGGAAAAAGAAATCATATATATGAAACAAAATCATATAAGTATTTCAACCAATGTGGAGAAGGATGTGATAAAACATGAGCCACAACCATGGCGTAGATATTTTGCAAGGGAAATGGATTATGCATTTTATAGTGTTCTATGGGGATTTTTATTTTTTGTTTTATTTCGCCAAAGAGATGAAGGATTACCAGGTTTAATTCTTTGGATAATGGTACTTTTTGCACCTATCCTTTTTACGATTTTTATGGAGCCATTATTTCTTTCTGTATTTGGCACAACGCCAGGGAAATGGGTTCTGGGAATATCTGTTCTTCATGGAGAAGGAAGAAAATTAACCTATAGGGAAGGATTAGGACGAACGTTGAAATTGATTTGCTATGGGGAAGGATTTTATATCCCAATTTATCGAGAGTGTCGGATTTATGAATGTATGGGGATTTATTTGAACCAAAAGAAAATGCTGCCATGGGATGAAGAATATGACTGTGAATATAGATTTAAAGATTCTAAAGTTGTGAGGGGTTTTATATATGTAGCAGTAGATATTATATTTGTACTATTATATATTTATATGGTATTATATTCTTTTACACCAATACATCGTGGTAATATTTCTTTAGCAGAATTTTCTGCAAATTATAATGAATATCTAAAAGAAAATGATTTTTATCAATATTCTTATTTGGATCGAGAAGGAAAGTGGCAGGGAAAAGAAGCAACTTTAGAGGCAGAGTCCTCAATTGAGTATGGAAATAATGTGATATTTTTAAGTCATCCCCAATTTGAATATATAGAAAAAGATGGAGTTTTAGTAGAGGTGTCGTTGAAATATGCAGTGAATGCGGGGAAGAAAGGTTCTATTTTCTGGAATTTTGACAACGAAATAAGAAATGCAATCTATTCTTTTGCATGTGCTCAATCTGGCATGAACGCAATAGAAATTTATAAAACTATGAAGGATATAGAGGAAAAAATTAACGTTGGCTATGATGAAGAGGAAAAATGCTCTTTCAATATTGATAATGTAAAAATAAATTATAAATCAAAAAGAGACTATAAGAAATATTATGAGGTTACTTTTTCCATGAAACTTCAATAAAACTATATGGGTAGAAAAAACTATATGGGTAGAAGCAAAATAATTACCTTCTACCCATATTTATTGCAAAGCTGTTGAATGAAAATTGCTATTTTTAATAGTAGTTATACCAACTCTGCAATACGGCTTACACCCACAAAGATTTCAGATATTTTATACCAAGTGGAAAAATCAGTAACACCAGTTTGTGGTAAATCAAAAATGCTTTGAAATACCCTGACTGCGTTTGCAGTTGCTTCTCCATAGATACCATCTTCTGTAATTTTAGGAATAAGAGGATATCCTCTGGAAATTACATTTAATTGATTTTGTAATTGGGCGACTTTACTTCCAGAAGAACCAATTGTTAAATTAGAACCTGGCCAAGAGGCAGGAATACCAGATATTTCTTCCGCACTGGAAATATACATACTATCACCATAGTAATATTTAATAATTTCTTCTGCAGAGTATCCCTGGTCACCTAATGTTTTAGAACCCCATTGAGAAAGCCAGTTTGGGCAGGACACCCGATTCCCATCACAATATTGAGTTAAAATAGGCTGTGTAATATTAGGTCGTGCTAGAAATTGGTCAAAAATACTATCAACAACAGAAGAAATTTCTTCAAAAATATTTCGGTTATAAACCCATTTTTGGTCATAAGCTGTAGAAGTTGTTATGTTAAAATTATAACCTTTGTTCCGATACCATTCTGTATAGATTCGATTTAAAGTAAAGGATTGGATAGCAAGAATATTTGCCATAATAGTTGCTCTTGGCCAAGTGGCATAAATCTCACTAGAGGCTACGTTTTTAATGTAATCTTTATATTTCACATAATAGTCTTTTGCTGAGGAATCTGTTGGCGGTCCATCATGAACCACAATGTATTCAGGAATTACTACACGGCTTAGAACAATTTCACCTGTTTCTGCTACCGTTTTTGTTTCACTTTCTGCAATTTTTGGAGGGAAATCGCCAAATAGAGTGTTTTCGGGAATTGTAAAGGATTCTGCAGTATTTCCCAGTGCATCATTCATTGGTATTAATTGGAGATTTTGAATAGATCTGGTGTTTGGAAGAATATCAATTCCAGATATAGTTATGGTTTCAAACCCAGGTGCAATTACTTCGATATTGTATTCAGAATAAGGCTGTATTGCAGAAGGTTCCATGCTTAGAGATTCATCAGGAGCAGGGAGGGAGATTAGTTCCGTCTGGCCAACTACATTGGTAGTCACTTCTTCTAAGAGATTTTCGGGTTCACCAGTACTGTAAATTCGCACTGTTGCCCCTGAGATTGGCCGGCTTCCTAGCATGGAGGTTACATCTACTCTTAATTGGCCAGTAGATGTTTCATTAGTTTGTGTATAAAATACAGAGGAATTCATAGAAACCTCCAAAAGACTGATTATGATATGGTATGCAGATTAGGAGAATAAAGTGCAACAAATAGTGATATACATAAGAAAATTCATGTTTATCACTATTTGTTTTCAAAATAATATTGTATTGTAATATGCTGTTAGTTTATTACTTTGTTAATAAACTGGTAGCATAAGATAAAGCATCATCAATGTTTTTGCGGAAATTGTTCTGTCCTACCATGTTAGTAAAACCTGATTTTTCCATAGCATGCATAGGCTGTTCCTGTACATGGGAAAATAATAATTTAATGTTTTTCTTTTGACAGGTTGCATATAATCCTTCTAAACTGTGAAGAGCAGTAACATCAAGAGCTGGTACACCACGCATACGAATAATAACAATTTTTATTTTACCATGATTTTCTATGGAAACATCTAAAAACTTATCTGTGGCACCAAAAAACATTGGTCCAATAATTTCATAAACGGCAACACCTTTTGGTACTACTTTATAGGATAAGTTGTCAGGATCAGTTTCGTCATCCTCTCCGTCATCTAAATAATTCCAACCTTGCATGACAGTAACATCTGACATGCGTTTCATAAAAAGAATAGCAGCCATAACAATACCAACTTCAATTGCAACAACTAGGTCGAAAACAACCGTCAATAGAAAAGTAGTAATTAAAACTAAAATATCACTCTTTGGTGAAGATTTAACAAGACGGACAAATTCCCGCCAGGAACTCATATTATATGCAACCACTATTAAAACAGCAGCTAGGGTTGGCATTGGAATAAGTTTTGCCAGTGGCATAAGAATTACTAATACAAATAATAAAGTAATGGAGTGTACCATACCTGCAATAGGGGTACGACCGCCATTTTTTACATTGGCAGCAGTTCTGGCAATAGCTCCAGTCGCTGGAATACCGCCAAATAAAGCGGAAAAAATATTACCCGTTCCTTGTGCCACTAATTCCATATTAGAACGGTGCTTGCTGCCAATCATACCATCAGAGACAACACAAGATAGTAAAGATTCAATTCCTGCAAGAATCGCAATGGTAAATGCAGGAGAAATTAAATTTTTTATCATCTCAAAATTAACATTTGGTATATTAAACTTTGGTAGAGCATTTGAAACATTCTCATAGGAGGAACCAATGGTGGCTACATCCATATTTAAAAACTTTACCATAAGGGTGGTAACGATAATTGCCAATAAAGATGCTGGAAGTTTATCTGCAATAGCATGAATTTTTTCAGGCATTTTATGAACCAGCCAAGGCCAGACAATATGTATAAAAAGAGCAATAGCTCCAATAAGAAATGCACTTGTTGAAAAGCTATGGATGTTTTCGCTGTATGCTTTTAGTTTCTCAATAAATTCAGAAGGGACAGAACCCATTTTTAATCCAAGGAAATCTTTTAACTGGCCTACTGCAAGGGTAACAGCAATACCTGTAGTAAATCCAGTAGTGATTGTGTAAGGAATGTATTTTATTAAACTTCCAAAGTGACAAAGTCCCATAATAACAAGAATAATACCTGCCATAAGTGTTGCAACAATTAATCCATCTATGTTATAGTTTTGAATAATACCATAAATTATGGTAACAAAAGCAGCAGTTGGACCGCCAATTTGTACACGGCTGCCGCCTAAAAATGAAATAAAAAATCCTGCAACAATAGCAGTATAAAGTCCTTGTTCTGGATTTACCCCAGATGCAATTGCCAATGCAATGGAAAGGGGAAGAGCAATAATAGCAACAATGATACCAGCAATGATATCTTTAACAAGTTGTTCTTTTGAGTAATTCTTCATAACAGAAAACAACTTTGGTTTTAATTTTTCCATTTGAATAGACCTCCTAGAAATTATGTGTTTTTCCGACGCTATATTTTAAATCAAATTTTCGGGAGAAACAAGTAAATATTTTTTCCTATTTTGGCGAAAAAATTGTGAAAATGACATAACATTGGGAGAAAACGAAAAAAAGGCTTGTAATTATAAGGTATTTGTGATAAAATTTTTACAATTTACAAAATAGTTTAGAAACTTTTTTTAAGTTCTAGGCAAAAGATGGTTGGATTTGAAATATAAGGGTAAGAATAAAAAAAGTAGATTTCTGAATTTTGAAAGAGAGTTTATTTTTTTTTGCCCTTTTATACTATTACCACATCAATAAAAAGAAAGGAATATGGTGTATTATATGAAAGCTTTTCTTATACTGGAGGATGGAACTGTATTTACAGGTACAAGTATTGGAGCAAAGAAGGAAGTTATTAGTGAGATAGTCTTTAACACTTCTATGACAGGTTATTTGGAGGTATTAACAGATCCAAGTTATGCAGGACAGGCAGTAACCATGACATATCCATTGATTGGGAACTATGGAATTTGTTATGAGGATATGGAATCTAAGAAAGCATGGCCAGATGCCTATATTGTAAGAGAGATTTCCAGACTTGCAAGTAATTTTAGAAACGAAGCAGGAATAGAAGAATTTTTAGTAAAAAACGATATTCCGGGAATTGCAGGTGTTGATACTCGTGCATTGACAAAGATTTTAAGAGAAAAGGGAACCATGAATGGCATGGTAACCACTAATGAAAACTTTGACTTAGATACTGTTATAAAACAGATTAAGGAATATAAAGTGACAGGTGTGGTTGCAAAGGTTACCTGCGATGAAGTAAAAGAATATCAGCCAGGGGATTTAGGGACAAAGAAGACGGAAGCAAAGAAGAGAGTTGCAGTGATGGATTTAGGTTCCAAGAATAATATTGTACGCTGCCTTTTGAATCGTGGATGTGGTGTAAAGGTATTTCCAGCTAGTACAAAAGCTGAGGATATTATAGGTATGAAGCCAGACGGAATTATGCTTACGAATGGACCAGGAGATCCAGCAGAATGTGTGGAGATTATTGCAGAGATTAAAAAATTATATAGTTCTGGAATACCAATTTTTGCAATTTGCCTTGGACATCAGCTTATGGCACTGGCAAATGGAGCAAAGACTTTTAAGATGAAATATGGACATCGTGGTGCAAATCATCCAGTGAAAGATATGAAATCAGGACGCGTATATATTTCTTCCCAAAATCATGGGTATGTGGTAGATGATGCTTCCATAGATGCCAGTGTGGCAGAAGTTGGATTTGTAAACGTAAACGATAAGACAGTAGAAGGTCTTCGATATTTAAAACAAAATGTATTTACTGTACAGTTCCACCCAGAAGCTTGTGCTGGTCCTAAGGATTCGGAATTATTGTTTGATGAATTTATAAATATGATGGAGGTGTCAAAATAATATGCCAAAGATAGCAGACATTAAAAAGGTTTTAGTAATTGGTTCAGGTCCCATTGTCATTGGACAGGCAGCAGAGTTTGACTATGCAGGTACACAGGCATGCCGCTCGCTGAAAGAAGAAGGTGTGGAGGTTGTATTATTAAATTCTAACCCTGCTACTATTATGACAGATAAAGATATTGCTGATATGGTATATATTGAGCCTTTAACTGTAGATGTTTTAAAGAAGATTATTGAAAAGGAACAGCCAGATAGTGTGCTTCCGACTCTTGGAGGGCAGGCTGCCCTAAATCTTGCTATGGAATTAGAGGAATGCGGATATTTAAAAGACCATAATGTAAGATTGATAGGTACGACTTCCCTTACTATTAAGAAAGCAGAAGATAGATTAGAGTTTAAGACCACTATGGAGAAGATTAAAGAACCATGTGCTCCTAGTGAGGTAGTAACTACAGTAGAAGATGCCATTGCATTTACAAATACCATTGGATATCCAGTTGTAATCCGTCCTGCTTATACATTAGGCGGAAGTGGTGGCGGAATTGCCAATGATGAAGAACAATTAATAGAGATTTGTTCAAATGGTCTTAGACTTAGTCGCGTAGGACAATGTTTGATTGAACGTTGTATTGCGGGATGGAAAGAAATTGAATATGAAGTAATGAGAGATAGTGCAGGAAACTGTATTACAGTATGTAACATGGAGAACCTAGATCCAGTTGGTGTACATACTGGTGACAGTATTGTAGTAGCTCCTTCCCAGACTTTAGGTGATAAGGAATATCAGATGCTTCGTACTTCCGCATTGAATATTATTACAGAATTGGGTATTACAGGTGGATGTAATGTACAGTTTGCCCTACATCCTACCACTTTTGAATATTGTGTAATTGAAGTAAATCCTCGTGTAAGCCGTTCTTCTGCGTTAGCATCAAAAGCAACTGGGTATCCGATTGCAAAAGTTGCAGCGAAGATTGCCCTTGGATATACTTTGGACGAGATTCCAAATGCAATTACAGGAAAGACTTATGCAAGTTTTGAACCTACCCTTGATTACTGTGTAGTAAAGATTCCAAGACTTCCATTTGATAAATTTATTTCTGCAAAGAGAACATTGACTACACAAATGAAAGCTACTGGAGAAGTTATGAGTATTTGCAATAACTTTGAAGGTGCTCTTATGAAAGCCCTTCGTTCTCTGGAACAGCATATTGATAGTTTAGCAACAGAAGAATTTACAGAATATAGTGAAGAGGAATTGTTAGAGCAGCTTCATGTAGTAGATGACAGAAGAATTTATGTTATTGCAGAAGCTATCCGTAAGGGAATTAGCTATGATGCCATTCATAAGATTACCAAGATTGACAACTGGTTTATTGATAAGATTGCTATTTTGGTTGAAATGGAAGAAAAACTTAAGAGTGAAGAGCTTACCATTGAAACCTTAAAAGAAGCAAAGAGATTAGAATTTCCAGATATTGTGATTGCCAAGTTTACAGGAAAAACAGAAGAAGAAATCAAGAAACTTCGTAAAGAAAATGGTATTGTTGCAGCGTTTAAGATGGTAGATACCTGTGCGGCTGAATTTGAAGCAACTACTCCATATTATTATAGTTGTTTTGGCAGTGAGAATGAAGTTTCTGACGAAAAGACCAAGAAAAGAATTATGGTATTAGGATCTGGTCCTATCCGGATTGGACAAGGTATCGAATTTGACTATTGCTCTGTGCACAGTGTATGGGCTTTGAAGGAAAAAGGTTATGAAACAATTATTGTGAATAATAATCCAGAAACGGTTAGTACGGACTTTGATATTGCAGATAAATTGTACTTTGAACCATTGACAGCAGAAGATGTGGAAAGTATTGTAGATATTGAGAAGCCAGATGGTGCAGTGGTACAGTTTGGCGGACAGACTGCGATTAAACTTACAGAAGCACTTATGAAAATGGGTGTGCCGATTCTTGGAACTAGTGCAGAAAATGTGGATGCTGCAGAAGATAGAGAATTGTTTGACCAGATTTTACAGGAATGCCAGATTCCAAGAGCTGCTGGTGGAACAGTATTTACAACAGAAGAAGCCTTAAAGGTAGCAAATGAGTTAAAATATCCTGTACTTGTGAGACCTTCCTATGTGCTTGGAGGACAGGGAATGCAGATTGCCATTTCTGATGATGATATTGTAAAATTCATGGAAATTATCAATCGTTATGAACAGGAACATCCGATTTTAGTAGATAAATACCTGCAGGGAATGGAAATTGAAGTAGATGCTGTATGTGATGGAACAGATATTTTAATTCCTGGTATTATGGAGCATATTGAAAGAGCAGGTATTCACTCAGGAGATAGTATTTCTGTATATCCAGCACAATCATTATCCCAGGAAATTGAGGATACTCTTGTAGAATACACAAGAAGACTTGCGAAGTCTCTACATGTTATTGGACTTATCAATATTCAGTTTATTGTCCATGAAAATACGGTATATGTAATTGAAGTAAACCCTCGTTCCAGCCGTACTGTACCATATATTAGTAAGGTAACAAATATCCCGATTGTGGATTTGGCTTCTCAGGTTATTTTGGGATCTAAGATTACAGATTTAGGATTTTCTTATGGATTGCAGAAGAAGTCTGAATATATTGCAATTAAGATGCCAGTATTCTCCTTTGAAAAATTAAGGGGAGCAGATATTAGTCTTGGACCTGAAATGAAATCTACTGGTGAATGCCTTGGTATTGCAAAGACTTTTAATGAGGCTTTATATAAAGCGTTTTTAGGTGGCGGCATTGTTCTTCCTAAACATAAGAAAATGATTATCAGTGTAAAAGATGAGGATAAAGAGGAAGTTGTGGATATTGCAAGAAGATTCTCAAATCTTGGATATCAAATCTTTGCAACCAGAGGAACAGCTAAGAAATTAAATGAAAGCGGAGTAGAAGCAGTACCAGTTAACCGTATTGACCAAGAGTCTCCTACACTAATGGATTTACTTTTGGAACATCAGATTGATTTGGTTATTGATACGCCAACCCGTGATGATAAAAATAAAGATGGATTTATTATCCGTAGAACAGCAATAGAGACAGGAGTAACATGTTTAACTGCCCTAGATACAGCTACTGCACTAGTAACAAGTCTGGAAACACAGAAGGACGGAGTAGCTGAGGTTGTGGATATTGCAAAAATTTAATATTATAGGAGGATCGCCACTTTTTGTGTGGCGATTTTCCTATAATGTATACAATACAAATATATAGTTAATGGTACAATTTTCTGATACTTGGAGATGTGAGTTTTTTTGTTGTACTTATAAGGATTGGAAGAAAATCTTTGTCCGAAAAATTGACATAAATCTATATTATATAAAAAAATAGAAAAGGAAAAATAGATATGTATGAAATACTAAAGAATCTAGTAATAGTTTTAGGAGCATTATGTGGGGTATTTATGGCTGTTAAGCCAGAATTGGCATTAAAGAAGGAGTGGAGAGAAAAACCAGGGAAATTGATGCTTGGTCGTATTTTGGGTGTGTTAATTGCATTAGCATGTATTGGATTAGTTATTATGAATTTAAAATAACAGTAATTCTATTGGAGTTATATCTATAAAAAAGGAAGAGAATATGAGAGGACTATCATGTTTTTTTGGCATATTCTTGATGAAGCAAATCAGAATTTTTGAATGTAGTATTGAACATAAATATAAAAACTGGATTCTAAATACGATTGAGGTTTAGTATTTGAATTCGGTTTTTTATCATGTAAAAATGGACTCTAAAATGGCCAATATTGCTTAAATGGTTGTAAAAGTATAAGGGTTAAGATAATATAGAATATATTTAGATAAAAGGAGAAAACATTATGCAGGAAGTATATTAGGTTTTTCTTTATTGAGTGCAGCAACAATGCTGGAAGAGATCCATCTATTAAAGGAAATAGTGCAGATACCATTATGGGATCTATGAGTGGAGAGGCAATTAGTGAAGAAGAAACTTTATGAAGAAAAGCCTTCCCTTTGTAGAAAAATATTATAAAAAATATACGAGCGAATACATAGGTTGGGTAATAGATGAATTATGTGATATTCCTTTAGAATTTATAGTAACATGGGAAGATTATCACGATTTTGAGCATATTCTGGATAAAGCCTATCAGAATTATTGTGCATAAATATAAGAAATATATATTGTTTAATATAGTTTTAAGAATTTTTAATTTTAATATAAAATTCTATGTAACCATTCAGGTAGAAACACGCATTTACTGCGTGTTTTGTAAGAAAATTTAAATTGTGTAGTGTTTAAGCCCCTTCGCCGAAGGCAAATTATTATGGGCTTAAACGTAATTGTTCATGGTTCTGAATAGTTACCATTTTATGAAAAAACTAGATTGTAAATATAATATATGGAGATTATTCGTGGACTGCATGATAAGTCATGAATTATTGAAAATATAGTATTTTACTCTGGCTTTTTGCATAAAATTGGAATGGATCAGCCTATAGACTAAACTGTTACATAAAATTTGTGGAATATTTCTTATTGTATTGTGCAATTTGCTGTGGTAAGATATACTATATTAGTAGGTTTACTGAAAGGATAACATATTGTAATCAAAACAAGTTTTTCATATTATTAAACTGCGCATAACTGTTCATGTTTCTGAATAGCTACTGTATTACGATAAAATATAGATAAAGGATGATATAAATGAAAGAAATTATCAGATTGCAAGAATACGAGCCATTATGGGATGAATGGAAGATGGATAAATTCTTACACGAAGGCAACTTAGCAAATGTATATCAAGTGAAGACTAAAGATAATATAGGTGTTATTAAGGTGATTTCTGTACCTAGAATTCAGGCAGAGTCAGGAAATGGACAAAGTCCTGAGAATAGGGAACAGATGAATAACTATTTTCGAGAAGTTGTTAGTGTATTAGAACATGAGGTTTCAAAACTGTCGATTTTGGAAGGGATTCCTAATATACTGACTTATAAAATGTATCAGGCCTTTGAGAGAAGTTCAGAAATAGGATTTGACTTTATATTGCTAATGGATAAGGAGCAAAGTCTTTTAGAGTATGTTGCAAGTAAGAAGATAACAAATAAGGAAATTGTGCGTATTGTAAAAGAAGTTGCAGATATTTTAGAAAAAGCTCATAATGAGGATATTATACATAAAGACATAAAAGTAGAGAATATTTTTATAGGAAAAAATGGTGAAGGAATGCTTGGTGATTTTTCATTAGCTAGAAAGGTGGAAAGTTTTCAATCTAGAAGTTATCGTAAGATGGATAGTGTATATACTGCTCCAGAGGTTATGTCAGAATACGATTATAATGTAGCTACTGATATATATGCATTGGGAATGGTTTTGTATTTATTATTGAACAATGGACAGGTTCCATCAGCTTGTAATTGTAGGACTTTTAAAACAGATGTTCCTAAACCAGAAAGAGCTAAAGAAAAGCTTGCTACAATAGCTTTGAGAGCTATATCATATCGTGCTAAAGACCGTTATGTCTCTGCGAAGGAAGTATATAATGCATTGTGTGAGTTGACAGAAGAAGATTTTGAATATCCAGATGAGTATATAGAGGCAGAAGAAGCACGTAGAAAATTACAAGAGAAAAAAGCCGAAGAGGAACGTCTGCGCATAGAAGAAGAGAGAAAGGCCGAAGAAGAACATCTGCGAAAAGAAGAAGAGAGAAAGGCCGAAGAGGAACGTCTGCGCATAGAAGAAGAGAGAAAGGCAGAAGAAGAAGAACATCTGCAAAAAGAAGAAGAGAGAAAGGCCGAAGAGGAACGCCTGCGAAAAGAAGAAGAGAAAAAAGCCGAAGAGGAACGTCTGCGCATAGAAGAAGAGAAAAAGGCCGAAGAGGAACGTCTGCGTATAGAAAAAGAGAAAAAGGCCGAAGAGGAACGCCTGCGCATAGAAGAAGAGAAAAAGGCCGAAGAAGAACGTCTACGCATAGAAGAAGAGAAAAAG
>JAAVZU010000068.1 GCA_022791815.1 Lachnospiraceae bacterium
GGAAATAAAGAATATTTTGGATTACGATGGCTATGCCTTCATTTTGGTATTAGCATTCACTGTTACTACAACTATCTTAAAGATAAGAAATATGATTATCACAGGCAGCGTGAAGTCATATATGAGAGGATTAAATACATCTTCTATAATAACAACAGAATTGTTGGGCATAGGGCTATGAAGGTATTTCTTTCACGGTATGGTATTCATTTAAGTAAAACCACTATCCATAAGTATATGAACAAAACACTTAATTTAACCGCTGTTATTATGAGAAAAAAGCCCGGGTACATATCAGGTAAAAAACACAAGATATTTAACACCTATGGAAGCTCGTTTTAATTAGCATATTTTTTCGAACAAAGTGTTACCAAAAAGGTTGACCAGAACAGGAAAAGATAAAAACATTATTTAATTATGTAGGGTATCAGGAAATCGACAACGAGGAAAGAGCTACAGGAACTGATTGAAAGACTGCGGAATATTTTCGGAAAACCGAAGGCATCTGAAAGGGTATAAAGGGATCTGGGGGGATTATTATGTTATGATTTAGTTGGGGATATCTTGCAAAATTACAAAAAAAAGGATATAATAATTCTACTGTGGGAAGTAAAACTATCGCTTCAGTATCAGATGGTGGTCGCAAAGGTATGCTTTCCATTAGTGCTGTTATGAAAAGCGTGTCATGTCAGACATGAATCGCGATTCATGGTTATCTGGAATTGTAACAATAGAAGAATGGAGGGCAAGGAAATGAGACAATTTTTTGGGATGAGCCAAAATGGAAACTTAAGGGAGGCCGTGCACGGCTTGTCTTCCCCACGATTAATTCTATTAATGTCAAATAGCCGGCAGTTTGAGACCCACGTAAAGGAGCTTGAGGCTCTTTATCCCCATGTGCCAAGCATTGGCTGCATTGGCATGAGCTATGATACAAGTGTGGTGGAGGACGGCGTGGGGGTCGTGGCCTTTTTGGATAATGTAGACGTTGCTGTCAATATTTTGGAACAGGTTTCCGTGATGCCGATAAAGTATATTAAACGCTTGGAACTTGATCTGGAACGGATAAAGGGTTCAGAGAAAGATACAGTATGCATTGATTTTTGTAGCGGCAATGATGCCTGCGTATTGACTACCATACATACTGCATTGCGAAAGCAGAAGATTTCTTTAGTAGGTGGGACCGGGGCTGATGGAAAGATTTCCGCAAACGGAAGAGTCTATGAGGACGGAGTTGCTTATGCTCTGGTAAAGAACCTTGGCGGACGGGTGCAGGTATATAAAGAGAATATCTATCATCCCATGGGAAAGTACCGCTTCATTGCCTCGAATACCGATAAAGCAAACTACATGATCGGTGCCCTTAATGGGAAGCCAGCCAAGCAGGTATACCAGAGTATCCTTAAAATTTCCGAGCAGGAAATTTTGACACAAACTTTTAAAAATCCCTTTGGAAAGCTAAATGGAAATGAGACCTGCATTATTTCCATTAAGGAGGTCAGCGGAAATTCTTTGTCCTGTTTTCGGCAGGTGAATGATTCGGATGTGCTGATACTTTTGGAATTGGGTAATTATCATCAGACCGTACGGGAGACCATCCAAAGAATTTGCCATGATTTTCCCCAACGTTCTGCGGTTTTCTCCGTAAACTGCCTGTTTCGGTATAAATTATTCTGCAAGGACGGATATATGCAGAATTATTTGAAGGAGATGAGCACCTTGGGTAGCCATGCAGGCCTTGTTGGTTATGGAGAGCATTACAATAATCAGTTTATTAACCAGTCCATGAGCTGTGTCGTATTTGAGTAAAGGGGGATAATGGGATATGATTTTTCGAAGTGACAGGAAAAAAGAAAAGGCGGCAGGAGAAACAAAAAGTCTTTATCCAGTGCTGTATGTAATGAACAGCCTAAAGCATTATCACACAGAGTTGGTACAGAAAGAGGTGTACTCCTTAAACGAATTGGAAATGATCAGCAGCAGTTTTGACGGTGTACTTAGTGAAGCAGATGTATTTCAAAACAGGCTGCAGGAGTTTGGGCAGAGGTTTTCCCAAATCGATCAGGTTGCCAATGAGTTTAGCTCGGTTCGGGACGAAATTTCGTTGTCTGTCACGCAGGCAGAGAACGGGGTGGAGGAGTTGAGAAATCATTCCATGCAGGTGGAGGAGCATTTTCAGGAGATGGAAATTACCTTTCAGAATCTGTTGGCATCCGTCAAGCAGATCCAACAATACATGAGTAAGATTGTTTCCATTGCGGATCAGACGAATATTATTGCGATCAATGCCTCCATTGAGGCTGCCAGAGCAGGAGCGGAAGGAAAGGGTTTTGCTGTGGTGGCAAACGAGGTGAAGAGTCTTGCCATGGAGATTAAGGATTTGGCCGGCGAGGTGGATGCGGGAATTCATGATGTGGAGACGGGGACAGATGAATTGAATTCCCGTATTAATGTGTCCCAGCAGGCCTTGGGCGAGAGCATTCAGAAAGTCGGGGAAACGAGAGAGATGTTTGATCACATTACTCAGGCCGCAGACAATGCTACGCATGTACAGACGGAGATTTCTGGGGTGATTCAGGAATCCATGCAAACATTGCAGACGCTGTGCGGATTTTTTGATAAAATTCGAGAGCAGAATCAAGAGGTGGTTAAGCATATCCAGGCAGCCAGCCATTTGGGAACCATGAAAAGTGCGATGTTTGAGGATATCGATAATCTGATGGCTCAGGTTCCGCCTATTATTAAGGAAGTTGGATTTACTGAAGAACCGTAGGAATAGATGAATAAAGAATAGTAAGGAGAAGACAGGGAAACTTGGAAGAAGTATCCAATAAAAGATAATAGAGCTCTAAAAATATGAATTAAGACAAAGGGCTGCTGCACCAGAATGGTAACGTTTTGGTGCAGCAGCCCTTTGTTGTTAAATGCCGGAGAATACCTCAGCCTTCGATCTGGATATATCTGGGATATTCTTCAATGGTTTTTAGGGTTTTCTTGGGGAACTGAAGAGGATTGTCCCAAAGTTTGTGTAAACCTCCAAATTGATGTAAGATAAAACTACTCAGTTTGAAGGTTTAATTTTGACAAGAAAAAGGCAGCAATGTGGGAAATGAAGACTGTTTTTCTGAAAACAGTAGCATTTAAGTGGGGACTGCTGAAATACTGCCAGGTGAATAAATTAGATTCATTTGTGGAAAAATAAGTATTATTTTTTCATGGAGGTAAGTATATGTATGGTTCCTTTTATGGTTGGTATTTGAAATGTCAGTCTGACACACAGACATTAGCGGTAATACCTGCCGTTCACAATACAGGGAAGAAACGAACCTGTTCTATTCAGGTTATTACGGATAATGATGCTTGGACAGTTACGTTTACTGCAGATGTATTTCAACGGACGAGGAGGAATATTTTCATTGGAGAGAATCAATTTGGTGAAGAAGGTATTCATCTGGCAATACACACACCGCAGTTGACAATCAGGGGAAAATTGGATTTTGGACCACTTTGCCCCTTAAAATATGATATTATGGGGCCGTTTGCGTTAGTGCCATTTATGGAATGTCGCCACAGCGTGTGGAGTATGCGGCATTCGGTCTGGGGAAATGTGTGTATCAATGGACAAAAATATTCTTTTCAGAATGCCTGGGGATACTGGGAAGGAGACCGAGGACGATCATTTCCTAAAGAGTATATCTGGACGCAATGCTGTTTTTCTGGTGGGGCTTTAATGCTATCAGTGGCGGATATTCCCATGGCAGGCATTCATTTTACTGGCATTATAGGTGCTATATTATGGCGGGGGAAGGAGTACAGAATAGCTACTTATCTGGGAGCCAGAGCTGTTCAAATTCAAAACAAAATGGTTCGGGTTATACAGGGCAATCTGGAATTGGACGTCCAGCTGCTGGAAGCATCTGAACGTATTCTTAAAGCTCCGGCGAAGGGGGATATGGTAAGGACAATTCACGAAAGTGCAGCCTGTCGGGCTTTCTATCGCTTTCGCAAAGAGGGCTGTACTCTTTTTGCATTTGAAACAGACAGGGCTTCTTTTGAATTTGAATATCTTTCTTGATTGTATAATATAGAAATACAGAGGAGTGCAGAACAATAAGAAAGCAGGATTTACACACAATTTCCTGCAATACATATCATGGGTATAGGGAGATTAAAAAGGAGACCACATTAAGAAATCCATTGATTTATTTGGAAGTAAGCCTGAACTTTTCAGCAACATCATTTTTACCGCCATTGCAGTATTGGCACTTTTGATTTCTAAGGTACTGAAAAAAGCAGTGGAAATGTCAGAAAAGTTTTGAATAGTGCCGATTAATAATTAAAACACTATCACAAATTCTCTTTCAGACAATTGTAACAGTTCAGCCAAAGGCTGAACTGTTACGGAATTGGGCAAGTTCCGCATCGCATTATTAATTGTCCAATTCTAATTATGCTTTCATCTATCATATGGTCTTGCACACTTCGCTGTGCAAGACCTACCTGAGTTGTTTCAGACAATTTTCCACCTCTTCTTTGGTTGACAAAGCAGCTACCTGTTCAGCGAGAGCATCAGCAGAAGATTTATCCCATTTAGAAATGGTTGCTCTGGTAGCCAGCACAGAAGTAGCACTTACGCTAAATTCCTGTAATCCGTATGAAAGGAGAAGAGGAATTAAACGGGAATCTGCCGCAGCTTCTCCACACATACCTACCATAATGCCTTCTTTTTTTCCACAAGTGATAACATGCTTTATGGCACGAAGGACAGCAGGATTGTAATGGGAATAAAGATTAGCTACATGAGCATTGCCTCTATCCACTGCCATTATATACTGGGTTAAATCATTGGTTCCTATACTAAAGAAATCTGCTTCTTTTGCAAGTAAATCAGCAATCATAACAGCGGCAGGAGTTTCTATCATAACACCTACGGGAATGTTTTCATCAAAAGAGATGCTTTGGGAACGAAGTTCATTTTTTAATTCTTCTAATAATTCTTTTGCACCCCTAAGTTCTTCTACACATGTTATCATAGGAATCATAATACGGAGCTTTCCGTATGCACTGGCACGAAGGAGAGCACGAAGTTGTATACGATACATATCCTTTCGGTCAAGGCAGACACGGATTGCCCGATAACCAAGGAATGGATTGTCTTCCTTTGGCAGATGGAGATAAGGAATTTCTTTGTCTCCGCCTACATCAAGAGTACGGATAATCACTGGTTTACCAGAAAGCTTTTCGGCAACTTCCTTATAGGCTTGGAATTGTTCTTCTTCGGTAGGAAGGGTATCTCTGTCCATAAATAAGAATTCTGTCCGGAAAAGTCCCACGCCTTCCCCGCTTGCTTCTAATACAGCAGAAACATCACTAGGTTTTCCAATATTGCAAACAAGTTCAACGGATGTGTTATCTGCGGTTAAAGTTGGTTTTCCGAAAAAGTCTTTTAGGGCATTCATCTGCTCAAGATAAACCAAGCGTTTTTCTTCATAATCTTTCTTTTCTGTATCAGTAGGAGAGAGGATTACTGTGCCAGATTCACCATCGCATACCGCCTCCATACCGTCCTTTGCTTTCGTTGTAATATCGGTAAGGCTAAGTACTGCAGGAATCCCTAAGGCTCTGGCAAGGATAGCAGAGTGGGAAGTGTATCCGCCAACTTCTGTTAAAATACCAACAACGTTTGCTTTATGAATACCAACTGTCATGGAAGGGGTTAAATCTTTTGCTACAAGTATTGTATTTGGAGGGACATTGCGAATATCTACTTCCTCCACATGGAGGAGGATTTTTAACATACGGGAGCGGATATCCTCTACATCGGTTGCCCGTTGTTTGGTCAGTTCATCTTCTGCCATGGAAAATACATTAGCAAACATATCACAAACATTGGAAAATGCCCGTTCTGCCGTAAGACCTTCTTTAATGCCATCTGTTACACCATCACTCATAGCAGGGTCTTGTAGCATAAGAATATGTCCTTCTAAAATTTCTGCCTCTTTTTCTCCAACACTGGATCTGATTTCTGCTGCCATTTTTTCTGTGCGGTGGACAAAGGTGTCCACCGCTTGGGAAAAACGGGTAAGTTCTGCTTCCGTATCAGAGACAGGGGAGTCTGGGATAACTAAATCTACATCCTGAATTATAACAATTTTACCAATTCCAAATCCTTTTGATGCACCTATTCCTGTTATCATACCAATCACCTCTTATTCTCCCATACCAGATTCAATCTGGGAAACTGCTTCTTTTAATGCGGCTTCTTCATCTTCGCCTTCACATATAATTTCAATTTCTGTGCCACATTTAATACAGGCACCAATAATGTTCATAATACTTTTTCCATTTACGGTTTTGTCACCTACTTTTAGTTTAACATCAGATTGAAAAGGAGTAACTGCTTTTGCAAAAACACCTGCAGGACGCATGTGAAGTCCCTGCTCATTTTTTATTGTTATTTTTTGTGATACCATATCAATTCCTTCTTTCTTTTTATTTTTTTATTGGATATCTGTTCAGATACTTTATCAATCATTATAATTTTATTCTTTACTCAGAAATCCGTTTCTTTAATAGGGCAAGAAGCACCATACCAACAAGTGAGCCAACGACTAAAGCCAGCAAATATCCAAGAGGATTACCGATTACTGGTAGTACAAACAGTCCGCCATGTGGAGCACGAAGGGTGCAGCCCATAACCATGGAGATTCCACCTGCAACAGCAGAACCAATTACACAGGAAGGAATAACACGAAGAGGGTCGGATGCCGCAAAAGGAATTGCACCTTCAGAAATAAAGCAAAGCCCCATAATATAATTCACAATACCAGATTTTCTTTCACTTTCTGTAAAACGGTTTTTGAAAAAAGTGGTAGCAAGAGCAATGGCAATTGGAGGAACCATACCACCAACCATAACTGCTGCCATAATATCAAAGTTCTCACTGGCAATAGATGCTGTACCAAAAAGATAAGCTGCTTTATTTACTGGACCTCCCATATCTACAGACATCATGCCGCCAAGTACACATCCAAGTAGAATTTTACTGTTGCCCATAGAGTTTAAACCATTCGTAAGAGCATTATTCAGCATGGATACAAATGGGTTAATGGCACACATTAAAACACCAATCATAAGTAAGCCGACTACTGGATAAATCAGAACTGGTTTAATGCCTTCTAAGACTTTTGGTAATTTATCACACAGTTTTTCCAGACCTAAGATTAAATATCCACCCAAGAAACCAGCAACTAGGGCACCGAGGAAACCGGCAGGTATGGTATTTGCACCAGCGGGGTCCAAAAAAGTAGCCCCAGTAGAAGCAATATAGCCACCAACAAAACCAACCAAAAGTCCTGGACGGTCAGCAATACTCATGGCAATATATGCGGCTAAAATAGGTAGCATAAAATTGAAGGCTGAACCACCAATATTTTTAAACCAAGCAGCCAAAGGGGTGTTTGTTCCAAAATTTTTAGGATCGATGGCATAATCATCCAGCAAAAAGGCAAGGGCAATTAAGATTCCGCCGCCAATTACGAATGGAAGCATGTGGGAAACACCGTTCATCAGATGTTTATAAATTTGTCTTCCAATACTTTCGTTTTCTTCAGAGCTGTTTTCATTGGCAGTTCCATGATAATGGTAGATAGGAGCTTTGCCATCTGCAATTTTCTGGATAAGTTCTGCGGGTTTATGAATACCATCTGCAACCTTTACCTGTAATACTGGTTTTCCATCAAAACGTGCCATTTCTACATTTTTATCGGCTGCAATAATAATACCATCTGCATTAGCAATTTCTTCTTTTGTTAATATATTTTTTGCACCACCAGAACCATTTGTTTCTGCTTTTAGAGGAATGCCCATTTCTTTTCCTTTTTGTTCCAGAGATTCTGCTGCCATATAGGTGTGGGCAATACCAGTAGGACATGCAGTAACAGCCAGAATACGATAACCTTTTTGAGAAGGTGCTTCATTTTTAGAAGAAGATTTTTCTACATTTGTAGAAGATTCTTCTTCACCAAATTTTTCAATTTCTTTTTTGTCGATTAGTTTTAAAAAGTCTTCTTTTGTAGAGGCTGCTAATAGATCACCTCTAAAATCCGCATCCATTAACAGGGTGGACAAACGAGATAACACTTCCAGATGTACATCACTGCCTTTTTCTGGGGCTGCAATCATAAAGAAGAGATTAGAAGGTTCTCCATCCATAGAGTCATAATCTACACCTTCTGGTACAGTTATAGTTACTAATCCTGCTTTTTTTACACCAGCATTTTTGGCATGTGGAATGGCAATTCCTTCACCAATAGCAGTAGTACTCATTTCTTCTCTATCTAATATTCCCTGTTTATAGAGTGCTTTATCCGAAAGATTTCCAACTTTATTATGCAAATCTACAAGAAAGTCAATGGTAGAAGATTTATCCTGCATTTTTGCTTGTAATACGATACCATCTTTTTTTAATAAATCTGTAATACGCATAACAATCCCTCCAGTTTAATAAACTATAGTTGTTTTAGAATAGTTTCAATTTCTTCTTTTGTTGCTAAATCGTCCGAAAATGCTGTGGCACCACCAGCCGCTGTTCCGAGCCGTAGGGCATAAGCGTAATCCTTAGTCTGCTGATATCCGGCTATAAAACCGGCTACCATAGAATCCCCCGCACCTACGGAATTGCGGACAGTACCTTTTGCAACACCCATTTGATGGACTTCCTGATTCTCTGTAATAAGAATAGAGCCATTTCCTGCCATGGAAACAAGTACATTTCTGGCACCCATTTCCTGTAATTTTCTGGCATGAAGGAGAATATCATCTGTTGTTTCCAATGTAGTATGGAACAATTCGCCAAGTTCATGATTATTAGGTTTTATAAGAAATGGATGATATTTTAAAACTTTTTGTAATAGTGCACCTGTAGCATCAACCACAACAGGTATTTTTTTAGGAGCAAGTTGTTCCAGAATTTGCTGGTAAATATCCTGTGGCAGAGATTTTGGAATACTGCCAGCAAGTACCAGCATATCTTCACCTGTTAGCCGTTCTAATTTATCGAATAATTGTAAGAGTGCAGTATTAGGAATTTCAGGACCTTGACCATTTACTTCTGTTTCTTCTTTGTTTTCTTTTGATTTAATTTTTACATTAATTCTGGATAGTCCCTCCTTTAACCAGATAAAATCTGTTAGTACACCTCGTTCCTTTACACCTTGTTCAATTTCCCTGCCTGTAAATCCAGCTATAAATCCCAGTGCAAGATTGGCAATACCCAAACGGCTGAGAATAATAGAAACATTGATCCCTTTACCACCATAATATATGGATTCGGTATCAGAACGATTCACTTGATTTGTTGCAAATTTCTCTGTTCGTATAACATAATCCAGTGCCGGATTAAACGTGACGGTGTAAATCATTCACCCACCTCCTTAATAACTGTAAAATCTTTATAATGTGTATTTTCAAGACAATCTGTTACGATACAAGCCTGGCTAAGATTGCCAAAGGAAACGGAAGTAATTGCACCAAATTTACTTCTATCTGCCAAAATACATCGCATAAAGCTGCGTCCCAACACTTCTTTCTTTATCATCGCCTCTGCTACATCTGGAGTAGTAAATCCATACTGTTCGTGAATTCCATTAGCACCTAGAAAACATTTGGTGAAATTATAACTTTTTAAATTTTCTACAGCAGTTGCACCTACCATAGCCTCAGTAGATAGCTTTAACTCCCCGCCTAATAAATATGCACGAAATCCTTTTTGGGTCAATTTTCTTATGTGTAAAATTCCATTTGTAATGAAAACTGCTTTAGTTGGTACTAGAAAATCAATGACTTTTTCTGTTGTAGTTCCAGCATCTAAAAAAATAAAATCTTCATTGGTGACAATACTGGCTGCATAAGCAGCAATTTGATTCTTTTCTTTGATATATTTGGAGGACTTGATATCAACTGTTTCTTCTTGAGTAAAAATTGGTTGGTCAATGGCAGTTGCACCGCCATGTACTTTATTAAGTTTTCCCATTTCTGCTAAGGTATTCAAATCTCTGCGAATTGTAGATTCAGAGGTTTGTAAAAGTTTACATAATTCGAGAACTGTAACAGAACGTTTTTGCTGTAATAATTGTAATATAGTTTGAAATCTATCTTCTGATAACATTTACATACCTCCTTAATGAGTGGAAATGATTGTATTTGATTGTTTATGATTTTATTATAACACATAAATGAAAAAAGTCAATCAAAAACATTCAAAAATAATCAAAAACATTCAATAAAAAAGACGCTGCACAAAATATGCAACGTCTCTTATAAACATTCTTGATAGTAACGGTTTATGTTTCATTGGTTATGCTCATCATTAAATTGATCTAATGTATTTTGATACTGCTTGTTTTCTGTGGTGTTTTCCGTTATTGTACTTTCTGCCGTATGTATAGTAGAAGTGTCTATCTGATTCATGTTTTCTCTTGCTTGTGTCTCTAGCTCAGCTTCGTATGCGGCTTCTCTGGCAGCTTTTTTCTTTGATTTCCTGATGCCCATAAGTAAGAAGAATATAGCAAGGATAACAAGTACTGCTAATATAGTAATATAAGTGTTACGGTTTTCAAAATCTAGTGGAACTAAACAAACTGGAAGAACATGTGCTTTTAATTCCGCATCATTTTTAAAAAGTTTATTCTCATAGTATTCATTCAAATCTTCTATAGCTTCCACCATATATTTGTACATTTGGTTATCTAACTTTTTAAAAGTACCAGTAAGCGAAATTGTTTTTTTGTTATTCTTTGCCAAAAGATTAAAGTCAGATTTTTTTGATTCGGACACTTCTGTACAAACAAAACATGATTCACCATTCAATACAACTGGAATAATATAGTAATATTTAGTAGATTTTGAACTACCCCCACGGCGTCTTGTAGTAGTTGTAACAATACTTCCTGCTTCTCCTAAAGTAAAATCCACATCTGCTCTAACATTGCCGCCAGTTCCTTTTTCTTTGTAGTCATAACCTTCTTCTGTGTTATAAACATCTACTTGTTCCTGAAAACTGTAGTAAATGGTATCCCAAGTTGCAATGGATATACCAATAATAAAAATAACTACAATATAGCATAAACTAGTCCATAAATTTTTCATTTGAATCATTCTCCTTTTTTGATTTTATTGTAAACGATCGCATGGTCATAGGCAGTGTCACCATAAATGAAAATATATTTGCAGACAGGTGATAGGGTTCGTCCTTAGTTTACGATTCGTTTAATTTGTACATTTTTAAAGTAGTGATGTAAAATATTAGAACAGCTGTATCCTTCCCGCCCCATTTGATTTGCTCCGCTTTGGCTCATTCCTACCCCATGTCCATAGCCGCCACCGTGGATGGTATAATTTTTTTTGCCTTTTTTTACATAGAAGAAGGAACTTGGAAGAGAGGACATATTGATATACCCTCCATTCTTTTTCACAACCGGATTAGAGTCTGGTAATAATATGTAACGAAGTCTTTCTGTACCATAAATACGCACTGTGTTCTTACTTCCAGTAATCTGCAAGGCACAAGCCAAGCCACTTTTTTTGCGGTCTACAATAGTTACGTTTTTTAGTTTGCCAATAGTAGAAATTTTTTGGCTTTTATAGCTTCCATTTTTTTGCTTGGTTTTTACATAACTAGGATAGGATGCATACCAGGAAGCCAGCTTTTTATTAATATACTTTTGGAAATCTTTTTTTGGTATCGTCACATGCCAGCGATACCAGTCTGATTTACTGTCAAAGGTGGTTGTACTACTCTTCATAAAATCTATAAATGTGGATTCTTTGGATAAATTTTTCTGAGTTTCCCGTTTCTGTTGTAAAATACTTTTATAGTATTTATCAGCATGAACCGAACCCCATATTTCTGATGGTAAAGTAGTTTGACCAAAGGAAGTAGAAAAATAAAATGTAGATATAATTTTATTTCCATCTTTTAAGACTTTATGTTCTGTTTCATTTACCGCTTTTCTTGTGGAACGGGTTTCTGCAATATTATTGTATACTTGAAAGTTTGCACTGTCATCAAAATCTGCCTTATATTTTTTATAGTTTCCATTACCTAAATGAGAATATGCATAACTTCTAGCTGTTATTGCCTGTGCTTTTAATGCTTCTGCAGATGATGATGTGGATATCTCGCTGCTGACTACACTATATAAATATTCTTCTAATGGAACTTCGTTGACTACAGAAAGATTCTTTCCTGACTTCCGAAGTATAATGGCTCCACGGTAAGATGGATTCCCCTGACTTCTTTTTATGGAATTTAGCGTTATCCTTCCTTTTTTCTCTGCTTGTATTGTTACAGCGGAAGCACCTTTAAATATCTTGCTGGACGCCTTAATTGTAACCACTTTCTTTGCAGGATAAGTTTTTGCTTTTTTCCCATTACTTATGGTAAATTTATTTGTTGAGGTCAGGGTTACCTTATCATGGGTGAGGCTGCTATAACCAGTTGATTTTAGAAGGATATGGATTTGTTTTTTTTCTACTTTTACTTTACAGGTAATACGTTGATTTTCCGCTTTTGCAGTAATTGTTGTAGTTCCGTTATCTTTTCCTAGTATTTTTAATTTCTTCTTTCCAACTTTGGTAAGCACAGCCACTTTCTTATTTGAAGATGACCATTTGACTGCTTTTTTTGTACCAGACACTGTAAGTGTTTCGGTTTTTCCAACTTCCAAGGTAAGTGCTTTCTTCATTGATATATATTTCTTCTTTGGTGGTATCGGAGTTTTCTTTGGAGGTATTGGGATTTTTTGTGCAGGTACTGAGGGTTCCAGTGTAGGTATCGGAGTTTGTTCTGCGTGTATGCAAATTCCCTGTAGCATGGATATACACATAATAACTGCAAGCATAATGTGTATAATCTTCTGTTTGTTTTTTAACATGTTTTTAGTTCTCCTTTTTTTATTCTCAATAGCTTTTACCCAATCAACACAGTCTTTCCTTCAAAGGCGAAGCCGTATTGGTGAATCCGTTCTTCTGGTATTCCCTTTGTAATTAACGATTGGGCATACTGCTTTTCCTTAATCTGGGCAAGGGCAGCAGCTACAGTATCCTCCAGAGTGTTTTCCTCATCACTGTCATGAACTTTGAACTCCAATATAATACCATAGTCTGTATCTTTGAGAGGTTCTAATATCACATCATACCTACCGAATCCGCTTTCACGATTAGAAGTAATCACATAGCGATTCCGTAAGTCTATCATAAGTCCTAAGACAAAACTGTGATAAAAACGTTCAGGTTCTGATGAAACGGATGGGTGCTTCCCAGTGTCAAAAAAACTAAATGTACTTAATGCAACCCGATTCATGTAAAGATTCATCATTTTTTTATTTCCCTGTAAAAGTGCCTGGATAAATTCGTTATAGTCCTCCGTATAATCCGAAAACCAGCCTTTAATCATATTGCGGAACATGAGTAGGACTTCATGATTGGTCAAAACAAGTTCATAGACAAAACCTTCTTCGGGATTTTCCATATCTAAGTGTTTCAACTTTAAATAACCACTGGCAAGAAGAAGACTCCATATTGCAGACTGGCTGCGTTCCAACTGGTTAAACACAATCTGTTCGTCTATCTTTGTAATCAGTGATTTTCCAGAGAGTAAGTCTTCCATGGTCTTTTTCACATTTGCATTGCCTTCACGGATTAGCTTCCCAACTAAACTGTTGGAGCTGGTATTTGCCCAGAAAGGCTGAAATTTTCCTGTATCCAGATAGTTAATAATAGACCAGGGGTTATAAATGTCAGATGTTTTGCCAAAGGTAAAGCCGTCATACCAGTATTTCACCGTTTCTTTTTTATCAGACATATTGAATTGGTCTAGTGCAGCAAAGACTTCTTCTTCCGTAAAACCAAAGGAATCCTCATATTCATCCGAAGTAGTAGTAACAACTTTTAAATTATTTAAGTCTGAAAATATGGATTCCTTACTGATTCTGGTAATACCAGTCATAACACCCCGTTCCAGATAGGGGTTGGTTTTAAAAGTAGAATTAAACATGGTTCGGATAAAAGCTACCAGTTCATTCCAAAAACCATTGACGTATGCTTCCTGCATAGGGGTATCATATTCGTCCAATAGAATAATTACTTTCTTGTTATAATATTTATAAAGGTATTGAGATAAACGATGCAATGTCATACTTGCAAAGGCATCACTTACGTTTTCTTTTTGTGCAATGGTTTCTTTGATATAATTTTTATCATTTTCTGTAAGCAGTTCACTGTCAAGCAGGTAGCTGTGTGCATCATATAAATCTGCAATCATGCAGCAAATACTCTCTCTGACAGTTGCAAAGTTTGTTCCTTTTATATTAGCAAAAGATAAAGAAATAACAGGATAGGTTCCCTGTAGGTTTTTATACTCTTCATATTCCCATACAGTAAGTCCTTCAAACAAGTCTTCCCGTCCTTCATAGCGGTTGGAAAAGAACTGTTCCAACATGCTCATATTCAAAGTCTTTCCAAAACGTCTTGGACGGGTAATTAAGGTAACAGCATCCCCACAGTCCCACCATTCCTTTATAAAATGGGTTTTATCAATATAAAAACAGTTATTTTTGCGGATACTTTCAAAATCTTGAATACCAATAGAAACTTTTTGATTCATGGCAGCCACCCTCCTTTTGTTTTATTATATTGTTTTTTAGGTTATTTTTCAATGGATGATAGAGTATTCTTTTTATATTTTCAGTCCATAGACCAATGTAATATTTAATCTTTTTGTGAAATCTCACAATATCGTTATAGCTGCTCCAATGTAAATCATGACAGCCACAAAAGTTCCGCCAGTTACTCCATATTTAAACTTTGATACCAGAGTGTAGATGCAACCTAATCCAATGGTAAATAATGATACAAAAATGCATGTACTATTTGAATTGCTAAGTATAAAAGTACCTATTCCCCATACAAATAATAAAGAAAGACCCATTGACATAATAAATTCTATTTGTTTGATATGAATTTTGTTTTTTATAAGGATTAACGATTTACAGTTTCCTTCCTGTTCTGCAAAACCAATGCATGAGAATAGAATAATACCATTTAAGGGTAGAAAACGCTGGAATAGATGATATCCACCCATTTCTCCAACTAATATCATAGCTGCAATATCTAAACATATACAATAAATAATACCTTTTTTGTAACCTAGCTGAAACCAATATTTGAAAATATTAGTACTTCTTCCAAACTCCGTTATTTTCTTTTGTTGCTGCATTACTTCTAATTTTGTTTTTATTTTTCTTATCCAGATAAACATATTTATTTTTTCATATATTATACTAAAATTAGAAAATAGATTACCATATTTTTGTATGTAATATACCCATAAAACAATTATAAATAGAAGAAGCGAGAGTATTGTAAAAAAGATTCGGTTTTCTATGATATCCTGTAAATAATAGTCAATTAATTGTGTATTTGCTTTTAGGTTAAAGCGAATCAGTAAGCGGTTAAAACTATAGTTCCCATAAAAATCTTCTACAGATATTCCAAAGAATACAGCTTCAAGTAGAAAGGGGATAATAGCACTATGAAACAACAAACTGGCTAACATTCCAGTTCCAGTTAGAAATAAGACTTCTGGCAAAAGAATAATACATATTGCTATTGGTAAGTAAAATGGATTTACCATATAGTCCCAAGCCATAGCCTGGCTGCACAATTTTACATTCAAAATAAGTCCAAATGCCAAACAGGGTAAAAAGGTCATACATATAATGCTAAAACATTGGTTCATCATATAGGATAGAGGAGATATCCTTTTCATTGCAATTATATCTCTAGTACAGGTTTGATTTTCTAATGGAAATATTGCCAGGATAAATGCCATAGATAAACATATTATAAGTTCTAATTTATCACATAAGAATGGTGTAAACATTTGAACATATCCATTTGTTTGTAGTTGTTCTTCATAATAAGCAAGCATTTCTTCATGAGTCAGTTGTTGGTTACTTCCATCTGCTTGATAAATGTTTTGAAGATTTTCAATATATCCTCCTATCGTTTTTTTGGATTCTTTATTTTTTCTAATAAAAGAAAATAATCTAGCATTTCATAACAGGAGAAATTTGGATAAAAAGAAAATTCTTGTGGAAGGTATCCTATGATTTTTCTTACCTCTTTCTTCTTTTTTATAGAAATTCCATTAATAAAGCATTCTCCATTTGTAGGTGCTAACAAAGAAGCTATAATTTTCATCAAGGTAGTTTTGCCTGCACCATTCTTTCCAAGCAGACCAAACATACCATTAGAAATCTCTAAATTTATATTTTTTAGTACTTGTTTTTTTCCGTAGTATTTATTTAAATTTGTAATTTTAATTAAGTGTTCATTCATTTTAATGTTTTCCTTCTATTAATCTTTTTTTATTTTTCATAACCGTCCTCTTTGACTTTATTATATTGGTTTTCAATATATTTTGCCAGTCATTTTGTAATATTTTTAGCCATAATGTATATTTAGGCAAAATATAAATACTATAGTTAAAAAGTTACAAAATGAATCGAAATTATAACTAAGAAAAAAATGACAATAAATAATTTTTATGTTATAGTGAAGAAAATGAAAAAAACAAAAAAATGTACCTGTGTGATTGAGATGTATCAAAAAAATTAGGAAAGACATAAAGCAATAAAAACCTCCATATACTAAAGGATAGGCAGGTATCTGAACTGTTACAGAAAATATCTTTAGAATAGAGAGGTTTTTATTATGTGCGGAATAGCAGGATATTGTTCTTTGGAGGAGAACTTGTTACAAACGAAAGAAAAGCAGGAAAAGCAAGTAGCGGATATGGGGAGAACCATAAGGTACCGGGGACCAGATGATTTTAGAATCTATGTTGGAGAACACATTGCATTTGCCCATACAAGATTGGCAGTTATTGACCCAGAAAGGGGAAAACAGCCAATGAAAAAAAGTCTTGACAATTGGGAATATCATATTGTATATAATGGAGAAATTTATAATACTAAAGAACTTCGGAATGATTTGGAAGAAAAAGGAATTCATTTTGATACCACTTCGGATACAGAAGTAGTTCTGGCAGCTTATATGGTATATGGTAAGTCTATGGTAGATAAGTTAAATGGAATTTATAGTTTTGCAATATGGAATGAAAAAGAAAGAAGTTTGTTTTTCTGTAGGGACAGATTGGGAGTAAAACCGTTATTTTATACAATATCTGAGGGAAAATTCTATTTTGCTTCAGAAATAAAAGCATTGTTTTCTTGCCCAGGCATTCTTCCTAAAGTTAGCAGTTATGGTCTTTGCCAGATTTTTGGCATTGGACCTGCAAGAATACCAGGAAGCGGTGTGTATGAAAATATTCATGAAGTGCTGCCAGGACATTGTGGAATGTACAGCCAGAGTGGTATAGAACAATGGCAGTATTGGAAACCAGAAGCCAGGGAGTGTCAGGACAGTTATGAAGATGCCGTAGATCATGTAAGAGAAATTCTTACAGATGCCATAACCAGACAATTGGTGTCTGATGTTCCTATTTGTACACTGTTATCAGGTGGGCTGGATTCCAGTGTGGTATCTGCAGTAGCGGCAAAATATTTAAAAGAACAAGGCAGGGTGTTGGATACTTATTCTTTTGATTATACAGATAATAAGGAGAATTTTCAGGCATCCAGTTTCCAGCCAGAGGAAGACCGCCCTTATGTGGAAAAAATGGTGGAACATATTGGATCGAACCACCAATATTTGGAATGTGCTTATACAGAGTTGTTTCATTGTTTGTTAGAAGCAGTAAGAGCCAAGGATATGCCAGGAATGACAGATGTAGATGCATCGCTTATGTTTTTTGCAAGAAAAATAAAAGAGCGGCATACAGTGTGTCTGTCTGGTGAGTGTGCAGATGAGATATTTGGAGGATATCCGTGGTTTCGAGCAAAAGAGAGTTTTGAAATTGACCGTTTTCCGTGGTCCAGAGATTTGGAATTTAGGAAGAGAGTGTTACAATCAGGTTTAAGGGAAAAACTACCAATGGAGGAATATGTAAAAAGCCAGTATGAAAGAAGTCTTGGAGAAACACCACTTCTTCCAAGAGAGCAGGTAGAACGGGAAAAGATATTTGTTGCCAATCCGGGGAAATCCGCTATAAACCGCAGGGAAAGAGAGATTGCATGGCTGAATATCAGATGGTTTATGGCAACCTTATTAGAAAGAAAAGACCGTATGACCATGTCCTGTGGATTGGAAGTGAGAGTTCCTTTTGCAGATCATAGATTAGTAGAATATCTTTACAGCCTGCCGTGGGAATATAAGTATCATAACAATCAGGTAAAGAGCCTTTTAAAAGATGCTATGAAGGATTACTTACCTTCCTCTGTTATTAATCGTAAAAAATGTCCTTACCCAAAAACTTATGACCCGAAATTTGAGAACCTGTTAAAGAAACATTTGAAACAGATCTTAGAAAATAAAAATGCACCAATTAACCGTCTGGTAGATGAATCTTATTTAAGAAAGTTAATGGATAGTCCTTCCGATTATGGAAAGCCTTGGTTTGGCCAGCTTATGGCAACACCTCAAATGTATGCTTATTTAATCCAGATAAATTTATGGCTGGAAGAATATCATGTAGATTTAGTGTAACAGTTTAGCCTATGGGCTGAACTGTTACGATTTAGTTTTTTAAAAGTGTTTCATTTTTATTGTATTTTCAATTAAAAAAAATTATAATGAACTAAGATTATGATGCTAGGGTCAAAAGTAGATAACAATGCATGTTTACATGCAAATTGTTATCTACTGGCTTGACCCGCCAAACACCGACAAGAAGCAGATTTGCTTGCAAATATGCGGGATTGGAGGCGTTTGTAGGATTGCGGGAATTGCATAGCAATGTAGTAATCCGTAGCATCAGTTGGGGCAAAATACCGTTTGACCCCAACATCAGATTATGCATGTACTTAAGTATGACTAAGTTTTTAGGGAAATCTAAGACTTAGTCATACTTAATAGAGCATTATGAAAAAATTTTCTTGGTATTGTAATAGAAACATAGGAGGAATTTATGAAAGTTGTACTTGCAGCGATAAATGCAAAATATATCCATTCCAACTTAGCAGTGTATAGCCTGCGAAAATATGCAGAATATTATAAAGATAATATTGAAATTGCAGAATATACTATAAATAATTATGTAGATGAAATTTTAATGGATTTATATAAAAAGAAACCAGATTTATTGGCAATATCCTGTTATATTTGGAATATTGATATAGTATGGGAGATTACCAGAGAGATTAAGAAAGTGCTTCCAGATGTTAAAATATGGCTTGGCGGGCCAGAAGTGTCCTATCAAGTAGAGGAGTTATTTGCCAGTCATCCAGAAATTGAAGGTGTACTGATGGGGGAAGGAGAAGAAACTTTTCTGGAATTGATGGCATATTATATGGAAAATAATGGAAATTTAGACAGTATAAATGGAATTGCTTATCAAACAATGGGAGAAATACAGATAAATCCTCCTAGACTACCAATGGATTTGAGTGCTGTTCCTTTTCCTTATGATGATTTAGATTTGTTTGAACATAAAATTATTTATTATGAGACAAGCAGAGGCTGTCCTTTTTCTTGTAGTTATTGTTTATCTTCTATTGAAAAGGGA
>JAAVZU010000069.1 GCA_022791815.1 Lachnospiraceae bacterium
GCTGGCTGGCTGGCTGGCTGGCTGGCTGGCTGGCTGGCTGGCTGGCTGGCTGGCTGGCTGGCTGGCTGGCTGGCTGGCTGGCTGGCTGGCTGGCTGGCTGGCTGGCTGGCTGGCTGATGCATTGTACTTTATATCCCTTCACATGTCAATCTCCTTTTCTAATTTTAGTAAATCTTTCTTTCTATCTCTTATTGCCTTAGCAGGTATACCCACATACATTTTCCAAGCCACGGTAGATTTAGTAATCAAACTCATTGCTCCGACCGAGGTTCCTTCGTGTAAAGTTACCCCAGGCAAAATGGTACTTCCAGTTCCTACAATAGTATGCCTTTCCAGTACAACCTTACTACTTGTAACATTTCTAAATTCATTTGGAATTGTGGGATTTGTCATTGCTAAACCAGAATAATCGTCCGACACTGCATAAATTGCACTTCTTGAGGATACAGTAACAAAATTCTCCATAAACACCCCTGCATCTCCTGCAAAAATACTTGTATAAGCAGAAATATGAATATAAGATCCTAAAACAATTCTTCCACTCAAAATACAAAAATCATCTATTCTTACATGGTCACCAATTTTCATATTTTGAGAACCATAAATACTTGCTTTTCTACTAATTTTTACATCTGTACCAATTTCAGAAAATCCAAATATTTTTAATTCTTCTTCCGAGTAAAAGCTATTCAACTTCTTCACCTCTTTCATATTTTAATTCATATTTATTATTAAATCACATATTCGATCTACATCTTCTATAGACAATTCTGCATATAGTGGTAATGTCAAAACTCTTTTGGCAATATGCAATGCTACAGGTGTTTTATTTGCATCAAATTTCCCATGAAAACAATCAAACGTATTTGTTAAGGGATAAAAATATTTCCGCGTGAAAATCCCCTGCTCTGCAAGTCTGTCTGCCACCTCGTTTCTACTATAACAAAATGTTTTTTCATCAAATATAACCGGAAAATATGCATAATTGGATTCCACATTATCTTGAATAGAATTTAATTGAATACCTTCTATATTTGTCAATCGCTCTCTGTAATGTTCAACTATTTTTTTTCGTTTTTCTATATCTGCATCAACATAACGCAAATTACAAATTCCCATTGCTGCTGAAAATTCATTCATCTTTGCATTTGCTCCTACACTTTCTACTGTTTCTGGTCCTCTAATACCAAAATTTTTAAGATTATAAAGTTTTTCTCCTAATTCTTTATCCCTATAACAAACAGCCCCGCCCTCAATGGTATTAAACACCTTTGTTGCATGGAAACTAAAACAAGATGCATCACCAAAAGAACCTATTCCTCTCCCCTTATATCTTTCTCCAAAAGTATGTGCTGCATCATAAATCACTCGCAAATCATACTTATGTGAAATCCTTTCTATTTCTTCAATATTACATATATTTCCATAAACATGAACAGGTACAATCGCACTGGTCTTATCAGTTATTAAACTTTCCAATTTTGTCACATCCAAGGTAAAGTCATATGGATTAATGTCACAAAATACTGGTGTTAAGCCATTTCTTACAATTGCATGTGTTGTTGATGCAAATGTGAATGGTGTAGTAATTACCTCACCTGACAAATTTAATGCCTGTAAAGTCAACTCTAATGCCATATGACCATTAGTCAATAAATCCACATTTTCTACCTTTAAGTATTCTATTAATTTCCTCTGTAACTCTTTATGTTTCTCACCCATATTGGTAATCCAACGTGTATCCCATAATTCTTTAATTTCATCTATATATTCATCCATGCTAGGCATGGATGAACGTGTAACTAAAATCTCATTGTTCATTTTTTCATCCCTTCTATAACAGAAAACACTTCTCTAATTCTTGAAAATATCTTTCCACAATTCAATAGCTCTTTTTTCACTTAATAACCACTCAATAGAATTTCTATTATCTAATTGAATTTCTTCCTTTATTTCAATGAAATCTTCATATTTACAATTACTTATAGATTCTATTTTAAAAAATTTACATTTTACATAATCTTTATAGTAACTCCACATAGGCATATCACCTGCTAAATATATTTTGCACCCCAGATATGCTAAATAACAAATGTTTCCCATTGCTTGCTGCCTATTGTTATTAAAGATTCCAATATCTATATTAGCTAAAAATTCGCTATATTTCTCAAACTCCATAAACTCAGTTAAAGGAACAAATTTATCTCCAAATAAATCTTTACCATATTGGATTACTTGTTTTTTATACTCTTCATCTCCATACGATAATGGAACATATAATTTTATATTCTCATTTGCATAACATTTTAATAATTCAAACACCTCAAGATGTCTATTAGTTGGTGTGGCACTATTTCCAATTTGTATATTTACAACATAATCCTTTTTTTCTTTTTCCATTTTCTTTTTCAAACAGCATTCTAAAATTTTATTGTCATCAGACGAACTATAAACACCTAGAAAATTTTTTCCTTTGGGTTTGTATAATTTTTTCACTAACTCAAAATCCTCTGGAATTAAATTAACAATACCTGCCACATTATTTACTATAGATTTTCGGATTATTGATAATATTTTTACTTTCAATCCCTTTCTTTTTGTATTATAACAATATAAATCTCCTCCCCAAAATACAAAATAAGTTTTTTTTAAAAAACTAGGATTCAAAAATAACCATATATAAATTTCAAAAGAAAAAACACCATGAAAAATTATTTTTCTACTATTCTTTAAATATGTCTTTTCGCGAAGAATACTAACAATATTTTTATGTTCTATAACATTTTTTTCATCAAGAGTACAAACTGTATCATTTTGTTTTCCATATACCAAGAACAGATGTTTTGAATCCATAAATTTCTCATTCACAAAATGAATATATCCATTTGTAAATGCTCCTTTAGGAAACACGTGTACTATAGGTTCTTTGCCATCAATCATAATATTTTTCATCCCTCTATATTCACAAACTCATTATTTTCCAAGCATAAGGATATATCATAAAACTTCTATATTCGCCCTATTCACTATATTCTTCATAACATTTTTTGTATCAAAAATTGCTACTGCATTTTTTTGAATCATATCATAATCTATATTTGTATGAGCACAAGTTATCATCACCAAATCATAAGATGCGATTATTTGAGGAGTTAATTTTTCAATACTCTTACCACTTTCACCATACATATTAGAAAACTCTGTAACCCATGGATCATAATATTCTACTTCTGCTCCTACTTTTTTCAATTCACTGATTACCCGAATAGCAGGACTTTCTCTATAATCATCAATATCTTGTTTATATGCAACTCCTACTGTCAATATTTTTGACCCATTGATTGACTTTCTATAACGATTTAATATATGCATTGCACGTTCAACACAATATTCTGGTTGACTATCATTAATAACCATACTATTTTCAATTAATGTAGTATGAAATCCATATTCTCTTGCTTTCCATGTCAAATAATAGGGATCTAATGGTATGCAGTGTCCGCCTAATCCTGGACCTGGATAAAATGCCTGAAATCCGTATGGTTTCGTTTTTGCTGCATCTATAACTTCCCAAACTGAAATTCCCATTTTATTACATAAACGTCCAATCTCATTAACCAAGCCAATATTGATATTTCTATAAGTATTTTCTAATATTTTTTCCATCTCTGCCACAGCCGGATTTGAAACTGTATGTATTTCTCCGTCCAAAACTGCTGAATACATACTAGCAATCACTTCCTTAGCATCCTCGCCAATAGCTCCAACTACCTTAGGTGTATTCTTTGTCTTATAAATTAAATTTCCTGGATCAACACGTTCTGGACTAAAACCAAGATAAAAATCTTCACCACACTTAAGTCCACTTCCCTCTTCTAAAATAGGTTTAATCAATTCCTCTGTAGTGCCAGGATATGTTGTGGATTCTAAAACTACCATTGTTCCCTTTTTTAAATACTTTGATACTGCGATTGTAGACTCTTTTACATAAGTAATGTCAGGTTCCTGATGCTCATCCAATGGTGTTGGAACACAAATTGCCACAAAATCAACATCCTTTATAAATGAAAAATCATTTGTGGCACTTAACAAGCCTTGATTAACTAAATTTTTCAAATCCTTATCCACAACATCACCAATATAATTTTCACCACGATTAACCTGATTTACTTTACTTTCTTGCACATCAAACCCAATTGTTTTAAATCCAGCCTTTGCCTTTTCAACAGCTAAAGGCAGACCTACATACCCTAATCCAACTACCCCTGCAACAATCTCTTTTTTCTCTATTTTTTTTAATAACAACTCTTTCATCTTTAATCCATCCCTTTCCATGCACTCAAAATGTAAATTTTAGTTACTCTTATTCTCAAAAAAATTAATAATCGTATTTATTATTTTCTCCTGTTCTTCCCATGTCAAATATGGGTGTATTGGCAAAGCCAATACATTATCTATTAATTCATTTGTCACTTTAAAACTATGTTCTTTCCTACATACATAATGAAAAGCTTCCTGTTTATGCATTTGTTTCGGGTAATATATCATACTTGGAACTCCATTTTCTTTTAAAACATTCTGCAATTCATCTCTTTGTTTCTTGCTATCCAAAATGATAGTATATTGTGCCCAGCTAGATAAATATCCTTCTTTTATAATTGGTGTGTTTACTATATTTTTCAATTTAGAAGTATAATAATCTGCTGCTGTATTTACATCATGCAATTCATGATCCACAAATGCCTTTAATTTCACTAATAATATAGCAGCCTGCATAGTATCTAATCTGGAATTCATACCTATACGGATATTATCATACTTATTGCCACCTTTTCCATGGATTCTATACGACTTCACTAGCTCTGCCCAATCATCATTATCTGTAAATATTGCACCACCATCACCATAACAACCTAATGGTTTTGCTGGAAAAAATGATGTAGTAGCAATATCGCCAAAACTACAGGCTTTTTTTTCTCCAATCCCTCCGCCAAAACCTTGTGCACCATCTTCTAATACAAACAAATTATATTTTTTTGCAATTTCTAATATCCTTGGATATTCTGCAGGTTGTCCAAATAAATCGACAGCAATAATTGCTTTAGGTATCAATTTTCCTTCTTTTAATACTCCCTGAATTGCATTTTCTAATTCATTAGGAGAAATATTAAATGTTCTGCTCTCTACATCTACAAATACAGGTGTTGCTCCCAAAAAAGCAGGTGCCTCTGCTGAAGCAAAAAAAGTAAAATCTGGTACAAAAACGGCATCTCCCTTTCCTATATTCCATGCCATAAGTGCTAATACTAATGCATCCGTACCATTCCCACATGTAATACAATGTTTCACTCCAACATATTCTGCCAATTGTTTTTCTAATTCACTTACCTGATATCCTGATATAAAGTTTCCCTCTTTCATAACTTTTAATACCTCTTCATCTAGTTCAGGCTTTAAATGTTGATATTGTGCTTTTAAATCTCTAAATTCCATATGTTGCCTCATTTCTTTAAACTCTTCTTACTTTTTGTAGTATACTCTATAGTATCTAGCCAAAAAACTTGTCTTAGAATCATCCTAGTAAAGTCTTTGTTCTTTTCATTGAGTATATATAGTTGTATATTGTTTGTGCAATTCTCTTTTTATCAAACGATGTTACAGGTCTTGATGAATAAAATGTTAAATACATAGATATAAGTTCTTTTTTAGAATATTGTTTTATAATATCTTCCAATTTATTGTTTTCAAATATCAATATCACTTCATCTTCTGTATATTTTTTTTCAGTCTGTGGAATCTCTTTTTTCTTTTTCTTATAAACCAGTTTTGTTTTGTTGATACTTTTTAATGTCTTTAGAAAAAAATCTACATCTTCTATGTTATCATTTAAATAATCCATTTTTTCCTTTTCATCATCAAGTGCATTTAATTTGTCAATTACTTCTTTCCATTCCGAAACCTGATTATTTGTGATATACATATTCATCATCTCCATATCTTAATTAACACTGTTCCATATCACCAATACGTTTTATTACATTTTCAGATAATTCTTGATAATCCTTTCTTGCTTTTGATGCTTCTCCAATCTCATTACTTCTTGAAATATCAATGTAATTATTAATCTGCTCCTTAAACAAATACAGTTCCTCCTCTTTACAGTTCTGCTGCAACACCCTCTTTAAATCGCCAAGTTCAGATTCATAATTAACCTGTCCCCTAATAAAAGTACAAAATATACCAATCAATCTTGGCTTTGCACCAAAATAATGTCTAACTAACATAGCATCTTCTGAATCAATACAATACTTATTGTATGTATTTCTAACTGTGTTTATATAATGTGCAACACCATTAGAACTAATTCCATCCAAAACAGTTGGAATAATGTAATAGTCAGAATTTAAAAAAGCTGATTGTGTAATTAAATTATTTGATGGTGGACAATCAATTAACACATAATCATATTTTCCATCCCTTAGGATAGAATCTAAAAAAATCTTTAGAATTGATAAATATTCTACATTATCTTGCATCTTTAATACTAATCT
This sequence comes from Lachnospiraceae bacterium, assembly GCA_022791815.1. Lineage (GTDB taxonomy): Bacteria > Bacillota > Clostridia > Lachnospirales > Lachnospiraceae > CAG-411. Next base: position 6,552 of record JAAVZU010000069.1, read on the forward strand.
ATCCAATCCGATGTCTTCCCTGTAAAACAAACTGGAAGCAATAAAATCAAAATTCCCCTTTTCATAATGTTGAACAATATCTTTATCAAATTCCAAACATACACTATTATATTTTTGTATCTTGCAAATATTTAAATCAAATACATAATTCAAGGTTTTTTCATCTTCTAAATCTTTTAAAATTCCCCCATTATTTTTAACTAAAATTTCACTCAAGGAACTCTGTGGATCTAAATCTAGAACCAATGTCTTATGGTTCATTTTTTCAAAATATTCCGCAAAATTTAAAACTGTTGTTGTTTTTCCTACTCCACCTTTGTAGTTTCCAACAAATATAATTTTTGTATCATTTTTCATATTGTTTATCTCCTCTTTTAAGCTGATAGAAATCATCATATCTGATGTATCTTTTTTAATTTCTCCACTTTTGTTTTCTATATATTCTAGTTATTTCTTTTTATAATAATCCTTCTTTCACACTTTTCACACACAAATCCATTATCTAAAACATTCCCACATTCACATACCCAACCAATTTGTTTAGCTGGCACTCCTGCCATTAATGCATAATCCGGCACATCTTGCGTAACAACTGCTCCTGCTGCTATCATAGCATATTTTCCAATTGTATTTCCACATACAATTGTTGCATTTGCTCCAATTGATGCTCCCTCTTTCACTAATGTTTTATGATAAAACGCTCTTCCTTTTGGGAATCTTGCCCGAGGTGTCAAGTCATTTGTAAAGACACAAGATGGGCCACAAAAGACACCATCTTCCAATTCAACTCCTTCGTATATGGAAACATTATTTTGTATTTTTACTTGATTACCGATCTTTACATTATTAGATATATTCACATTTTGTCCCAAAGAGCAGCTTTCTCCGATTGATGCTCCACTTTGAATATGACAAAAATGCCATATTTTCGTACCTATTCCAATTTTCACGTCTTCATCTATATAACTACTCTCATGCACAAATATACTATTTTTATTCATTTACACTCCCTACAGAATTAATCTTTTAAAACTGCCCTTTCATATCAATTGATGCAAAATCTTTTATCGGAAAGCGCACTACTTCTCCTGTTTTCTGACTTTTATATATTGCCAAAACCAGTTCCAAGGCTCTGCGGCCTGCATAAGCATCCACGTATGGTGTCCTGTCTTTATTTATCGCATCTATCATATCTGCAAACAAACTAGTATGTCCATTCCCATATACGTTACTTGTAGCTTCTTCCAGTCCTTTATTTAACAAATCTACATCTGTTTCATCTGCAAATTCCCATACATCAATATTGTTTGTAGACTTTCCTCCAAGTTTAACCGTTCCATTTTCGCCAAAAAGATACAATGTCTCCTCTAAATTTTGTGGATATACATTTGTTGTACCTTCTATTGTAGCCACAGCTCCATTTTTAAATTTTACAACTGCCATTCCCACATCTTCAGCTTCCAGATAATGATGAAATTGCTGCTTTGTTACTCCATAAACTTCATCAATTTCATCTGACATCATCCAACGTAACAAATCAATACCATGTATACATTGGTTCATTAAAGCTCCACCATCCTGTTTCCATGTTCCTCGCCATGGTGCTTGTGTATAATACTCCTGATTTCTATTCCAACGTACATGAATAGAACCATGAGATATCTTCCCAAATCTTCCCTGTTCTAAAGCTTGTCTCATTTTTTGAACCGCAACATTAAAACGGTTCTGATGACAAGCAGATACCTTTACATTATTTTCTTCTGCTTTTTGAATAATTGCATCTGCATCCTGCATACTCATTGCCATTGGTTTCTCAATAATTACATGTATTCCATGTTCAATGCAATATAAAGCTATCTCAGCATGTTTACCACTTTCTGTCGCAATACTAACTAAATCAAGTTCATTTTCATCAACCATTTTTTTAAAATCCGTATATCGTTTTATATCTTTTGCTTCTTCTAAAGAATGTTTTTTTAATAAATTTTCCATCTGTTCTGGCACAATATCACATACTGCAATTATTTCTAAATCATTATTGATAGATGCCTTTATGTGATTGGTTGATATTCTTCCACAACCAATTAATGCGTATCTCACATCAATCCACTCCTTTTTATTTTTTAAAATATTCAACTATTGGTTTCATTGTTTGACTAATGTCACACACTTTCTCTGCATATTCACGTATTTCTCTTATAATATTCTTATCTTGTTTATTATTATACACAGTATCAAAAAATTCTATTATCTGACATATATCAATATCGGTCTCGTCTTCCTTACATTTAAAAATATAAGGATACTCATTTTCATTAAACACATCAATGCTTGTAGATGTAATCATAGGTAATCCCTTTGCTGCATATTCCCTGCTTTTAAGAGAACTCGACAAAAAAATTTTCTTTCGATGTATTCCTAAACATTCTACTGCAATATTACACTGACGATATACTTTATCCAATTCGTCACCAAATAAAGTTCCACATAATGTCACTTTTTCCTGTAAATTATATCTTTGAATTATTTTTTCATAGTCTTTTACTACTTGTCCATCACCAACAATATAAAAATGTATTTTACGTTCCCCTCCATTTTCATAATACTTTCCAAGCCCATTAAGCATCCTGTCATATCCATGCCAATCTGCCAAATTTGCAACAGCGATCATATTAATTTCATCTTTCACTCCTATATATTCGTTAATCTGAATTTGCGAAAAATCAATTCCATTAATTATCTTAATTGAAGGAACATCCCAATCCAGTTCGCCGTCTCCAATATAAGTCACATAATCTATATATTGACATATATATTTTCTATAAATTATATCTCTTAGACGTAACAAAGGAAACATTTTTTCTTTGTCGTATGGCCATGTAGGAATTTCAACAACTATTTTTATCTTTCTTTCACTCTTTAACCTTTTTAAAAAATTTAAAAACTTAAAGTCCGATAACAGATAACGTATATATACTCCTTCTGTATGCTCATCTAATTTAATACTATTCCAATCAATAGATGATGTCTGGAATGGTAATAATCTTTTTACACGAGATACGAAATCATACTCTTTTAGTATTGTTTTAACTCCCAGCTTTGTTAATGCTCTTACTTGTGTTTCAACTTTTTTTTTCACACCTAACTGCTTATTATTTTTTGTTTTAAAGGTAATATATTCAATCTGCATATTTTTCACTCCTATTTTATTAATATTTGTAATGGTTCAACCGTCCAGCTAACTATTAGAATTTTTTAATAACTTCATACATGGTTCTTTTGTTACAAAGTAAGAATAAATTTATTTATGTTTTACCAATACGACAATTCTTTATATTCATACCCTAGCAAATACCATTTTCACAAATAAAATCACTATATTTCAAGCTGGTAAATTGTAAGCCCTAAGCAGAATTAAAAATGATAGGTGATGTGATTTTTAAAATTTTTACAAACATGGATGACTATGGTTATATCTAATTTTTCATCTACACACTAACCAACACAACAATAGCTGTACCTATCAATAATGAATATTGGTTGTATTATCTTATATTAATGCTCTTATATAAAATAAAACTTTTCCCAATTTTATCTTATATAAAAAAGTTTCTACAGACACAAAGTTTTTACATAGAAAGCTCCCTGCTTTCATTTTTCCAAAACGTAGTAATGGATTCTTTTGAAAATCATAAAAATACTTTTTTAAGTTTTGTAAGGAATACTCATATTTTTTTTGCATACGTTTTATTCCACACTTTCTATTATAAAGAAATAACCAAGAAAAAGTATTTGAAACAAATAAGTACTCTATCATTTGTTTTTGAAATGTTGTCATGGAACTAATATTTAATTCATTGTATATAGTATTATGTAGAAGTTCTAACTCCTCTTCAACACAATTATCCTTTTGTTTTACACTTCGTGTAATTGATTCAGCATTTATCCAATAGTGATATCCTACATCATTAATAATCTTATAGTTGGGATCTGACAAAGCAATCATAATACTCCAAAAATTATCTTCACTTCTACGTAATCCACCAAAATTAATATTCTTTTCATCTAAAAATCTTTTTCGGTATATCCTTGTACAAGCAGAAGGATACATAAAAATTGAATATTTATTATTAGGAACAACTTGAGGCACAGTTTTATTTTCGCTTGTAATTGAAAAACCTCCAATTACCATATCCAAATTTTCTTGACTTTCTATTTCCGAAACATATCTTTCTATCCAATCTTTATCAACATAATCATCACTGTCAACAAACATAATATATTCACCTTTTGCAATAGCAATGCCTCTTTCTCGTGTCTTACCCAGTCCTAAATTTGTTTGATTTGATAGTATTTTAATTATATCAAAATACTTATCGTTGTATTTTTTCAATATATTTGCACTTCCATCAGAGCTGCAATCATTAATGCATATTACTTCAAAGTTTGTATATGTCTGCTCTAAAATGCTATCCAAACAGCGTTGTAAATATTTCTCAACATTATAAACCGGAACTACTATTGATACTTTTTTCACTTTTCATTCCCCTTTGTTTCTCTCTTAAATTTCATTATTTTTTTCACTATTTTGATATATTTTCGTAATTCTCTTAGCAATCCATTTTGGCCAAAACTTACAGAACATAATGTAATCTTCTTTTGTACGCATGCTATCTCCTATCACCTCTGAGGTTGTAGACTCTGCATGGATTCGATGGCACATAAGAGACTTAGGAACATAGATAAAATCCCCTTTCTTTTTGGATATTTTTTCCCATGCATACCAATCTACATTGCTTTGAAATACCTGTTCAAATACTGGGTTGTCCAAATTAGGCACACAAAATGTGACTGCTGGACAACAAATAGCGTTTCCAAGGGATAAACTCCTTCTTCTTATCCACTTAACTCCCCAAAATAATTGAAAGCGTAATGGGAACAACAATAACCTCTTAATCTTCAAAAGATTATTCCTTGTTATTTTTTGCCCATTCCGAACTTCACTGTAATCAGTAAAACAGATTAATGGATGCTTACTTTTATTAAAATATTCTAAGACCTTCTCTAAATATTGTTCTTCATAAATATCATCCTGATGACAAATTGTAATTAAATGTGTTTTCGCCTGCTTATATGCAAAATTCCAATCATTAGCAATCCCGCTTTCTCCTGTATTAATATACAATGGCAACTGATACTTCTCTGCTAAGTTTTTAATGTAATCATTGGGAGTTGAAGTTGCAATTAATATCTTGGGTGGTACTGTCTGATTCATTAAAGATAACAATGCTTCTTCTAAATAAATACTTTCTTTGTAAGCACATACTACAAATGTATGATTTTTGCTATTGTACATTTTTATCGTCCTTTTCCTCTTTTTCAATATCATACTGCTTGATTGCAATGAACTGTGTAAGATTTTTTATTTTTTCTTGTAACTGTGATATCTGAACTGTTAAAATAAAAACCTTAAATAATAAGATAAAAATAAAAACCAAAAACACAAAATTAACGGGAGCAGAAATACCTAATGCTCTGGCAAACCAAAATGCAATCTGCGGAAAAATTCCAAGTACAAGAGTTCCTATTGCAATAATAATCCAAAATAAAGTATCTTCAATACGCATCTGAGCTTTACGAATCTTTCGAATAACAAATACACAAGAGATTAAAGCAATTGCTAATAAAACTATGCGCAATCCTAACGTCATTTCTATTTACCTCTCTTTCGAAATCCCTGAAATAAAACAATGGATACCAACATTCTACTCATATATAAAATAGAGTTCTTTAAATTCAGATAACTCTCTCCTGCAATTCTTTCCTTCATTTCAACCTGAACTTCCGTCACTCTTGCACCATTTCGTATTAAATATGCAATAGTATCTGGTTCTGGACCATAATTCATCTGTGTTGCAAACTCTTTTAATACCGTCTTATTAATCAATCGCATACCTGATGTAGGATCTGCAATTGCCTTACCCGATGTAAATTTGATAGTATATTTCAAAATCCTGGCACCAAGCATTCGTAATCCACCTGGCTTTTTCTTTTCCCAAAAGCGGGAACCAATTACAATATCTGATTGTTGCTCTTCCATTGCATGAAGCATTTTTTCAATATATTGTGCCTGATGTTGTCCATCTCCGTCATACTGCAAGACTGCATCATATCCCTGTTCATACCCATATTTTACCCCTGTCTGAAAAGCTCCAGCCAACCCAAGATTTATAGGTAAATCTATTAAATTATAATGGTTTTCTTTACATATTTTTGCAGTATTATCCTTTGAACCATCATTGATAATTATATAATCATATTGTGGATAATTCTGTATCAAATCATCCACCACTATTTCAATGTTTTCTTCCTCGTTATAAGCAGGAATAATTATTAGCAATCTCATAGCAAAAAACCTTCCTTTGTACCAAAATACATTAACTGTTATTTTTTATTATGTTAGATATTTAATCCTTGACTCAATTTTTATTTATCTTTTTAACATCTAATACACTTTTATTATTTTATTTAGTACAACTTTCCAATCCATACTTCCCCATACGTCCAAAATAACGGAATAAGACTTAATAACAAAGTAATGACGGCTAATTTATTCTTATCTATTTTCTTTGAAACAATCTCACCAATCTTATTAACATGAAAGAAATATAACAAAGGAAACAAGATAGGAATCAAATATCTATACTGGCAACCATTTACTGTATGATATCCTACAGGCGTAAACGAAACATATAAAGCAGTTGCCACTAAACATATTGTGCCAAATATTATCAAAAAAGTCCATACCCTATTTTTTGCCTGAAGTATTTCCCTTTCCTCCTGGTTTCTATCTGCAAAAATTGATATAATCATTGTTAAAAAGGAAATTGCACCAATACTTCCTGTTCCCAAGTAAGCCATAGCATTTGTGTAACCACTTGAGAAATATGGATTCACATATTCCACAAAAATAAATCGGAGCAGGATCTTTGTATATTCCCACGGATTTGATAAAATATAGGAGATTTGTGCTGCAGAATTTACATCACTACCTCCTCTTGCATCACCACTACCTGCTCCCCCTGCAAATAACATTGGTAGTAAGAAGGACGCCATGAGCATTCCAACAACACATATTGCTGATATTTTAAATATACAACAAACTTTTTTAGATGTAAATTTTTCTTTTTTTATCATAAGGCACAGACCAAGTAGTGGAAAATAAATTGCCTTTGCACTTAGACCAATAAGGAAAGAAAGTAAAATAACCACCATACTTTTCATAGAAATTTTCTTTTCTTTTTCCTGCATTTCTCCAAAAAGATATGCCACACCTAAAATGGAAAAGCCTGTTACCCATTGGTCGTAACCATAATTAGTTGCCAAAAACAAAGAAGTCGGAAGCATTCCAATTACCATACATAGTATTTTTCCATATTTTAATTTACATATTGATTTGTATAATAAGTATGTGTAAAGTAAAAAATTTACAATTCTTCCGAGTGAAAAATTCAACCAAAATGGTAAATGTAGCATGGTTGCTGCCTTGTGAGTCATAGCCGTTGGAAGATAAGAAATGGATTGAAAAATAATTGTATATTGTTTAGGTTTTTCCATCACCTTACTATTTGCATATTTACTTGAAAATGCAAAGTTTGACTTCAACTTTGACAAATCATGTTCTATTCCATAATTTATTAAAATCATATCTTCATCTGCCTGTGTATAAGAAACCTTTGTCAAACCAGAGTATTGAAGTACTCTTTCATAATGAATTTGCCCATCCCAATTAACACCAGCAATAAATGGTTGTGTACTAATCATCAAAATACCTATTGTAAACATAAGAACTAAAAATAAATTCTCTATTTTTTCTATTTTTTTTCTCATGAACAAATATAATTCTTCTATTACAAAACATGCAGCAAGAATATAAATATATCTTCGCCAGTTAAAGTATTCTCCTAATGTATTTTCTTTTCCAATTACAATATAAGCAATCAGCATTTCCAAAAGAAAAGATCCAATAAGATTACAAATTAGAAAAATAACATATAATCTCTTTTCTCTTTTTATATTTTGAATAAATGAAAGCAATACATCTTTTATTTTTTTTCTTCTTACAATTACAGCAAGAACAATCAACAACTCTAATGAAATAATAATAAAAATAGTAAATACATTGACTAAGGCATGAATTTCAAAAAAATTAATTTTCCCTGGGTAAGTTAATGAAAAGCATAAGTCCTTTCCCGTAGATAAATTATTAATAGTGCATTCTCCATTTTGATACAAGTCTTCATCAGTAACATATATTGATAATTTTGTATTTTTTGAAGCTCCTTCTGTAGATAGAATAATTTCATATTCATGATTTAAAACATTTTCTTCCATCTTATCCAAAGAAAGTGTAAAATATTGATTATGGGGTATTAAATCAGACTGAATACGCCAAGTCTGTACACTTTCCTTCTTTGTTTTATTATATAATTCCATATTGACAATACAACTTGTCTCTTTTAATTCATTATCAAACACAATATCAAACTTTGAAAGATTATCGCTTGTACATACAAAAGACTGTTTTACCTGCATACCATCCACAAGATTACTTATAGTTTCTTTGTTTTCTGTATGTGTTAATTCATAACTTGTTCTACGCAGAATATCTGTGTTATAAAAAACTGTTATACTTGTTAAAATTCCAGCAAGTACAATAAACACAAACAAATTTACTATTATTTTTTTCTTATTCATACTCTTCTCCTATCTATTATATTTGTAACAATTCTCGAATTCCGTATGATTTCGAGGAAAGTGCAGATGTAACTACTATCTCTATTTCTACTTCTTTTGACTTATCCTGCTGACAAGGAATACTAGCAAAAAATCCTGACCACTTTGCACCCATTTTATCATACTCTACATTATCAAATCCGCCTAAATATTCCTTCAATGCCTGTACATACATTTCTTGTTCATTCTCTAATTTTATTATTAACCAAACTTGGTCCAACAGGTTCCTTTTCTTATTCCCAAAAAAAAGATATCCATAAAACTGCAAAAGACCATTTTCCCATGCAACTCTAAGTTCATAATAAGAATCCTCCAGCCATTCACATTGACACACTTTTTTAGGAATGTACTTACATATTTTTGTTTCCTTTGCAAAAACAAGTGGTACAACTGCAGAATAATTTTTATTGTGCAAATATTTTTTAGAAAGATTTCCTTTATATTTTTTTAATATTTTTTTTGAAAAATACAAATCTTTTTCTGTTTTGTTCTCTATCATTTTATTTATTTTCCATAACATGACTTTAATATCTGGACGAGTTACTTGATATAAACCATTCTCAAATAATCGTACACATAATTCATATACAGCATATTTGTCTTTAAATTCTTCATCGAATAATCCATACTTTAAAAAGGTAGATTTCTTTACCATATAACAATATTCAGATATTGATAAAAAGTTACTATTTAAGCTAACAGAAAGATTCCTTTCGTTCAAATAGTGATTACGTACATAAGAAAATCTTTCTCCTACAAGTTCTACACCTGTAGAATGAATATATTTTCCATTCGGATATATGACTTTGGTTCCCACTGCTCCAATATAATCCAATCTACAATGTCCTGCCATTCGATTAATCCATTCAGATGATAGTATTTCAATCAGATCAGATAAAAAAATTATATATTCCCCTTCACATTGCTGTAATCCTAAATTACACATTTTTGCATAATGATAATTCTCTTGAAATTCTATATATTTGCAATTATATCTTTTTGCTATATTCTGTGTTTCTTTCTTATTCACTTCAATACAATCTATCATTATAATTTCATAATTTTTATAATCTGTATTTTCTTTTATTCTTTGAATCGTATTTTCGATTGTTTTACTATCATGGTAAATTGGCATAATAATAGATACTTTAGGCTCATTATCCATTTGATAAACTACATTATACTGTTTTGTAAATTCTTCATATTCCAAAACTGCCTGTAAATTCCTTCTTTGTATTGCATCCTCTGTTGCACGCTTTGCAGCATCAAAAACGTAAGGTTTTGCATCATTCCCGCTGGCAACAGATTCTGGACGTACACGCCAATGATATAAGACCTTATCAATATGTGCTATTTTATCTGATGAGGTATGTTCTGTAAAACGAAGAACAAAATCGTAATCCTGTGACCCCTCATACCCTACACGAAGTCCTCCAATTTTTTTTACAATACTAGTCCGGTAAACGCTAAAATGATTAGTATAATTATGAGATAAATAAGTATCTGGAGACCAGTTTGGCTTAAAAATTGGAGAAAATCTTGTTTTTCCATCTTCAGTAACTAAATCTTCATCACTATAAATAAAATCAAGTTCTGGCTGCTCATTTAATAAATAAGCCACCTCATATAATGCATTATCAGCTAAAAAGTCATCACAATCTAAAAATCCAATAAATTCTCCTTCTGCTACGAAAATACCATCATTTGTCGAACGTGAAATATGACCATTTTCCTTGCGATAAATAATTTTGATTTTTTCTTGTTTTTCATATTTTTTTAGTACTTCTCGCACACTTTCCATTGTTGATGCATCGTCTATAAGGCATAATTCCCAGTTTGTATAAGTCTGTGATCGTACAGATTCTATACAATCTACCAATTGTTCTTCCTTCACATTATATACAGGCACCACAATAGAAATTATCGGATTATATTGTAATGATCGTTCTTGCCTTCTTTTTTCTCCATATTTAATCCAAAGTCCATAGTCGTTACTGCGGCCATTTCTTAATTTACGGCAAATAGTATTACAAGTATAATCCCAACCATACTTCTTATATAAAGAAAATAAATCTTTTATTTTATTCTTCATCACAGTTTCTCCTATTTTCTTTTTCCAGCACAATTTTTCCTTTTTCTACACGGTAAACTAAATCACAATTTTTTATAGTTTCCAGTCTATGAGCTATAATTATCATAGTTTTCTCTCCCTGAAAACGATTAATAGATTCCATAATTGCTGCCTCTGTATCATTGTCTAATGCAGAAGTAGCCTCATCAAATATAAGTATCTCTGGATTATGATACAATGCTCTGGCAATTCCCAAACGTTGTCTTTGTCCTCCCGAAAACCGCACACCTTTTTCCCCTATTTCAGTATTAATTCCTTCTGGTAATGAACGTATATGTTCTGACAACTGAGCATCTTCTAATGCTTTCCATACACGTACTTCGTCAATATCCTCTGATTGCAAACCAAAGGCAATATTATTCTTTACAGTATCGTCAAGCATAAATATGGTTTGAGGGATATATCCAATTTTATTTAACCATCCATAGTAATCTTCTTGAATATCTATACCATCTATTGTTATTTTTCCTTTTTGAGGATACAATAATCCTAAAATAATATCTACTATTGTTGTTTTTCCTGCCCCTGATGCACCAATAATTGCTATCGATTTA
>JAAVZU010000070.1 GCA_022791815.1 Lachnospiraceae bacterium
AGATAATCTCTAAAATACAATTCATTGTTATCTCCGATGTATCTTAAATGCAAATGAAATACCTTTTCGGCAAATCCATTTTCTGTATATCCCTTGTTAAAAGAAATACCATTTGCATTTTGAGCCATACAAATATAGCCATTATTTACAACCAAAGCCTTATAATTTGATAAATTAGATTCCTTTGGAATTTCCACGAGAATATCAATAATCGGTTTTGCCCAAATAGAACCTATCGCTGTACTCCCTATATGACTTATTCTTGCACCTTGTGGTATTTCTTTTTTCAAAAATATTTCTTCCTCTAAATACCATTCTTTCCAACAAGTCTGATATTCTGTTAAAAAGATAGGAAACAGTTGCCATAACTCTTTCAAACTCATTTCTGATAACTTCTTCCCCATTGAACACCTCATAAAATACCAATTTTACGCTCTAAACAACTCCACCACAAACGGAAAGTTATCTTCGTGCATAGATTAAATCTGTCATACCATTATATGACTGTGTATTAAGTAATCTTAACTTAATCTCATGTTTCATATTTTCAAAAAGCCGAATACCAGAGCCTAAAAGTGTTGGAATTACAGTAATATAATAACAGTCAATTAAATCTTCATTTACTAACTGCTGGATGAGATTAGCTCCACCACATACCCAAATATCTTTTCCATTTTCTTCTTTTAGCCTTTTTACTAAATCAACAGGATTTATATTTTCAAATCGGATTTTTTCAGAAGAAGTATGTTCGGTATGTGTAATCACATAAGTTATAAAGTCACTATATATCCACTCATTTGGAGAAAGTTCGGTAACAATTTGATGATAAGTATTCCACCCCATCAAAATAGTATCAATGTCCTTTACAAACTCAGAATAGACATCAACACTCTCATTATCGCTGCCTTGTCCTTTCAGCCAATCGACACCACCCTTGCTATCTGCAATATATCCGTCAAGGCTCATCGCAATAAATAAACTAATTTTTCTCATGCTTCTTTATCTCCTCAAATTACGATTTCTTAGTCTAATTTTTTCTAATTATACATGAAAGTGTAAGATTTTTCAATTCCCCGAACTGCTTTAGTTTAAGTTTTATACAAATACACTCCTGTTTTTACTTCAATTACATCATTTATTCTGGCTTGCTGATTTTCTGTTGCCAAAATGTTGCTACACATTTATTATAACTAATCTCCACAAATTAACAGCCAATTTTTAAAATGTTACGCAGTAAAAGCCGTTTTTAAAGATATAGATATAAAAAATACCGTCTACGCTTTTTACGTCCGAAAATCCTTGCAAAATAAGACTTACAAAAGGTCTAAAGCATAACAAGTCATTATCCAGTCTTCATTTTTCTCCTTAACCACCCTTATTACATGGTGCTAGCACCATGTCTTTTCTATCACTAAAGGGAAATCTAATACCCCTCTGGCAAACTAAATAAACCAGAATTACATTTCTCCCTCATATTCCATTGAACGCATTTGTATACTTCCATCCAGTTTCTGAAATTTTCCATACCCCACAAAGTGCAACCCACACTTCTTCATAACTTTTTCCGAAGCAAGATTAGGCTCACAATGAGAGGAAGCAAATTTTCGTGCACCAAAGTGTATATGGGCATAGTTCATCATTGCTTTTACCGCCTCTGTAGCATATCCCATACCCCAACAATCATATCGGAAATTATAGCCAATTTCCCAGCAACCTTTGGCGGAATTAAATCCAATATCTCCGCTACCAATCAACTTCCCGTCTGAAATACGTTCAAAGCCAAAATTATATGTGCTTATGTCCTTCTCGACAAAAACGAGCCACTTTTTTACTTGCTCAATGCCAATATAAGTAGTGTAAACCATATACCTCGAAACTCTTTCATCACTAACCCATTCAAACACATCCTCTGACTCATATGCGTTGTTGATATGCACATCTTTTCTGTTAACTGCTCCTGTGATAAATTATATGCCTTCCTAAATTTCCTGATACGTTGCCCGATTTTATAATAATCCATAAATATTACCGCCTATATAATTTAATTCTACTTGAATTGTATAGACTAATATGATATTATTACATAAATTATACAATATAATATATATATATAATTAATATTATTATATATCATGTTTAATAAAGGAATATTTGATATAAAAAATCATAAAACAGAAGGTTTGTTATATGAGGAACTGAAAAATGATGAAAAAATATTAATACAGTGGCATAGAGAAAATCCTATCTCTGTATATATTGAAATCCCTTTTAAAAAAATGTTCAACCTCAGGATTATTACAGAAGATGTATATAGGAAGTATCAATCAGAAGTTGCCGAAACAGCGGATGTGCTGAAAGAATCATGCCAGAAATACAGATAAAGGAAAGGGATGTTCCAATGTGTTTGATTGAATTATCCCCCAGCTGCTTATTGTTTAATCCGTTTCCCAGTATTTATCCAGTGATACTTTGACTGCTTTTATTACATCCTCTATTATACACATATCCTGCATGGATCAGGAATCCAGTATTTCTTCCAATTCCCTTTTATATATGTTTTGTCGTTTGGGGACATGTCGTGGAGAAGTTCATCCGTCTGTACGCACAGGACAACCGTAATGACCACAAAAACCGAAAGGTGTAGTGATATACTACACATTCTAATTTTCAGAAAGGACATGGTGTATAAGGTTACGTTTGACACAGAACCAATGGATTATGAGATATATGATTTTGTTTTGAAAAATTACTATCAGCTTCAATTTAGTCTGGCTGTGGTAACTGATGTAAAAGAAATTGGCCGCAATCCCAAACGGGTACAGTGTGAAGTACGAAAACAGGTGCAGAGTACCAGAATAGGAACAAAATCATAACAGGCTTTGAAATTACAACAGAAGTAATTGAAAACCGAACGAAAGACTGTGAGTCAGGAACAGCAAGAAGCGGAGAAACAGCGGCAGTTTGAACTGAAACAGCAGAAAAGGAAAGAAAAGAATAGGGGCAGGTAATACCTGCTCTGGTGTTTCTAAAATTAAAGGAGAAGAAGATGAGAGACGATAATAAATTTTCTTTAAGGCACATTGTTGTGACACTTGTATGTGCAATTATTGGAATTTTATGTATATGTTCAGGAAATTCATTGGTTAGCAATGTGGGTTCTGTATTATTAGTGTCTGGTATTTATACCGTTATTGATAATATGTATTTAAAAAAATCATTGATAGAACTAATAATACAAAAGGTTAGATTGGATAAAGAGATTGATGATACAGGACTAATAAAAGTTGATTCAACTTTAACTAATATAGGGTATAAAGAATATTATGAAAATGCTCAATCATATATTGATATTATACATAATTATGCAAGAACTTGGACTACGAATAATTTTGATTTTATAAGAGATACTGTTATGAACAAAGAGTGTAAGTTACGTGTTGTTTTATTGAATCCAGAATCCCCTTTTATTCCAGCATTAGAAGCACATTACGGCTATGCAGAAGGACATTTAGTCGAACTGAATAACGAAGTTACAGATAAATGGAAATCTCTTTACCGTGATGTAGAGGAAAAAAGAGAAGCATGTTTAAAAAAGAAAAGCAGTACATATAAAAATAAGCATTGCGGTAGTGTCGAACTATATTATTTTAATGGACAGCCAACAAATTCTATATATAGGATAGATGATAAGATAATAGTTGTAAATGCTAAAAACTCAAAGGAAAAAAGCGTATATTTACCATATACCATTTTTCAAGACAATGGAGAAAAAGGGCTATATCATATATATTTAAAAGAAATCGAAACAATTATTAATGAAGCCAAAAAAGTAGAATTAGTGGAGGACAATAATAATGCAGATAAGTGAAAAGGATTTATCACCAAAAGAAAAAGATTATCTTTTTGAAGTGGGATATGTATGTATTGATACTGAAACTACAGGATTGAACTACTTAAAGGATGAATTATGTACGATACAGCTTTTTTGTGAAAATTTTACTGTAATTATCAGATTTGATAAATATCAAGCGTATGATAATTTGAAAGAAGTTTTATATTCAAAAAAAGTAACTAAAATTTTTCATAATGCTGTTTTCGATGTTTCATTTTTGATGAAAAATTTAAATATGGATAATTTCGGAAACCTAGTATGCACTAAGATAGCGTCAAAAATAGTGAATGGTTTAGAACATAATAATTCGTTAAAACCGTTGTTAAAGGAATACTTAAACATTGATATAAATAAGTCGGAGCAATTATCTAATTGGTCCAAGAGCGTTTTGAGCGATAGTCAAAAAGAATATGCAATTAATGATGTAAAATATCTATATTGTTTATGGAACAAATTACATAGAGAACTTGTAAATATGGGATTAGAAGAAATAGCTATTAAATGTTTTGAATTTATACCATATTATAAAAAAATTACTGATTTGGGAATAAAGAATATTTTTACATATTAATATGTACTTGTTTATGATTTTAGAATACATGGTGCTAGCACCATGTTGATATGGCAACCAAAGGGAAATATTGATTGGGGTTGGCTCTATTTTGGCTCTAATAATTTTGACTGGCACAAAAACCAGAGCGATTTTTAAGAATATGGATAATAAATCCTTTAAAAATCATAAAAAACAGCCAGTTCAAGCTATCCGCCAAGGAGTTCGAGTGATGAAATGACACTACAACATCACTTTCGCTTTCCACACCAAAATAATGCAAAGTCTTTTTCGCTCTTAGAAGATAGCCAAAAAACAACATAAGGCAATGAAAAGCATTAGAATAGCCAATCAGATTATCAAAAAAATAGCAGAAAACAAAAGGAATTAGTAAAAATATAATATTAAAAAGAACAGACCTTTGAAAGATTGAACATTATCTTCAGTCTTTTGGAGGTCTATTTTTTTACTATGATGTAGCTGATTCTTTCTAAGTGTGTTAGAAAAATTTTTCTTTTTAATAGAGTGTTAAATTCAGTTACTATGCGGTGTTGCAGATA
The DNA here is from genome assembly GCA_022791815.1 of Lachnospiraceae bacterium. Taxonomy (GTDB): domain Bacteria; phylum Bacillota; class Clostridia; order Lachnospirales; family Lachnospiraceae; genus CAG-411. The sequence continues at coordinate 5,003 of JAAVZU010000070.1, forward strand.
ATTTAGTGGAACATAAAATTAAAATTTTAAGTGTATGGTAAAGCGAATATTTTATGGTTTTGATTAGTAAACGTGAGCTGCCGAGGAACGATTGAGCTTTGGAATGTATGGCATTTTATCTCAAAGAGATAGAGTATGCAAGAGTGATATTTGCTGAAAGGCTTTCAAGGGGAGTTGCAAGTGGATTTGTGACAGGTTAGATGAGTTGCAAACGTATTTGTAAAAGCGAAAATCATTTTTTGCGTGATAAATGGGATTTGAGAACCTAGTATTTATGCGGATTGCAAACAAAAAACTATGTGGTATGCCACATTTAATTATACAGACTGGACTGGTCAATATAAACACACCTGTAAAAGAGGGTTTAAAACACAAAGAGAAGCTAAGCAGTACGAACGGCCATTTCTGGATCAACAAGGCAATACTAGTGACATACTCTTTTCTTCTCTTGTGAATAATTACTTGGAAGATATGAAGCACCGCCTAAAGCCTAAATCTGCGATATTGATACCATAAAAGTCCGAAAATGGCAGAATGAATTGCTTTCTTACCGTGATGCGAAAGGAAAACCATTTTCACAGACCTATTTAAAAACGGTCAACAACCAGCTGTCAGCTCTGATGAATTACGCAGTAACTCATTTCCAACTGCCATCTAATCCATGCAGGGCTGCTGGCAGTATAGGGAAAAGCAAAGCTGATGAAATGCACATCTGGACACAAGAACAGTATGAGCAATTTTCTAATGCTATACAAAAGTCTGCTGTGAAGCTGGCTTTTGATGTATTATTCTATACTGGCATGCGTTCCAGAGAATTACTGGCACTCACTCCTGTTGATATTCTTTCCACTAAAAGAATTGATATAAATAAAAATTATGCAAAGGTAAAAGGAGAAGAATTATTCTTAGAACCTAAAACACCAAAGGCAAAACGTTGTATCTCTATTCCAGACTTTCTATATGATGATATACAGAATTATATTTCCAAACTATATGGTATACAGCCAACAGACCGAATATTTTATTTCACAAAATCTGCTCTGGAAAAAGAAATCAAACATATAGCCCAAAAAACAGGATTACCAAAAATCAGGGTGCATGATTTGCGACATAGTCACGCAAGCATGCTTATTGAAATGGGATTTGCTCCGTTAGAAATAGCTAATCGTTTAGGACATGAATCTGTAAAGACAACGCTTGACACCTATTCCCATCTTTATCCTGACAAAGATATAAAACTTGCTGGAAAGCTGAATAAACTGAGACGACCAGAATCGGGAACAGAAGAAAATCCTTGAAATGCTTAACAAAGTATGCTATATTAATAAATATAAGAAAAGCACCCACTCCATAAGTGGATGCTCCGAGTATAAGTCTTATTTACCTCTTAACAAGAGGTGCCTATCCTGTCGGCAAACAGGGTAGGCTTTATTTTTTTGCTATCCTCTCTTACCGAGAAAGGTAAGCAATGCAACAACGAAACTACCAAAGGCAATCAGTAAACCAATTATCCCAATGAATATCATTATAATATCCGCAGCTGTCATTTGCACCACCTCCCTTCCTATGTATTCCGGCGAACCGGTTTCATTGGCTCGGGAGGCTACCACCCTGTCATGGGTACTTTTCCATGAAAAGATTTTACCATAATTTGACAGGAATTTCAATCAAATATGTTCTTGTGGAATATATGGATGGACATTAATTTCACAACATCATTTTAACATCACAAGGCAAGAGGAAAGCCCTAAAACCCTTATAAAATAAGAATTTCAAGGCTAAATGTCCTTTACTCGAACTCTTTTTCAAGTTTGATTTTTCATATAAATCTGTTGCTATTTCGTTTGAAAACCGTATCATTTTGATACGATTTTGTGTCTTGTTAATACAGTTACAAAACTGTTGTACCCAAATTGTACCCACACTAAAACATACTCCAAAACTACTGAAAGTCAAGATAATGATTAAATTTTATTTTTCTATCAGACAAATTTTCCCAAAATTTTTCTTTCGAATAATTTTCTATGGAGATTCCATAATGCAAAAACTGAATTAACTTCAAAAACTCCGTTGGCATCGGATACTTATATAGTGTAAATCTAACATCTTTCGCACGATATCCAAAATGAGCATGATACGATGGATGATCGTAATCTTTTTCATTATCTAAATCAATATCAAATCTAAAGTATTCACTGTAAGAATATGGATTAGGTAAATATGCCATTGACCCTTTATTCACTGGTAATTTTTTTCCACATTTCTGCCCCTCAAAGAAAAATTGTACTAATGAATCATCTTGCAGCGAAAAACTATATTGCAAATTCTCATATGCCCAAAAATAATACTCTTCATATGTATCAAATTTTTCATTGCTAATATGATTTAACCATGTAATTTGATAATTATCATTTTTTATAAAGCGCGGATTCATCAATCCAAATTTCTCTCCATAAATATTATACATTTGCTCTATATTTGAAAATATTTCACTTAACTCCATTATTTACCACCCAACTTATCTATTAGTTTATCCTTAACGTCTTTAGGTAAATTATTTAAAAACTCAGAATCAATCTCCAAAAGATCTGAGATTGCTTTTTCTCCTGTCTTTTTTACATATTTTCTTCTTGCATGTTCTTCAGAACTTAGTTTTCTAGCAATATGTGACGAATCCGGAAAAATAAAATCCATTTTCTGTTCGCTTTTTACATCATGCATTACCAACTTACATTCTGCTAAAACTTTTTCCATATTATCTCCTACTCCAGTAATAACCAACCATCCTTTAGAACGTGTAAAGGCAGTAAATGCCCTGTTTCTTGCTTCTAAGAAATCAACATAATCATATATACTTTCACATCCCATAACATATACTATAAACGCTTCATTCCCTTTTGCTTTATACACAGTTGATAATGTTACAGAGCCTTCTATGCCAAATGCATCTCTATCAACATCAAATCCAGGTGCTATGCTTCGTATCCCATTTGCAAATAACTTTGATTGCAACAGTGAAAATCTGTTCTTTAATCCGTTATTGGTTAAAGAAATAACAACAATATGATGAGGCAAAACATTTTCATCTTTTATCATTTTAGTAATATCATTAACAACCGCATCTACTTCCTGTTCCAATGTCCCTAATTTACACGCTCGAACAGCTTCTATATTTCCAGAATAAAAACGTCTAGCAACACTAATACTATTTTCAACAGGCCTTTTTATAACCATATGATCACCTGCTTCACAATTTCCTTCAATAATTTCATATCCAATGGACTTCCAAATTTTTTTATCTTCGATAACTTGCATATACCCAGATGGGTTATGAATTCCCAATCCTATTCCATGTGCAAGCATAAGCACCTCTAAGGGATTTCTATATGACTTGCGTAACATATAGTCCATCTCAATTCCATTTCCATAAGTTCCATTACTAAAATCAACTAAATATTTACCATGTTCATCCTTGCCAAAAAGTTCTTCAACATCAACCGTTTCTATATTATCTAAGCTCTGCAATTCATCATATGCAAATATAATTCTCTTAGGGTTCTTTGTCAACTTATATATTACTTGAAAAAAGCTTGCTGGTAAATCTTGTGCTTCGTCAATTAAAACATAATCATATTCTTCCTCTAACTCGTTATTATTTAAATCAGAGAACACATAATTCAAAGGATTATCATATTGCCTCGAAAATTGCTTAGGTACAATAGAATTCCTAAAACAAGCTCTAGTATATACTCCTTCCTTATATTTTGTTCCCCACGAATGCCTTACCAACATCTTATCCCAATCAGGTTCTGTCCCTTTCATATCTCTATAAAACATTGAAATAAGGTCTCTAATTTGATTATATAAAGCTTGTGTATGAAATGTATAGAGTATTTTTGCATTTGGCTCAAAAGCATGTAAATATGCCGCCTTAATTGTTAAAATTATTGTTTTTCCTGTTCCTGCCATTCCGCGTATTCTCTGTGGTCCGTCCGGAATTTGAATAGCTGCCAAATGCTGTTCCTCTGCTAAAACATTTATTTTATGAGAAATATTTTTAATAGCATCACCTATTTTATTGCTTTTTTCTTCTTTAACAATTCGTTTAACTGTATTTAATGAACCTGCTCCTTGAACTACAGAAATAAATAAATCTGCTAACTCGCCTTCTAAATTAGCTTTATTTTTAAATAATTCATCATACACTAACTTTTCTGTATCCCCGAGAATAATTGTTTCATTCTCAGGATTTGAAAATTTAGTTAACTTTGACATAACTACCTCATTTTCTTTATTAATTAATGGAAGTACAACAACTCTATTTATTTCTATTTTATTTCGAAGTAATCTTTGCTTTTGGAAATTATTACCTAATTCTGTCGCATAATCATCTAAGACCCAAAAAGGACTATCTTTCTCTTCTCCATTAATAACCCAAAATTCTTCCTCTATCTCATCAATATCCTTTTCATACCATTCATAAAAATTAAATATTGTTATACCATACGTTTTATCGGCAATAACAATATCTGGTATATGTTCATAATCAGTTGCGGACATGGGATATTTATAATATAAATATCCTTCTCTATCTTTTGCTAATTTATCTAAACGATAAAAAAATTCTTTTACACTTTCATGATTATTTATTTCATTACTCCTAATAATAGATTGCATATTTCCTCCATTTTTATCCAATTTATAACTTTCAAAATATTTTCGTAATATCCTGATACCGATTTACCACCCGATAAATCTCCACCGCTTCATTACCAACCTTATACAGCACAACATAATCTTCCCACACAACATACTTATAATCCGTCTTAAAGCTCACACGCTTAGACAAGTCTGCACCAATATAGGGAAACTGCTGTATATTCTCAAACTGACGATAAATCTTCTGCACTGTTTCCAATGCTTTATCTGCATTATCCTCAGCAATGAAATCCTTAATAGATTTCAAGTCCTTTGCCACTAAAGGATTGATCCGCAACTTCATCATGCTCTATTCTCCCACCATTGTTTTCAGTTCATCCAGTGACAACCAGCCATTTCCATCTTTAACAGCCGTCTCAGCCTCTTGCAACTTTTCTAAAAGCTTCTTTTCTGCTTTTTCACGCTCATAGTCCTCAATATCCATTACTACAAATCTTCCCCTACCATTTTTAGTAAGGAAAACAGGCTCCCCCACCTGACAGTTCTTTAACACTTCATTATAATTTCTCAAATCAGATACTGGTAATATATTAGGCATAATCATCATCCTTTCAAAATCGACATCTATTTATATACTTATATTATATTCAAAAATGCTGTAAAAATCAACGAAGATTTTTACAGCATTTAATGTTTTGCCAAGTCTCATTGCATTTGTATCTAAAACCTCTGACTGTAAGAATATATGACGGATACTTTCGGTTATCTTCAATCCTACCCTATATAGGTTATAAATTGTGCATAGCACTACCGCACGCCTGATAATATGGCTCTTTCCATATCTGACTTTATATCATGCTCTTAAAATAGCCAGCAAATACAAAATATCAAATTCATACAACGTCTTTTTCGAGTTATTCATTTTACATGTTTATATGTTATTTTGTGCAAAAAGCGTATTATTTTGTTACATTTTTATCTTTTATTTATCCCATTTTCCCCTTGTACCCAGTAATTTTTTAATACATTTTTATTCCTCACCTTCTGTCATAGTCCAACTATTATCCAATTATTTCACTTTTTCTCTTTTTATATCAGCAGATACCACTTTTTTAATCATCTCCTGTACATGATTAGGTAAATCAAGATTTTTATGTAGCAAATTTTTACATACTTGAATTCCTACAATCACTCCCATTTCCAGATATACTTCCATATGAATGAGTGAAAATTCCATAACTACTTCGAATAATTCTTCATTCTGTTTATTTGCTGATGGAAACATGTTTTCAAGTGATTTAAAAATTTTATCATAAGCATTTTCAATTCTTTCCTCATATGTCCCCTTATTATCAATTTCAGTATCCTCTGTTCCATACATTAAATACCCTATTATACTATCTAATTTAATTCTTTCTAACATATTACTAAATTCACTCATTTCATATCCTCCTGTTTTCTTGTTTCTGTATAGTATCATTTTGTTACGTTTTAATAATATCGCAACTTTTGTTTCGTGTCAATATCTTTTTGCTTTATTTTTTTCTTCTTGTGTGGTATCCTATATATGATGTTAAAATATATAGCTTTAGAGCAGGAGGCGTATTGTTATGACAGTAGGCGAAAACATAAGACGTATCCGGCAGGAACGTGGGCTTACGCAAAGGCAGTTAGGAGAAATGGTTGGTGCAAGTGAAGCCTACATTCGTGCTTATGAAAGCGGTAGAAGAAACCCAAAACCAGCATCTCTTGAAAAAATAGCAGAGGCTTTATCTGTTAATGCCGAAGTATTGGCAAACTCTGATTTTGACGGTTTAAAAGCCATACACAGACTTTTTCAGATATTTCGGCAATATGATGGACAGCTTTTTGAATATCAGGATAAAGATGGTAATGATATGGTTGGAATTAGTTTCGGAACATTATCTTTGATGCAATCATGGTTAGAACGTTACGAAGAATATATGGAAGAAATTGAGAGATGTAATGAAATAAAAGATGTTAAGAAACGTGGGGAAGCTCTGCTGAAAGCGGAAGCTGACTTTAATCTTTGGATGGATATTTATCCAGAATCGGAGGCATGGCAGGAACGGCTTAAGGTTCAAAGGGCACATGATGAGGTTATGGATAAGATTGGTTTAAGTTCAAATATCAACAAAAACTAAACAACTTCTTTCTAAAATACTATACACCGAGTATATTGTGCAGATATTTTTTATTGGCACATAAAATACAAAGTATTATCTTTATATGGAGGAAATAATATTATGGAACAATCATTATACTCAATTGCTAGTGATTATAGCTTTTTGGATTCCAACATGGCTGTGGCTCTAGTTCCTATCAAAGATTTCACTATAAGTGAAAAATATATCATAGATGGTAACATAAATATCTATCCAAAACATACTTTGGATACTTCTGTTATTCAAGGTTCTATATATGACTTTTCTTTTCAAGAAATAAAAGACATTTTTTATGATGCAACTATAATTGCATTTCCAATAGTTCCACCTCAGATAATTATTACTGGAAGCCTTTTACCAAGCGTTAAAGATGAGCTCATAAAAAAGGCTCTAAACCAAGCAGAAGAAATTATAAATGTATTTAGATATATTTATTCAAATTTCGATAAAGTTTCCAATTTACCGCAACGTGCAGGATACATAAAAGGAAATCTATGTGGTTTTTTGTTATTTTCTATTGCAATGCAAGCTGCTACTTTTATTTCTGTAAAAAACTATGTTACCAGCCAAACAATTGGCAATTCCTTAAATGTTAACGTTTCTCTTATGAAGCCATCAATAGATTATATATTTTCATCTCTATATAAAAATAATACTGTTATATCCAATATAATAAAGCACGCACTTAGATTATATTCCGATATTCTATATTTACCTACAGTTACCAATAAATTTATGCAAGCTATGACTCTTGTAGATTATTTAGGTAATCCATTTGAATATCAGAAAATGCAAAAAAACAAAGCACAAATTGCCCCTTTTTCCGCAGATAGTTTTTCTCAATACAATTTTATCTGCGAACGTTTTAAATACTTGACGTCCAAAAAAGATGAACATGGAAAGGAAATTGGTTTACGAACAAATATTATACATAATGGTCAAAGTCTTGAATCTCTAATCTTTGAGGGCTATAAAATTGATTTGGTTTTAAGAGAACTTCAACTTTATATCTGCAACTTTATTAATGGAATTTTAGATTATTGCCCTCAGAATGATTGGTCATATATAGAAACAAAAATTGAAGAGAAACGAAATTCCGTACAAGCAATACCTACTGGCTATTCGGGAAAATTCGAATGTGATTCTGTAATTATAATTGATTTTAATTTTCTAAACCAAGCAATAAAAGAAGTATATCAGCTCTATCCACAATACATTGATCGAAAATTTGAATTGCCAAAATTCCTACAACTCATATTAGTTCAATGTGATATAGATAGACCAGATTACCAAATACCAGTAAATTTCATTTACTCAAAGGACGATTCCATTTATAATGCAAATACCACTTTTTTATTATCTCAGTATGACGGATTAGGTTTTCAATGTCTCAATGGTGAATTATGCATTTATGCAAAAAAGATTGATGAAGACTATGATAATTTTCTTACCTCCACTTTTAAACATATTATTTCAGAAAAAAATTATTTTTACAATGACGGAACTAAATATACAAACATTGTATTAATTTCAGATTATAATGAAATTCCTGATGAATACTTTATAGCCGCAAACAATTCTTGTAAAACGCTTACACTTGGACGACTTGATAATAAAAGGACACGATGTTATGATAGCTGTCTATATTTTGACATTACATACCTTATTATGACAACATTAGGTATTGAACTATATGAAGACTGTACCCCAAACTTTATTTTTAATCCCCCACGTTATCCAGACGCTTGATAAAACTATGCATTTACCAGAATAATATTTTGTACCCAAATCGTACCCAAAACCATCTAAAAAATCCCTACAAAGCCCATAAATACAGGCTTTGTAGGGATTTACCCATTTACTCGAACTCGACTATTACTAACTAATTTTGTTTATGTATTATTCTCTGTCGAGTATGTATATCTTTTGATTATTTGATATATCCATATTATCCTG
>JAAVZU010000071.1 GCA_022791815.1 Lachnospiraceae bacterium
AATAATTATACGTTTTATTGTAAAATTATTCATCTTATTTTTGTCAATTATTTTGAGATTTTGTGACAGAAATTTTGAGAGGCTACACAATTGAATGTAATTTTGGCATAGCAATGCAGTTGACGACATAATATGCAAAAAACATACAATATTTAACATAAGATTATGTGTTTATGTTATAATAAATTTAATAAAAGTGACTAGTTAGGTATTTTTGTAAGAATTTTAACATGGCTTAAAGAATACGAAGTATTCGATTTTATGATGGAGAAGGAAGAGATGAATAAAAAAAGAGAAATTATGATAATTGTATTGTTTTTATTTGTTTTTGGACTAATAGAAATACCAAAAGAGTATGCTTATCTTACATCAGGAAAAGCAAGAGGAATTATTTATTCAGAAGGTTATTATAAAAAGGTAACAAGAATAGGAAGTAAAAACCGTCATTATCTATATCAAGTACAATATGCGGTAAATGGAAAAAACTATATTTCGGATGCATTTGAAACGGAAATTGGTACATATAAAAAAGGTGATATGATAGAAGTACGATATAATCAAAAGAATCCACAGGTATTGGTAAGAATATGGTTGCCATTTTCATGGTTTATTTTTATTATAGGTATTGTAGTTATTATTCAGTTGTTAGTAAAAAAATAATCTTTTACTTTGTAATATTTAAAGATATATAATTGCAAAACATAAAATGTAATTAGTAGGAAAATAAAAAAAATACAGGATAAAGTCAAACACATTTTCAGAAAATCTATAATGCTAATACAATAGAACATAGTATGCAGTAAAGAAAAAACTAATTTTTTAAGCCCATATAAGATACAATCTTATATGGGCTTAAAAGTAACTAGTAACAAAAAACAAAAGGCCTCTCTTAGGTGAATTAGAGAGAAAAAGAGAGTCCAACAACTTACTTCCTGTCGCTAACAAAGAAAAGTAGTTAACTAACTAAGAAGATACCCAATTATATCTCAGGAATAAGAATGTGTCAAGTGAAAAATAAAAATTTTTATTTTTTTAGGTATATATTATATAGTTTCTCCACTGCTTCTTTCATTCGATCTTCTGGAACAGAAGAGTAATTTACTAAAAATATGCCTTGGGAATCTTCTGGTGGAGTTTGATAATATTGAGACAAAGAAGTAATATGAATTCCTTGTTCACCTGCCCGAAGGCAGAATACATCATCAGGCAGAGAAGTATCTACTTTCATAAGAAAATGAAGACCTGCATCTTCTTCAGAAATCGTGATATAGTCCCATAGGGGGCTTTTTTTCATAGTTGTTAAAAGAATGTCTCTCTTGTGATGATAAAAGTTACGCATACGATTGATATGTTTTTCAAAATGTCCCTGACTGATAAAATGAGCTAGTGTAAATTGTTCAAAGTTAGAAACAGTACAGGAATAAAAAGATAACTTTTCATAAAAGGATTGTAGTAAATCCCGTGGCAGCACCATATAACTAATACGGATGGTGGAGGCAAGGGATTTTGTAAAAGTATTCATGTAGATTACCTTTTCAGACATATCAATGCTTTGTAAAGTTGGAATGGGCTTTCCAGTTAGGCGGAACTCACTATCATAGTCATCCTCAATAATATAGTGGTCAGGTGATTTGCTAGCCCATCCCAGCAATTCATAACGTCGGCTGATAGGCATAATTCTTCCTGTAGGAAAGTGATGGGAGGGGGAAATATGTACAACATCTGTATGAGAATTTTCCAATTCGGAAATTTGTACCCCACAATCATCCATAGAAAGGAAATGACAAGATACACCATGGCTTTTGTATATTTGTGAAACTTTCTTATATCCTGGATCTTCCACTCCATAATGCTTATCATTACCAAGAAGCTGAATCAGCAAACCATAAAGATACTCTGTTCCAGCACCAATAATAATCTGCTCTGGCAGGACATGCATACCACGAAAAGCAAGTAAATGGCTGGCAATCGCTTTCCGAAGAGGGAGAATACCACCACTTGGAGGATTTGTTAAAAGTTCCAGACGGTTTTCATGAAGAAGTTCCCGAATTAGTTTTGCCCATATAGAAAAGGGGAAATTTTCTAAATCAGTTTGGTTGCTGGAGAAATCAACAAAATAGGTAGAATTTTGTGTGGTAAGATGTAAGTTATCAGTTGTGATTTCAGGAAGCTTTCCATTGTGGGAATTACTAATTTGCAGATTGCAGTCTGCAACAAAAAAACCTTTTTTGGGAATAGAATATAAATAACCTTCTGAGATAAGCTGGGCATAGGCATTTTCTACAGTAATAGTGCTTATGCCCAGATTTTTTGCAAAACTGCGTTTAGAAGGGAGCTTCTCACCAACAGCGAGAACCCCTTGTAAAATGTCATTTTTGATACATTTATATAAATGCTGGTATAGGGATTCTGACCCTAAATTTGTAAAAGAATAGGTTAACATAAGGTTCTACCACTCCAATCTGACCATTCTGAATATATTTGAATTGAATATTTTAATATGTTCAGATTTTATTATAATAGGTCTTATGAAAATATACAAGAGCAAGAGAAATAAGGAGGATTTATTCATGCAAGAAAACAGATATGCATTAAACAAAGAATTGGCTCAAATGTTAAAGGGTGGGGTAATTATGGACGTAACTACTCCAGAACAGGCCAAAATTGCAGAGGCAGCAGGAGCTTGTGCTGTTATGGCTTTAGAAAGGATTCCAGCAGATATTCGTGCAGCAGGGGGCGTATCCAGAATGAGTGATCCGAAAATGATCCAAGGAATCCAGGAAGCAGTCACTATCCCAGTTATGGCAAAATGTCGTATTGGTCATTTTGTGGAGGCACAGTTATTAGAGGCAATCGAAATAGACTATATTGATGAGAGTGAAGTATTATCTCCAGCAGATGATGTATATCACATTGATAAAACAAAATTTAAAGTACCATTTGTCTGTGGGGCAAAGGATTTGGGAGAAGCATTGAGACGTATCAACGAAGGAGCATCTATGATTCGTACAAAGGGAGAGCCAGGAACGGGAGATGTGGTTCAGGCAGTACGCCACATGCGTATGATGAATAGTGAGATAGCAAAAATCACAGCTATGAGGGAAGATGAATTATTTCAAGAAGCAAAAGAATTGCAAGTACCATATGAATTAGTGGTTTATGTACACGAAAATGGAAAACTTCCAGTCGTAAATTTTGCAGCAGGTGGTGTGGCAACTCCTGCAGATGCTGCTCTAATGATGCAGCTTGGAGCAGAAGGCGTATTTGTTGGATCTGGTATCTTTAAATCTGGTAATCCTGAAAAGAGAGCTAGTGCTATTGTAAAGGCAGTTACAAACTTTACAGATGCAAAGATGATTGCAGAGCTTTCCAAAGATCTTGGCGAAGCAATGGTTGGTATTAATGAACAAGAAATAGAATTGCTGATGGCAGAACGTGGGAAATAAGAAAGGAATGAGTGCCAAATGAAAATAGCAGTTTTAGCAGTACAAGGGGCTTTTTTAGAGCATGAAAAGATGTTAGACAGACTAGGTGTGGATTATCTGGAACTGCGTAAAAAAGAGGATTTAAAGGAATCCTATAATGGTATTATATTACCTGGCGGAGAAAGCACTGTACAAGGAAAATTAATTCGTGAACTAGGCTTTTATGATATATTAAAAGAACAAATCCATTCTGGGATGCCAGTACTCGCAACTTGTGCAGGTTTAATTCTTCTTGCCGAAAAGGCAGAGAATGATGACCGCACTCATTTTGCAACTTTGCCAGTTACAGTAAAGAGAAATGCCTATGGAAGACAGCTTGGAAGTTTTTATAAAGAGGATATATTTGAGGGAATTGGAAAAGTTCCAATGACTTTTATCCGGGCTCCATATATTACCAATGTAAAGGAAGATGTTAGCATACTTGCTAGAGACAAAGAATTTATCACAGCAGTATCTTATGGAAACCAGCTTGCTATGTCTTTTCATCCAGAATTGGATGAGGATACAAAAATTCATCAGAAATTTGTGAAAATGGTAGAAAAATATATAACCCAAAAAGCCTCTTAAAATATAAGGTGAAATGTGTCATCTATTTACAAGGTTAGTTAATTGTACTATTAATTGTGACTAAGTCTTTATTCGTAGTTTTACAGTTCAGCCGATATAGAATTTTTAAACATAGTGTATACTGTGGAAAATTATAAATGATGTAGTTGAGCTGTTACAATCTGTAATTTTTTGCTTATATAGAGTCTTAGTCACATGGAAAAAGATAATCTTGGATTATAATAATTAATTTGATGCGTTTTTATAAGTTACTTCTTGAATTTAACACTTACTTCACCACTGGAAAGATTATCTACTCTGCCGTCTTTATATTGGACTTTAAGGGAAAAGTCTTCATTTATAGCAAGTACAGTAATAGGAATTTGTTTGTTTCCAGATACAATTGCCATATTTTCTTTTGTAGTTAGATTATATTTACGATAAGCTTCTAGATATGCTTCGCTGGCAGCAGGCCAGTCTGTAAACATTTTATCCATTTCCTTAATTAAGGCAGCTACTAATTTAGCACGGCTGATTTTCAGGCCAGTTTCTGCGTAGATAGATGTAGCGATATCTTGTAATTCTTCTGGAAAAGCAGAAGGAGGCTGGTTCACATTAATTCCAATTCCTATAATAATATGCTGCACATGGCCGCTTTCATTTTCTACAGACATTTCTGACAGGATGCCGCATATTTTCTTGCAATTTAAAAATAAATCATTTACCCATTTAATAGAAGGATGTATATTTGTAACCTGATAAATTGCTCTTGCAACTGCAACCGCAGTCCAGGCGGTAATGGTAGTACATTCTGGAGGGGGACAGTTTGGACGAAAAAGTATAGAAAAATAAATACCAGTATTCTTAGGTGAAACAAAAGCCCTTCCTCGTCTGCCTCGTCCATTTGATTGTTCATTTGCTATTACAACAGTTCCAGAAGCGGCACCATCAAATGCCATTTTTCGTAGTTCATTGTTAGTGGAATCGGTAGAGTCAAGGCATATAACAGTTTCCATTCTGGACTTTGGAAGTATTGCTAGTAATTCTCCAACAGTAAGCAAATCTAATTCTTTATTTGTTTCTAAAAGGTAACCTTTGTTGGTAGAAGAAGCAATCTGGTAACCTTCCTGTCTTAAATTTTTTACAGCAAGATTAACAGCGGAACGGGTAATACCAAGTTGATTACTAATTTTTTCACCAGATACATAAGTTTCTGCATTTTTTAAAATAGCAAGTACATGGTCTTTTGTCATTATACTACATCCTCTCTTTTTGATAATTAGTGTACTAGGCAATATCATTAGGCAAAAGAGGTTTTAACTGCTTTCCTAAGATAATCGCCAAAGAAATTTTAATAAGATCAGGAATAACAAAGGGAAATACACAACTGGAGAGTGCACCTAATATTCCTATGTTTGAACCATTTTTCGTGTAAAGATAAATAAACCAGACTGTTCCAAAAGTATAGCATACCAATAGGCCTAGAACCATGGCACAAAACATAACTATAAATTTTCTTCCTAAATGCTTGATAAGAAAACCAGAAAGTATGGTTGCCAGAAGATATCCAAGCAGGTAACCGCCAGTAGGTCCAAAGAGGACAGCAAATCCACCTTTAAATCCTGTAAATACTGGAGCACCAATAGCACCAAGTAATAAGTAAATTAACATGGCAAGTGTACCACGTTTTTGACCTAGAAATGATACAGCAGCAAAGATACCAAAGGTTTGCATGGTAAAAGGAACTGTAGTAGGAATACTGATATAAGCACATATAGTGATCAATGCCACAAACATTCCAATATAAACAATGTCAAGAGTTTTGAATCCAGATTTGGTCGTCATATTTATCATAATACCTTTCTTATATTCTGATAATGATTTCATCGTATTTATTTTACAAAAAGAGAAAAGTAATGTCAAATAATCATAATAGCTTGGCAGGTGTTTGTATTTTAATGAACTAGTCATAAGAATAATTAGAACAGAAGGTAGATTTACAATGAAGAATAATAAAGGAGGAATTTGCCTGTTATCTGCAGATTCCTCCTTTCGGTTATCTATTTTTTTATTTCATACATTATATCATTTACTTCAATAAACTGTTCTTCATAAACAGTAATTTTAATAGTATCATTTCCCACACAATAATAAACTGTTTTTTGCAAGGCTGTATCTTTTGGAGCATCTGTTTTTACACAAGAGTTGAGCAAAGAGATCAACCAGTTGCGTTCAGAATCAGAAACAGATTCCCCATATATATTATCCAGCATTGTGTTATTGTCTGCTAGCATAGTCAGAACTTTAGAAAGTTCTGAGTTATCTCCAGCAACATTGCCAGTAGCATCATGTTTTTCTTTGTTTGCAGATAACGATTCAGAAGGTTGCAGGGAGGTATCTTGCCCCCAGATTCCTAATCCATAGCCAACAAGAGAAATACAAAGGGCAAAGGAAGCAGCAGCAGCTAAAAAAGTGATTATTTTCTTTTTGTTTTGTAGTTTTTTTACGTTATCTATATTAGTACTTGTCTTTAGTTGTTCTAAAAAATCAGAGTCAGGTTTGATTTTCTCTGCAGACTGTACGTAATCTTTAAAAAAGTCTTCTTCATTCCACATCATGCATCTACCTCCATCATTTCTTTTAGTTTCTGCCTTCCCCTGTGAAGGTAGGAACGAACAGTTGCTGGTTTCGTTTTCATAATTTGGGCAATTTGTTCAGTTGTAAGTTCTTCATAATAAAATAAATCAATAGCAATACGATATTTTTCTGGTAACCGCATAACATACTCATAGGCATAGTCCATATCTCTTTGTGAAGCTGCAATTTCCATAGCACTATCCAGACCTTGAGTACGGTTATTCCAAGCAAGACTTAAAATGGATTTTCCTCGGTTTGTAATAACAGTAAGAAGCCATGCTTTTAAATGCTCCTTGCTTTCAAATTTTTTGCCCTTTTGCAAATGTTGCAAAAGTCTTAGAAAAGTATCCTGAACAATATCCTGGGCATCTTCTTTATTTTGCATGCGTACCATAGCAACACGGTATAAAAGTGTACTATATTCATCAATAATGGTATCTAATTGGTAAGCTGTTGTACCACATATAAGTTCCATAATAATCCATCCTTTGTCTTTCTTTATACATAAATAGCACTTTCACAATGAATGAAAGAGTTGGTTATTTTGTACAATACTCTCGTAACCAACTATTATATATTTGCAATCCAGACTGCCGTCCTATCAGCTCTATACATCAGGTTCTACAAAAACATATAATTGTTCTTTATACAAGCACAAATTATATGTTTATTGATAATACTTCCATAGTATATAATAAAAGAAAAACAAAGTTATTTCAAGTTATACATAATTTGAATTTATAAAGAAAATACCATAAAGCATGTAGTATTTGAATTCTTTGGGGTTTCTATCTGATTATAGGCAGACAGAGAGGGAATAGTAATTGTCTACTCCCTTACTATGGAAAGAACACCTGCACGGTAGTAATATTTTGCATTAGTGATTTTCCCTTTGTTGCAAGTACTTTGAGTAATTTGTTCGGCATGTGTATCATTTAATTCACCATCAAGACGTATTGCTGCCTGGTTTTGGGCTTTTAAAAGACCTGTTAAAATATCTACAGCTGTATCCTCTTCATTGGCAATCCATTGATTTTTGGCGTAGTATTCGTAATTATTATCAGAAGCTTGTAACCAGTCAGGTGAAGAATTCGCAAGAAAATATGCATTTTCTTTTAAAACATTTGATGCAAGTTCATCAGATAAGTTAAAGTAACCATTTGGTATTGTTTGGGAATCATTGTTAGTGACATCAAGAGTATACCAGGAATCTTCTAATTTTACTCTGTTCCATTCGTGATTTACTCCATCTAGAGTACCAGTAACAATGATTGCCTCGAGTCCAGCTTCTTTTGCCAAAAGTAAAAAAGCTTCTGCATAAGATTCACACACACCAAGATTCTCCACAAGAATGCCATAAGGGGTAAAAGAGTTGGCAAATTCTTTTGTTGCATTGTCTGCTATTGTGCCATCTTTATTGATGTAATCAAATATTTCTTCATTGTAGGTTCCGTTTTCACATAAATATTGGTTAATAGCAGTTTCCTTTTCATAGTCATCCATATCTTTTGTAATAATAGAAGAAACAATTTCTTTTGCCTTTGAAATGGATTCTTGTTGCATTTTTTTTGTATCCTCTTTAGATAATTCATAAGAAATTTGCAATGTTTTTGTATTATAATCATAATTTGCCTGATCCATTATACCAATCAGAGGATTTTGATTATAAGCTTCCCAAAGAGCCGCAGAAATCTTTTCAGAGTCTGCATATTCTGGAAAGTCTCCCAGATAAATTTCTTCTTGATAGGAAAGCATATTTAGTGCAATCCATTCTGACAAAGCAGAATTGGCATATACACTGTTTTGCAATTCTTCATCTAAGTCAATAGAAGCTGTTTTTGCCGATGGAGTCTCCATTGTAGAATCATCATCTGGTGAAGGAGTAGGTTCATCTATGGAAGGTGTTTCGATAATATCTGGCTCTGATGTTTCTTTAGTTGATGGTATATTAATATCTTGAGTTGGTAAATAAGGAATCATTATGTTTTCGTTTCCAGTAACAGATTTGGTAGTAAGTTCATCTTCTCTTTTGGTAATGAGTTTAGTTTCTTCTTTAAAAGTATCGTAATCCATTCCTGTAAAGGTAAGGATAGGAAGATAAATTAGAAGGTTCTTAAATTTACAAGTAATCTTTATACTGCCATCTGTTAAAAGATTAATTGTAGAATTATGGTATTCAATTAGAAAATCACCATTGGATCCGTCTATCATTTGTACCTTAGCATAAGCAGGAAGTACAGTGGCAGTAGTGCCATTATATTCTCTTGAAAAATCATCACTTACAGTATAAGGAATCTGGTTTCCAATCTTAGAAACTTCGCAAATATTACTCATACCGGACTTTTTCCCATCTTTGGTTCTTGCCACTACAAAATAAAGCCCATCTTTATCCAGCATTCCATTCATGGAATAGATGGTATCATCTCCTGTATTTATTTCTGTACCCTCATAAGTATCTTTAAAATGCTTTTCATGATCGATTGCTGTCTGGAAATCATCATAAGTACAAGAAGTGGATTCTGTAGTTACCTCTATATGACTGTGGCCATCACCAGCTTCATTATATTCATAAACCTCATAGTAATCTGCACCCTCCACTTCACTCCAGTTTAGGGTATAGAGGCCTGTATTACTCACAGATTGTTCTAAAGTTGGTGTATTTAATTCTTCTTTTGTGGTAAAGACAGTAATCTGTGGTTTGTCAAGCATCTTTCCTGTTTTCAGGTCAACATTACAAACCAGCCAAAATTTGCTGTGGCTTCCCCAATTATCTTCAATTAATGATCCTTCAGATGTATAAGAAAAGGTAAGGTTTGGCGAAATGGTAACTGATTTGTTATCATAATCATTTTCAACGCTAATATCAACGGATTTTGTCAATGCACTGTCATAGTAAACAGCAAAGCAGTCATACCCGTCTTGTTCAAAATAAGCATCAGGAAGATTGTCATAAGTAAATACGGCATCTTTTTCTAAGTTATACATTGGTTCGGTGTATTCTACATTTTCTACATTTGCATATTTGGTTTTTACATCATTTAAAAGTGTAGTAGAATTTCCTTTACTGATTGATTTCTGTGAAGTGTTTTGAGTTGGCTTTGAACTGGTGTTGCATCCAGCAGCCATAGCTAAACATAAGAATAAGGCAAGTGTTTTTGTAAATTTGTTTTTCATTGTTTTTATCTCCTTTTTTGCATTTCTATATTTATAACACTCTTTGGGGAAATAAAATGTTGCAGATAAAAAAAGAAAATCTTGATATCGAAATAAACATCAAGATCTTCCTTCTTTTATATCTTCTGTCAAAAATTGAAACATAAAACTAAAAAATAAAACAAAAAAAAGTCCCAAAACAATTTTGTATGCATCTTTCTCTGTATTATATTCTTTTTGTATAATAGCTATCATTCCCTCGGGATTGGGGAAATATTTGTAGCCTCTCAAAATTTCTGTCACAAAATCTCAAAATAATTGACAAAAATAAGATGAATAATTTTACAATAAAACGTATAATTATTCATCTTATTTTATTCCACAATTAATTACTGTATTGTCTAATTCTCAATTTTTTTTGAATCTGATTTGTTTACTTCTGGTATATACTCCATTATATCACCTGGTTGACAATCCAATAATTTACATAATTTTTCAATAGTTCTTGCATCTAGTCCACCTTTTTCATTTTTAAGTTTATTTAATATAGATGGACTTATGCCATTTTGTCTTAAATAGTATTGTGTTTTTCCTTTCTTTTTTATAAGTTCAAAAAGTTTATTATATAAAATTGGCATATGATAAAACCTCCTTTAATTTATCATATCATATAAACATGGTCTTATAAATGTACAATTTATATAAAAATATGGACTAAAGATTGTACACAACTACTATTGATTATATGGTCATTCTTTAGTACAATTAATACATAAGATAATGCAAGGGAAACGACCTAGCAAATCAAAACCCTTGCAATATCTTAAATACAACAGAATAGGAGGTGTTAGTCGTGTATACCGATTATGGTTACATTGGAAAAGCTGACAACGTTATATATGCTACCGAGCAAGAAGCGTTAGAAGTTAATCCAAATAACTAACTAAATGGGGCATAGC
>JAAVZU010000072.1 GCA_022791815.1 Lachnospiraceae bacterium
GCATATTTTTTCTGCTCTAACTACCGCAAGAATACGGCAAACTGAGCGATGAGCGTTTTGCAACAATGTCATCAAACTACGAAACTGAACAGAAAACCTTAAAAGAACCTCTTGTCCAGTTAAAAGCAGACATTGAAATGCAGAATGACAAAACCGCAAATGTGTCAGAGTTTGTGGAAAAAGTCAGGCGTTATACAGAAATCAAGAAACTTACGCCTGCCATCGTCAATGAGTTTATTGATTACATTATGGTATCAAAAAAGCAAGTCATAGATGGAAAGACCGTATACCCTATTGATATTTACTATAATGGTATTGGTATTATCAACGCCCCATCTGCTGAAGAATATGAAGAAATGTTCCAAGAACGCTTGAAACAGAAACATTCAGACAAAGAAAAAACGGCATAGTCCCTAAGACTAAACCGTAATTTGATACAGAGATGCCCTCGTACCCTTCACTTCCTTATGTGAAGGGTACGAATGCAGCTCCTCTTTTTACTCGTACCAGCCATGTGCCTCTAAAATTTTGCGAAGCCGCTTAGCTTCTTCTTTAGATTGTTTGGCTGCTTCCTTGGCTAGTTTTATTTGTTTTTCAGCTTGTTCTTTAGACTGCTTAATTTTCTTCTTTAGCCAATCGGATTTGTTCTTTTAAATCTTCGTTCTCTTTCTGCTGTTGCTGTCGAAATTCTACTTCATCAAACTCTGTAAATATCAATCTCGCCACCTCCGATCTGTGTTTTTCCAAGACATCTTTCATGATATTGTGTTTTATGCAGTATTCTATGGCATTATCTATAGCGGTTGATAAATCAGTATCGTTTTTCCTGTATTTCTTTACCTTATCCACAAAGGCAGAATAATCTTTGAGGTATTTGCAGCCCTCCATTAATTGCTTGTTTTTCCCTACATTAATATCCAGAATCAGGGTTTCCACTTCCAAACAGCCTTTTTCTTTTTGTTTCACTGTAAAAGTATCACTAAGTTTTAAAACACATTGTTCGGGTATATTGGTATTTCCGTTATAAAAGACCACAAACTTTGGTGTGGGGAGAGGTACAAGTGTGGATTTGTAGATATCATATTTGTTTTCTGTAATATGTTTCTGTAGCAGATTAGAAAAGTAAAACAATCCCCGCAGGGGCATATTGGGATTGAAGGTACTTTGATGCTCATAAAGGCACATATCGGAATCCAGAAGAAAGGAAATATCATTCTTCATACCCATATAGATAAAATCTTCCAGAGTATTAATCTCCAACTTATCTTCATCCTCATAATGGGAATGGTTTAGTGCATTGTATAGTGATAGAAGCTTTTTTTTGTCATTAAAGACAAAACGAAAGAGTCTGTCCTTATAAATTCTGTTTCCTGTTATCATAAGTATAGTTATCCTCCTTTGGGTTAGTGCTGTTTACAAAAAGCTGAGAAATAATACTTTTATGACAGACAGGTGACATCTATTACATATATTATATCAAATCTTATTGTAAACTTCTATTAGTTAAATTAGTTAAATGGAATTTTTCGTAAGATTCTACGAATGAATCTAAGAAATATCAGTAGATCTGCTGATATTTGTATACTATATCATATAAATAATTAAATTGCAAGAATTTTTAGTACAATATCAGAACAAACGCATGAAGTAATGGATCCTCCTAGACAGTTACTATTATATTTTGTATAATGTAGATGTATATTTGATGCACAGAGTAGAACTAAGAAAAAAGGGTAAAGGAGTAACAAGAGATGAACAGAGTAGAAATTTCAGAAAATGTCAAGTATATTGGTGTCAACGATCAAGCAATTGATTTATTTGAGAGTCAGTATATCGTAGAAAATGGAATGGCATATAATTCCTATTTGATTTTGGATGAAAAAATTGCGATTATGGATACCGTTGACCAGAGAGCAACAGAAGTATGGCTGTCTAATCTTGAGAATGCATTAGCAGGAAGAGAACCAGATTATTTAATAATATCCCACATGGAACCAGATCATGCTGGAAACATTGGAACAGTAGTAGAAAAATATCCAAATATGAAATTAGTAGGAAATGCAAAAACTTTTCAATTCTTGAGTCAATTTTTTGATTTGGATGTGACTAATAAGCAGATTGTGGTAAAAGAGGGAGAGGAATTATCTCTTGGAACACATATATTACAGTTTATCATGGCACCTATGGTGCACTGGCCAGAAGTTATGGTTACATACGAAAAAACAGAAAAGATTTTGTTCTCTGCAGATGGATTTGGAAAATTTGGTACTTTGGATACAGACGAAGACTGGGCATGTGAGGCAAGAAGATATTATTTTAATATTGTTGGGAAATATGGAAATCAGGTACAGGCTTTGTTAAAGAAGGCTGCGGATCTGGATATTCAAATGATATGTCCTTTGCATGGACCAATTTTAAAAGAAAATTTGGAATATTATATTGGGAAATATCAAGTTTGGAGCAGCTATGAGCCAGAGGATAAAGGTATATTAATTGCGTATGCATCCATACATGGTAATACGAAAAAGGCAGCACAACAGATAGGTGCTATGCTGGAAGAGATGGGGGCAGAAAAAGTAGTGGTATCTGACCTTTCCAGAGAAGATATGGCAGAAGTGATTGAAGATGCATTTCGTTATGATCGTATGATTTTGGCAGCGGCAACATACGATAGCGGATTATTCCCCGTTATGGAAGATTTCTTAAATCACTTGAAAGCAAAAGGGTTCCAGAACCGTAAGGTAGGTTTAATAGAAAATGGAACATGGGCACCAATGGCAGCAAAAAAGATGCAGGCAGCTTTAGAGGAAATGAAAAATATTACAATTTGTGAAAATCAGGTTTCTATAAAATCTACTGTAAATGAAACATCTCTTGCTGCAATGAAAATATTAGCAGAAGAAATGATTTCGTGAAGGTGAGAGTGTTCGACCAGCTATATAAAAAAATAGAAAAGTAGTATTATATAGAATTATATGAAATAGAAATGGTTTAATTATAAAAAAGAGAGCTATCGCATTAAGAAAAACATATATAGAATATAGTAAATTTTAACATAAATTAGTACTATATCCCCTATGTTGAATACTTAATCTTAGTGCGACAGCTCCTTTTTGTATAGAGTAAACTTTTTATCAGTTAAGAATCAATCCTACTCAGTTGGCATCTCTGGCAAAGATTTTTCTTGGTTTCGTTTTTTCTTTTTTAGTATATAATATGTGATTATTAACACAATGGTTGCTGTAGAAATCCAAACCCCTGTCATAAATCCAGGAGAAGTATATTTCATTACAATTGTATGATTGCCTTCACTGGCTGCAAAAGTTAAAAATGTGCCTGCATAAGTTTCATAGGAAACAGGTTTACCATCTACATAAATCTTCCATCCTTTATCGTATGGTATAGAGGTCATTACTCTTTGCCCATTCGTTACAGAAATTGTACCCACAAGCTTGCCGCCTTTGTGTTTGGTAATTTTCATTTCATTTGCTGCAAGTCCAGCAAGAGTAGATGTTGCTAATGTCTCATTTAGCTGCACAATTCTGGAATAATACACAGATATGTCTTCGCTTCCAGAAGCTGTTACAGTTACGGTAACCGTTTCACCTGTTTTAAAATCTCCTAAGAATAAAGTACCACTTGTTTCCGAAGAAAAATAATTTCCTACCCAGTTTCCATTTACATATATATCTGCCCATGATGCCCCAGTGGCACGCATATACAAGTAGGTTGGATTATCAGAGACAGCTGTAAAGGTATAAGTCCATTGCGTTGGTGTTTGTTGTTCCATAGTGGGATTACAATCCAAAAAGTAATTCAGTTCCTGTCCAGTAATTCCATTTATAAAATTATTTTGATTAGTAAATGGATCTGTATCACTGACATAAGGGGCAGAATTTGTTACTGGTGCACTGTAGGCAACCGATAATGCAAAAGGGTTGCTATAGGAAGCAGATCCTATTGGGCTGTTTTCTTTTAATTGATAGGATTGTGGTACTAGTTTATCTGAAATCACATATTTTACACCAAGCAAACTATTTAAAAGCATATTGGAGCCATATCCTGAATTCCAGAAATATCCTTGGGCAATACCTAGACTTGGTGTCAAGGAATTGATAGCTGCATTAAAGGTAGAGGAATAATGTGTTAAACCATTATATCCTAACAGCATTGCATCATTTTTAGAATATTCATACTCCTGATTGATGCGGTAAAAAGAAGTATCTGTTTCTTTTATGGAATCTACTAAAGGCTTTGTTTTGTCCACAGCATCCGTATATTCAGTCATGCTTCTATAATGAAATTCTCCATCTAATCCCTTTATTAGAGCTTTCCCATTTGTGCCCATCTCTACAGTGACAAAAATAGTGAGAACAACTAGAGAAGATGTTTTTAAAAGAAACAAAGATTTGCATTTTTGGGTAATTGTCTCAAGCCAAGGCATTTTTGTGAGATGACACATTGCCTGTGATGCCATATAAATTTCAAAAAAACTAAATAAGAAAGCATAGCGGTATGGAAACCAGTTTGGATATTGAAAACCATGCCATACCATGTCTAGCTTTACAAAAAAGAAACTTGCAGTCATAAATCCTATAATAACCAATGCACCTAATTTCTCACGAAGTTTTATAGTACGTATTATGAAGAATAAAAGAGCAAGTCCCAGCATAATATAACCACAATAAATTGCTGGAAGTCCTGAGTTAGTTATACTATCATATTTTCCATTTAAAAGTTTTTCAAATAGTTGGTGAAAGACAAAATTTGTTTGTTCACTTGCTTGGTAGTTTACGTTTTGGGATGAAAGTTTCCCCTGCTGTAAATCTTTCCAAACGCTAATAAGCAAAGGTGCCGAAAGTCCTAAGGATATCAAAGTTGAAATAAATATACGGACTGCTTTTTTTATTAGCTCTTTTTGTTCTGATTTGTTCCACAGAACGATAAGCCGGTACAAAACATACATAGCAGTAAATATTGCAACCATATATCCTGTATAATAATTACTAATAAAAAGAATGGTAAGACAGATTATATATAGTAAATTTTTTTTGTTCTCTAATATATATTCTATGCCCATAATGATAAGAGGCAGTAATATTACAGCATCTAACCACATAATGCTAAGGGAATATACCATATTATAGGAAATCAGAGCATAACAAATGGATGGCAGTATTAAAAAATATCCCAGGCTTGTATCTATTTTTTTTGCAAGATAGCGTACAAGGAAAGATATACTTAATCCACATAGCCCTATTTTTAAAATAAATAAAAATTCCATAGCAAGCGGAAGAGCTTTTAGTGGAAATATAAGTGTGATAAAAGAAAATGGACTTGCTATATAATAAGCAAAAAGTCCAATATAATTACCACCAACAGAACGGGACCAAGAATAAAACAATGAGTTGTCACCCCATAGGGCATCCCGTAAAGAAGCAAAAAAGTTCATATACTGTTCCCGCATATCCATAATCAGAACAGATTTATCGCCAAAGGGGTAGAATTTTTCTGTATACAAAATCCACAGCATTATTAAAACTGGAATAAAAAAGGATAATGCATGTGGAAGCCAGTTATGTATCCTTAATTTTTTTAGATTTTGATTCATTAGAGTTTCACCTTTTCCTTTCTATATATAAAAATGTATTTATAGTATACACAAAAACTGTATTTATTTCTATATTTAACGTTATAAAAAATATAATAGTTTAGTCATGGTATCCATATTTTCCCCCAATATATACTATAACTAAACTGCTAAAAAAAATATAAAAAAATACTTGACTTTCTATTTACACTATAGTATACTATTAAATGTGTTCGGCAGGAGATAACAATGAGAACACAGAGTAATATGCGCGAGTGGCTCAGTGGTGGAGTATCGCCTTGCCAAGGCGAGGGTCGCGGGTTCGAATCCCGTCTCGCGCTTTTTCTTTTCCGTAAATCAAATAACATGGTTTACGGTTTTTTTCATTTTGAGAAGTTTTTTCTAAGAAGGTAGAATTTTGTAACAGAATTTTTCATAGGTAATGAGCAATTTCATGAAGAGGTGATGGCATGTCTATTAAAAAAATTGCAGAGAAGGCTGGTGTTTCTCCTGCAACTGTTTCCAGAGTTTTAAATAATCCAAATTATAAATGTTCTTCTCAGGAGCTTAGGGATAAGATTTGGCATATTGCAATGGAATTAAATTATGTGCCAAATGAAGCAGCAAGGAATCTAAGGAGAGGAGCTTCAGCAAAAAGTAATAAGACATATTATATTAACATACTTATGACACGAATGGATGATTCACAGACAGATCCATTTTTTAGTGAATTATTACATATTATTGAAAGTGAAATTCATGCACACATGTGTATCTTAACAAAAGTGTGGTATATGTCTTTATTTTCTAATGATAAAAAATGCCGTCATGCAAATTTGGATAAAATAATCGAGGATTTGTATAAAGATACAGAAGGAAAAAGTGATGGTCTGATTATTATTGGAAAGTGTAATATAGAAGCATTGAAGAAACTTAAAAAAGTATATAAGAATATCGTGTCTGTTAATCGGAATTCTACGAATTATGAAGTAGATGAGGTAGTTTGTGATGGAAGAAAAATAGCTTCTATTGCAGTAGAATATTTGGTAAAATTGGGACACAGGGATATCGGATATATTGGGGAGTGTCATCACGAATCAAGGTACAAAGGTTTTTTAGACGTATTGCAGATGAATAATATTTCGTTAGAGCCTAGTTATGTATTAGAGACGAAACAAACAGAGGCAGAAGGATTTGAGGCTATGAAGAAGATTATGGCATCCGATGTTTGTCCAACAGGTATTTATTGTGCAAACGATATTACGGCTATTGGTATGCTAAAGTGTTTAAATAAACATAAAAATAATTTCTATGTACCATCTATTATAGCAAGTGATGATATTGAAGCAGCTCAGAATACAAAACCGATGTTAACCACTGTCAGGCTTCCCAAAGAAGAAATGGGTAAGTTTGCAATGTATTTATTGTTAGATAGAATATGTGGCGGTCATAAAGGTGTTGTCAGAATGGAATTAGAAGGCAAGTTAGTAGTCAGGAACAGTTGTTTATCAATGGAATAGTGAAAAAGGATTATTACATATAGTAGAAAATGTAGTAATCCTTTTTTTTATGCTAATGATAACGTTTTCATGATTTGTTGGAATATATGCGGTTGTATGAAAGAATTCCCTATAAAACTGCTATACATAAAGTAAATTAAAGCGTATACTCTGAAAACGTTTTCAAATACTTTTCTTGAAGGTTGGTAGATTTTGGATATATAATCACCATATCACAAAGGCTGTAAGGCTTTTTAAATACATTTAAGGAGAGAAAGGATAATGAGCAAGGAATTTATTATCAATGTGGAACATTTAAATAAGACATTTAATGTGAACAAAAAAGAAATGGAAGTATTGCATGATATTACATTACAAATAAAAAAAGGAGAATTTATTACAATTGTAGGACATAGTGGATGTGGTAAAAGCACTCTGTTAAAAATTATGTGTGGACTTGTTGAATATGAAGATGGAATTGTTGAGAGAAATGGACATAAAGTGGATGGTCCTGGACCAAATTGTGGAATGGTGTTTCAGGAACATAGATTGCTGCCCTGGTTAAAGATTAAAGATAATGTTGCTTTTGGTTTAAAAGGAATGCCGAAGGAAGAGAAAGATAGTGTTGTAAAGAGACATTTGGAAATGGTTGGACTAGATGGATTTGAAAATAGCTATCCAAGTCAGTTGTCTGGTGGAATGTCTCAGCGGGCAGCGATTGCCAGAGGACTTGCAAATAATCCAACTATCTTGCTTTTAGATGAACCATTTGGTGCATTAGATGCATTGACAAAAATCCAAATGCAAAATGAGATTCTTCGTATTCAGAAAAATGAGAAGACTACTATGGTTATGGTAACTCATGATATAGAAGAAGCAATTTATCTTGGCGACCGAATTGTTGTAATGTCAGCAAGACCAGGAGAGATAAAGGACATTATTCAAGTAGATCCTTATGTTTCAAAAAAAAGGAATAGTGCAGGGTTTGCAGCATATAAGAAAAGAATCTATGATTATTTCTTTGAAGATACAGAGCAAAAGTATCAACAGGATATAAATGAGTTAGCAATTTAAGAGAAAAATAAAGAAAATGGAGAGATGGATATGAAAGTAGAAAAAGTAAAACAGATTGCAATGGGAATGATTATTCCAGCATTAATTGTATTATTATGGCTGGGAGCTACATTTTCTGGTTCTGTTCCAGAGAGTATTTTACCAGGGATACCAAAAGTAGGAAAATCTTTTATAAATATGATAAAAGCAGGGCAGCTTGGTAATGACTTATTTGTTAGTTTGATGCGTGTGATAAAAGGATATTTGGTATCTGTATTGCTTGGTGTGACACTTGGAACACTTATGGGAATGTCACCGAATTTAAAAAGAATGTTTCTTCCAGTTATTACAGTGATACGTCAGATACCGATTATTGCATGGATACCATTGATTATTTTATGGGCAGGAATTGGAGCCGCTTCTAAAGTAATAATTATTGTGATTGCAGCAGTATTTCCAATTTTAGTAAATACTTTAAGTGGTATTTCGGAAACATCTGAACGATATGTTGAAGTTGCAAAACTTTACCGTTTAAGTAAATGGCAAACTTTTATAAAAGTATATTTGCCTCATGCCCTGCCTCAAATTTTGGTTGGTTTAAAACTTGGACTTGGTGTTTCTTGGATGGCGGTAGTTGCAGCAGAACTAATTGCTTCCACATCAGGTATTGGATACCGGATGAGCGATGCAAGGAGTTTAATGCAGTCAGATGTTGTTATTGTATGTATGATAGTCATAGGCGCACTTGGAATTATCATGGATAAAGGTCTTTCTGTTATTTTTTCATTATTTACACCATGGCAGAAAGTAGAAGCAAAAAAATAAGATAAAAAGGAGAAATATAGGATATGTTGAAGTATTTGAAAAGAATTATCGCTATTAGTATGTTGGGAATTTTAGCAATAGGTATTGTAGGATGTGGAAATGGAAAAACAGGCAGCAAAAATGAAAGTAAAGCAAGTAAAGTACAGTCAACAGGTGTTTCAAAGAAAGATAGTGAAGATAAAAAAGAATTGAAAACTGTCCGAATTGGAGCTATTGGCCAAAGTAATGTGCTTAGTGAAAGTGCTGGAATTGCACAGGAAAAGGGATATTTGGAGGAAGAATTAAATAAAGAAGGTTATACAGCGGAAATTATTGGATTTGCTCAGGCTGGACCAGCAATCAATGAAGCTTTTTCTGCTAAAGAAATTGATATGGCAGTATATGGAGATCTGCCTGCAACTATATGTAAAGCATCTGGTGTAGATACAACTATTTTTGCTACTGAAAATTCAGAATGTCAAATGTGTATTTTTGTGCAGAATAATTCGGATATTGAATCTGCTGCAGATTTGAAGGGACATAAAGTGATAGTAGCAAGAGGAACCATTTATCATCAGTATTTTAAATCACTAATTGCAGATGCAGGAATTGCAGAAAGTGATTTAGAACAGATTAACACATTTTCTGATGCTTCCTCTGTGATGGCAAGTAAAGAGGCGGATGCTTTGATTACCTCTACAAGTACTGGATATTATTTAGAAAAACAGGGAATCGGTAAGGTAGTTGAAACAACACAAGATCATTTGGAATGGACTTCGCAATTTTTTGCAGTAAGTAATACACAGTTTCTACAAGAGAATCCAAATGCAGCGAAGGCATTTATCCGTGCCCTGCTTCGTACCCAGGCATTTGCAAAAGACAATTCAAAAGAAGCTTTTGAAACAATTGCAAGTATAACAAATGGATATACAACAGATATTTATGAAAAGGTATATGCCTATGATACGAGTTTTCAATATTTTTCGCCTGAAATTACGGAAGAAAACCGAAATAAATTAAAAGTCTTGGAACAGTTTTTAGAAGAGGAAACTTTAATTACAAGTCCAGTAGATATAGATAGTTTTATAAATACATCATATTATGAAGAAGTAATAAAAGAACAGAAGTAATAATTTTCCAGAGAAAAATATAGGAATCAATTTAGGTAGGAGATAAGGATTCAAGGTTCCGGACAGTTAATATACATGGAGGTAAAAAATATGTGTCAATATTGTTTTAACAAAAGTAAAAAAGGTGCAACTTCTTATACAGTTGAAAGAAACCGTAAATTTGCATTAGAAATGGGATTAGATCAAAAAAAATGTTTTCATGAGGAATACAATTTAGCTAAGGATAGATGCATTTATCCAGCAGACCAAATGGTAATACATGGAGAGGATGGACAAGTTGTCTGGAATTTAAAAGCATTTTCCTTTTTTGAACAGGACGAAGCTCCAGATACAGTAAATCCAAGTTTATGGCTAAATGGAAAAGGAAATTATTGTGCTGGTGTGTTTGAGGTAGTAGAAAATGCCATTTATCAGGTACGGGGCTTTGATATAGCAAATTTGACAATTATCCGCAGTAAGACAGGATGGATTGTGCAAGATGTTATGTCAACAATTGAGACATCTCATGCTGCTTTAGAATTATTAGAAGAGGCATTAAAAGAAGAAATAATATCTAAAATCCGTGCAGTGATTATTAGCCATTCTCATGGAGATCATTTTGGCGGTATCCGAGGGGTGGTGAAGCCAGAACAGGTAGGTCCAGCAAGCGAAGGAAAGATACCAATTTATGTTCCTGCTGGTTTTGATATTGAGTGCGTGAAAGAAAATCTTTTTGCAGGTACTGCTATGGGACGCAGGGCAAACCATCAGTTTGGTACAGATATAGAACCAGGGACACAAGGTTTAATTTCTACTGGTTTGGGACTAGCTTCTCCAAAAGGAATTGTAAGTTTTGTAACACCAACTGATTATATAGAAAAAAATAAAATGGTTGTTATAGATGGAATTACAGTAGAATTTCAGTTGACACCAGGGACAGAAGCGCCATCAGAGATGAACAATTATTTTGCAGATTATCGTGCATTATGGGTGGCAGAAAACTGCTGTGGAACATTACATAATTTATATCCGATCCGTGGTGCCCAGTTAAGAGATTCCAATGCATGGGCAGATTATATTTTAGAGGCTATGGAGAAATATGCAGATAAAAGTGATGTTGTATTTCAGTCTCATAACTGGCCGCATTTTAATACACCAGAGCATCCCAATACAGTACGGGAATATCTGCTAAATAATGCTGCTATCTATAAATACACACATGATCAGACATTGCTTTTGGCAAACCAGGGTTATACTGCAAAAGATATTGCCAGAAAACTTGAAATACCAGAAGGGCTGAAGTTTAATTGGTATGCAAGACCATATTATGGTTCTCTTCCAATCAATGCAAGAGCTGTATATACAAAATATTTAGGGTTTTATAATGGAAATCCCAATGATATTGACCCATTAACAGAAGTGGAAGAAGCAAAAGCTTTTGTGGAATATGTAGGTTCCGAAGAAAGCATTTTAGAAAGAGCAGTGAAGGATTTTGAAGGCGGAGATTATAGAAAGACAGCATTCGCTGCTGGAAAGGTTGTTTTGGCAAATCCCCAAAATGAAAAGGCGAGACAGCTTTGTGCAGATGCATTTGAACAATTAGGTTATGTTTCTGAATCTAGTATATGGAGAAATGCATACTTGCAGGGAGCATTCGAGTTACGTGAGGGTTGTAATCCAAAGCGTAAGAAATTAAAGAAAAGTGCAGACATGGCAAAATCTATGTCGGTGGATCTTCTTTTAAAATATATTGGAATTTTACTAGATAATGATAAGGCTCAAAAAGAAGAATTTCAGTTTACATTAAATATTGTGAATCCTGAATTAGACAAAGAAACAGGCAGAATTGTTTCCTATCTTGGAAAAGAGGTAGCACTTCAAGAAAGATATGCAGTATGTATGCATAGTGGGGTTATGCTGAATTATCTGGTGGAAGAGCCTCATTCAGAAAGTTATGTTACCACAACAAAAGAAGCTTTATTTGCATTGTTGGAACACAATATAGAAAGTGTACATCAATTGGTAGATACGAATTGTTTTACATACTTAGAAACTTTGCAAAATTATATGGCTGACTTGTCAAAAACAGCAGATTTTCCAATGGTAGAGCCAATTTAGTAGTTATAAAGTAAACTTACATGCTGTCTTTGGTAGCATTACCATGAAGGAAAGTAGACAACTAGTTTCAAAAAGGTTGGCTTGTCTGCTTTTTTCAGAAAATTCCAGAAGTACAAAATTATTCTGGAGTTAAAATATTATTTCCGTTTATCAGAAAATTGTATACTTTTGTCGGATTGTAATGGGAAAGATAAAAATACATGATAAAATAGTTATGGTTATAAAATAAAAAAAGAAGAAAGAAGGATATTTTTATGAAAAAAACAAGTCTGTCTTATATTTGCACATTTGCAGGAATCATTCTTGCAGTTGGAGCAATAGTGGGAGTTGCTGCACCACTTATTATTTCCCATACATTGAACGCTTCCTTATTTGGTGTTTTCTTTTTTTTGTATCTTGTTGTAGCTGGAATACTGATTTACCCTTTGTTCACAAAGATATCAGGGAATATAGCAGAGAAGACTCTAAAAAAGTTAGATAACATGG
The DNA here is from genome assembly GCA_022791815.1 of Lachnospiraceae bacterium. Taxonomy (GTDB): domain Bacteria; phylum Bacillota; class Clostridia; order Lachnospirales; family Lachnospiraceae; genus CAG-411. The sequence continues at coordinate 12,660 of JAAVZU010000072.1, forward strand.
AATTTGATGAGCAGAATACCTTTTATGCTGGAACTTCCATTCTTTCCATTGATTTTGATAGGGGAAAGCTGGCTTATGTGTCTTTTTTTAATCCAAAAGATTTGCAAATAGCTGATGTTTCTAGTGTAGACAGGGTGAAATCAGGTTATGTAAAGGGACCTCTTGGAGGAGCTACTTGTGTATATTTTGAGTTTTACTATAAAAATAAGAGATACCGTTTTGCTACCTTTGCATCAAATCATGCATATATGATTCGGTCACAAGAGGTACAGACAGCTATTTCCAAGGCAGATATGTATAGTGAAATGCTGGAAAATGCAGCAAAAGCAAGGAGATAAAGTATGGGATTGGATGTTATATTAGGAGTAATTAGTGTTGCCTGTTTGGTTATTATTATAGGTGGAAGGATATTTATTCCATTGTATATAAAATATTATGAAAAGAATCCAAATGCTCAATCTCCAAAGTGCAAAAAATGTAAAACAAGGATGACCGCAGGAGATGGTACACTTTATTTGATACCAGCTATGTTTGATATGCAGCATGAGGAAAGTGCAGAATATTATTTACATAATGCAAAAAAAATTAAGGATGAATCCCAGATTCCTAAAGGGCAGAGAGCCTGTTACATGTATGTATTCCGATGTCCCCAGTGTGGTGAGAAGATTGTCAGTGTAGTGGACTTTTTACAAAATAGTAAAGATGGAATGATATGTGGCGGCGACATTTATCCTTATGAAAGATTTCGTGACTTTCTTGAATAATAGAAAGTTACGAAATTTTTTGTAATATATCTGAAAAGGCTGAGACAATTCAAACAGGCTAAAATATTACTAACTTCTTATAAAAAGTTTGTATACTCAAGTGAATTTGTGTATAATATCCTATGTATCCTGCAGATGGGAAATATTATAAATAGTAGCAGACAGGGAGAGAATATATGACAAATGCAGAAAGATTAGTATCTATTTTAATAGAGAAAGAATATCACATATCTTGTGCAGAATCTTGCACAGGAGGAAAATTAGCAGGAGCAATTGTAGACGTTGCGGATGCTTCTAAAGTGTTAGATGCTAGTATAGTAACTTATTCCAATGAAGCAAAGGTAAGGTACTTAGGTGTGAAGAAAGAAACTCTTGCAAAATATGGAGCAGTTAGTGAAGAAACAGCATGGGAAATGGCTGTAGGAATTGCAAAGGCAAATATAGCCCAAGTTGGTGTGGGAGTTACTGGATTAGCTGGACCAGGAGGCGGAACAAAGGATAAGCCAGTAGGAATGGTTTGTTTTGGATTTTATATAAGTGGCGAAATAACCACAGTTACAAAGCAGTTTGGTGATATCGGAAGAAACCAAGTAAGAGAAAAATGTGTGGATTTTGCACTGGAAACATTGATTGAAATGTTAGGTTAAGAATTATTTATATAGATGTGGCTGTTGCATTGAAAAGAGTTTTTGCGGCAGCCACATCTTTAATTTGCTATTTTTTAATAATTGTTCCCGTTTTTTCTTTAATAGCAGCTTTTGCATGTTCCCAATTTGTAATAATAGCTTTTCTGTTGTCTTTTGCAGACACAAATTCTACAGAAGCATGTACTTTAGGAAGCATGGAATTTTCTTCAAAATGACCTTCCTTGGCGTATTGGCAGATAGTGTCTACAGAAGTTTCTGAAATTGCTTCTTCTTTGTCTGTCTGGAAGTTCAGGCAGGCCTTTTCTACTCCAGTTAAGAAAATAAGTGCATCCGCATCTACTTGATCTGCCAGTCTTGCAGCAATGGTATCTTTTTCAATGACTGCACTGGCACCTTTTAACACAGTGTCCTGTTGAAGTACAGGAATACCGCCGCCACCACAAGCAATAACAACTTGATTGGCATCTAAAAGTGCTTTAATTGCATCAATTTCATAAATTTCAATTGGTTTAGGAGCCGCAATAATACGGCGGTAGCCACCTTCCGTTTCTACGGTATGGTTACCTTTGTCTTCTTCTGCTTTTGCTTCTTCTGCTGTCATTAGCCTTCCAATTACTTTCGTTGGATGTGTAAATGCAGGATCAAAGGGATCTACACGAACCTGGGTAATTAAAGTAGATACTGTTTTAAAAATACCACGGTTTAACAACTCTGTACGGATTGCATTCTGCAAATCGTAACCAATGTATCCCTGACTCATAGCACTACATACAGACATAGGAGCTACTGTATACTCGTTATCCAAACGGCTGAATTCTGTCATGGCAGTATGTATCATGCCAACTTGTGGAGCATTACTATGGGTAATGACTACCTGATACTTTTCTTCTACTAAATCAGCAATTGCTTTTGCCGCATTTATTACTGCATTTTTCTGATCTTGAAATTTTGTGCCCAAGGCGGCATGTCCAAGAGCAATAACAACTCTTTTATTTCCCATAATCAATACCTCTCTTTTCTTTTTATTGTCTCTTACTTATTAATTTGTATCAGTTCAGTCATGCTATTCATATTTTGCAAGCAAGCTTGTACATATACTTTTGCATGTCTGAACTGTAACATAAATTCTTGTTCTCTAGTATACCATAAATCAAGGAAAAAGAAAATACTTTACAATTTTTCATTTTCTTGTGAACCTATCTCAAAGTTATTACAATGTATAAGTGAAGGGCAAATAAAAGCCTTATGATAGACGTCTTGAATATGGTGGTGAAAAGAAAATATGGATATGATACAGCTAGAGAAATGCATCAGTGAGTATGGAAAGGATATTTACTCATTTTGCAGCCAGATTACTTGCAATAAGCAGGAGGCAGAAGATCTTTATCAGGATACTTTTCTAAAAGCAGTAGAATTGGGAGAAAAGATTGACTATGAAAAGAATCCCAAAAGTTACCTAGTTTCTATTGCATTACGTATTTGGAAAAACAGGAAACGAAAGTTTGCTTGGAGAAAAAGGATAGCAGGAATGATGGAATTAGTGGAAGAAGCAGTGAGTGAAGAAGAACCAGGAAAAGAAGGGGCTGTAGAGGATATCGTTCTTGAAAAAGAATGGAAGGAACAAGTAAGAAAGGCAGTAAACAAATTAGATGAAAAATATCGTATTCCAGTATATCTGTACTATACCCTTGAACTTTCAATTGGACAAATTGGGGAAATTATGAAGCTTCCAGAAGGAACCGTAAAAAGCAGGCTGCATAAAGCAAGAAAGCTGTTAAAGAAAGAATTGGAGGTTGTTTTAGATGAAACATAATAAAGAATTGGATCAGATATTACAAGAAGCCCTTTCTCCAGATAAAGAACCAAGTGAATGGCTGAACCAGAAAATATTAAGAAGAGCAAAGGAGACTAATAATATGGATAAAAAATTAAAGAGAAGAGTACCTGCAGCAGCATTTGCAGCAGCAATTGCACTTTCTATTGGTTCTGTGTCTGTATTGGCAGCATGGAACTATCTGACACCAGATAAAGTGGCAGAAGTAATGGAGAATGAAGGTCTTATGGAGGCATTTAAAAGCGAAGATTCCGTTACTATCAATGAGAGCCAGACTTGTGGGGATTTGAAAATTACCTTACTTGGCATGGTGTCAGGAAAAAATTTAAGCAAGTATGTAAAGGAAGAAGAATTGGATAAAAATAAAACTTATGTGGTAACTGCTTTTGAAAATGCGGATGGTACACCAATGAATTATGATAAAGCAGATGTAGTAGTATCACCATTAGTAAAAGGATTAAGACCATGGCAGTTTAATATTTTCTATATGGGTGGCGGATGTGAGAGTATAATAACAAAGGAAGAAAAAGTTATGTATAGGATTACAGAATGTGATAGTGTAGAAATCTTTGCAGACAAAGGTATATACATTTCGGTATCAGATACTGCTCCTTCGGCAGATGCTTACCAATACAATGAAAAAACAGGAGAGATCACAAGGAATGAATCATACAAAGGTATCAATGCTTTGTTTAACTTGCCAATTGATAAAAGTAAGGCAGATCCTAAGGCTGCCAAAAAATATTTGAAGGAAATAGAGGAAGAAATGACATCAGATGATGATACATCTGAAACAGATACACTTAAAAATACATTGATAGATAAAGTGAGTGCATGGAATGGCAAGGAAGTTGAAAAAAAAGCAGATTTATTAAAGAATTTGACACAGGTCCTTACACCAGATAAAGATGGTATGATTACAACTTCTGAGTATGAATTGGGAGATAAAGGGGCTGGAGTTGGAAAAGGAGTGTATTCAGCAAAAGAATATTTTAAAGGAAAAAAAGCTGGGGATATTATTATGGAAAATGTAATGAATGGAGAAACTGAGCAGGATGTGTATATTGAGACTTTTACCTTAAATGAAGATGGAACAGTAACATTAAAAGTATATCATTACAGTGAAAAAGAATAGAAAGTTTTATAATGACTGGATAAAAGTGTATAGAAAGGACTGTTAAATTTTTAACAGTCCTTTTTGTTGTATGGGTTAATGATAGATTAGTTTAATATCAAGAGAGACTTATAGATTATTACAAGGTTTACTTGCGGTTTTTCTAACATATTTGTATAATATAGGTAACAGTGAGGGGAGCTGAACTGTGACTAATGTAGATATCTGTTACATTTAGTTTTAGGCAGGACAGATAAAAACATTGTGTCTGTTAGTATAGACACTACTATAAAAGAAAGTGAGCAATAATATGTTAGATAAGAGTAAATTTATGGAAATGCTGGCAGCAATTACAGAGGTTGCTAAGGTTCAAGAGAATCAGATTACAAAAGAAGAGATTCAGGAATATTTTGCGGGGATGAATATGGAAGAAAGCCAGTATCAGCATATTTACCAATACTTGGGAGAAAATGGAGTGCAAATACCAGGTTTTGTGTATAAAGAGTATTCCAAAAGGGAAGAGATAGAAGAAACAAAGGAGGAAACAAAAGAAGAACGTCCAATTGCTTTATCCATTTATATGAAGGAATTAGAAGAAATTAGTGGACTTAGTAAAGAGGAAAGGACTTCTCTTTTTCTAGCACTACGAAACAAGGATGAGCAGGCAAAGAGCAAGCTGATTGAGGGATATTTGCCTGTTGTAGTAGAGATAGCCAGAGATTATAAGGACAAAGGACTTCCTATAGAAGATTTGATTCAGGAGGGAAATTTGGGATTACTGCAGGGGCTGGAAGCAGTATCAACAATAGCCAATATAGAGGATGTAGACGCATTTTTACAAGAACATATTAAAATGGCGATAGCAATGGTTATTGATGAAGAAGTAGGGGAAAACGACTGGGAAACAGCTATGGTTGCAAAGACCAGCCTAATTAGTGAGGCAGCAAAGGTATTAGCAGAGGATTTGGGACGTGTGGCAACTGTAAAAGAATTGTCTGACTATACCAAGATTCCAATAGAAGAAGTTAAGGATATCTTATCTTTATCACTAGATGCTGTAAAGGTAGGAAATGACAATGGATAATACAGTAAAAACAAGAGGAATTAGTGGTGCTGGCTTAAAATGGCTTGCTATGGCAACTATGCTCATTGATCACTGTGCAGCAGTTTTTGGATATAAGATTATAACATATTTTCATAGTATAGTTCCTTATACATGCTTAAGGGGGATTGGAAGGCTTGCATTCCCCATTTTTTGTTTTCTGTTGGTAGAGGGATATGTGCACACAAGTAATCGTATAAAATATGGAGTAAGGTTGTTTTTGTTTGCCATTATTTCTGAAATACCTTTTGATTTAGCATTTAATGGCAGTTGGTTAAACTGGAACAGCCAGAATGTATTTTTTACTCTTACGTTGGGGTTAATTGCGATTTTTGTTTTAGAATATTTTCAAAGTAATCCATGGATTGGAAGAGTGCTGGCTTGTGGAGTGGTGCTGGCCGCTGAACTCTTTCATACAGATTATAGCGGAGCAGGAGTTGTTTTAATCGTAGGTTTTTATATATTCCGAGAGAAAGAAATATATAGAATTTTATGTGCATTTTTGGTACTTGTAGTTTTTGGAAATGTATTAGAGATTGTAGCATTGCTGGCATTTCTTCCTATACATTTTTATAACGGAGAAAGAGGATGGCAAATAAAATATTTCTTTTATATATTTTATCCGGCACATTTAATTCTTTTATGGTGGCTGCATAGTCAAAATTTGGTTCTTCGTTGGTAATTCTTCAAGCAGAAATATACTTTTATGATGTACTCTATTAGAAAAGATAAGAAGAAAGGAAATACAAATTGAAAAAGGAGGAATCTGAGATTGGAACTTAAGTTTTTTTTACAAGATGTGATACAGATAGAAGATAAAGTATATCATGTAAATGGTATGGTTTCTTACAAGAATGCACAGGATGGAAGCTATTGGACGGAGTACCGTCTTATGGAGGAGGGAACTTATCGGGAATTTTGGCTTTCTGTGGATGAAGTTTATCAAGAATATGCCATGTATCAAATGGAACGTTATCAGGATAGATTTAGTGAAGAAGGAATTGCATCTGCCAGATATCGGGAAGCAGATTCTGGAGTGCAGATTGTTACAAATTATCAGGGAAAACACTTGGATGTGGATGTGGGAGAAAAGGCAAAGTATTGGGAATATGAAGACAAAACCACAGAAAGGATTATATCTATTGAGGAATGGTCTGATGGACGGGAATATTCTACAGGTTATTATATAGATAAAGAAGATATCAAATTGATGAAAAGAGGGCAGGGAGATGCAGAAGAAAGTTCCCATAATAATTTTTATGCAAAAAATGATACAGATAAGAAAGCAACACGATTTGCAACTTTATTAACTTTAGGTGTGCTGTTTGTTTCTATTATTGTCTTTATAATACCAACCTTTAACTTTGGCGGAAGTAATTCTGTAAAAAAATATATAGAAGGTGCCACATCTACTTATACTTACCGAACATCTGTTACATCAGACTTAGACACAGCAGAAAAGGCAGATGTGTATGTAAGTACATATAACATAGATGCCACTGCAAGAGATATTATTCAGGCTGTGGAAGGTGATGTGGAAGATGTGCAGCAAAATACAGAAGATGAAGATGATTCCATAGCTATTTTAACAGATAATGAGTATTGTTTAATTTATACCAGTTCAGATAATGAGACATTGGTACAGATTAGTAAACGTTCCTATGCATATTGTAGCAGTAATACTCCATACCGATGCAGCGTTGGAACTGGACGTTATTTTAGGAGATTTTATTATTCCAGAGGTTATAGTTCGGATAAAGGAAGATATTCTAAGAAAAGAGACAGCTATACCAGTTATGATGATTCGACTTTAACCTCAACTACAGATACATATAAAAGTTATGCATCCAGTGTAAGACAAAGCAGTATAGCAAGAAGAAGAAGTTCTGGTGGAGGCACCAGTTTTGGAAAATAAAGGAGGACAAGTTATGTTAGCAGATATTTTAAATGTAGGGATTTATTCAGTAGTAGGGATTGTTTTAATGATATTTGGAACTTTTTTAATTGATTTGATTATTCCATGTAATTTCCCAGAGGAAATTAAGAAAAGAAATGTAGCAGTGGGATATATTATGGCAGGAGCATCTATTGCAGTTGGTATTATTTTGAAATCCTGTGTAATGTCTCCTAATGTGGTGACTCAATTGGAAGAAAAATTTATGGAAGGATTATTAAATAGTGTAATCTATTTTGCAATTGGCATGGTTTTTTGTATGCTGGGTTATGTAGTAATCAATGCATTTCATAGAAGATATGATTTGAATAATGAGATTGGAGAAGGAAATCCGGCAGCAGGTATTATGGTATGCGGATTGTTTATTGGGTTAGCCATTATTATTAGTGGAGTGATTTATTAGTTATTGTTTGTATGTGAAAGGTTTGAGATAGAATGCAAAGAGAAAAGGAACTGCAAACGGAGTTTCCTTACCGTTTGCTAATGTTTACTACGTTGATAATTTCAGGATGTTCCATGTGCTATGAGTTGATTATCAGTGCAGTAAGCTCATATCTGGTAGGAGACAGTGTATTACAATTTTCCATTACCATAGGATTGTATATGTGTGCTATGGGAATTGGATCTTTTTTGTCAAAGTTTATAAAAAAGCAGCTTTTTGACTGGTTTGTATTTGTAGAGGTAGGAGTTGGTATATTGGGAGGTATCAGCTCCTTAATACTGTTTATGGCAAATATATATTTAAAATCTTATGTGCTGGTGATGTATATGGAGATTCTTGCAATTGGAACCTTGGTAGGAATCGAAATCCCAATACTTACCCGTATTATAGAAGAGAATGCTAGTAATTTAAGAGTAACATTATCTACAATTTTTTCTTTTGATTATGTTGGAGGATTGGTGGGATCAATCTTGTTTCCGTTGTTGCTTTTACCACATCTTGGGTACTTTGCTACAACTTTTTTGGTAGGCAGTGTAAATCTTGCAATAGCATTATTAATTGTATTTCGTTATCACAAATATGTAGTAAGAGAACTAATGTGGAAAGGGATTGCAGTTTTTTCACTAGGGATTATGTTATTTGGAGCATTTTATTCAGAGAATATTGCTAAGCAGGTGGAAAATGGTTTATATCGTGACAGGGTGATTGTATCAGAGCAGACACCCTATCAGAAAATTGTAGTAACAAAACACAAAGATGATCTTCGCCTGTTTATTAATGGAAATATTCAATTTTCTTCTATGGATGAGTATCGTTATCATGAAGCACTTGTGCATATACCTATGTCTGCAGCAAAAAAACATAGCCGTATTCTGATTCTTGGAGGAGGAGATGGACTTGCTCTTCGGGAGATTTTGAAATATTCAGAGGTAGAGAAGGTGACTATGGTTGATTTAGATGCGAGGATGGTGGAGCTTTGTCGTACTCACCAGGATATTAAAAAATTAAATAAAGGTTCTTTGGATAGTGAAAAATTGGAGGTGGCAAATGAAGATGCATATAAATTTTTGGAGAAAAATGAAACTCTCTATGATGTGATTATTGTAGATTTGCCAGACCCCAATGATGAATCACTAAACAAGTTATATACAGATTTATTTTACCGGCTTTGTAAAAATAGTTTAACAGAAGAAGGGGTTATGACAGTACAATCTACCAGCCCTTATTATGCTGGGAAGGCATATTGGTGCATAAACAAAACTATTGAGGGGGAAGGATTTTATGTAAAGCCATATCATGTACAAGTTCCTTCTTTTGGAGATTGGGGATTTCAACTGGCAACAAGAAATAAAATTACAATAGACAAGATACGGTTATCTGTGGAGACAAAATTTTTGGAACAAAACCAACTTGAAAGTATATTTGTTTTTGGAAAAGATGAAATGGTGAATAAAGATACTTTGTATGCAAATACTCTTTCAAGACCACAACTTTTGACCTATTATATGGATGCGGAGAGAAACTGGGAATAAATTGCTTATAAAGTCTAAGATAACAAGGAGGGATGGCATAAATGAATATATGGTTTTATGCGATGTTATTTATTTTATTATTAGTTCTGTTTGGAATGACAATCTTTTTTTATCGGATGATAAAAAATATAATTGAGATGATTTTTGGAGAACAAAAAAATAAAAAAGTTACTTTTCTGCTGATAGCAATAAGTCTAGGAATTATCTTGTTTTGTATATCTATCTGGAATATTGGGTTACTTGTTTTGCTACATCTTATGGGATTTATTTTGGTATTTTCGCTTATTAACCTTGTGGTAAAAGCAATAGCAAAATCAAATTATGAAAATTTTATAGTTTGGAAAAAATTACAAAAGTGTTATGTTTTACCAGTTATTTCTACGATGCTTGTGATTACTTATGGTTATTGGAATATGTATCATGTAGTACAAACCAATTATGTGGTTAAGACACAAAAAAATATTCCTAAGGAAGGTTACCGGGTGGCATTACTTGCAGACATTCATTTTGGGGTATCCATTGATATTGAAGGGATGAAGGAAGTTTGCGAAAAAGTTGAAAAACAGAACCCAGATATAGTAATTCTTTGTGGAGATATAGTAGACGAGAATACAACCTATCAAGATATGGAACAAGTTTTTCAAGTGCTGGGAGCTATAAAGAGCAAATATGGAGTATATTATGTTTATGGTAATCACGACAGGCAAAAATATAGCGGGCAGCCTGCTTTTACGAATGAGGATATCATGTATAGTTTATCTAAAAATGGGATAACTTCATTACAGGATGAAAAGATACAAATTACCAATGATTTAATTTTGGTGGGAAGAGAAGATGCGTCAGTAAGAAATCGTACACCCCTGGCAGATTTGTATAAAGAAGTAGATAAACAGGATTTTATTTTGACTTTGGATCATCAGCCGTTGGAATATAAAATAAATCAAGAGCTTGGGACAGATTTATTGTTATCTGGTCATACTCATGCAGGTCAATTTTTTCCCGTTAATCTCCTTATGGAAGTGATTCCTTTTGGAGATGCAGTGTATGGAGTAACAAAGAATGATTCCTTTACAGCAATTGTAACAGCTGGGGTAGCTGGTTGGAAATTTCCAATCAAAACCAGTGCTCCCGCAGAGTATGTTATTATTGAGATTAAGAGCTAGTAAATTTATAAGATTTTTTTGCTTTCTTTACTGGTATACTTTTTCCAAGTAGTGTTTTTGTGGATTCTAATTGGATTTGCTGTACCCTTGCAAAATCCTTATCCCGAATAAGCGATTTACGTTTTTTCTCTGACATTTTTAAGATATCATATACAGTAAATACTGTAAAATTCCGCTTGGAAGATGCATCCATAAAACGGCACCAAGTAGGAATTACAGTAACTTTATCAATTACAAAGGAGGAAGGCATTTCTTCCTTAATAGTAAGGTTTAAAATAACACCAGCATCTCTTGGTTTTGTTACTTGAGAAGATATAAAATTTCCCATAGAGTACATGATAAAACCCTTTCGGGTGGAATTCTGTCCTGTGGGAATTTCTATATATTCCATAGGCTGGAGAACATGAGGGTGGCTTGCAATAACTGCATCAGCACCAGATTTTAACATTTTTTTATATTGTGCTTTATAGGTTTCGGAAGGAGTTTGGGCATATTCTGTCCCGTTGTGGGGAAGAACTATAACAAAATCCGCTAATTTCCGAGCCTTTTTTATTTCTTTGTATATATGATCATTTAAAATTTTAACATTATAATCATTTTTATAAGGAAGACCATTTGTCCCATAAGTACAACTGATAAATGCAATTTGTATGCCATTAATTTCTTTGATAAAGATTTTTTTGCTGTCGGATTCGTTTTGATAAGTACCTATATGGTCAAATTTTAGTTTATCTAGTACATCAATGGTTCGTAACAATGCATCAGTTCCCCTGTCTACACAATGGTTGTTTGCAGTGGTAAGCAAATCAAATCCTGCATTTTTGAGTGCCTTTGCAAAACTATCTGGGGTATTAAACCTTGGATAATCACTGATGCCAATTGCAGTTCCTCCTAAGGTAGTCTCCAGATTCCCAATCACATAATCTGATTTCTTAAAATATTTTTTTACAGAAGTAAAATTATTTGAAAAATCATACGTATTTGTTGCACGGTCATAAGCTGCTTCGTATTGATAGCTGTGTACCATTAAATCACCAGTAAAGGTAAGCGTTGCAGCTTTAGGGGCTGGAGGATTTTCCGGCGTTGTAATCGGAAGATTTGTAGTAGTTGGTATATTGGTTGCCTGTGGTGATGATGCGAAAGGTTGAACAGAATGTATAATGGTAACGGGTGTTTCTTGAATGTTATTCACAGTTTCTGTAGTATTTGTTGTCTTTTTTTGTTGAGAAAATACAACAAGTATAATTATGCAGGGAATTACAACAACTAAACTTATAAGAAATGAACGTATAAATTGTTTGAAATATTTTTTCCACATTAATATTAGTCCTTTCGTTTTAAATGGTCATGTTGCTTTTGGTGGGTTCATTATGAATGAAAAATTGAGGATTAGCAAGATTCTGAGAATATTTTAGTAAAAAAGGTCTAAAAATGCAATAAAAAGTTTGTGGAAAAACAAATATAGGTAAAAGTTATGCATCTTGTATTGGAAAAAGTGCATCTTAAAGAAAACATAGTTGAATTTAAGAATTGAAGTAAATAAAATAGTAACCATAAAACAGTAGAAAAGAGGTGCAGAATGAAGGTTACGCTGCAAAGAATTGTAGAAGGAACAGAAGAAGTGTTAATAAAATATAAAAACCGGACAGAATGGGTGGATAATTTAATATATTATTTAGAAAACCAGAAAGAAAAGATCATTGGATTTAAGGAGAAAGAGCAGTATACGATTCATTCTGGGAAAATTATATATTTTGAAAGTGTAGACGGAAGTACGTATTTGTATACCAAAGAAGATGTGTATAGAACAAAGCTGAGTTTAGATAATCTTGTTTGTCTATATTCAGAAGAGGGTTTTTTTCGATGCAGCAAGGCAATGGGGCTAAATGTATACCACGTAGAAAAATTGCAAAGTCTGTCAGGAAACCGAATTGATGCTACTATGGACAATGGTGAACATGTTATTATTTCCAGACGCTATGCAAAAGAGCTTCGGGTACTTTTGAAGGGGGGAACAGAATGAGTATATTAAAAAAATGGTTATCCAAAGAGATAGATATTGAATTAAAGGCTTGCCTTTATTTTTTCTGTATATTATTCTATTATGTTATATTCCGAATAATAGAAGGAAGCATGGAGGCAAATATTCTGGTTATGGCAGAGATGGTTTGTACAGCTTATATACTAGGATGTATACAAACATATCTTCTCCATAATTTTGATGAAGGAGAACATTTTGGGAAGTATGAATTTGGTGCAAGTATAGGGTGCTGTCTTGTATATTCTGGAATGGGATATTGGGGAAAATGGTTCGATAGACAACTTCTTCCTAGTTTAATTTTTTTTGGTTATTTGTTTTTGTGTTATGTTTGTGTATTCTTGGCATACAAAATAAAACGAAGTTTTGATACAAAAAAATTGAATCAGGATTTGGAAGCTTTTAAAAGAGATAAAAAGCATATTGGAGGAAGATAATATGGTTAAAAATTATGCAATTGATATAGAAAGTTTAACAAAGACTTACGGGAAATATCGTGGAGTGGATGGAATTTCTTTGCAGATTGAGGAGGGAGATATTTTTGGATTTCTAGGACCAAATGGTGCAGGAAAATCTACCACCATACGAAGTCTTCTTGGGTTAATCAAATATCAACAAGGAAGAATTTCAGTATTTGGAATGGACGTGGCAAAACAATCGAAAGAGATTTTAAAAGAAGTTGGCTATATGCCATCCGAAGCGATGTTTTACCCTTCCATGAAAGTAAAAGAAGTTATTACTTTTGCTGCAAAAATGCGGGGAAAAGACTGCAAAAAGGAGGCAAAAATGCTTTGTGAACGGTTAGGTGTAGATACAGAAAAGAAAATAGAAGAATTATCTCTTGGTAATCGGAAAAAAGTGAGTATTGTTTGTGCCATGCAGCATAAGCCTAAACTTTTTATTTTTGATGAGCCAACTAGTGGGCTGGATCCATTGATGCAGGCAGAATTTTTTAAGCTAATATTAGAGTATCACAAACAGGGAACCACTTGCTTTTTGTCTTCTCATGTTTTAACAGAGGTAAAAAAGTACTGTCATCATGCAGCTATTATTAAAGAAGGAAAAATGATTTGTACAGATACCATAGAGAATCTTACCAAAACCAGTGCAAAACGGATTCATGTAGTGAAGGATGGAATTGAAGAAAGTTATGTGTATAGTGGTGATTTAAATCAGCTTTTTGCAGGATTTGCTGGGCATAATATTTCAGATATTCTAATTGAAGAGCCAGAACTGGATGAGATATTTATGCAGTTTTATTAAAAGTAACTGTCCATAGGTGTGAACAGTAACTAGAGAGGAGTAAAGGATATGACTGTTTGGAAACATGAAATGAAAATGAATAAAAAGGCATTATGTATATGGATATTATGTGTAGGTGCAATGTGTTTTGGGTGTATTTTAATGTATACTAGTCTGGAGGATTCCCTACAGGATATGGCAGATATGTATTCCAATATGGGGTCATTATCTGTAGCTATGGGAATGGATAAAATGAGTTTGGCGACACTAGTCGGATTTTATGCAACAGAGATTCTTATGCTTCATGGGCTAGGAGGAGCCATGTTTGCAGCTATAACTGGAACAGGAATGTTGTCTAAAGAAGAGGCAGGACATACTTCAGAATTTTTACATGTATTTCCTGTAGGACGAAGTTCTATTTTATTACAAAAGTATTTTGCACTTGTTTGTAATATTATTATCTTTAATTTGGTATGTATGTTAGCTTACATAGTGGGCTTTCTTTTGATGGAAGAGGAAGTACCAGAAAAAGAGATGCTGCTTTCGGCTGTTACACAATTACTTATGCAGATAGAAATAGGAACCTTATGTTTTTGTATTTCTGCTTTTGCAAGAAAGAATTTCCTTGGAGCTGGTCTTGGTATTGTAATCTTTTTCTTCGCCACAGATATGATGTGCCGCATTATTCCTGCCATAGAAAATATAAAGTATATAACACCTTTTTATTATGCAAATGGAGCAGATATTTTTACCTCGAAAAGCATAGAGGGGGTAATGATAAGTATTGGTATAGGACTGACATTAATAGCATTTTTGACTGGCTGTTGGAAATATCATAGAAAGGATTTAGCGGCATAAAAATGTTACTATTTGTTTAATATGACTGTGAATAGTAATAATAATTTACCTTTTGGAAATGAAATATTTGAATTTGCCTTGACAATTGTAGCTGGATTATCAACTGCCTAACCAGTTTTGGTAGCTGCAGGTCCAAAGGATAGTAGTAATTATTTTAAAAGCATTGTGAGAAAAATAATGAACCATATACAGAGGCATTATCCAGTGTTGAAAAGAATAAATATATATACGCTATTTTGAAGGACAAGATATATGATTTGTTTATGAGATAAAAAATTAAAAAACAATGTCACGAATTGATTGTTCAAAAGTAGTTTTCACACAAGAAATAACAGAGAAGATGCCAATGATATTTTTCAAGATGTTTTTCTTACACTTATAAAAAAGAGAATGCATTTTAATAGTTCAGACCATTGTAAAGCATGGCTTATTCGGGTTACAATAAATCTTTGTAAAAAGAATTATTTTCGAAAAAAAGAAATTTTGCTGGGAGATGAAGAAATAGAAAGGACAATGTCTAGAAATAGTACATATAAAATGAGTGTTGAGAGTGAAGATTTGTACGAAGCCATATGCAAACTTTCTCCCCAATATAAGACCATAATTATTTTGTTCTATTTTGAAAATATGACATGCAAAGAAATATCAAGGTGTATAGGAATAAAAGAGGTATCAGTTAGAAAGAGATTATCCCGGGCAAGGGGAGCGTTAAGAATGTATATGAATGAAGGGGGGAAGAGAAATGAACAAGGAGAGTATTAACGAAGAATTAATTTTACAAATAAAAAATGCTACAAGGGCAGATCCTCAGTTAGTTGAGGAAACAAAAAATATGATGAAGCTGCAAATGAAAAAGGAAATACCACAGAGAAGGACATTTATGAAAAAAGCAGGTATATGTATAATAAGTGCTGCATGTGTTGGAATTTTGTGTATAGGTGTTGGAAAACTTTTGGAAAATGGTAATAATATATTATCCAATAAGGAAGCAGGGAAAGTAGTGGATGAAATTGCGGATGGGATTGATATTAATATTGTAGGAAAATCGGGAAAAGACTTATTAAAAATGGTTCAAATAGAAAGTGCAAAAGATATTGCGAAGATAGTAATATGTCAAAATGAATTGGCTGATATCTCATGGATAAAACCAATAGAAAAAATTGAAATAACAAATGGTGAGGATATAAAGTATTTTTATTCGCAATTGTCAGAATTAAAAATTGTTGCTTCTCCGTCAGATATTGTTGTTCCAGAAAGTGATGCACCAAAAGAAAGAGAGATATTGTTATATTTAGAGGATGGAACATATCAAAAACTACATTATTCACCATTAGAATCACAGGTAATGGAGTGCTTTGAAATGGATGGTGTACCAATAGAGAGAAAGTGTTTAGAACAGATGCCAAAAGAATTCAATACTTGGTTAACTGAATTATGTAATATAGATATTGTCAAGGACTATACAAAAGAATACAAGCATTATCAGAAAATACAAACATATTGTGAAAAACTGCAACAATTTGAGGAAGAAAACTGGTATGGAGGATATGAAGAAGTTTTTGATAATGAAGTTCTAAGATTAAAAGTTCTATTGCGTGACAATGTGAAAGATAATCAAAAGGCTGTGTTAGAGGTAATAGATAATTCAAGTGATATTATATTTGAAACATCAAAAGTGAATTATAAATATTTAAGAGATATGAAAGAGAAAATAAGTGCAGGTATTAAGAAAAATCATAAAAAGTATTATTATATTGTTGGCTGTGGACTTACTTCAAAGGATGTTAGCATTGATATGTTGGAGGATGTTACCACTGAGCAATTAAACGAGTTTTGGAAGGATTTTTCAGAGTATCGTGAATTTATAAGTGTTAATAGTGTTTCTTCTGATATGTTAGATGAATAAAGGTTAAATTGCAAAAGATATTTCACAATTGTGTTAATTTGAATGGAACAAACATGAAAAAGAGAGAATCGTTGCCTCTCTTTTTTTGATGTAGGAATTGGTATCATAAAAACTACAAAAAAATCTGTTATTCTATATAGGATAAAATTTCCTATAATGAAAGGGGTAACAAGATGTACTGGTTTGGAGTAAAGTTTTTGACAAAAAGTAAGAAATTAACTTTTTCCTGTGTGGCAAGTATTTTCTTTGCAGTACTTGCTATTGTAGTTATTTACAATTTTTATTTTATTTCCCAGAGGAGTTATATGGAGAATGTAAAGGACACCTTTGGGGATTGTGATTATTTGATAAGTGATGTAGATTATCGGGATTTTTCAGAGGACTTGATTAAAAAAATCGAAGATACCAAAGGAGTAAAGAAAGTTTCTTATGGGCACTGGGCATACACCAATGTGGAGAAATATTTGGTCTATACTGTTGGTGTGAAGGATAGTAATATGAACAAAAGCCGTTACCGATATGTGTCAGATGTAACAGAAAACCGTATAATTGTAAACCAGAAACTGGCAGAGGATTTACAGCTTAGTGTGGGAGATAAAATTACCATGGAAGAGAAGGAATTGGAGATTAGTGAGATTCTGATAGAAGATAATTTTTCACTATCAAACCTTTATATGGTGATTGTAACTATGGAGAATCTCTGTAAAAGCCAAAACATGGATATGGTTCCCAATTATGCATTGGTTAAAAAAGAAAAAAAGGATGGTTTAATTGAAGTAAAAGAAAGGCTGCAGTCCCTAGGAGAAAATCTGGATATTACAGCAGTAGAGGAACTTGATGACTATAAAAAGGTTATAGAGTCTTTTCGGATTTTTATGACTATTCTGGTTATTATTATTATTGTAGTAGCAGGATTATTGGTTGCTAGTGTATTTAATAGTTATTTAAAGAAATATCAGGGAGATACAATGGTATTAAAAACTATGGGGGCAAGAAGGAAACAGATATTACAAATCTTTTTTACTTCAGCAATGATTCTTAGCACAATTGGCTGTGGTTTGGGTTATTTTGTTGCTATGGTGGGAGGAAGAGGAGTTTTTCTATTATTTGCATCAGAGTTTGAATTGTCCAGAGAAGTGATACAGATGGATATAGGAAATTCTTTTTTTATTACTTTTGGAATCTGGGTGGCAATTAATATATTTTTGTTGTATACGGCATGGAGATATGCAAGAATATTGCCTTTGCAGATGAACCGGAAAAATACAAAAGAAACAAAGATAAGAAGAGCCATTCTTTTTTATATAACAAAAAAGGATACATATATTTCTCTGCGGTTGCTGATTCCGTGGATACGTGAAAATATTTTTTTTCTTTTTACGATTGTAGCTATTACGATGTTTACTTTTGTCAGCAGTGTTTTTATGCATGACATAGAACAAAATTCGCTGGCTTACTATAAAAAATTATATCTATCAGAAGTGATGATAGAAAATGATGAGACAATGTCTTATCAGAATATGATAGACATACAGAAAAGGTTAGAAGGTCAGCAGAAGGATACCTTTTTTATGGCAGAGACTTCGGATTGGGGAGATATTATTAGTGTAGGAATTCCCGATAAGAAAAGTAAAAATTGGTGGGATGGTTGGGGATTCAGCTTAGGGGTTTCACAAATGGATAGGCTTTATGAGACGAAAGTTATCAAAGTAAAAAAAGAAAGTTATCAAGATTGTGTGGTTCTAAGAAGAGATGTGGCAGACTATTATGGTTTGCAGGTGGGAGATACTTACGCTTTGGAATATTTTGATAAAATGGAAAATGTTGAGTGGATGGAAGAATATGAAAATCAGCAAAAGCATACGAAAGATTTGGAAGTTGTAGGAATTATAGAAAGTATGATGTATAGTGAGATAGTTTTTGATATCACATCACCATTATTTCATTTCTCTACATTAGAAGATTTTAGTGTGACATTTTTTATGAGTGAAATAGATAAACAAACAGAATCTTTATTGCAGTCCCTAAGATGGGAAATACCAACCCTTCGCTGGCAGAATTATAGTGATGTGGAAGAACAGAACAGTCGGATTATCAAGGAGAGATATTTTATGATTCGTGCAGTTCTTTATGCTCTTACACTTCTTGGGGGAATCGGATGGTTGAATTCTGCAAAAACAATGCTGCGGGATAAAAGAGAAATATACCGTACCCTCCGAAGAATTGGGATATCTGATAGGAGAGTACAGAAAATAATTTGGAAACAGATATTATGTTATCTGATGTCTGGCATTGTTTTAGGAATATTATTAGGAATAGTGGCAGAGTGGTTTTTGTATTTTTACTATTTGGAAGAAGAATTTCCAAGGGCATTCATTTCTCCTGTATTTGGAATATTAATATACATGCTTGCATTGGCAGCCACACTTTGGAAATTTGTAAAAGATATATCTAATTTGGAGTAATAGTTCAAACAAAATTTAGAAAGGATAAGAGTATGAGTTATATTATTGAGATGAAAAATATACACAAAATTTATAACAATGGAGGAGAACCTCTTCAGGCATTAAAAGGGGTTTCTTTGTATCTGGAAGAAGGAGAAATTCTTGCTATTATGGGAAGCAGCGGTTCTGGAAAAAGTACATTATTACACATTCTTGGAGCAATTGACAAGGTAAGTGAGGGAGAAATTTTTCTTAATGGAGAGCTTCGCATGGATTATGGAGTAGAGCCTTCTGCTACTAGAATCCGTCAGGAAAACATAGGATTTGTTTTTCAAAGTTTTAAATTGATAACGGATTTGTCTGTAGAGGAAAATGTATCCTTACCTCTAATTCTTGCAGGAGAAAAGAGAAGTAAAATAAAAGAGAAAACAAGAGAAATCCTAAAATTGGTCGGAATTGAAGAAAAAGCAGAGAAATCCGTTACCTGTTTATCTGGAGGACAGCAGCAAAGGGTAGCCATTGCCAGAGCATTAATCGGGAATCCTAAACTTTTACTTGCAGATGAACCTACAGGGAATCTTGACTACAATACAGCACAGGAAATTATGCAGTTGTTTTTGGATACAAAAGAACAGAGAGGGCAGAGCTCTATTATTGTTACTCATGACCCAATGATAGCAAGTTTTGCAGACCGAATTTTATTCTTACATGATGGACGGTTTTTAGGCGAATATGAAAATAAAAAAGGGGAAGATAATATAGAACAGATTCTGGGAATATTCCGCCAGATCCAAAAGAGGGGTGGTTGATACTTGCAATCAAAAAGGAAAATTGATATGATACATTTCAGCAGAATGAAAATGAAATGTTAATATATTGCAATTATTTCATACATAACCTCAGACTTTAAATTTTGCAAGGAAATTAAAAAAGTATTTTTGTAGCCGTTTAGTCCAATATAAATGATATGGATAAATGGTTACTTTTTTTGGTAAAACTTTGCAGGTTTACAAACGTATGTTCCTGTGATAGAATATAGACTGATGATAAAGTAAGTGGTGTTATTTTAAGTATTCATCTAATATTGTCATGAGCGAGAGGGAAACATATGACAGAACAGCGTTTTTATATATGTATAGATTTAAAATCATTTTTTGCATCTGTAGAATGTATTGAGCGGGGATTAGATCCCATGACTGCTAATCTGGTAGTAGCAGATCCAGACAGAAGTGAGAAGACGATTTGTCTTGCTATTACCCCAGCAATGAAAGAGTTGGGGATTCCCAACCGTTGCCGGATATTTCAGATTCCAAAGAACGTGAAGTATATCACCGCATCTCCAAGAATGCAAAAATATATTGACTATGCAGCAGAGATTTATGGAATTTATCTGGAATATATTGCGAAAGAAGACATTCATGTATATTCCATTGATGAGGTATTTTTAGATGTGACAGAATATTTGCATTTATATGGAATGACAGCAAGAGAACTTGGGTCGAAATTAATGGAAGAAATTTATACTAGAATTGGATTACGGGCAACTTGTGGAATTGGAACAAATTTATATCTAGCAAAGATTGCATTGGACATTACGGCAAAACACGCAGAAGATTTTATTGGGGAATTAGACGAAGAAAGTTATAGGAGAACTATGTGGAACCATCAGCCTCTTACCGATTTTTGGAGAATAGGATCTGGTATTGCAAAACAATTGGAACGATATTGCATTCGGACTATGGGAGATATTGTAAGAACGGATGAAGATTTTTTATATCAGCTTTTTGGTGTGGATGCAGAACTTTTGATTGATCATGCATGGGGAAGAGAGCCGACTACGATAGCTCATATAAAAGCATACAAGCCAAAGGCAAACTCTATTTCTAATGGGCAGGTTCTCATGCGTGATTATGCATTTGAAGAGGGAAAGTTGATTGTAAAAGAAATGGCAGATCTTATGTGTCTTGAAATGGTAGATAGGAATCTAATTACAGAATCTGTTACTTTGCATATAGGTTATACAAATACGGTATCCGTCTCTCCTGCTCATGGAACAACAGCCCTTCCAATGGAAACCAACGCAGATAAATTGATTATTCCAGCAGTAGTAGAGTTATATGAGAGGATTGTAAACCGAAGAATTCCGATCAGACGGGTTACCCTTACTTACAATCGTGTAGTAAAAGAAGAGTACAAGCAGTATAATTTTCTGGTAGACACCGAGGAACTGGAACGGAACAGGAAGATGCAAAAGGCAATAGTTGATATTAAAAAGAAGTTCGGAAAGAATGCTATTTTAAAAGGAATGAACTTGCAGGAGGGAGCAACTACCAGAGAACGGAACAGGCAGATTGGAGGGCATAAAAGTGGGAATGAAACCTAGAACAAAAATGTCAATAGAGAACAGGGCAAAACAGTTTTCTCCTTTTGCAGCTATTCGGGGGCTGCAAGAGGCTTTGGAGAAAAAGGAGCGGATTATTGTGAAAAAAGTAGAACTTTCTGAAGAGATGGCAGAAGAATTGGATAGAAAAATGCAGTTACTAAAAAAAGGGGAAATTGTTACAGTGGTATACTATGCAGAAGAGAACTATCTAAAGAAAACAGGAATTGTGGCAAGGATAGATAAGAACAGCCAGGTTTTGCAAATTGTGGATACGAAGATTGCTTTTGAGGATATATTGGATGTAGAGATTAGACCAGACTAGGAAATAGGGATTATTGCTTGTAGTTTTGTAAATTTTTCATTTTTAACATATAATGTAAGTGAAAGTCAAAAAACAGTTGGCATTTTGCGGGCATTAGGTATGAACAAAAATAATTTATTTGTTCTTTTGAAGTACTGAAATATATCAATTCGTTTTTATGTAGCAATATGCAGGTTAATATAAAAATTTTTGGAAGAGAGATTAAAATGATTGGTGTTTTTTTATGTTTACAGTTGTGGTAGGAGTCATTTCACAATATGCCTGCTAATGCAGGCATATTAGTTTATTAAGTATACGATTGGCTACTTCATCTTTAGAAAGAATTGGAAGTTCTATTGTATCCTCTTTCGTAATTATAGTTACTACATTTGTATCTGTTCCAAATCCAGCACCAGATTCCTGTAGATTATTTGCCACAATCATATCAGCATGTTTTTTCTCTAATTTTTTTCTGGAATTTTCAATCAGGTTTTCTGTTTCCATAGAGAAACCACAAAGTATTTGTCCGTCTTTTTTGTTAGCACCTAAGTGAGATAAAATATCTTGGGTGCGAACAAGTTCCATAACAGAGGTATCTTCTTTTTTCTTGATTTTCTCTGTTGCAACAGAGGAAGGTTTGTAATCTGCTACGGCAGCAGATTTGATAATAATATCCTGATTGGCAGCAAGAGTAATCACCTCTTCAAACATATCTTTGGCACTTTCCACAGAAACCACCTCTACAAATGGTGGAGGTGTAAGCGTAGTAGGTCCAGTTACTAACGTAACATCAGCACCTCGAAGCATAGCTTGTCTGGCAAGAGCATATCCCATTTTCCCAGTGGAATGGTTGGAAATAAAACGGACTGGGTCAATTGCCTCTCTGGTAGGACCAGCAGTAATAAGAATTTTCTTTCCATATAAATCTTTTTCACATGCGATTTCACGCATAAGATAATCCATTAAAACAGTTTCGCTAACCATTTTACCAGAGCCTATATCATTGCAGGCAAGCCGCCCTGTTTCTGGTTCAATAATAGTAAAATCATAGTTACGAAGTGTTTCTATATTATCTTGTGTAATGGGATTTTCATACATTCTTGTATTCATAGCAGGAGAAACTAAAATTGGTTTATTGCATGCCAGAGCTGTAGTAGAAAGCATATCGTCAGCAATTCCATGGGCAAGTTTTGCAATAATATTTGCTGATGCCGGAGCAATGAGCATAGCATCCGCTTTTTGAGCTAGAGAAACGTGGGCTATATGGAATTGAAAATTTCGGTCAAAAGTTTCAACTAGACATTTATTATTAGTCAAACTTTCAAAAGTAATTGGATTGATAAAATTGGTGGCATTTTCTGTCATAATAACATGAACATCACAATGTTGTTTTACCAGCATGCTGGCAAGGTTAGCAATCTTGTATGCGGCAATACTGCCAGTAATGCCTAGTATAACGGTTTTTCCTTTTAACATAAACAGACCTCCTTATTCCATATCTTCTAGTTTTCCATGTTTCTCATAAGTTGTTTTACGCACAATTTTATTATTATCGTCAACAAATACTACATTTGGTTTGTGAGTGCTAGCTTCATCTGGTGTCATTTGTGCATAGG
Organism: Lachnospiraceae bacterium; assembly: GCA_022791815.1. Classification (GTDB taxonomy): domain Bacteria; phylum Bacillota; class Clostridia; order Lachnospirales; family Lachnospiraceae; genus CAG-411. Next base: position 36,000 of record JAAVZU010000072.1, read on the forward strand.
ACATAATAATAATTTTGTCATTTACTGATACACAGCGTGCAGCTGCACCATTTAAACAAATCATACCAGATCCTGGCTCTCCAGCAATGGTATAAGTTTCAAAACGGTTGCCATTGTTCACATCTACAATTTGTACATATTCATATTCTAAAATACCTGCTGCCTTTAGAAGTTCTGGATCTACAGTAATACTTCCTACATAATCAAGTTCAGCCTGGACAACAGTTGCACGATGTATTTTTCCTTTTAACATATTAATAAACATAGTATTGTGCTGTGCAAATCTGCACATACTCCTTTCTGTAAGTAAAATGTGTTAATTTTAATAATTACGAGTAAAAGATATATAGCGGGTACCTTGAAAAGTGAGATTTCCTGTATCACCTTCTGCTAAGATACCATATTCTTGACCTGAAACGGTAAATTCCGAACGGTCACCACTTTCAAATTGAAAAGTAACATGGTAGTCTGTACTAGAATGGTGCATTTGGTTATCATTATGAGAATGGGAATGGGAGGTGTGACTTCGTTTTGCAATAACTGTCACTGGAACGGTTAAACGTGGAGAGTGATTATTTTTATTCCATTCACCAATACCTTTAAAAGTAGCAACAATAATACTACCTAATATGAGAATAAATGCAATTATAAAAATAACAGGAAAAACATATTCAAAAAAAGAATCAAAAAAGAAGAAATTGCTCATATAAACTTTAAGCCTCCTTTGTAAATGGTTTAACCAGAAGGATTCATGGTTGTAAGTAAAAACACTTAATTTTCCATAAAGTTATCAATCAAACGAGTTTTTCCAATGTAAACAGCCATAGCACAAAGAATTGGACGGTCAATGGTGTCTATCTGCTGCATAGTCAGGGCATCCACAATTTTGATATAGTCAATTTTAGCAAGTGGTTCGCTTTCGATTAAATCTTTCATAGCAGTAATAATTTTTGCACAATTGGTTTCGCTGCCTTCTACAAGGGTTTGTCCAAGTTTGATAGATTTTGATAAAATTAGGGCTGCCTGTCGTTCTTCTGGATTTAGATATGTGTTTCTGGAACTTTTTGCAAGTCCGTCTTCTTCTCTGACAATTGGACAACCAACGATTTCAATATCCATATTTAAATCCAGCACCATACGCTTGATAATAGCAAGTTGTTGGGCATCTTTTTGTCCAAAATAAGCACGATCAGGGGTCACAATATGAAAAAGTTTGGAAACTACAGTGCAGACACCGCGAAAGTGTACTGGACGGCTAAGCCCGCAAAGTTCTTCAGTTAATACAGACATATCTACATAAGAGCAGAAACCATCTGTGTACATTTCTTCTGGTTCTGGGTGAAAGATTAAATCAGCGCCTGTTGTTTCACAAAGTATACTATCTTTTTCTAAATCTCTAGGATAACTTGCCAAATCTTCTTTTGGACCAAATTGCATAGGATTTACAAAAATACTAACAACAACTTTATCATTTTCTTCCACTGCTTTTGAAATGAGGCTCTGGTGACCTTCGTGTAAATACCCCATAGTTGGGACAAAACCAATCGTAAATCCTTCCTTTTTCCATTTTTTTACTTGCTCTCTTATTTCATTTACTTTTGTTGCAATTGTAATCATAAGTGATGCTCCTTTCAAATATTTCTACTTTTTTGTCATAATAAGTATCCTTTCTATTCTTTTATAACTTCTGCCATTACTTCATCTGAAATAGCAAAAGTATGTTCTTGGGCAGGGAATGCACCAGATTTTACTTCGGAAATATAACCTTGGAAAGAAGCTTTCATAGCTTCACCAATTTCTCCAAAATGTTTTACAAATTTAGGTGTCATATCTGAATACATAGCTAGCATATCCTGATAAACCAAAACCTGTCCATCGCAGCCATTACCAGCACCAATACCAATAGTCGGAATAGAAAGTTGTTTGGTAATATAGGAAGCAAGTTTTTCAGGGACACATTCCAGAACTACCATGCAGGCACCAGCTTCTTCAATGGCTTTTGCTTCTTCTATAATTCTTTTGGCAGCATGAGTGTCTTTTCCCTGAACTTTAAAACCGCCAAAGGCATTTACACTTTGTGGAGTAAGCCCAAGGTGTGCAACTACAGGAATGGAAGCCTCTACAATAGCTTTGATTTGTGGGCAGACAGATAAACCGCCTTCTAATTTTACAGCATTCGCACGGCCTTCTTTCATAATTCTGCCTGCATGATATACAGCATCATATACGGAAGTTTGATAAGACATAAAAGGCATATCTGTTACAACAAAAGCATTTTTTGCCCCTCTGGCAACAGCAGCTGAATGATGTATCATATCCTCCATAGTAACGGAGATGGTATCTTCATATCCAAGCATAACCATTCCAAGAGAATCACCAACTAAGATAGTATTGATTCCTGCTTCATCCATTAGTTTTGCAGTGGAATAGTCATAGGCGGTTAACATAGTGATCTTATCATTATTTTTCTTTTGTTCCAATAAAGTGGTAACAGTATTTTTCATAATGTACAAGTCCTTTCTTTTTTAATATTTCGTTTTGTGTAATGTCTTCCAATGAACCGAATCATATATCCTTAATTATTCACGTCTTATATTGTAGACCACTGCTATCCCAGCTAAGTGCCACTTAACTGCATCACCTGTCTGCAATTATCGTCAACTGACCTATTAAGCATGTCTAAGCCTTTGGCTTACATAAGATTTAGTACATGTTTAAGCTCATGAATAATCTCGGCTGATTATTTAAAAAAGACATAATGAATTATAATAGTAATTGTAGCATTTTCTCATAATTTAACTCAGGGTGTTTTTCTTTACCAATTTCAATTAAAACTTTTGACAATTCCCTATAAAGAAGCTGGTAAGAATCTTTCAGGCAATCCAAATGTTTTTGAATAGTGGATGTATCATTCCGTTCTATAGGACCTGTTAGTGCTAAGGTTGGTCCTTCCTTGGTAATATTTGATACATTTCCCATAAGTAATGGAGTGATGGCAGAGAGTGCAGAACTCTCGTCAAATCCACAATTCATAAGCAAATCCATAGAAACCTTGGCAAGTGCTACCACATGGTTGCTGGCAAATACAGCAGCAGCATGGTAAAGGGGTTTGGTATCCGTAGGAATATTTTGTACAGGATTCCCTAAACCTTTCAGTAAATGCATAAACGTATCCAAATGCATTTGATCACCTTCTATGGTAAAAATGGCATGAGTTAAATTATTATAAGAATGTTCTTTACTGTGGATAGCAAGCAGGGGATGAATGGAGTACCCAAAGGCACCTTTTGTATGGATGTCTGAAAAAACCTGAGAGGAAATCGAACCACTGCAATGACAAAAGATTTTATCCTGCATGGGTATTTCCTTGATAAGATTCCACACTGAAGAAATCGCACCATCAGACACAGTAAGAAAAATAATATCACTGTCTGCAATAAGTGCTTCATAGGTGGAGTAAAATATAGAATTTGTAAATTGTGCTGCTTCTTTGGCAGATTGCAGGGAACGGCTGGCATATCCTGACAGGCTAAGTCCTTTCTTATGAAAATAATCACCAAGGGCAGTCCCAACTTTCCCGGCACCAATAAAACCTATTTTCATGGTTGTGTCACCTCCGTTATTTTATAGTCTTATTCCAATAGGATATAAGCTTTCAACGTTTTCTTTATTACAACCATCTTTTTGTCCAATCATCAGTATAGTTTCAATTCTGAATACTATCCGACGTAACCTTTTTGTTGGTCACTCTGTCTTATACTTTATCACTCTTTGGACGGTTTGTAAATGAAAAAATTTACTTAACTGTTTTCATTGAGACAAGGAGATAATTATGGTATAATTTATCTATAATTAGAGAGGTTGTAAAAATGGAGAAACAGCATTATGCGAGTCCAAAGAAAAATTACTTGAGGCGATTAACACTCTTCATATTCAAGATATGGAAGAGGTGACAGATTAAGAGAAGATACAGTTTTGTGGAATTATTCTACTTTCTGTCCAAAGTGCAAACAAAAAACATTTATAAATAAATGCAAAGCTAAAATTTTTTAAAGCTAAGAAAAATAATGAATAGCTAATTTTAAGATACTCAGTCTCCTTGTTTTTCATTTGGGAAAATAAGGGGGCTTTTCCATTGACTTTTCAATCTGGACTTATGATTGCTTTTTTGGACTTTCCGGGTAAACTATGGTATAGTGCTAATAGAATTATGGTTTATTATAGAATTGGAGAAGATTATATGGAAGTTGTCAGAAAATTTACAAAATATGTCTCTTTAAATATATTTGCTATGATAGGGATGTCATGCTATATTTTAGCAGATTCCTATTTTATTTCTGTAGCAGAAGGAGCAAATGGACTTGCAACACTAAATCTGGTGCTGCCTCTTTATAATCTTATTTTTGCAATTGGTTCTATGATAGGGCTTGGATCTGCAACCAGATTTGCTATAGATAAAGCAAGAGGAGAGGAGAAGGAAGGAAATTATTTTTCCAATGCAGTGGTATGGACATTATTGCTTGGGGGAATGTTTATGGTAATAGGGGGATTTTTCCCGGAGAAAATAGTAGAATTTATGGGTGGAGATGGAGACCTTATCGAAATAGGAACGGTGTATACCCGAATATTTATGTTATTTGCTCCAGCATTTATGTTAAACTTTATCTGGGGAGCTTTTGTAAGAAATGATGGAGCACCAACCTTAGCAATGGCAGCAACCTTAGCCAGCAGTTTTTCTAATATAATGCTGGATTATGTGTTTATGTTTCCTTTGAAAATGGGGATGGCAGGAGCTGCTTTGGCAACAGGAATGTCACCACTTATTAGTATCGGAATTTGTTCCTTGCACTTTTTTGGAAAAGAGAACCAGATAAAGTTCCAGATTTGCAAGCCATCTGGGAAAAAATTGATGGAAGCCTGCAAACTGGGGGTGTCTGGATTTGTAGGAGAAATGTCTACAGGGGTAACTACTATTGTGTTTAATGTTATCATGCTTTATTTATTGGGAAATGTGGGAGTAGCAGCTTATGGAGTCATTGCAAATCTTGCTATTGTAGCAATCTCTATTTTTAATGGACTGGCACAGGGAACCCAGCCGCTTATCAGCCGTTATTATGGACAAAGTAAATATAAAGTAGTCAGGAAAATATTAAAAATGGCTCTTGCCACTGGATTAGTTATTTCCTTTCTTATATTAGGAAGTATGTATATGTTTACAGATTTTTTTGTGGCATTATTTAATAGTGAACACTCCCAACGGCTTGCAGAGTATGCTTGTGTGGGATTACGCCTTTATTTTCTGGGATTGCCATTTGCAGTCTTTAATATAGTAGGAATTGGTTATCTTGGGGCGGTGGAACGTGCCAAACCTGCTATGGTGGCAGCCATTCTCAGAGGGCTGGTGGCTATTGCAGGATTCGCACTTTTATTATCTGTATGGTTTGGCGTGAAAGGTGCATGGCTGGCATTTTTAGCGTCAGAGTTTGTGACCTCGGTGGTTACATTTGTAGCATTAGGAAGAAAGTGTTGTAACAAAGAGTTAGAAAAGTATTAGAATAGATTAGAATAGGTCTTTTACTTTGTGATAAAAATTGTTACAATATAAGACAATATGTAGTAATTAAATTTCTGTTATGGCAATGTCTGTGAATCAGGCATATAGTTCATAGCATAATGATAATAGAAGAAAAGAAAGTTAGTATTCTACTTTGTAGAAAGGAAGATGGAAAAATATGGAACAAAACCAGGTAAATATACAGATGACAGGTAATGATATAACACCAAAGGAAAATCCAGTGATGAATGAAGAAGAGAACAAAACAATGATGCAGTATTTTGAATGGTATCTGCCAAGTGATCATTCTTTATGGAGAAAGGTGAAAAACGAGGCTGCAAAACTTCGGGAAGCTGGAATTACTGCTGTATGGCTGCCACCTGCTTATAAGGGAGCATGTGGTGTAAATGATGTAGGATATGCGGTGTATGATACTTATGATTTAGGGGAATTTTACCAGAAAGGGACAGTTCCTACCAAATATGGAACGAAGGATGAATATTTAACTGCAGTTCACAGCCTTCAAGAAGAAAACATAGAAGTGCTTGCAGATATAGTCTTAGGTCATAGAATGGGAGCAGATGAGAAAGAACGGATTTTTGCTTATGGAAGTGCAAGTGAGGATCGTAACCGTCAGACTTGTGGCAAGAAGAAAGTTACTGTTTGGACAAAATTTACCTTTCCAGGAAGAAACGGAAAATATTCCGATTTTAAATGGGATTGGACAAATTTTCATGGTACAGACTATGATGCTCATAGTGAAGAGAATGGAATTCTCCGTTTTATTGGAAAAGACTGGGATACAGATGTAGACAGTGAAAATGGAAATTATGATTATTTAATGGGTGTGGATTTAGATATGTCAGATCCAGAAGTGTTGGAAGAGCTAGACAGTTGGGGAGAATGGTATCTGAATTTTACTGGAGTGGATGGTTTCCGGATTGATGCAGTAAAACATATTGAATTTCATTTCTTTAAGGTTTGGCTTACCAAATTAAGAGAAAAAAGTGGGAAGAAACTATTTGCAGTAGGGGAATACTGGAATGCAGAACTTGCCAGATTGCAAAATTATATAGAAAAATCCGCCAGAACATTAGCATTGTTTGATGTACCATTGCATTTCCGTATGTTTGAGGCATCAAGAAGCAATGGAATGTTTGATATGAGATATATTTTTAAGGATACTTTAGTGGATACTGATCCAGAATTAGCAGTTACCTTCGTGGATAATCACGATACCCAATATGGACAAGCCTTGGAATCCTGGGTACTGGAATGGTTTAAACCAATGGCATACGCATTAATTCTTTTACGTCAAAAGGGTTATCCTTGTGTATTTTATGGTGATTATTATGGTGTTCCATCCAGCAATATTCCACCAGTAGGAGATTTGCAGACCTTATTGGCAATTAGAAAAGAGAGAGCCTATGGCATACAGCACGACTATTTTGACCATCCGGACATAGTAGGCTGGACGAGAGAAGGAGAGAAAGAACACCCTGACTCTGGACTTGCTGTTCTTATGACCGACAGTAAAGGTGGTACAAAAGAAATGTATGTAGGCGTGCAATTTGCAGGAATGGAATTTGTAGATGCCCTGAAACGCCAGGAGGGGAAAATTGTTATTGATGATGAAGGTTATGCTACCTTTACTGTTGCCGATGGATCGATTAGTGTGTGGGTGAATTCTGGGGTGAAGGCACCAGAGATTCCTAAACATGTGTTAGAGGAAGAAACAATAGAAGAAGAGGAACAAAAACAAGAATAGGAGAAAGCCAGTCAAATTATTTTAGTTTGACTGGCTTTCTTTTTTGTGTTTCACAACTGATTTTTGCTTTTTTGATAACATTCTTTTTTGTATATGATAAAACGCAGAATCCAAAAGAAAAAAGTTTTAAAAGAAAAATATTTGATTGATACCGAAACAAGTTATCTTATAGACAAGTTATATATGTTATGAGAATGATAATTTTATAACAGAAATATAATGGTGTGATTTGTAGTACAAAGTGTAGGATTGTAGAATTTTATATTTAAAAATAAATAATATTTCTATATAATTATAATGGTATTGCAAAAATGATTAAAAACTTAACGTTTACGATATTACATATTTTTTTCGTACATTTTTTTAAAGAAAACTATTGCAAAAAATAGGGAAATATGATAAAAAAGAAAAACCAATAACATAACAGCTGTGAGTTTCACTATTTTGTTTGATACATAATTTCATATTTTTCAATAAGTAAAAAGTTTAGAATAAATTAAAAGATTACTATTAGAACTTTTTTATTTGAACAGAAAAATTTGGAGGATGTATTATGTAAAAGAAATGTAAAAATGGCATTTTAAGGAACTATGATTTGGATAAAAAAGGAGAGAAACCATGTATTTTAACAAGATTAGAAAGAAAAAACACTTGAAAAAAATTGCAAAAGCAGTTGTAGTGGGAATAACAGCAATAAGTTTAACAATAGGTGTGAAAGATTTGGCAATGGTAGATACTATTTCAGCGGAAGAGGTTTCCGCTAATGAGGTCTTTTCAGATAAAGATGTAAAGAGAATGAAAACTGCTATGAATAGTTCTCCAATATACAACGATTATAAATTAAACCATAAAGATGCCCTGGGAAGTGTTTCAAAATTGACAAAGGTAACAGCATCAAGAAGAATGGATGTCTATCCATACCGAAAGGGTGTTATTTTAGTTACTTCTGATGCATATAAGGACCTGATTCCAACAGGGCATGCAGCTATTATATACGATACATTTAATGTGGTAGAATCTTTAGCAGTAGGAGTTACAACAGGAAAAAACGATTGGTACAGAACTAGGACTACTTGTTATGGGGTTGCTATGCTGCATACAAACATGGATCAGGATAGAGCGGCTGCCAATTATTGCTATAAGCAGATAGGAAAGCCATATAATTATAATTATTATAATATGAAAACCAGAAAGAAATTTTATTGTTCCCAGTTAATTTATGCGGCGTATCTGGATAAGTTTAAGATTGATTTAAATACAAAATGGTTTGATGTTGGGTCACTTCATGCAATTCATCCGGGAGAGCTTGTGTTATCTCCAGAGACATACAAAATTTATCAAAAATAAGGAGTATGTATGAGAAAAGGAATATACATAAAAAAATATATCGTGATTGCATTTGGAATACTACTGGCATCTACAAATTTATGTGCATGTGCAGGCAGCATTAAGGCAGAGCCATTACCAGCGGCGTTTTCCTATGGAGTAATATCCAGTTATGACCAAGATGCTTTCAGTAAATTACTGTGCTTTGACAAGGAACTGAACATACTTGAAGAAAGAAAGCTAAAGATATCAAATGTTGGTAAATATAATTTTAATTATCCTATTATAAGAAATAATCATGCATATGATATTTCTCTGGGACAGGGATTCAACAAGGATAATTGTGCGATTATGGATCTTGATTTAGAAACAGGAGAAATGAAGACATATCCCTTTTCTGATAGAGTAAATATTACAGATTTCCAGATAACAGAGGAATATATTTATGCTATTAGCAATTTAAATGGACAAACCTATATAGACAGGTATAGTTTTAAAGAAAAAAGTATGTTAAGTTATATTGTGAACATGACTGGGATTGACATGGGTTTATCTGGAGAGGATTTGTATTTATTTGTAGGTGATGTAGATGCAGATGACACAGAAACTTATAAGATGTATCAGATTGATATTCCGAAAAAGAAAACAGAGGAAGTCTTTGATTTTACTTCGTATTATAAAAAATATGATGGATTTGGGAGTAGTACAGCCTATCAGGATGCTATCTATATTCCTCATGGATATGAAATTTTAAAATTCACAAAAAAAGATAAAAAGGTGAAAGAGATACCATTGGATTACTTAAATGCGTATGGAGCATATTCAAGGGACTCCATACTGTATGTAGCTTGTACCGAAGTGTATGATGAAGAATCGGAGTCGGAAATTGTTGTTCTGGATATGGATACAGATAAAATTATACAGGAATATCACTTTGAACATCCAATTGAACAATTTTGGGTGGATGGTGATAAGCTGGTAATTCTAGGGCATAATTATGTATTATATTCCTATAGTATACAAAAGGATGGTACATGTAAGATGGAGTACAAAAATGATCTTGGAGAACAAGGTTATGATTTTTTGTCAGCCCTAATCGTGAAGGAAGAACAATAAAGAATACTGTTGCTTTGCAATGTAAAATACAAGGCAACGGTTTTTTCTCTAATCAGCACTTCTTTATAAAACTATTGTAAAGTGAAAAGAAATAGGAAAAGGAAAGGAAAATAATTTATGAAAAAGAAAATGGTTGGATTATTTGCAGCTTTTATGATGTGTACCATAATCGGATGCAGACAACAAGCAAGAGAGACTATAGATAAGAAGAATGAAGTAGAACAAAGTGATAAGATAGACTTGAGTCAAGTAAAAAATATAGGAAGTAAGATAGCAGAGAATGAGTTATATGTTGTAAGTGAAAATATGAATATATGCTTTTATAAAAATTTTACACACATGCCATATTTGGAAATCGACTGCCTTTCTTCCAGCAAAGTAAATACAGATGAAGTTAAAATATATATTGATATAGATACTCCATATAATGTGACTGTTACAGAGATGGAAGAGGAAAAGTTTGATTTAGATACTTTTCATTTATTTACTGGGTATAATGGGGAAAAGGAAAAGAAATTAAAAGAAAAAGATGAAACTACATATAGAGAATATCAAAAAAAATTTAAGGATGCATATAACAAGGTTTCTGAAAACGAAATAGGTGAGTTACATCATTATCTCATAAAAATTAATTTTGATTTAGAAAATTCCGTTCATACAGAAAAGTTTCATAATATTCAGATTACATATAATGGAAGGAAAAAGGAACAAAATATTGGGGAAATTGTAATTGATTGTGAGAAAGAGAATCCCAAAAAAGAAAACAGTTTATATGCTAGTTGTATTGCTGTAAATGATATTTATCTGTCTAAAAACCCACAAGGTTATATGGATTTAAAGAATAGCAGTATGTATAAAGCAGGAAAAAAGGTAAAGATAAATGATATACATACATTAAATAAGGACACTAAGATAGAAAACTGTATAGTAAGTATTCATTCATCAAAAGAAAATTATGATTTGAAGTGGGAAGGAAAAACATTAGATATTGAACCAGAATCTGAACTTGGATTAGATATATTATTTATTCAGGATAATTTTAAAGATAAAGTATATTGTCAGTGCAGTGACTATTTAGTTATAGAATATAAAGAAGGAACAAAAGAGTATAAAACAGGAACGGAGTTATACTTTAAAACAAGAATGACAGGCTACCAGCTATATGCTTATTTTCTGGAAGGAATAGAAATAGAAGCAAAAGAAAAATAAGGAGTATGGATGAAAAAGGGAATTTTTTAAAGAGATAGATATATTAGGAGAAGAAAGAATGCGACCAGATTTCTGGCCGCCATATCATAATTTTTTAGTTAAAAAGTTATTATTGCATACTATTTACTGTTTTGTATTTATAAATCATTTCTGCGTGATTCTGTTCTTCTGTTTGGATGTCATTAAATAATCTGCGGATGTTTGAATCTGCAAATTGAAATAAATCATTGTTATAGGAAGAAGAAACATATTTTTCAGTAGTGATGCAGTCTGTGCAAAGAAATTCATCTTTTTTCTTGTCTTCTTCATTATATTGACCAACGTATGTTGCAGTTGGATTGTAATTTTGTCCTGCTTGATCCTTTGTATCTACTTGTGGACATGTACCAGTAAGAAGCTGGGAAAGTGAATTATAATGTTTTTCTTCACTTTCGCGGATACGATTAAAAAGTTTTTTTAACTCAGGATCTTTTGCCTGCTGTTCCGCATGTTCATATTTTTGTATGCAAAGTTTTTCTTGTGATTGTAAGTCTTTTACTAATGATTTTTGTTTTTCTGATAAAGTCATGTTTTTATATATGCCAAAACAAAGGACTCGAAAGAAAAAAGTCTTGGCATTTCTCCTTTTTTATTTCTAATAGCTTCTTTCGATTGATTGGTATTAGTATGAATTATTTTGGAAAAAATATGTATAGGATTTGAATTTTATAGAAGTAAAAACTTGTGTTAGTATAAGCGTGGACAGTTAAACAACAGATTTAATATTGGGTATTTAATTAAAAAATAGCATATTAACCTATGACAAAGAGAAAAAATAGAAAAAAGCTAAAACTTTTTTATAATATAGTATATAAAAAGTTTTTGTATATGATATAAAAAAAATATAATCCAAACAGTAATATAAGAAAGATTAAACATTTTAAAGAAATTCCTTGAGAAATATCTATTTAGCTATGATTATATATTATATGGTTATAATGGGTTAAGTTGAAATAGAGTATTTTTTAGAACTGTTTCGCAAGGATAAAGAAACTTGTTTACATGGCATGAGATAAGGGATTAGATAAGAATGGTGAAATGATGATTTACTTGTGGATAATCTCTAAAAAATTTTAAAATTTTTCTTTTGACTATGGGGAGAATGAGTAATTACATAATTAGAAAAAAATTTAAATTTATACTTGCAAAATAGATCTGTTTCATGTATAATAAGTATTGTTGTTAATGAAGACAGCAGAATAATGGGATATCGCCAAGCGGTAAGGCACTGGATTCTGATTCCAGCATTCGGGGGTTCGAATCCCTCTATCCCAGTTAGAAATAAAAACGCCATGTGAATGATAACATTTACATGGCGTTTTTAATTTATATCCTAGGAAATGAACTGTTTTTACGGTTCTTGGAATATATTTCGTGTACTTTTATTTTAGTAAGGATGTAGAAGAAACCTAAAATGAGAAAGGAAGTTTTAATGAAGAAGATAGCTGAGTGGATGAAAAAAAGTATTTTTGGAATTGGAATAGTATTTTATAGCTGGATATTAGTGCTTAATTTATTCCTAGAAAATATAACATATTTTTGTAAAAATAAATATGTTATAGCGAATAAGCTGTTAATGGTATTTGGTATATTTTTAATAAATATATTTATTTTTCTATTCAAAAAATATAAAAGAGCAATAAGGAAATTTTTAGAACGAGGAGATGAGCTTGTTCCTATTTTTTCAGTTTTATTGTTTTTAGTTGAGCTTATAATTTCCTATGAAATATTATTTGTTTCTGGATGGGATGCTGGTGAGGTCTCTTGGCAGGCAAGTTTAGTTGCCGCAGGAGAAAAAGCATTAGACAATAGTTATTTTTCTCATTATCCCAATAATCTGCTTATTACATTTTTGTACTCTCTTGCATACCGCTTAATGGGAATAGTTGGATTGCAAATGTATGGAGCAGTTATTATTGTTATATTTCAGTGCTTTTTATCTTCTTTAACAGGGTATCTTTTGTATCAGATTTCTAAGAAAATGTTTCATAGTAATAAAATTGCCTTTTTGGTATGGATTATCTATGGGTTGTGGATTGGGCTTATACCATGGTATATGGTTACTTATAGTGATCCAGTAGGAATTATTTTTCCAGTTATAATTCTTTGGCTTTACCAAAGTATGGATAATAAAAAGGCAATATGGGAGAAAAGTGTAGGGATAGGGATAGTATCCTTTTTTGGTTATCAGATAAAACCAACGGTTCTTATTATGTATATAGCTATTTTATTGATAGTTATTCTGCGTTTTATTGAAAAGAATGAATGTAATATTAGAATAAAACAGATTTGTGGTATAGTGGTTGCTTTTTTTGTTGTTTTAAATATTTATGGACATTTTGACATTGCTAAGTGTATGGGATTTCAGTTAGATAAAGAGCAGAAATTAACAAGTACACATTTTGTAATGATGGGTTTATCACAAAAAACAAATGGAGTATTTGACAAAGATGAGGTAGATTTTTCTATTTCCTTTCCGAATAAGGAAATGAGACAAAAGGCAAATATAAAGGTGATAAAGCAGAGGTTACATGAATATGGATTTTTAGGGATGACAAAACATCTTTCTAAAAAGATTCTTACGAATTATAATGATGGAACATTTTCTTGGGGAAAAGAAGGGGAATTTTTTTTAGAAGAGATTGAAAAACCAGAATTAATTTTTTCAAAAGTTCTAAAAAGTTTATATTATAATAATGGAGAATATAGGAGTATGTTTATTAACTATATGCAATTTATTTGGTTTATGACACTTTTTGGAGTTTTTTTGAATTTTATATTAACTTTTCATAAGAAAAAAATTGCAGATTTACAATTGATTACTATGTTAGCTTTAGTGGGAATTTTTCTTTTTGTAACCATTTTTGAAGCACGTGCAAGATATTTATATATTTATGTACCATTATATATTTTAGTGGGAGTACAGGGATATTTCCAATTATTTTTTAGTCTTAGGAGAAAAAAGAAGATATCTATATTAAAAATAATTGTATTGGGAGTAAGAAATACAAAATAAAAGGTAGATAGTTTATTGTGTTAATAAGTATCATAATGAAAAAAATATATTATATAGTAAAGTGTATAAAGAAATGATGAAACTGTTTAGAACCACGGATAATTTCTAATGAACTGTTACAAATAACTGTCGGAAATTTCGTATATTTCTTGCGAAAACACCATAAATTTCATATAATATATATAATAATAGAAGAAAAAAGTTTTATTGTGCATACAATTAACACGGAAAGGGGTGGTTTTATGAAAAGAGTATTTTTAATTGTACTAGATAGTGTAGGAATTGGGGAAATGCCTGATGCGGCAAACTATGGAGATGAGGGAAGTCATACAGTATATGCAGCATCGCATAGTAAAGATTTTTATATGCCTAATATGCAAGAACTTGGATTTTTTCAACTAGATGGTATGAAAGTGGATAAACAACATGAATGGGCAAGGAAAGAAATATCTATAGAAGGAACTATTTGCCGTTTATCAGAAAAATCAAAAGGAAAGGATACAACTACAGGACATTGGGAGATTGCAGGGATGATATCAAGAGAGCCTATGCCTACCTTCCCCAACGGATTTCCTAGGGATTTAATTGAAAAATTTGAAGAGCAGACAGGAAGAAAGGTGTTATGTAATAAACCCTATTCTGGAACAGAAGTAATAAAGGACTTTGGAAAGGAACATGTGGAGACTGGGGCATTGATTGTGTATACTTCCGCAGACAGTGTTTTCCAGATTGCAGCACATGAGAGCATAGTGCCAGTGGAACAATTGTATGAATACTGTCAGATTGCCAGAGAACTTTGTCAGGGAATTTATGGAGTAGGCAGGATTATCGCCAGACCTTTTGAGGGTAACTGGCCTTATGTCCGGACATCCAACAGGCATGACTATTCCCTTCAGCCACCTAAGGATACTATGTTGGATATTTTAAAGGCAGCAGGCAAGGAAGTATTGTCTGTTGGAAAAATAAATGATATCTTTGCGGGCAAAGGTATTACAGACATGGTGCGTACAAAGGATAACAAAGACGGAATAGATAAGACACTGGAATATATGGAAAGGAATTTTAATGGATTGTGTTTTACTAATCTGGTGGATTTTGATATGAAGTATGGACATCGAAATGATGTGGAAGGATATGCTAATGCTTTATCTTATTTTGATAAGCGGCTGCCTGAGATTCTTTGGAAATTAAAAGACGGAGATTTGCTTATGATTACAGCAGATCATGGGTGTGATCCAAGTACTCCATCCACTGACCATTCCAGGGAATATATTCCCCTTGTTATAGCAGGAACTAGTATTCAAAAGAAAAATCTAGGAACTAGAGAAGGCTTTGGAGACATTGCAGCTACAATACTAGATTACCTTGATGTGGAAGGTAAGGTAGAGGGAAAAAGTTTTTGGAATGAAATAAAGAAATAGAATAGAAGGAGGGATTTTTATGGGAACACCACATAATGGAGCAGAAGTAGGAGAGATTGCAAAAACTGTTTTAATGCCAGGAGATCCTCTGAGAGCAAAGTTTATTGCTGAAAATTATTTAGAAGAGACAACATGTTTTAATACAGTAAGAAATATGTTTGGTTACACAGGAGTTTATAAAGGGAAAAAAGTATCTGTTATGGGACATGGAATGGGAATGCCTTCTATGGGAATTTATTCGTATGAACTTTATGACCAATATCAAGTTGAAGAGATTATTCGCATTGGTTCTGCAGGAGCTTTGGCAGATGATGTGGATGTTATGGATATTGTAATTGCAATGGCAGCCTCCACAAATTCAAATTATGCCAGTCAGTATATGCTTCCAGGAATACTTGCACCAATTGCAGATTATGATCTTTTGCAGAAGGCAGTTACGGTTGCTAAAGAAATGAATTGTTCTGTAAAAGTAGGAAATGTTTTATCTTCTGATACCTTTTATACAGATGATGAGACTTTTAACGATGCATGGAAAAAAATGCATGTACTGGCTATTGAAATGGAGGCCGCAGCACTTTATTATAATGCTGCCAGACTAGGGAAAAAAGCATTGTGCATTTTAACGATTTCCGACCATTTGTATACACATAAGGAGCTATCAGCAGAAGAACGCCAGACAGGATTTCGTCAAATGATGGAGATTGCATTAAAAACGGCGGTTTCATAAAGGTTAGGTAACAGGTAAATAAAGTTATAATTTGATATAATAGAACAAATGAATAATGGATAAATAAAGTCATAAATTGCATAAATATAACTGTATGGTTATAGCACATGCAATTTATGGCTTTTTTTGACGAACGGATTTTCTTGAAATAGAAAAAAATCAGGTATATAATCTTAAGTAGTAGATTAGTGCATTGTATCGTTTAGATGAAAGTCAACGAGACAGTACACTAGGTATTTTGGACAAGCTCCAATGCCAGATATCTAGGAATCAAGTCAATTATGTTAGTAGGAGGGACGCGTATGAGCCATACCAGATATATCATATCTGACGCATCCAAGCAGCTTGAGGTAGAACCTCATGTACTTCGGTACTGGGAGGAGGAATTACAGCTTGATATACCTCGAAATGCAATGGGTCATCGTTACTACCGAGAAGAAGAACTAACTACAATCCGAGGAATAAAAAAGTTAAAAGAACAAGGTTTTCAATTGAAGGCAATTAAGCTAATATTACCAAGCATAGACAAGATAGAAAAGCTTCCAGAAGAAGCTAGAAAACGTTTATGCAGTGAACTAAATGAGAAAATAGCAGATCAGGAAAAAACCAGTCTTATTTTACATACTGAAATGAATATAAATCAAGGGAACCAACAGGAACAAAAAATGGAGCAATTCCAGACAATTATGACAAGAATTATTCAAAATGCACTTGTTGAGACAAATAAGAATTTGTCAAAGGATGTTTCAAAAGAAGTTACAACTTCCGTTGTAAAAGCAGTAGATTATCAATTCCGTATGCATGAGGAACGGGAGGAAGCACATTATCGGAAGATAGATGAAGCAATTCGCAACTGTCAAAAGAAAAAAAAGAGGAAGGGATTGTTTCATAGGAGATAAAGGATTTCAAATATTAAAAAGAAAAGGAAGTAAGTCAATCATATTTGTAATGAAAGACTTACTTCCTTTTCTTTACAAGTTTGTTTATCTTATGCTTCGCTAATTGCCTTATTTAATTCTGCAACAACTTCATCTGCATCAATTTGGTGTACGATACAAGCTTCTTCCAAGCTTTCACCTTGAGAAGAAGGGCATCCAAGACAATGCATGCCTGCGTTTAATAATACTGGAACGACACGTTGATCCATATTTAAAATTTCACCAATCAACATATCCTTGGTAATTGTAGCCATAATAAAATCCTCCATTTCTTTAATTAGTGTAACTATTAAGAATCAAAAACAGTTGTAACAGTTCAGCCAGGAGATGACCTGTTACGTATAGTTACTTAACTTACATAGGATAAGTTGTAAATTGCAACTGTAAATGTAAGTGCTGTCTTTCATTATAAGCGAACATAAAAAACACGTCAAGGTCTTATTCTTTCAATAAATAATCAAAAAATAAAATAGGAATGTGGTTGCCCCTATGAATGAAAGACTCGATGTTACCATGAATACCGCAGATGTAAACAGTAACATCAACTCCTTCATAGTAACTTGTAAAAAAAACCACTTGTATTGTGAAGGGATTTGTATTAGAATGTAGGAGAAGGTTAATCGTGAGAGCGTCAATAATATGGATAGCAGTCTTTTTATAGACGATTTTGCGATAGGTTTAAGAATGCTTGCATTATGCAGATAATTAAAGGAGGAAATATTATGGCATTTGTAATTAACGATTCATGTATCAGTTGTGGAACATGTGCTGGAGAGTGTCCAGTAAATGCAATCGCTGAAGGATCAGGACAGTACGAAATTGATGAGAATACTTGTATTTCTTGTGGAACATGTGCTGGTGTTTGTCCAGTAGGTGCTATTTCTGAATAATAGAGAAGAGTTCAGATTTAGAGAAAGACTTTAAATAAGACTGGTTTACACACCATAAGATGGATTATCATATTTATGATGTATGGTAGAGATAGTAAACGGTTATGCCGTCTTTGGCAGCACATAAATAAAAAAGAAGGATTTCCAATATGAGGAATCCTTCTTTTTTGTTTCTTTATTTCCATTTCATTATCATTGCTTTGTTTTTCGTTGAGCATATATCTTGGCAAAAATTTCTTCTTCCGTTTCTGCATTTTTCTCAGTCTGGCTGTTATCATTTAAATTAAAAGCAGTTTGTTCGTTGACTTTTAGTGTATTGGTATTTGCAAGATATTCTAAACGTTCATCGCCAAGTTCATGTTCAAAAACTGTTTTTTCTGTCACTGCCACACTAAGTTCATTTACTAGATTGAATTTCTTATCTCTTTTCATTGTATTATCCCCTCCGCCGTGTATGAATAGTTATATTAGTTGTATATTATTTGTTTGTAACAGTTTAGGTTACTATTATTTTACATTATTTCTTTTTATAAGTAAAGAAACAACTATTAAATGGTTACAAAATGGTTACATGTTCGGTTACAAGTGTGTAAAAGGTAAAATTTATAAATTAAAATCTGAATATAAAAATGTAACTTTTTTGTAACTAATGTCCAAAATAGGAAATTTGTAACAGAAAACCCACAATAATACAAAGTATAAGTATAGTGTGATATATAAAGCAATAGAAACCTAAAGTTTAAAGAGTGGCTGTATGAAGGAATATTAGCAAAAATAACAATACGTATGTTCGGGGTTTTTAATTAAAAAAAAGTAAGGTAGAATTGTGTCATGAGCAAAAAGCTCAGTTTAGAGGAGAATTTAGTAAAAAAATTGGGTTATAAAAAATTAAAAAACGGAGGAATTAATTATGATGAATAAGAAATGGAAGAAAAAAACATTAACAGCAATGGTGGCAATGGCATTGATTATGCAGCAAATGGGAGCAAACAGTGTTGCTTATGCGAAAGAGAATGGGGAATACATAGAACAAGAAGAAAATACAGAATCCTTTGATGACTGTGATACAGAAGACGGTTGGGAGGATGCAGATGATATAGAAGA
>JAAVZU010000073.1 GCA_022791815.1 Lachnospiraceae bacterium
ATATTATTGAACCGCAAAATGCATATATTGATTATGTAAAAAAAGAAGGTTATACTTTAATACCTGAAGTACTAGGTACAACTTTAGATAAAGATTTACTTTTTGAAAATGTTCGGGAAGCGATTCTATCTGGTGATACTATAATTTCCCTAGAAGATTATTATATAAATCCTAAAATAACATCTACTTCTGAAAAGCTTGTGGAACTCTATGAAACTATTTCTCTTTATTCAGGAGCTAAGATTACATACACTTTTGGTAATAAAACAGAGGTTGTTGATCATTCTGTAATTAAAGATTGGCTTAAAATTAATAAAAAGAAAAATTCTGTCAAAATTGATTCTGTCAAAGTTAGAGAGTTCGTAGATTATATTGGCCGTACTTATAACACATTTGGATCTTCCCGTACTTTTAAAGGTTCTAATGGACATACTATTACAGTTTCTGGCGGAGATTATGGCTGGCTACTGAACCGTGACAAAGAAACTAAAGATTTAGTAAAACTTGTAAAAAAGGGTAAAGTAATTGATAGAAAACCTGCTTATACACAAACTGCTGTAACCTATGGCAAACAAGATTGGGGAGATACGTATGTAGAAATAAACCTAACCAGTCAACATTTATGGTTTTACAAAAATGGTAAACTTATTGTAGATTCTGATTTTGTTTCAGGAAATGTAAGCAGAGGAAATGGTACTCATACAGGAGTTTATGGTCTTACTTATAAAGAAAGAGATGCCATTCTAGGTGAAAATTCTGGTGCAGATTATCGTTCTCCAGTTTCTTTCTGGATGCCTTTCAACAATAATGAAGGAATGCATGATGCCAGCTGGAGAAGTAAATTTGGTGGCAGCATATACAAAACAAACGGTTCTCATGGATGTGTAAATCTGCCATATAGTGCGGCACAAAAAATATACAACAATATTGAAGCAGGTGTAGCTGTTATTGTATTTTATGAATAATCCTCTACATGTCTCAATTACATCATCAGATGAATTTTTTATAGTAAAAGCCTACAAGGAAATGAATTTCCTTGTAGGCTTTTTTATGTTCATAATCTAGTATGGGATTCACTATGATTTACCTTACCCTGCATCCATATATTCCCTTTAAATCTGGCACCTACCATTGGCATTCCAAATAGGTCGCTTTTATTTATACAAAGATTGAAAATAAGTTCATTGCAACTTACATCTAACTCATAAATATGTTCCTTGGTAAATGGATTTTCTATTTCCCTCCAACTAAGAATTGTGGCAATTATAGTATAATTATCTGACTCTGAACCATACGGAATAAATGTATTCTCTACAATAGAATAAATATCCTCATGTTGTACCCGTCTTGAAACCATAACATAGGCATCTATATCCTCTATAGTTAAACTATCAATTGCCTCTTGATTTCCCTGTTTTGCTTCTGCAATTAACCTCTTCCGTTGAGCATTTTCTTCTTTGCTATGTCTCATTTGTCTTTCATTTTGTTCAATCCCTAGGATAATCTTTCCTTCTTTAGATAACGCTGCAAGTGAAACTTGACCTTCTCTTACAACACCTTCTCTCATCATTCCTTTTGTAATAAAATCAGCTACATTTTGCAAATAAAAAATCAAGGAAACACCTAAACGCATATCTTCACACATGCCTGTATACGCATCTGTATCTACTCTCTTGTTAATGTTTACATCTTCAATTGCGGTAATATATTTACCTTTACAATAAGGAAAATAATGTCCTAAATAGAAAAATCCTCTCTCATCATATTCACCCACAATTCCAATTCCCATGTTTTTTATAAAATCTCTTTTCATTTCACATAACACTACTTTATTTGCCATTTTGGTATTATGCTTTTCTGAAGGCTGTTCCATAACAATTCCTAAAATTTTCTCAAAGTCTGAACGATTTTTTACATTACTAAAACCAATTGCACGAAGATAACTATGCATATTTACCACCTCCTTTATACGATATGGTTAAAATTTATTTTTTCAGTATCTATTTAATATTATAATTGAATATAAGAATATCTAACATATTTATCTTAAGTTTATTAAATTATTTCACAAA
This sequence comes from Lachnospiraceae bacterium, assembly GCA_022791815.1. GTDB lineage: Bacteria > Bacillota > Clostridia > Lachnospirales > Lachnospiraceae > CAG-411. Next base: position 2,073 of record JAAVZU010000073.1, read on the forward strand.
ATCCCCTTGTATAGATTATATTCTACACAAGGGGAACGCTTGTGGCTACTTTTTTTCAATTACGCTTCTTCCCTGCATATAAGGTCTTAATGCTTCTGGTATTACCACACTGCCATCCTTTTGTTGAAAATTTTCTAAAATTGCTGCTGTGGTTCTTCCAATAGCAACACCACTACCATTTAATGTATGAACAAACTGTGCTTTATCTTTCACATTGTCTTTATATTTTATATTTGCACGTCTTGCTTGGAACGCCTCAAAATTAGAACAGCTTGAAATTTCTACATATCTTCCATAGCTTGGCATCCAAACTTCTATATCATATTTCATTGCCGCTGTAAATCCTAAATCACCCATACAAATCTTTACCACGCGATAAGGCAATCCTAAAATCTGTAAAACTTCTTCTGCATCATGAGTTAATTTCTCTAATTCTTCATAGGAATTTTCTGGTTTAGCAAACTCTACAAGCTCTACCTTATTAAACTGATGCTGACGGATCAACCCTCTTGTGTCACGTCCTGCAGAACCTGCTTCCGCACGGAAACAAGCAGTATATGCACAATGTTTAATTGGAAGGTTTGCTCCTTCTAAGATTGTGTCACGATACATATTGGTTACTGGTACTTCTGCTGTTGGTACTAAGAAATATTCTTTTCCATCTCCACTTACTTTGTATGCATCTTCTTCAAATTTTGGTAATTGACCTGTTCCTGTCATACTTTCCCTGCTCACCATAAATGGAGGAAAAACTTCATCATATCCTTGTTTCTCATGAATATCTAAAAAGAAATTCATAATAGCACGTTCTAATTTTGCACCCATGCCTTTATAAAATGTAAATCTAGCGCCTGTTGTTTTTGCAGCCATCTCTGGATCTAAAATATCCAAATCTTTGCCAATATCCCAGTGTGCTTTTGCCTCAAAATCAAATTGTGTTGGGTCACCAAATTTACGAATCTCTACATTATCTTCGTCTGTCTTTCCTGCAGGAACAGACTCATGTGGAATATTAGGAATAGTAAGCATCCATGTATCTAATTCTGCGTCTACTTCACGAACCTGTGCATCCAAATCTTTAATCTTCTCAGATAATTTCTTCATTTCTTCAAAAACAGGTGCTACATCCTTTCCTTCCTTCTTCATTATTGGCACTTGTTTTGAAACTTTATTCTGCTCACTCTTTAATGCTTCTACTTCACCAAGGAGATTCCTTCTCTTCTCATCTAACTCTTTAAACTGGCTTAAATCAAACTCCTCATTTCTTGATGATAATGCCTTTTCTACCTCTTCAAAATTACTTCTTAAAAGTTTAATATCTAACATTTCTCTATGTTCCTCCTTCATTATCCTTCAAAAATTATATCGCAAACTGCCTTGTCTTTCAAGCTATTAGTCTTATTTATCCATATTTGTTACTAAAATTTAGTATAAAAACAGAAAACGATAACATTCATCTACTTGCCTGATAATCTACTTTCATAAAAAATAGGTTTGCCAATTTTTAATATTAGCTAATCTTAAATTGATTTATAGGCTTAAGACAAATTAGTAACAGACATTCCACTGTATCTTTTATAAGTTTCTGTGCAACTTTTTAATTTACTTTTTTATTCATTTGACCATAGCAAAATTGACCCTATATTTCTATATTTATCCAAAATTGTCAACTCTGTAATGCCTTATTTTTTCATCTTTTTACATACCATCTTACACATAAATATATGTTATCCCTAAATCAGTTAATCTATGTATATATTCTATAATACCACTTTTCTTAACAAGTTCACTATAAGTATATATTATAGTACCAATATATTATTTGTATAATAATTTATTTGTCAAAATATATTTATATATTTTATTTATGATTTTAAATGTCTTAATAATTATTATTTGCAAGGCGTATAAACAAGATGAGCTAATATTTATACATGATTAAACAAATTCAATAAAGCCAGATAGTCAAATAGACAAGGTGTTTGTCAAATATCAAATTTACATTATACTCTTCACTTCTAATAATTATTTGACAGTAATAGCAGATAGGTAATACTAATAAACAATTCTAACTATGATAGCAACCTTCTACATTGAACACGAATACTCGAAGTTATTATTCATGAAAACACCTTGCCAATTAATAATTGTTCATTTATGCAAATATTATATGCAAGTTGCTGACAGTAACCTTATAAAAAGGGTTTAAACAATCCATTGACAAAATACAAAGGATAAACACCCTAATCATTTATTATTAGGAATGATTACCTACTGCCATATCAATAGCCTGTTTTTCTTCCTCTGCTAATATCACAGAACATTCCCCATTTTCTACTTCTTTTATATAGGTATAGCAGCCTTCTCTTGTACTATGCATACAATTTATTAAAAATCCATTATTTTTATCATCCAACAAAGCCAATGCGAAACTTAATTTACCACCCATTTCGTGAAATGCATCATATTTTACTATACCAACTTTTTGATAAGCACTCAAAAGAGTTTCTTCAATCTTTGCTAATCTCTGATCAGTTTTTTTTGCTTTTGCTATTAATCCATCCATTGATTCAAACTTTTCTGTAAATGCCTGCTCAAGGCTTATTCCATCTGTATCCTTCATAAATGCATTATATCTTTTGTTTAAACTGCCATTTTTACAAAATAAAACAATTACAAGAATTAGTAATATTAAAGAAAATACTATACTTCCAATTAACACATAACCCATATCTAAACCTATTATCTCAAATAAATTCATAAAAAACACCTATCCTCTTTCTAAGTTTATATAAGTTTCAAATACCTGAACTATTATCTAACTTTCTTATTTTGTTTCTACAGACATAAGTAATTCAATTATTCGATCCAATTCTTCTGGAGAATAATACTCTATTTCTATCTTTCCCTTTTTTTTAGATTTAGCCTGAATAGATACCTTAGTACCAATAATTCCCTTCATTTTTTCTTCTAAGTCACGGTAAAAGATACTATGTTCTTTATCTTTTTTCTCTTGTGGTTTTTCTTCATTTTCTTTTAATAGTGATCGAACTAATTTTTCTGTTTCTCGTACACTTAATTTCTCATCCATAATTTTTTGAGCAAGAATTTCCTGATGCTGTGAATCTTCTATAGGAAGAAGGGCCCTAGCATGTCCACTACTTATTAATTCATCAATTAACATTGATTGAACCTGTGGACTTAATTTAAGTAAACGCATAGAATTTGTAATTGCTGTTCGACTCTTTGAAACTCTCTCAGCTAATTCATCCTGTTTTAACTTAAATTCTGATATTAATCTTTGATATGCTTGTGCTTCTTCTATTGGATTCAAATCCTCTCTTTGGATATTTTCTATAAGTGCAATTTCTATTATTTCTTGAGAAGTATACTCCTTAACAATAGCAGGCACTTCTTTTAATCCAGCCAGCCTTGCAGCTCTCCATCTTCTTTCTCCAGCAATTATTTCATAATATTTTCCCCTCTTTTGTAACAATAAGGGTTGTAAAATACCATATTGTTTTATAGATTCAGATAACTCGTGAAGAGCATCTTCATTGAAATTCTTTCTAGGTTGATCACTATTGGGTTCAATTTCACTAACCTTAATTAATGTTTCACGTGAAACAATTTCCTTTTTTTCTTCTACTTTTTCATCAGACTCAGATGTATTTATTTTTTGGGGAATCATAGAATCCAAGCCTTTTCCTAATCCTCTTTTTGGACTTGCCATACTTTGTTAAGCCCTTCCTTTCTTTTATAGTGTGTGTCTAATCAATAAATCATAACTTTTATTTATAAAAACACTATCGAAGATATCTTTTTTAGTACACTTAATTTTATGCAACTGAAATAGATAACCTTCACTTTGATTTTTATAAGAATAAAAAAACTTTTTAATCTTCATAATTATTATCTCTGTCAATTACCTCCTCTGCTAAATCTCTATATGCCTCTGCTCCTGCAGATTTGGAATCATATAATGTAATTGGTTTTCCATGACTTGGTGCTTCAGCCAGCCTTACGTTTCTAGGAATAATTGACTTATACACTGCCTGATTTAGATTCTCTTTTACATTTTCTACTACTTGCAAAGATAAATTTGTTCTAGCATCAAACATCGTAAATACCACACCTTCAATTTCCAAATTGGGATTTAATCTATCCCGAACTAGGTTAATAGTATGTATTAACTGTGACAAACCTTCTAGTGCAAAATACTCACATTGAATGGGAACTAAAACAGTATCTGCTGTAGTCATGGCATTTACAGTTAAAGTATTTAAAGATGGAGGACAATCAATAATAATAAAATCATACTTATTTCTTACTTCCTCCACATATTTTCTTAAAATATATTCTTTATTATCTAAACCAATAAGTTCTATTTCTGCACCTGCCAGGTTCACATTAGAGGGAATAATAGATAGATTCTCAATTACTTCTTCTACCTTACATTCTTCCAGAGAACACATTTCTAGAATTAATTCATATATTGTATTTTCTGTATTATTCTTATCAATTCCTAATGCACTAGACATATTTCCTTGCGGATCCATATCAATTGCAAGAACTTTTTTCCCTTTTTCTGCCAAGCATGCAGATAAATTGGTTGCAGTAGTAGTTTTTCCTACACCACCTTTTTGATTCGCAATTGCGATAATTCTACCCATGATATTCCTCTTTTCTCTTATAAAAATTAATCAAGCTTTAATTTCCTTTGGTCTGGTACTGTCCCACTGCCAAATATACATATTTACTTACTTTCCTAATAGTTTTGTTAATTAACTCCATACATTATCCTTCCATTAAAACACTGGTTTTTATTGATTTGAATTTTCTTCAACAGCTTTCTTACTATTTTGATATAATGAACCGAAGACTAAAGAGAATATCATTGCTATAACCGTATAAAATGCATTATTTACTATATTAAAAATATATAAAGCTGATGCAGCAAATGTTAATATGGCAAATAATATTTGTAAAACAAAATAAATTTTTCTTTTCCTTTTTTCTCTTTTTAAATTCATATTATTTTTTCATTACTGTTTCTTGACTTTTCAAAGCAATAAATTTTAAATTATTGGTTATAAATTGGAGAAATAACCGGTTTACCTTCTTGGTCAAGTAATGGTGTTAATCCTCCTCCTTGACCACTCGTATGAAACACATAATTTACACCAGTTTCTTTGTCTACCCATATCTCTGTTATATTTATTGCTCCTTGTGAATATATTTTTTCAAACCTGTTCTTTACCATGTTGAAACCTCCATATATTTCTATTTTGTATTTATTTAACTATATAAATTTTCTTGTTTAACAATTTCATATACTTTTACTTATATTTAATATACATTATTATTTCTCTTTCCATTTTCTATTCTATAAAGCAAAAATTACAACTCATCATCTGCCTCAAAGTTTTTATAACAAGATATAAAACCATTTATAAATTTTCACGTGAATTGACAAATTCAGTCTCCATCCCATTACTTTTTAAGCTATCTATCCATTCACCATCAATCATACATCCAACATCCTTGTTAATACTATACTTAGCCTTTTCAATTAGCTTTTGTATTTCTTTTTTTGAGATGGTATTAAAATCAAATCCAAATCTTTTTCTTTACGATCATAATGAAATTTGAATATTACAAACTTCTTCTCTTGAATTTTTAAACCATTAAATTCATCTACCCAAACAAGTAAAAATATAAATTCATTGTTTGGATTTATCTATATCTTACAAATGCTTTTTCCTTGCATATCCTTTAATAAATAACAAATACTTTCTTGATGGAACATCATAACTATAATCACTATAGTTTATATGGCCATCTAATGTCTTATACGAATATTCATATTACAAAATATAATGCATAATTACATACTTATTTTGATAAATCCCAATAAACTGATTGTACTCTTTTTTCTCTAAATTAAAAATAATACAGTGTCGGAAATTCATAATAATTTTTTGACTTCAATATTAGACATTATACTCTAATTTTTTCTCTCATTCATGTCATTAAAAGGGGTCACCATACCCATTTCGTTTTATAATATATTCTATAGGATTCTATTCCAGAAAAAGGAATCCAGATACTTTCTTTTTGTAATGCTAAATATAACTTTCATTCCTTTAAAAAAGATCA
>JAAVZU010000074.1 GCA_022791815.1 Lachnospiraceae bacterium
TAACCTATAATTCCAAAAGAAAAGTTAAGGAAAAGTAAAAAAAGGGTAAAGCTCCCTGTTTGGGTTTAAGCATACAAACGATAACCAATTCCCCATATAGATTTCTTTCCTGCCTGTAAAAGACTAACTCTATTTGCTCCATCTTCATAAGTTTTATCGTCTATTTGAAGCGGCTCATCCTCCCTAAAAAATACAGGAAATATACCATATTTTCCATTTGTTCTCTTATTAAATATAACAAACCTACAACATGGACTTGTTTTGTTCAACAAACCAAAATTTGTTCCTAGTGAAGTGATTCATAAAATGAATAATCTACAAGACCACTCATTTTATCTAATGCTCCTCCTTCCAATTCTTTAACCATTAGACAATCGGGATGTGGCAGTTTGATATTCGGTCCTGCTTCTATTCCAAATTTATAGCTTGACTGAAATCCACGAGGATTATAATTCTGTGGATTTCCTTCAACAAGTATTGCCTTAAAGCCCATTTTCCCCGCCTTCTCAAATCCATACTCCAACAAATCTTTTGAAATATGTTGTCTTTGCAGTTCCGTTTTTACAGCAACTGGTGTCAGTATTAACAGTTCACTCTCATATCTGCCCTCAATATGAAAACGAGAAAACATCGCATATCCAATAACTTCATCATCCTCATTAACCATAATTAATTCCAACTCTGGAACATAATATTTCTTCGACCGTATTTCTTCAACCAGTTCTCGTACAACTTTACCCTCATTTGGGCTATCCCATTTAGCAAAAACATCTTCAACCAATTCTAATGATGAAGTAAGATATTTCTTTTCCATAGATTTAATATTTCTTTCCATATTCTTTAATCTCCTTAATTATCAATCTTCTAGTTTAACAAACTACAGATTTATTTAGTTATCTTGAACATTCCTGGCACATTCAGGTGCAAGTACGCTCCTCAAAACCTTTTCTCTTATATAACAGCATAGTATCACCACAAAGTTCTTTATGTAAAAAGACATGACATCATCACATATAGGACAAACTATACCTAAAAAAAATTATACGAAAAAGCATGAAAAATAATAAGTTACAAAAGTCACAAATTTCTATGACATTTGTCATTCCTTGACCAACTTATTTCTTATCAACACAGCAATTGGTGTTATAATCAGATACAAGACAGTCAAAATCACAAAAAACAATATGTCTGCATCCAAAAAAACATATAGTATATTGAAGCCAAAATGCAGCAATACCGAATAGATCAGATTGTTATGACGCTCCAACAAAATGTTCATAAAAATGGTCATTGATGTAATGACAACAATATTAGAAATGATGTAAGGAATTGCTCTCCAGTCAGTAAAGTCTGAATCTACCGCCCACAACAATGTATGCCAGAAACACCACACTAAACCTTGGTACACAGATGATTTAAGGAAAGTATGTTTTTTGTTAAATTCCTCCCGCATAAACCCACGCCATCCCAATTCTTCTCCTGTTGGTCCTGAAGTAAAGGACAGAAAAATACTCAGTGGCAATGCTGTTGTTCCCCAATCGATATAGGATAACATCGGTTTTCCCTCAATCATAGAGAAAATGAACAATGACAACATACTGATTCCAAAGGTAATGCCAAAGGAGAACAGCAGATAAAATAGCTTTACTTTACCTGAAAAACATCTTTTCACAAAATCTATTCTTGTTTCATTAGGTCTGAAATGCTTCCACCCAATTAAAAGCAGATAAGTCGGCGACCATGAGATCAGATTGCGGACAATCCACATGATCACTGGCGGTGCATGAAAGACCAGACTTGCTGTGCCTGCTACAAAAATAATAAGTGCCCAAACCAAAACGTAAGAGCTGATAATGTATTTCTTCAAATAATTTGTTTTCATCTCATCAAACTCCCTTCTTTGTCTGTGCTAATGACAAGCTCACTCTTAATACCATTCAGTTCGATAATATTATCCGCATCGGGTGTATCAAATCTTTCTACCTGTTTTCCATCCTTTTCATAAGCAATACTTGTGCCAACACCTTTTGTAACGGCAGTGAATATTGTACCGTCTGGGATATGGATTTTTGAGGTTGCTGACACTTGATTAATTGCCACCTCTCCTTTTAAGGAATGGCAAACTACTTCCATGTCAAGGTTACAGTTTATCTCTACTGTACCGATAACATCATCCAAAATGACACTTGGTGTCTTTGTGTCAAGCTCTATGCTGTCGCATTCCACCGAACAGATTTCCACGGTTTCCGCATTGACTGCACATTCAATTTCCCCGATATATGGCGTAGGGATTTGAACAAAAATGCTGACTGCTTCTTTTGCCACCGCTTCAGATACACCCTTCATACGGATCACATCTACATCAATTCGTTTTCTGATGTCGTCAATCTTAACCTTAAAATCGTTCTGAAGCATGGACATTGTATTAGACACAAAACGAACACGGATCTTTTCACCCTTATAACCTGCCAGCACAAACTGCTTTGCACCTCCAAACTTCATATCATACCGTTTTGGCTCATCAATGTCATATTCCGTAATGCTTTCAAATAGATACTCTGACGACATTTTTGCTCCTTTTTCGCCTGAGAGCAGCTCATCAATGGAAATGTCAAACAGTTCGGAGATTGCCCTGATGTTTTCTATACTGGGAATATCTATATCCATTTCCCATTTCGTAATCACCTGCCTTGACACACCAAGTTTCTCCGCCAGCTGTTCCTGTGACATACCCGCCTGCTTGCAGATAGATTTTAATTTTTTTGCAAATATCATGTTCATACCCCCTTATTCTTGTACAGCAATCCTTAAAGTCTAATACTTTCTAAACTAGTTCTGCACAGCAAAGTGTGCAAGACCTACCTGAACTGTTACCAAGAAATACTATAACATGATAATTATTAAATAATCCTTAAATAAATTTAGAATTTAATAAAAAAAGAGATTCTACCTAATCGTTTTTTGCAAAGTAACAATTGCAGTCAGAGTTCCTATACTGACTGCAATTGAACCACAAAGCCTTTGGTATAATCTCTAATATTATTTGTTATATATAATTTGCCCTCATGTTTCTCAATAATAATCTGGGAAATGGCGAGGCCAAGTCCATTTCCTTCTCCACTAGACCGTGCATCGTTTCCAGATACAAATGGTTCAAATATATTCTGTTCTTGTTCCTTAGATATTGTTTTTCCATTATCCGCTATGATTATATACACATACTTTTCCTGTCTTTTAACCTGAATCATAACCTTTGCACCATTTTCATTATGCATATAAGCATTAATAACCAAATTATTGATTGCCCGTTTTATTTCTTTTTCATCCAGCAGACACCAAATCGGTTCTTCTGGGATTTCAAGCCCCAGACAGATCTCTTTCTTTTCAAATTCATCATAGTTTAGTGCCACAACTTCCCGTACTAACATCGCCAAATCCATTTTTCCATAAGACAATTGGCAGTCATTTGTATTTAACTTTGAATAGGTAAACAAACTCTCTACCAACCCGTTCATATAACAACTTTTATTGTAAATAATATCAAATATCTCTTTCTGTTCTTCTTCTTTAATCCTTTCTTCCCGAAGAGCTGCCGCAAATCCTTGAATAGATGTCATTGGTGTTTTTAAATCATGAGCAATACAAGAATAAATCATATTCTGTTTATTTAACTGTCGATTACTTTCTTTTTTAATAGCTATATTGGTTAGACGATAAAACAAAGCTGCAAACAGTACAAATATTGCAATTATCAACAAAAAATATATTCCCAGCAAAATATGAGCAACTACTATATTATCCTCAAACCTCGGAAAAACAACATTATCAAAGGTACTGTCCAGCATTGACTCAACCACAGCAATAGAAAATGCACAAGCAATAAAATATTTCATAATTTGTTTTTTAAACTTATTCATATATCTCCAATCTATAACCAAGTCCTCGAATAGTTCTAATTTTATCTTCTCCTATTTTACTACGAAGCCGGCTAATAATCACTCTAATCGTATTATCATCCACACAATATTCATTCCCCCATGCATATTCATAAATTTGTTCTTTGGTAAATACCCGTCTTGGCTGTCTCATAAACAATTCCAGAATCTTATATTCTGCTTTTGTAAGTTCGTATGTTTGTCCCTCTTTTATAACCACACATTCATCACAATTTAAAATAAGTGATCCAGCCTCTATAATATGTTGTTCTTGTTCATTCATTGCCTGGGCATCTATTCTTCGCAAATGTGCCCTCACCTTGGCAGCAACTTCTAATGGTTCAAAAGGCTTTGTAATATAATCATCTGCTCCCAAATCAATACCCAGTATACGGTCAGACAATTCAATTTTTGCGGATATTACAAGAATTGGAATGTATCTTCCTTTACGAATTTCTTTTATTACTTCATAACCATCTTTTTTAGGCATCATAATATCCACAATGGCAAGGTCTATTTGCTCACGACTTAAAATTTGCAATGCCGACTCCCCGTCATTTGCTTCAAAAACCCGATTATCGTTAGCTTCAATGTAAATTTTTATTAACCTTACAATTTCTTTTTCATCATCTGCAACTAAAATATTTGCCATAAGTCCCCCTCGTTCTATGTTACTCTATTTCATCTAAATTGCCCAGAACTGGTACATATCAAAAATAACTATATTTACTAACATACATATCGCCATAAATACTGTGATACAATATTTTATTTTTCCTGTTTTTGTGGTATCTATGCTTTTTTTAATCCAGTGAACGAATCCTAATACAAGACATACTATTAGTAAAATTGACATAATTGCAATCGCACGACTTTGCATTACATAGCTTGTTATAGTTCCAATTTCTCCCGTAATGATTCCTTTACCCAACCGCATTATCATAACTAAAAAATCTATAAAAATAGCTGCTATGATTCCTGATGTAACATAATTCCATTTTCTAAACGGATCGTCAATTATAGCAATTCCTTTTTTCTTTTTCATTGCTTTTTGAATTGGCAAACAAATTAAACCACCACCAATTATAGTTATCACTCCATAAATTCCTGCCAATGCAAAAAAAAGTATGGATACTAGGTTCAAAATTAATTTTTCTGTTGCAATAAAGTAATCTCCATATCCACCATATATGCATTTTCCCTCTTGATACCACCAAGAATTCAAATCTTCTTCTGAATAACTTAAAAGACCTAACGAACCAAAAACAGAAAAAGGCCCCTTTTCTACCGTTCTTGCAGATACAACTAATCCTTTTGGCACTTCTCGTTTTCTTTGTGCAAGTTCTGAATCTGCAAACTTACCAAATATAAATTCATACATTTTATAATTATATGTTTGTTCATGTGCCTGATTTGTCATAACAACCATTCCTATTCCACTTTGTGGATCAAATTGAAGCATTGTAGAACAACCAAATGTATTTCCTCCATGTCCTAAAGTCTCTACACCATATTGACTTGCAAAAAATCCATGATAATTATTAGGAACTTCACTATTTCCATAATAACTAGTAGCTGTATACATTAAACGTAAAGTTTTTTGATTTTTAAATAATGGACATTTCCTTTTGCTGTTTGGCGTAATTGCACATGCAAACAAAAGCAAATCATCTATTGTCCCTGTTGCACTTCCTGCTGGATAAAGTGTTATGTAATACATTCCCTTGCCAGCTATTTTATTTCCATCTATATCATAACAACCTAATTTTTCTCTCTGTTTTTTTACCCAAAGATTATCTTGCAGTGTAGCACTAACAGCAGTATGTTTCATACCGAGTGGCTGTAATATATTATAACGAACATATTCTGCATAATCCATTCCACTGACACGTTGTATAATATAAGCAGCTAAAGCAGCTCCCCAATTAGAATATGCAGTTACTGTCCCAGGCTCATAAATTTGTTTTGGTTGATGTGCACTTAATGTCTCTTCCAGATGCTGGACTTCATTTTCATTTGAAGTTTGAACACCTGCATACATTTCTTGAAACCCTGCCTGATGGTTCATTAAATCGAGCATTGTAATTTTCTTATCATAAGTCAAGTTTGTAAGAAAATCATCTGGTAAATAGTTTCTTATATCTTTATTTAATTTTAGTTTTTCCTGCTCTACAAGTTGCATAGCACTAACCCAAATGAATAATTTACTGGTAGACCCCCACTCAAATACGGTTTGCTTGCCCACTTTACAATTTTTTTCTTTATTGGCATATCCAAAATCATTCCTATAAATAGTATTATTCTCATCATAAATTGCAACACTCATACCTGCCATAGTTTTGCTGTGTTCTTCCACATACTTTTCAATAGTTGTTTGAATATCCTTGTATGCCATCCCAGACGATACAGCTTTATCTTCTGTACTTCGTTCAAATGCAAAAGAGGTAACACACAAACTCTGAAACATTATTACTCCTATGATACATATAACTATTATTCTCCTTATTTTTTTCATCATGTATCTCTCCTTATTTTCTTATAATAAAGTTATCTTACCAAAGAAATCTTACATGACTACATGATGAATATTAACAGAACATTAATGATGTATCTTGTAGAAATATGTATTCTTCTCGTAACAGGTTAGCCCTTGGCTAAGCTGTTGCTTTTTCTCATCTTGCCATTAGAATACCACCAATAAGGCCAATCAAAATCCATATAAAAAAAACAATCAAAAAAATCTTTGTTTTCTTATTTCTATCTTTCTTGACATCTTCTGGTAATGGCACATATATTTCATTCGCATTATTAGGATTCACAAAAATAGTAAGTGTGCGTTCAGGCTGTACATCTTCCCAGCTAGAAGTACTACTATATGTTTTTTCATAAGTTTTCCCTCCAAATTCATATCGTACAATAGGATTATAATTATATTGAACTTGTTCATTATTATCGATATGAGAATAATATGATTGCGCTATTCCGATCAATGTACCTTGTATTGATACTGTACATCGGGCAATGAGTTCTCCTTTTTTCTTATTTTCCCACCTAAGGGCTAATATTATAATACCTACAACAAAAATAAGAAAAAAAATTGCAAAGACTATAAATAAAATAGCTTCCCTATTTCCCATTTATCTTCCTCCTTTTTCTTATACCCAAATTTTGTTTTTTCCAAATAAACTATTGTGGCAAAAAAAGCTGATTTTGTTTTCTATCCTTACATAACTTTTTCATCTTTATTTCTGCTATTTTCTGCATAAATCTACTAACATATCTCGCATTTTTAGGACAGACTTTTACACATTGCAGACACGAAATACATTTGTCTTTATCTACATTTCTTATATCAGACGGAATAGCTTGTACGGGACATCTGAGCATACAAAGACCACACCTATTACAATTCTTATTTACCTTTGGTTTTATAGGAATTGTAAGATACTTACGATATGGTCTATTACCTGGAACCACTAACTGACCATCTATATTTTCTACAACATTTTTGCACTTCTTTGCAAATGCATCTAATTCCTTCTTATCTGACTGGTCAGGTCTTCCCTTTCCATATTTAGGCATAACAGAATGTTCCGTTACCGCTGCCACTGCACATACACAACAAAACCCAACACTTTGCAGCGTGTTCTGCAATTCAATAAGAGTATCATCAAAGGCTCTATTTCCAAAAGTTGTCACAAGGATTGCCTTTACCCCTATTCCCTTCATCCCCTTTAACTTTGGAATAATAAATTGTGGCACTCGCCCACTAAAACTGGGTACAGCTACAATACAAACATCCGTTTTTTCAAATACAATATTAGATAATTCATACTTCATATCTGATAAATCAATTTCTACCTTTTGACAGTCCCAAACAGAAGCTAACCTATCTATAACCTTTTTTGTACCACCTGTAGGACTAAAGTATAACTTATAAACTTTCACAAACTCACCTTCTTTTATTTCTTACATTGCTCAATAATACACTGATGAATCTTTTTCTTTTTATCATAATTGATGCCTACAAGAAAAATATCACCAGTATAGTGTTCTAATGTTTGAACATAATTCTTTTGTTTTATCTTTTGAATTGTGGTTTCGGCTGAAAAATTGCATTTTCATTCCTCTTCATTCTGTTATAATTCATAATTCACATTCCTTTCACTTCTAACATAGCCCACATAGCAGATAAATTATTTGTATGAAGTTTCACTTATATATACTTTGGGACTAACTACATTGTTGCAAAAAGATAAACAATATCTGCAATGAGTATTTCTGCTTCTGTTGATTTTTCAAACCACCTTGGACAACTAACACAGACATAACGTTTCACTTTATTTAACTTTCTATTGGTAAATAAAATTAATTCTGTCTTATCACTATAAATATCATCATTGGATGCTATTTGAAAAGCATCATTGTTCGGATTCAAATATAATCCCATCTAAAATACACCTCTTTTCCTAAGATTTTCTCTGGTGCTACCCAATCAACACAGTTTTTCCTTCAAAAGCAAACCCACATTTATAAATCTGATTTTTTACAAATCCTTTTGCAAACATGTAAGATTCATACTCTTTTCTTCTATCTGGATAAGAGCAGATTCTACAGCGTCCCCAAAAAATCCGTTATACCAATCTCTTTTTATATCAGTATAACGGATTTTAATTAAAATAAAAATATGTTATTTACTCTTTAAAGACTATGTTGATATAAAAGGGTTACAGTTCTCTTGCAAGTTTGACACTTGCTGTCAGTCTATCTATCCAAAATATAATAATTTAAAATTTATCTACCTTGCAAGCGTAATGTGGAGTTGTGTTCAAGAATTATAGAATATATGTAAAATAATACATTAGAAATAAAAATTTCCCAGTTTAATTTGTACTAAAACTTAATATAATACCAATATGCTATCTGATGATTTGTGGGACAGAAGTATAAAGCTCTCAACATAGAACGATAGAACAAGAAGTCCGTCTTTTATCCTTGGTAATTTGAAGAAATGATTCAAAGACAGTTTGGTTACTTTGTCCATTTATGAAAATATGTCGATATCTACTTTAAATAGTTTTACAATAATCGATTCATTATCCTTTCTACACCCTCTATATATTTATCCATCTGTTTTCTTTTATAAACACTAATATAAGATGGATGATGTATTGGAACATAATATGTACCATTATGCTCTTTATAAGGATATTCAAATTCATTCCATTTTTCAAAATTGATCTTCAAATGCTTTTCCACGGACGAATAAACCTTTTCACCTAATAAAAACACTATTCTAGGAGACATTGCATGGATTTCGCCGAGCAAATGTTCAAAACAGCTATCAATCTCCTTACTATTTGGATAGCGTAATTTTTTTTCTTCTGTTAAAGGAAGACATTTTACTAAATTTGTTTTATATGTGATTATCTCTTCACACATCTCCTCTATTTTTTGAATTAGCCGTCCTGTATTTGTTTCTGGTGACAATGGTATTTCTTCATCACTTTCCGTCTTTTTAGCAGAAAGACCCACCCAGAAAACCTGACATTCTCTTTCTGTATCTAATAGTGGTTTTTGATTAAAACATAAACCACATTTTTGGCATCTACGTATTTGTTCAATCATTATATTTCCTCCGCAATTTTCTGTGTCTTTATAATGTATTCACATTCATAAATAATTCCTATATTTTTCACTATTTCATTATATAATTGTGTTCCATGATATATTCTAAATTGATATACGCTGATTCTAAATATTCCTAAAGTTGCGAATTATACTTCTTTTAAATTATGAGCTAATTCATATGTTTTTTGAAAATCTTCTTTTATTTCTTTGAAAAAACTATAAATAAAATATCCATTTAGCTCAATCCCATTTTCATAATTTTTCTTTGAAACATTTATAACATCATCTGATGAGGAACTCCTTGTTTTTTTTCCAACCCTCTTTTAAGTTCAAAATTCTCCTTCAGTAAATCCAGCTCCAATAGTTGATCTGGCGTTTCACTGAATTTAATTTGGCTTTCTTTGAAGTATTTACCGCACCATGAAAAAACAGTGGATCTGGCTATCACATACTCTTTGCAGATGCTAAAGATAGTACGGTTTTCCTCAAAACACAGTCTAATGTTTTTCTTTTTTAATTCTGACTCATAGTACTTTAATGACATTATAGCTATCTTCTTTCTCTATAAATTTCATTATATCAATTAATCTCCTTTGTTACAACTATATTATATCATTTTACCTCATAAAGAGTTTATTCTGTCTCATAAGAATGAAAATTAATGAGCTCATTCCTTAATGTGTTAAAATATCTCTCCTTGGGGCATTATCATATGAATATCCTGCCTTACTCATGCTCTGGATTATGGCATTTGTTCACAATATTCAACAAATCCTTTGAGGATATATTGCCCCAGTTGATCACTGTGCAGAATCCTTACTCCTTTTATAGATGTCTGCGAATCAACAGCCTTTTTTCAGTGTTATTTTCTCTAAATTAGCAGTTATACCTTTATTTGTGATGCTTACAACCACGCTACCTATTTTGTATATCCGTCCGTGTTACTGTTAATAAACATTATCCTAATTTTTATATTCCATCAACAGCAAATCCTATGGCTGTCATTCTTTTTATAAATTCTTTTTTAAACGATGTTATTTTGTTCTCATCTATAACAATAACTAAGTTTTCTTTTGCACGAGAGCATCCTACATAAAATAATTTATATGCCCATAAAACACCCTTAATTCTTGTTAATTTAAAACACTCTTTTGCATTAGTAGAATTAGGATTACTCAAATATTTATCATAATATTCTTGTTGACAAAACAAAAAATATTTATTGTCTTTATACTTACTTTTTATATACTGAGCATTCTTTAAATACTCCGCCTCATGAATCTTATACGTTTTAGCTGGCTTTAAATATGTTAAATCAATCGAATTAATTTCAGATACATAATCATAATAAAAGTTTTGAAAATCCGTTAAATTAATATCCTCTATACATAATAATTGAAAAAA
>JAAVZU010000075.1 GCA_022791815.1 Lachnospiraceae bacterium
CATTAGCATCATACAAATAAAAGCTATTCAATGTTTTGAATAAATGTAAATATATTTTTTTATCTTGCATATAGTAACCCTCTCCATATATCTGCTTTTATTTGAACACAGCGATAGGAATGAAAATCCTATCGCTGCATTCCCTACATGATCTTCGTTATGTATTAAGACCATGTAGCCAACTGCATTCCGGAAGATACTACTTTTGCTAAGTTCTGAGCATAAGTTGTAGTATAGTCGGTTGTTCCGGTGCATGAGCAGCCGATATTGCATATGCCGCCTACGCAGTTACATGCAAATGCCACTACCATACCTTTGTTAAGATCATTTTTCTTTCCTAATGTTCTTTTCATTTTCAGTTCCTCCTTTCCCGAATATTTTATAAACAACAGCTAAAGGACTCGCTGGTCTATAATCATCTGTAATAATTTTAAATAGATTTATCCGATAAAATGATGCTGCTTTTCTCATATGCTGCTACCGCTAAAGAACTTGCTTCTGCAGACTGAACGGCGGACATACTCGTTTCTGCCTCAATGGTCTGCATTTTTCCCATGAATAAACTCTGCAATCTCTGCTGACTTTCCAACTGGCGATTTAAATATTCACTCCGTGCAGCTTCTCGTCTTGCTTGTGCTTTTTTAATCGCTTCTTTTTCCTGTGCTTTCATTAATTCTTCCATTCTTTCATGACGTTTTTTCCACCATGATTCTTCACTATTTGAATTGGAAGATGCTCCTGAACTGTTATCAACAGGTATCCCTTCACCATAACATTCTTCGGGAGATGCCCCAATAACTTGAAAACCTATCATTTTGGAACCCATTATGCCATTTGAGGAATACATATTCCTTACCATATTCAATACCGTATTTTCCCACTCTGGATCACTTTTCATCCTTTCAAATGCTTTATCAGTAATGGTCAATGCACCACCTACGCAGGTAGAACGATACCATGCACTTACAGGCATTTGTGATATTTCATTCATGAACCATTGTTTGTACTCATCCATTGTCATTTCATCTTTGGATTTATTAGAAATCGTGTTATTATATACAAAATTACCATAAGTAGGTGGCTGCGAAATTACCATATCCCCCTCAAAATTCACATTATTTGAACCCGCTAAACCTTCACTACCAGCCACTTCATTAATTGCATTTACGAAAGAATCTGCTGATGTGTTATTACTTCTATTTTGTGTAGAAGTTAAGTAACTATTAGCATATGGATTCGCTACAATACTATTCACATTCATTCCTGTCATTTAAGTTCCTCCTGTTTTTATACAAATAACTTTCACTAATTCCCTATAACTATCGAATTGTGTATTCAAAATCTCATTTTCAGAAAAAGAAATTTTAAATTCTTTTTCAATCTCCAAAAACAACTCCAAAAGATTTACAGCAGAAAAACCAATCTCACTAGAAAGAAATCTATGTTCCTTCATCTTACCTATTTTTTTATCGTCGAATCCAAATTTATCTCTTAAAATTGAATCCAGTTTTTCCATCACTTTTTCATCGTTCATCAATTCATCTCCCAAACAAAAAGTCAATGCAAAGCAAAATATTTGCGATTCCTCTATCAGTCAGAATCACCTTGCTCTCTCATTATGAGTCCAAGCAACATTCTTTTATTCAATGCCTTCTCCTAAATGGATTATATCTTAACTTACGTTTTCATAAAAATCCCTCCTCTTTATATTGATTTTTATGCAAGTAGGAGTTGCTTATTAATATTCTATAATAAAAAATTCAAAATACAATTAGCCTTGCAGAAAGTGACCATTTTTAGCAGAAAATGTCCAAATTTCTTTTATATTCCGTATTTACGTTTAGGTATATTCATTTCGAGCAATAACGTCAACAAAAAGACAGTCTAAATTCTCATAATTTCCAGACTGTCTTTTTGATATCGTCCTATTGTTCAAGAACTTGTTCATTTCATTTATTTGCTCTTGCAACTTAGCATCTTAAATTTTACCAACAAATATTACAAAATTTTAAGTAGTTCTCTACTTTTTCAACCATTCTCCTACCTTTTCAACAACCTCCTCTTTCCTCTCAAAATGTAGATAATGCCCTCCATCCAACCGCAGCACCTCACTCTTATCCGTTTCCGTAATAACTTCCCTATGCAGCGTTTCCCATGTTTCCAGCAGCTCACAGTTATCACTCGAAACGAACTGTAATACTGGAACTGTATCAGGGAATTTCATATCTCTTACGGACTCCAGACTATCTTCCATATGATTTAACTCATTCATAGTATTTCTGTTATAGGCAAAATCCATAGACAAAATGCGGAATACTTCTAACTCCCTTTCTGAATACGGATAAGAGGAATCCGCATAAATTGCATTTTCCGGCTTTCCAATAGATAATATCCGGGTAATTCCCAATATGCTTGTTATTTTCTGGAAGTACGCCGATAGCTTGTTCAGTGTTACCATTTTAATCGGCAGCGGCTCTTCATCAGATTGTTTTGGAACAGACGGATCAAGTCCTATAAACCCCTGCACTTCCTTCGGATAAGCATTTGCCCAGTACAGTGAATACAGTCCTGATAGTGAATGTGCCATTAAATAATACTGATTGCAGCCTAACTTCTGCGTACATTCATGCAGTTCTTCTACAATTACGCTGATTTCCCGTTCTACCCCGACTCTATCTGAAAGCCCATATCCAAACGGTTCTATGGTGATAACCCTAAATTTTTCTGAGAGTTCTTCCGCTAATGGAAGAAATTCCAGAATTGGTGACGGAGAACCCCAGCCGGGCAGCATAATGATTGTTGTTTCATTACTTTCCCCCTTTATATCTACCGTCATACTATGCCCATTTACATCAATGGCAGTTCCATATGCAGCTTCAATCTTAGACTGCTCTGCCATTTTACAGATAAAATTCCAAATTACCAATACTACAACAGCACCCAGTAAAACCACAAACACCCATTTCAGAATTTTTAAGATCCGTCTTTTCATGATTACCTCCTTGTAATTCGCAATACATCAAAAACTGATTGTTCCTCCTGTTACCCGTATGGTACTTGAAGATGTATTTGTAACATAAAACCTGTAATAACCTGTATTTGTAATCTCAAATGACGTATTATGTGAGCTGCCCGTTCCGTTATATGTTTGTGTTTTTGTCCCATTGTTACTAATATATCCCATTTCAACAGAAGCTGATTTATCCAGTTCAACGCTGAAACTTACTTTTGTTCCTCCCGCCACATAGAACATGCTCCCACTACTATCCAGAAAGGACACTGTTTTTCCACTTCCAATATCTGCCTGCGGTAATCCCATTCTTTCCTTTTGAAGTGTATCTTCTTTTATGGGAACTGTTTTTAAAGTTGATATTGTCTCATTTTGTTCATTCTCTCTCATCATTTATGCCTCCTTGCACTACATTGATATTGCCCTCTGTAATAATTATCCTGTCGCTGGAACAGTTCTTCAGATAAAAATAATATGTTCCTTCACTCTCCGGACAGAAATCCACACTGTAAAAATTCTGGCTTATCATTTGCAGCTCTTTTAACTCTCCGGCTACTATATAGCCAACTTCCAAGATACCAAACGGCGGCAGGTCATTCCCATCAGCCTGCCCCTGAGTAAACTCAAAATGCAGTATTGCATCGTCTGCTGCATCCCATCCATCATTATTGCTTTGGGTAAAAATTATCATTGCCCCATTATCCAGATAGCACTCCGGCAGCCTCCCCGCAGTATCTACGGGAATTTCCGCAATGTATTTCGCAACAGGAATATCCCCTTCATATAAATTCCCCTCATCAATCAGGGCAGTTTGAAAGTCAACAATGTTGTTGAAATGATAAACAAAATCTTCTTCTGCCCTTTGCCCCATCTGCGGCTGCATTATTTCGTCTTTATTGCTGCCTATGATCCCAGCAGAACGCAACAGACCTTTTGCCCCTACCGTCATACTTCCAATCGCCAAAAATATAAGCAGGATCGCCACATACCGCTTGCGCCTATGGACTTTTTTCATAGGATTTATATTTGAAAATACAATTTCTTTAATCCTTTTATTATCAGCAGCATATTCTGCTTCTGCATTTTCTTCGATTAGTTCAGAAGCATTATCAAACATATCACTAATTCTAATTCTAATTTTCATTATAATTATAGCCCTCTTTAATAAGAATTTTTTTAAGCATCTCTCTGCCACGCCGCAGTCTGGTTTTTACAGTCTGCGGATTCATTTGAAATTCCCTTGCAATTTCTTCTACTTTTCTGTACTGATAATAATAGGCAACGAAAATCTTCCAGTCTAAAGGCTTTAATTGTTTTAAGGTGCTTTCTATAATCCTTTGCTGCTCTCTCTGAACAATCAACTGCTCCAGGCTGTTATCAACTATTAAAGCATCATCCATCAACTGCAAATCCTGTCCCCTTACATTTCTCAACCAGTCCTTCGCCTTATTCCTTGCAATGACCGCTATGTATGCTTTGATACTGCTGTATTTTTCATAATTGATCCTTTCTGCCGTCTGCCATAATGCTATAAATGTATCTGCTACCACCTCCTCAATATCTTCCTTTGTTCCCTTTGGGCTTATCAGGCTTCCGACGATTTTGACAATATAGGCACTATACATATCCATTATTTTCTCAAACGCTTTTTCATCCCCATTCCGCAGCCTTTTTAACAGTCCTCTCTCGTCCATTTGCCCAAATCCCATCTGCCCAAATTTCCTATCAATACGTTGTTGGAAAGAATTTGGTTTCATTTTTTGCAACAAAAAAGAGATACTGCGCATTGCAATATCCCTTTCCATAACCAATCTGCTTATATTCTGTTTCACTGAATCTGAAAGCTATTGACAAAGAAGCTCTCGTAAAAGTATCCGAGAGCCTCTCCCCGCCGCCCTTATAAGCTGCTGATTTCTTTTTTTACATTCTTTGGTCTTTTCGGCTGGTGAAAAAATCCTGCACAAACCGGGGGCCAATCGTAACAATTCTTTTCGACCTCGTTCCGGGCAATTCTTTCCACTGCTTTTAAAACCGTGTCATTGATCTTGTCTGCTTTCTTCATTTTACCTTTACCTCCTGTTTCATAACTTTAGCTACGCATAGCAAGGACGCACATAATATGATAGCCAATGACATATAACTTACATACAGATCATCCATTTTCAAAGCAATCAATGCCGCAATCACCGTTGCTTCCAACAAAACGCATAATCTGGCTGCTTTCTTTGACTCCCGCAGTTCGTCTTTGTCCATATCCATATTGGGATGGTTGACGGTTCCTATAACCCCAATCACAAGCACCGCAAAGGACAACATAACATATACAGTAACCGGATTTTGGGAAAGAACAGTAGCAGCCTGTATAATCGCAATGTAAATAATGACCGTCACAAGATAGCACTGCCAGAATTTGTCTGCATGATACCCGCCAGTCCTTTTCCTAAGCGAGAGGAAAAATACCAGAAAACAAATCGTCGGTATAAACTGATTAAAAACCAGCCCAATCAGCAGCATGGTTCCGACCGTTATGGTATGCTCCGTCAGAGTAATCAAAGCATACTCATAATGTTCGCTGTCAGCTTTGTCTATCATTTTTTTAGATTCCATCTGGCTTACCAAGCTTAATACCATCTTTTCTATCATACCTTATGCACCTCCTTCCTAAAATCAAGTATAAAGAAATACCGGAGCAAAACAATATGCTTTGCAGAAAATAGACACTCCAGAGCAGAAAATGACATATAAAAAGGTTGAAATCTTTTTTTCAGGCAGGAATAATAATTGAGAAGTAAAACTCATTTTTACTGTCCTCAATAATATACGATCCGTTGTACTTCTCAATAACCTTTATGATATTTTTAATGCCGATTCCATGTTCTTCTGCCCTTGTTACTTTAGAAGATTTTATTTCTCCATTCTCATAACATAGCGGATGATTGAATGTATTTTTAACGGCAATTATTACCATGTCATCTTCATTAACAAATTTCAGCTTTATTATCCTTTTATCATCACATTTCTCACAGGCTTCTATCGCATTATTCAGCAGATTAGACAGGATAGTAACCACATCCTCATCTTTCATTCTTATCTGCGAAAGATCATTTACCCGGAACACAAAAACAATTCCCTTCGCATCTGCTTCCTGATATTTTGTATTTAATATCGCATTTACAATTACATTATTTGTATTGATGGCATCCAGTTCCTCATCCAAATGACCATATATTTCTTTTACATATTTCTCTAATTCCGGGTATTTCTTGTTTCCTAATAATGATTCAATACATACGATTTGGTTTTTGTATTCATGTGTTTTCCTTTTTTGGCTGTCAAAATTTTCTGATATAGACCGATACATTTCTGTCTGGTTTTTTACCTGAATCTGAAAAACCTTATTTTCATGCAGCTTTATTTCTCTTTCTATGATGTCGTTGATCAGATAAAACTCCACAATGTTCATTCCTGCCATTCCAAAGGCAATAATGAATAAAAGATATACCTGTTTCGTTGCTTCCACATATCCAAAAACCGAAAACATAGCCACCATAACAATAATTGTAAAAATAGGGAAAAACAGGAATTTAAGCCACTCTGAATCCACAAGCATTTCCGTTGATTTTTTTCCAAACTTCTTCTTAATAATAAGTACACAGAAATAAAGAATCATTTTCCCAAGCAGGACAACCAA
The DNA here is from genome assembly GCA_022791815.1 of Lachnospiraceae bacterium. Classification (GTDB taxonomy): domain Bacteria; phylum Bacillota; class Clostridia; order Lachnospirales; family Lachnospiraceae; genus CAG-411. The sequence continues at coordinate 6,702 of JAAVZU010000075.1, forward strand.
AACACTTTCCAACAAATATATCAGCCCTGTTGTTTCACCATTTGAAATCAATCCACTATAATAAACCAGAAATGCTATATAATCTGTTGCCAGCAATAAGGCTTGATATAGAACCGCCAGTATCAACGATTTCTTTATACTGATTTTCATATGCCAAAACATAAAAGCGGCAAATATTAAAATAATAGCAATTTGCTTTAAGATAAAGATATTTTCCAATCCTTTTGCAGCTACAAACACACTACCAACTAATAGTATTATCTGCGCTGCATTAAGCCAGCCTTTATAGCGTACTGTACCAAATATCTCAAAGAATATCTTACAGCAAAAAACCTCAAATACTACCATTAACAAACTGGGTAATAAATCCAACATCACACTTCTCCTCGATATGCAATAAATTTATCTTTAACGTATTTATATCTGGCTTTCGGTATAACTAAAATAGTCCTTCCGTCTGTTAATACCGCCTGATGCCTGTCCACGCTCATTACATACTTCAAATTGACAAGATAGCTTTGGTGTATTCTTACAAAGTCGTTATCCAGCAATTCACTCTCAAAATTATTTAAAGTTTCATACATGGTGTAAATCTTCATATCTTCCTCCATAACATGAAACTCCAGTTTATGCAATCTGCTTTCAACATATAATAATCTTTCCAATGCGATCTCTTTGACGCCCTCATTAAAATTGAACTTTTTCGTTACAACCGTATAATTCATCTTTTCCATAATTGCACTTATGCACTCGTCAATCGCATCTTTAAAATTATTACCGCCTTTCAATAAATATCGTATAGCATCTACCTTATAGCCTTCCAATGTATAATTTACAAACGCTGTCACAAAAACGATAAACGCTTCCTTGCTTACTTCCCGGATCTTCTTAGCTGTCATAATGCCATCGACTTCATCCATGTTAATATCCAAAAATATAATAGAATATTGGAGCATACCTATCCCTAATGATATAAGCTTAGCCCCAGAGCTATATGTATCTATTTTGAAAACAAGTCCTTTTTTCAGCATACAATCAGATATGATCTGTTTTAATTCTTCAATAAAATAGTTTTCATCATCACATATAGCAATCTTAAACATCTGTTTCCCTCCTTTCCGACATAATTACCGCCAGTGTCGCATACTTTCTATTATATTTCGGCATAACTTACGGCAAACTTTATTTCTGCCCTGCATAGGCGATATATAACTTCTTTATAGCCAAAACCGCCAAAAGCTACACTTTCACAGATAAAATGATAAGTGTCTTTTGCAGATTCGTCAATATGATTACAGAAAACGACCAAATATTGCAGAAAATGCCAAGCAAGCAGCCATCATAGACACTGCTCCAGTATGCTTGCCAATCCATCATTCATTCTTCTTTAAAGATTTCCTCATAAGACGTATTCAATATTTCTTTCATTGCTTTAAGCTGAGTCGCCTTAATATGCTGTATCCCTCTCTCTATTTTTACCAAAGTTTCCCTTGTAATCTGCACATTTTTAAGCTGCATCAATGCAACCAGTTCTGTCTGCCCTATTTTCTGTTCTTTCCTGATGCGCCGAATATTCTTTCCCAACTGAATACTGTCCTGTTTTACCTTTTGTTCCATTATACACCTACATTCTGAACCAGTTTTAGTCCTTTTTTTCTTTATTTTATGAAGAAAAGGTGCTATAATGGGACTTGTTTCAGTCCATTTTACATTCAAAGGAGCCAAATATGAATACAAAAATTCAAGACTTGAACATTTCCCC